>JBPOIU010000232.1:0-1531 GCA_052034255.1 Planctomycetota bacterium | reverse complement strand
GCCCTATTTCCCCCTCCGCCGCTTCCAGACGGCCGGGAACATCCGCCGCACAACTAGCCGCGCGCGGTGCGAAGCCGGCGCGCCGGGCAGATCGTTCGATCGCACGGCCTCCTCCCCTCCCGTCCATATCGACGGTCGCTACCCTGCGCACCGCCAAAGGGGGACCCGTCCGATGCCACGATCCCGGCCTGAAGAGTTGTTGCTCGCCTACCTCGACGCGCGCGAGCGCGACGCGTCGCTGACGTTCGATGCGTTCTGCGCGAAGCATCCGACGGAAGCCGACGACCTGCGCAAACTCTTCCTCGGCTGGCAGCTCGCGCAGGAGAGGGACGCGAAGGGTTCCCTCGCCGACCGCGTGAAGCAGCGCTTCGGGTCGCACGCCGATCCTGGCATCTCGCTCGACGCCGGCGACGACTCCACTGTCGATCAGGATCTTCTCGACGCGCTGAAGGCACGCGGCCCGTCGTCGTCGCGTTACAGCCTGAAGGGCGAGGTCGCGCAGGGCGGCATGGGCATGATCCTGCGCGTCTGGGACGAGGACTTGCGTCGCCACCTCGCGATGAAGGTCATGCTCGACGAAGAGGAAGGCGCAGCGTGGCGCCTCTCGCGCTTCCTCGAAGAAGCTCAGGTCACTGGGCAGCTCGATCACCCCGGCATCGTGCCGGTGCATGAGCTCGGCATCGATGCGAACGGTCGCGTTTACTTCACGATGAAGCTCGTGAAGGGGAAGACGCTCGAACACGTATTCGAAGCCGTCAAGCACGGCGACGACGGCTGGAGCGTCACGCGTGCACTGTCGCATGTCCTGCGCGTATGCGAAGCGATGGCGTTCGCCCACGAAAAGGGCGTGATCCACCGCGACCTCAAGCCGTCGAACATTATGGTCGGCCGCTTCGGCGAGACCTACGTGATGGACTGGGGCTTGGCGCGCGTGCTCGGCAAGAAGGACACGAAGGACATCCGGCCGCGTCGCCAAGAGAGCGTGAGCATCGTCAAGACGTCGCGTCGTGATCAGACACCCGCCACACCGAACCCGCCGCAGTTGACAATGGATGGCGATCTCTTCGGCACACTGCAATACATGCCTCCCGAGCAAGCGCGCGGCGACCTAAAGCGCATCGACGCGCGCACCGACGTTTACGCCATCGGCGCGATCCTCTACCACTTGCTGTCGGGCCAAGTGCCGTACGGCGAGCGCGCCGCGCACTCGTCGGACGAGTCGCTCCTCAATCAAGTCTTGGAAGGGCCACCGAAGCCGCTCCACACGCTGACGAAGGACGTGCCGCCTGAGCTGCTCGCGATCTGCGATCGCGCGATGGCTCGCGATCCGAAGCAACGCTACGCGTCGATGCTCGACCTCGCCGACGACCTCCGCGCGTATCTCGAGCGCCGCGTCGTGAAGGCGTACGAGACCGGCGCGTTCGCGGAGATGAAGAAGTGGGTCCACCGCAACAAGGGACTCGCGGCGGCGGCGGCGATCGCGTTGATCACGCTGGCGGCGGGAGCCACGCTGTTCGTCCGCAACGCTTCC
>JBPOIU010000086.1:0-28562 GCA_052034255.1 Planctomycetota bacterium | reverse complement strand
AGTTTCCGCGCGTACCTCGGCCCGCCGTCGTTGCCGCGCCTGGGGTGGGGCGCGGCGTTGCTCGATTTCGACCGCGACGGCGATCTCGATGCGTTCACGTGCAACGGCCACGTCTATCCGCAGGCGGATCGCCCCGGCACCGACACGACGTACCGACAGCCGTGCGACGTGTTCACGAACGAAGGTGGCGTATTCAAGGTCGTGACGCCCGAGCGTTCCGGCTTGACGAAGGCTGCCGTGCACCGCGCGGCGGCATTCGGCGACCTCGACGACGACGGCGACGACGACGTGGTCGTGATCACGCTCGATGGTCCTGTTCGCTTGTTGCGCAACGACGTGCGCCACGGTCGCGCCGGTGATCCGACGTGGATCGGCTATCGGCTCGACGGCGGAGTCGGCAATCCGGATGGCGTCGGCGCGACGGTGACGCTCGGCACGACGGTGCGCGTCGCCAAGTCGTCGTACTCGTTCCAGGCGGCGAACGATCCGCGCGTCGCGTTCGCTGGAGCGGCGCTGACGGCACCGCGCGTCGTCGTGCGCTGGAGCGACGGCTCGCGCGAGTCGTATCCGCGCGGTGCGCTCGACGCATGGCACGCGCTGGTGCGTGGTGAGGGGACGAGCGAGCCATGATCACCGTGGGATGGACGTTGGCTCTGCTCGCTCGCATCGCGCCGCTTGGCGCCGAGGATCCGCCGCAAGACTCCCTGCGGATCCAAGTCGTCAACGGGTGCGTCGACTTGCTGAAACTCGACGAGACGGGCGCGGCGATCACGCGCTTGGAATCGCTGCTGCAGTCCGACCCGGAGTTCGTCGACGGCTGGCTCTTGCTCGGCAACGCGTTCTACCTCGAGAAGCGCTACGGCGCGGCCATTCGCGCGTTCGAGCGTGGCTTGGCGCGTGAGCCGAGCAAAGCCGGTCTCGCGCTGCCGCTCGGCTTCTGCCATTTCGAGCTCGGGAACGTCGAGGACGCCGAGCGGTTCTTCGCCGCGCTGGTGCAGTTGCAGCCCGAGAACCCGAAGGCGCGCTACGGTCTCGGCTTCGTGCTCGGCAAGCGCGGCAGCGCGGACGCGATCACGCATCTGGAGCGCGCCGTCGCGCTCGATCCGAAGTACTGGCGAGCACACGACGCGCTCGGCGACGTCCTATTCGAGCGCGGCGAGTATCCGGCGTCCGAAGCCGCGTACCGGCTCGCCCTTCAAGGCGAAGGTTGGCGTCCGTCGACGTGGTATCGGCTCGGGTTGGCGCTGCAACGCCAGAAGAAGCCGGCGGACGCCAAACAGGCGTTGCGGCGATATCGCGAGCTGAACGATCTCGTGACCCGCGTCGACGGCCTGCGGACGCGGCTGTTGGCGGCGCCCGGCGACGACGTCGCTCGCGCGCAGCTGGCCGAGGCGTGGTTCGATCTCGGGCAGACGTCGAAGGCAGTGGGGCTGGCGCGGCTGGTGCTGTCGCGTGATGCGACGAATGCGGTCGCTCTCGGCGTCGTGGCGCGCGCGCGGACGACCGGCGATCGGTAGACTCCCGAGCTTTTCCCCGCTCGGGGAAACCCGTCGTTCCGGAGTCCCGTCGTGGCGCATTCCGTGGTGCTGATTCGTGGGGATGGGATCGGTCCCGAGATCGCCGAAGTCACGCGTCGCGTGCTCGACGCATCGGGAGTCGCGATCGACTGGGATGTCGTCGACGCCGGCGCGGCCGTGATGGAGAAAGAGGGCACACCGTTGCCCGAGGCCGTGCTCGCGACGATCCGCGCGAAGAAAGTCGCGTTGAAGGCGCCGATCGCCACGCCGGTCGGCACGGGGTTCCGCTCGGTCAACGTCGCGCTGCGGCAGGAACTCGAGCTCTACGCGTGCGTGCGCCCCTGCCGCACGTTGCCCGGCATCAAGACCCCGTTCAAGGACATCGACCTCGTGATCGTCCGTGAGAACACGGAGGACCTCTACGCCGGCATCGAGTTCCAGCGCGGCAAGCCCGAGACGCATGAACTGGTGCAGTTCATCAAGTCGAAGCAACCGAAGGCCGCGCTGTCCGGCGACGTCGGCATCTCGATCAAGCCGATCTCAGTCGAAGGCACGCGCCGCATCGTGCGGTTCGCGTTCGAGTACGCCCGCGCGCACGGTCGCCGCAAGGTCACGGCCGTGCACAAGGCGAACATCATGAAGTTCTCGGACGGCCTGTTCCTCGAGGTCGCGCACGACGTGGCGAAGGAGTACCTCGACGTCGAGTTCAGCGCCCGCATCGTCGACGACATGTGCATGCAGCTCGTGAAGTACCCGGCGCAGTACGACGTGCTGGTCCTGCCCAATCTCTACGGCGACATCATCTCCGACCTCGCGGCGGGCATGATCGGCGGACTCGGCGTCGCGCCGGGCGCGAACATCGGTGAAAAGGGCGCCGTGTTCGAAGCGACCCACGGCACCGCGCCCGACATCGCCGGACAGAACAAGGCCAATCCGGTCGCGTTGATCCTGTCGGGCGTGATGATGCTGCACCACCTCGGTGAGCACGAAGCGGCCCGACGCGTGCATGCCGCGGTGCTCGGCGTCTTGGACGAGGGCACGAACGTCACCGCCGACCTGCGCGAGGACCCGCGAGCGCCGGGCGCCGTCGGCACGCGCGAAATGGGGCAGGCGATCATCGATCGATTGGGGCGCGCATGAGTCGCCCGGACCTTCCGGTGCGCATGACGCGCATCTGCGCGACGATCGGCCCGGCGAGCTCGTCGGTCGCCGCTCTGACTGGATTGGTGCGCGCGGGCATGGATCTCGCGCGCTTGAACTTCTCGCACGGCAAGCCCGAGGAGCACGCTCGCGTCGTGCGGCGCCTGCGCTCCGTCGCGCGCAAGGCTGGGCGGCCGGTCGGCGTCATGCAGGACTTGCAAGGTCCGCGCATCCGACTCGGCGACGTGAAGGACGGGGCCGTCGTCCTGCGGCCGCGCGGCGAGGTGCGGGTCGTGTGCGGCCCGGCGGGACGGCGCGTGGTCGGTGACGAGTCCACGTTGTCGCTCAGCTACGCCGGGCTGCCGAAGGACGTGCGCCCCGGCGAACGCTTGTTGCTGAAGGACGGCAGCGTCGCGCTGCGCGTGACGGCCGTCCGCGGCGCCGTACTGCACACCGTCGTCGAGCGCGGGGGACGCGTCACGACGCACGCCGGCCTGAACGCCCCGGACTCGCGGCTGCGCGTGCCGGCGTTGACGGCCCGCGATCTCGCGCACCTGGATGCGGGCGTCACGATGGGCGTCGACGCGGTCGCGTTGTCGTTCGTCCGCGATGCGCGCGACGTGTTGCGGGCCCGTGCGCATCTGCGCTCGCGCGGCTCCGACGCGCTGGTGATCGCGAAGATCGAACGCGCCGAAGCGCTGCTGAACCTCGATGAGATCCTGGTCGCCGCGGACGGCGTGATCGTCGCGCGCGGGGACCTCGGCGTCGAATGCCCGGTCGAGACCGTGCCATTGCTGCAGAAGGACATCATTCGGCGCGCGATGGAGCGCGGCTCGTTCGTGATCACGGCCACGCAGATGCTCGAGTCGATGACCGCGAGCGAGACCCCGACGCGCGCGGAAGTCTCCGATGTCGCGAACGCGATCCTCGATGGCACCGACGCGGTGATGCTGTCTGGCGAAACCGCCGTCGGAAAGTTCCCGGCCGCCGCGGTGGCGACGATGGACCGCATCGCGCGCGCGGTCGAGGGCCATGTGCATCTCGACGGTCTGCGCGTCCCGCGCGAATCGTTGTCGCCCTCGGACTTCGTATCGGCCGTCGCGCGCTCCGGCGTCGAATTGGCCGAACTGGCGGGCGCCCGCGCGTTGATCCCGTTCACGGCCACGGGTCGAACCGCGGCGTTGTTGTCGGCCGCCCGGCCGTCGATCCCCATGTTCGCACTCACGTATCAGGACGCGGTCTGTCGCCGGCTCAACTTCTATCGTGGCATCTTCGCGCAGCGCATTCCGATGTGCGCCACGCTCGACCGGTTGTTCGTGCGCGGCGTGCAACACTTGCGCTCGCGAGGTTTCGTGCACCGCGGCGACGTCGTGGTCTTGATCGGTGGCTCGAAGCTCGCGCACGCCAGCGCGAACACGATGAAAGTCCTGCGCGTCGGTTCGAACGATCAGCCCGACGCGGGGTCGTGACACCCGCAGGATCGCGCGGCGCGCACTCGACCTGCATTCATGCCCGGAAGTACTTCGCCAGTGTCAGGCCCTGGCGCGCGTAGTTCGACGAGCTGCCGGGGCCGCCGTACCAGCGTTCGCAACGCATCAGCGTGCGGTGGAACTCGAGGCGGAACAACACTTGGCCGTCTTCGATGACGAACGGCACGTCGTGCGGGCGCACCTCAAGCACCGCGGGGGTTCCGCGCAGGGCGCCATCGCCGCCGTGCCCGAAGCCGGCGTCGAAGAAGCCGGCGTAGTTCGTGCGCAGTTCGCCCATGCCGACGTCGTACGCGTGCATTTCGGCGGCGAGGTGCAGCGGCACGCGGACGCGCTCGCGCGATTGGAAGATGTAGAACTCCTCGGGCTCGAGCAGCAGCCGTCGCGACGCCGTCGCCGCGAGCGGCTCGAAGAACGCGAGCGGATCGTGCGTCCCGATCGACGCCAGGTCGACCACTCCGGTGTAGCCCTTCGCGCGGTAGCCGATGATCTCCGTGCCGGGATCGGGAACCAGACTCACGGCGAGATGGAAGCCGCCGTCGATGCGCAGCGAACCCGCCGCGAACGCACCGCCGTGGGCGTCGGTCACCAGCGCGGAAGCCTCGTGCTCGTGCGTGGTCTCGCCGTCGTCCAGGCGTGTCTTGCCGCGCAACAGACGGATCTGGTTCAGCCGCAGGCCGGTCTGGACGCGCACCGGGAACGAGCGCGGCATGATCTCGAGGAACAGCCGCCCGTGATAGCCGGCGCGGATGTCGTCGAAGCGTTCGTGGCAGTCGGTGATGACACGCGTGAACAAGTCGATGCGGCCGGTCGACGACTTCGGGTTGCAGCGCCCCGACACGTCGGGCGGCAGTTCGAGCGTTTCGAGCAGGGGCACGAGGTAGATGCACCCGCGCTCGAGTACCGCGCCTTGCTCGAGATCGAGGGTGTACAGGCAGAGATCGCGCAGCCGTTCGGAGACGGGTTCGGTGCGCGGCAGGAAGCCGGCGCGGATCCGGTACGCGATCGGTCCGAGGCGCAGGTCGAGCGATGTCGGTTGCACCTGGTCGGGCGCGAATGGAACGGGGGCGTGGATCGCGCGCTGCTGCGCCAGCGATTCGAGTTCGTGGTGGGTGAGGATGCCGACGCGGCGCTTCGTCACGGGCGGGGAGTCTACGGTGCGCGTGGCCGATGCGAAGGCTTCCATGCCGCAGCCCGCGAGTTTCGGTTTGACCGGGTTTTGCGCGCCCCGTACCTTCTCACCCTTTCCGAGCCCGACCGCGAAATGGCTCGCGGTGCGCACGGCTCACGAGCCGCGAACTCATGAAGATCCACGAATACCAGGCGAAGGAACTGCTCCGCGCCTACGACGTCCCGGTGCCGCGTGGCCAAGTGGCGTACACGCCCGAGGAAGCCAAATCGGCGTACGAGCAACTCGGTTCGGCGCTGGCGGTGGTCAAGGCGCAGATCCACGCGGGTGGGCGCGGCAAGGGCGGCGGCGTGAAGCTCGTCCGCTCAGGCGAGGAAGCCCACGACGCCGCGAAGGCGATCCTGTCCAAGCCCCTCATCACGCACCAGACCGGGCCGCAGGGCCAGCCGGTCCGCGTGCTGCTGATCGAAGAGGGCTCGGCGATCGCCAAGGAGCTGTACGTCGGCCTTGCGGTCGATCGCGCGCTCGGCTGCCCGGTGATGATGGCGTCCTCCGAAGGCGGTATGGACGTCGAGGAAGTCGCCGCGACCCATCCCGAGAAGATCCTCAAGGAGCCGGTCGATCCGAGCCTCGGCTTGTCCGCGTACCAGGCACGGCGCCTCGCGTTCGGGATCGGCGTCCCGGCGGCCGCGCTCGGCCAAGCGGTGAAGATCATGCAGGCGCTCGCGCGCTTGTTCATCGACAAGGACTGCTCGATCGCCGAGATCAACCCGCTGATCCTGACGAAGGACGGCAAGGTCATGGCGCTCGACGCGAAGATGAACTTCGACGACAACGCGCTGTACCGCCATCCGAACCTCGGCGGCTACCGCGACCTCGGTGAAGAGGATCCGCGCGAAGTCGAGGCGTCGAAGTTCGGCCTCAACTACATCGCACTCGAAGGCAACATCGGCTGCATGGTGAACGGCGCCGGTCTCGCCATGGGCACGATGGACATCGTCCAGCTGCACGGCGGCAGCCCGGCGAACTTCCTCGACGTCGGCGGCGGCGCGCGCGCGGATCAAGTCCGCGAGGCGTTCCGGATCATCCTGCAGGACAAGAACGTGCAGGCGATCCTCGTCAACATCTTCGGCGGCATCATGAAGTGCGACGTCATCGCCGCCGGCATCATCGAAGCGGCGAAGAGCACGAAGCTCGACGTGCCGGTCGTGGTGCGCCTCGAAGGCACGAACGTGAAGCTCGGGCGCGAGATGCTCGCGCAGAGCGGCCTCGCGCTGATCCCGGCCGACGGGCTCGAGGACGCCGCGAAGAAGGTCGTCGCCGCGGCGAAGTCCGCGAAGCCGCGCGCGTGACGCGCCCACGAACGAACACGATGGAGTCCTGATCCCGTGAGCATCCTCGTCGACAACAACACGCGCGTCATCTGCCAGGGCATCACCGGATCGGCCGGCGCCTTCCACACCAAGCAGATGCTCGAGTACGGCACGAAGATGGTCGGCGGTGTGACGCCCGGCAAGGGTGGCACCACGCAGGACGGCGTGCCGGTGTTCGACACCGTCGCGGAAGCCGTGGCCAAGACCGGCGCGAACGCGTCGGTGATCTACGTGCCGCCGCCCTTCGCGGCAGACGCGATCCTCGAGGCCGCGGACGCCGGGATCCCGTTGGTCGTCACGATCACGGAGGGCATTCCGGTCATCGACATGATGCGCGTGCGTCGCTTCCTGACGCGCGAGCGCCCGACCACGCGCCTGATCGGTCCGAACTGCCCCGGCGTCATCACGCCTGGCCAGTGCAAGATCGGCATCATGCCGGGCTACATCCACAAGCCGGGCCGCGTCGGCGTGGTGTCGCGTTCGGGCACGTTGACGTACGAAGCCGTCTGGCAGCTCACGTCGCTCGGACTCGGGCAGTCGAGCTGCGTCGGCATCGGCGGTGACCCGATCAACGGCACGAACTTCATCGACTGCTTGCGGATGTTCCAGGCCGATCCGGAAACCGACGGGATCATCATGATCGGCGAGATCGGCGGCAACGCCGAGGAGCAGGCCGCGGACTTCATCCAGGCGCACGTGACCAAGCCGGTCGTGGCGTTCATCGCCGGTCGGACCGCGCCCCCCGGCAAGCGCATGGGCCACGCCGGCGCGATCATCTCCGGTGGTGCCGGCACGGCCGGTGAGAAGCTGGCGGCGCTGCAACGCGCTGGCGTCGCGATCGTCGATACTCCCGGCCATTTGGGTCAACGCATGGCCGAGGTCCTCAAGGAACGCGGCATCCGGTGACACGGCTGCCTCGGAGCGCGTGATGGTCGACGCCGCCGGCAAGGACGATCCGCTCGCGCGCCTGGGCCCCGATGCGTTGCCACCCGATGCTCCGCGCCCGCATCGTGCGCGCGGCGTCGGGCCGATCGTTCCGCTGGCGCTGTTGTGCGTCGCCTTCCTCGCGATCGCGTTCCATCGCGGACTCGCGGAGTGGGTCGATGCCCAGTTCGGCTTGATGCGCTGCTATGCCGCAGGTCTGGCCCTACTGTTCGCGTTCGTGCTCGGGTTATTCAGAGCGCAGGCGCGACTCCGCGAACGGCTGCTCGACCTCATGGAAGAGGTGCTGAAGCTGTACTACGGGCCGAATTTCCGCCGCGAGCGTGAGGCCGTCGATATCCTGGTCCGCGCCCTCGACTCCGAGCAGGAATCGGTGCGGTCCGTCGCGATGACGCACCTGCAGCGGCTGACCGGGCAATCGTTCGGCGAGGCCCGCGCCTGGCGCGATTGGTGGGCCGAGCAGCGCTCGACGTTCTCGTCCGTGAGGAAGGAAGCGAAGTCGTGACCGTGTTCAACGCACTGGATTGCGTGCTCTTGTTCGGACTCGGGACGCAAGAACTCCTGATCATCCTGGTCATCGTGTTCCTGCTGTTCGGGGCCAGCCGATTGCCGAAGCTGGCGCGGTCGATGGGGCAGGGGATCACCGAGTTCAAGAAGGGCTTGAAGCAGAAGCCCGAGGACGACGAGAGCAATCCGCCCGCGAAGTCCGACGGCGACAAGGCCTGAAGCCGTCCGCGCGACTGTCCACGAACCAGAAAATCGCCTAAGCTGCTCCCGCCTCTTTGGAGACCCGTCGCGTGGTTGAACTCGCCGATTGCTTCGCCCCGGTCCAGGCAGAACTCGCCGGACTCGAGCAGGAGATCCAAGGCGAACTCGCCAGCGATTCGAGGGCGCTCTCCGGCCTCGTCGGGCACATCTCGAAGTATGCGGGCAAGCGCCTGCGCCCGGCGCTCGTGTTCCTGTCGGCGAAGGCCGCGGGCGGCCGCGTGGTTCCGGAGCACGACAAGCTCGCGATCATCGTTGAGCTGATCCACACCGCGACGCTGGTCCACGACGACATCCTCGACGGCGCCGACGTGCGTCGCCGCGTCGCGACCGTCAACGCGATGTACGGCAACCACGTGCCGGTGCTGCTCGGTGACTTCATCTACGCGCACGCGTTCGCGATGTCGGTCGACCTTCCGACGCCGGATGCGTCGCGCATCCTCGCGCGCGTGACCAAGATCGTGTGCAAGGGCGAGATCAACCAGATCTTCGACCGCTTCGACTTCGGCCTGACCGAGCCGCGCTACCTGAAGATCATCGAAGCGAAGACCGCGGAGCTCTACGCCGCGTCGTGCGAGCTCGGTGCGCTGTACAGCGGAGCCGATCGCCGGCGCGTGGAAGCCCTCGAGCGCTACGGCCGCAGCATCGGCATCGCGTTCCAGATCATCGACGACTGCCTCGACCTCATCGGCGACGAAGGCGTCGTCGGCAAATCGCTCGGCACCGATCTCGAAAGCGGCAAGCTGACTCTGCCGCTGATCCACTTCGCCGCCAACGTCACGGGCACCGAGCGCCAGCGCTTCGAAGGCCTGATCCGCGACGAGTCGATCTCGAATCGGCGTGCACGCTTGTCCGACGAGTTCGACATCGGACCGTCGCTCGACTACGCGTTCCGTCGCGCCGACGACTTCATCAAGTCGGCGATGGACGATCTCGACACGCTGCCGGCGACTCCGTCACGCGACGCGCTGCGCGCGGTGGCCGAGTTCGTGCTCTGCCGCAAGCGCTGACCCGACGCCACGCGGCGCTCTGCCCAATCCGCCTGCAGCCGCGTGGATCCCACGCGAGGCCGCGCCTCGACGCGGAGCGCGTCAGCTTCGACGCATCACCCCACGCGGGACGTCGACCCGACGACCGCGGACTTCGCGCCTTGTCGCGCGCGCCACCAATCGACCCCTCCGATCACGGCGCCGAGGCCCGCGAAGATCAGCAGTGTCGTGTACGTGCGAACGATCATGCGACCGAGCTTCTCGTCGAATCCGTACGCGTGCAGCCCGACGCCGAGTTGGTTCGTGTGGAACCACGAGAACACGACGACGCAACCGAGCAGCAGCGACAGCACGTGCAGGCCGCGTTCCTTGACGTAGCCGCCGATGCGCGCGTGCAGGATCACGAGGATGCCGAGCACGATCATCAGCGCGCCGTTCTCCTTCGGGTCCCAGCCCCAGAAGCGGCCCCAACTCTCGTTCGCCCAGATCCCACCGAGGATGGTCCCGATGGTCGAGAACAAGGCGCCGAAGCACAGCGCGCCGTAGGCCATGCGTGTCATCGTCGCCAGCCAATCGCGGGAATCGCCGAACTGGCCGCGGACGACGACGACCGTTTTCACCAAGACCCACAGCGCGGAGATCGCCGCGGCGAGCAGCCCCGCTGCGTAGCCCACCGTCACGGTGGTGACGTGCGTCGACAACCAGAAGTTCGTGTCGAGCACGGCCTGGAGCTGAGGCATCGTGTCGGTACCGGAGATCTCCTCGTACCACGTCGCGAGCGACATGCCAGCGAAGCCCACGGCGCCGCCGACGAACTGCGCGATGCGGCGGGGTTGCAACCACTCGACGATCAGCGTCACCAGCACGGCGACGGCCGTGATGAACAAGATGGTCTCGTACAGCGTGCTGACCGGAGGACGTGAGCGCACGATGCAGCGCACGACGATGCCGACGATCAGCAGGGCCTCCGCGGAACCGAGTGCTCCGCGGGCGATCCAGTTCATGGGCTTGAACTTCGGCGCGAGGAAGACCGCCGCGGCGAGTACGAATGCCGCAGCGAACAACCAGCGGCCGTAGAAGAAGTAGTTCACGCGGTAGAACGACGCTTCCAGCTCCACCTTGTCGTAATCACCGCGCGCTTTGGCCATCGCTACGAGGTCGGCCGCGAGTGGCGTGAATGCCGCTTCGAACTTCGCCATCGAACCGAGCGCGTCGCGCAGTGCGACGAAACGCATCACCGCATCGTTCTGAGGCCCGAGCGTTTCGCCGAGTTGCGTGCGCTGTCGCACTTCGATCGGCGACATCCAATGATCCTCGCCCGCGGGAGGCGGGACGATCGTCAGTGTCTGCCACGACATGAAGGCGGCCAATGCGTCGACGTTTCGCGCGAGATTGACGATCTGCTTCTGGATCGGCGTTTGGTCGCGATCGGGGATGTCCGACAGCTTCGAGGCCTGTTCGAACAGGGTTTGGAAGCACGGCGCGAGCTGGTTGTAGGAGTACCGATCGCGCTTGCGCTTGCCCTCGATGCGGCCGAGCCCGACCGCGTCGAGCACGTCGTAGTCCTCGACCAGGATGACGGGGTACTCGACGACCTGCGCCTGGAAGAACATGCAGTCCAGCGCGAACGCCGTCGGGGTCAGCTTCACCTTGCCGTCCGCATCGAGGGCCAAGCTGGTGCCGGCGGACAGGCGCAACAGCAGGAACCTCGCGAAGCTGGACAACGGCTTCACCCGACCGCCGTCCTGAATCGGGAGGCGTTCCGCGGCGTCCAGCGTCGCCGCGGTCCATGGCTCGAGCCGTCGGATCGGGGCTTCGACGGCCGGAGCCTGCGCGAACGCGGAGACGACGAGCGTCCACGCCGCGACGAACGCGACCAACGTGGAACGAATCATGACGAAGCTCCGATGCGTTGCGCGAACAGCCACAGCTTGCGCCCGAAATGCAGCGACATGCCGACGGCGATGATGATGCAGGAGATCAGCGGCCACTGGTCGGATGGATTGCTGACCACGGTCAACACCGAGAACAGCGGCGTACCGGGCGGGGCGCGCTGCGGTCCCCAGCTCGACTGGTAGAAGATGTAGCCGCCGTGGCGCATCGGCTCGTTCATGCTGATCTCGACGCCTTGCTCGAGTCCTTTCTCGGTGCGCGTCACGAAGCTGCGGAAGTCGCGCACCATCGACACGCCGGGATGGTCGTCCTTCACGAAGCGGTCGAGGCGCACCGCGAACGGGAGTTCCCAGCGTCGTTGCCGCAGGTCGAGGGTCCAGGGCACGTCACCGACGCGCACGACCATCGGACCGAGATTCGCTCCCCACAAGATGCCTTCGACGCGTTTGCCGTCGGCCGTCATCGCGAGGTCGACGTAGCACGCGGGGCGGTTGAACTCGTTCTCCTTCTCGAGCGGCATCGGGTCGACGTAGAAGCCGTCGACCACGCGCGCGCCGCTTGGGTTTCCCGTCGCGTGCTGGCGGATGAACGCGTTGCGCGTGAAGCCCGACATCGACACCGAAAACGGCAGCTCGGCGTGGCGGAACGTGCGCGTCTGTGCGTTGCTCATCGCGAGGAAGTCGTCGCCGGGAATCAGCCAGACTGGCTGCGGGTCGGAGCCGTCGGCGCGCGCGACCGCGATTTCCCACTCGTGGTACGACGAGAACGACGAGACCTCCGCCCCCGGATCGAGTCGCATCGCGCCGTCCACCGAGTAGTGGAACTTCACGAGGCCTGCGACCATCATCACGACGATGCCGATGTGGGTGATCAGGACTCCGAGCGTCGCCACGCCACGACGCAAGCGCATGATGCCGCCGAGCACCAGGTTCACGGTCAGGACGGCGAGTACGAGATAGGCGCCCGGCAACAGGACCGGGATCGGACCGAACTTCTCGACGAAGTACGCCGAGTCGAAGTACTTCTTCTGCGCCTCGAACAGCCCCATGTCGACTTGGGCCATGGTGCCGCGCCACGTGATCAGCAGCAGCAGCAAGAGCAGCACGCACGAGAGTCCGATCGACGACAGTCCGTCCACGACGGAACCGAGGCCGGACGAGCGACGGGGGAGCGGCGGGGCGGCGTTCAAGCGATCACCTCAGCGACGCGCAGAGCGCCTGGAAGGCAGCACGTTGCGTCTCCATCTCGGTCTTGGGTCCGACCATCTTCACGAACAGCGTCCACGGGCCGAGCTCGCAGATCGCGCCGAGCATCATCGCGTCCTCGATCGCCGGCCCCGACATGCCCTGATAGCGGCCATGGACTTCGATCGTCGGCGACGACCGTCCGAGGATCTGCATGTGGGGCAGGGACTGGATCTGTTCGGGAGTCAGCGCCTCTTGCCCGAGTTCGCGCCGCCACCGGTTCAAGTTCGCGACCGCACCGCCGCCATCCCCGCCGAGGCCGATCATCCAGCATTCGCAATTGGGCGCGCCGTCGATCGTGAACGTCATCAGGCGCACGCCATCGCCGCGCGGAGCTTCCTTCCAGCCCTGCGGCAGCGACCAGTGCAGGGCGTCCGACGCCGGCGCGTCCGGTTGCGGATTCGACGCGTCCGCCGGCGCGCCCTGCGCATTCGACGCGTCTCCGGACGCGAGCCGCAATGAGTCGTTCAGCTCGAGGAACCGCTCGCGCGCCGCGGCGACGGCGGTCTTCGGTCCGACCATTTTCAACGAGATCCCGGCCATCGGCAGCGCGGCGAAGACACCGATCAATCCGTAGTCGCTCTTGGGCTCCGAGCCCATCGCCGCGAACGTCCCGGTCAACTCCACGAGCGTGCCCGGGCGGCCGATCAGGGTTCGGCGCGGGAGTGCGTCGATGCCGGCGGCGTCGAGCGCGTCGGCGCCCATCTGCTTGCGCCAGCGGTTGACGTTGGCGGCCGTGTCGTTGCTTTCGACGGGGGACAAGTAGCACTCGACCCCGGAATCGCCGTCGACCTTGAAGTTCACGATGCGCAGCGGCGTCGGAGCCACCGGCTCGAAACCCGCCGGCGTCGTGTACTCGAACGGCGATGCGCCGTCGGCACCGACGCGTGCGCGGTAGCCGAAGCGCTCGGCGCTGGTCGCGTCGAGCGCGACCGGACGCGCCGGTTGCGTCGAGACCTTGGTGATCGGTCGGTCCGGAGACTCGTCCGAACAGCCCCAAGGCGCAACGGCAGCGAGCAGCACGAGGGCGAATGGGACGCGGTGAAGGGAATCGTTGGAAGCGAGCATCGTGGGCCAGCTTATGCCCCATGGAAAACGGGCGGCAAGCAGCGATTCTGTGGTGATTGGTCGCACGAACGGGATCGTCATCCGAACGTCGCTTTCGAAGCGGAACCGTGGGCGCTCCGCGAAGCGACCGAGCGGGGAGATCCGGTCTTCTCGAGTCGGTGCGCGAGCGGGGATCCGTCGTTCGAATCCGCGCGCCGTCAATCCGCGGTCAACGACAGGTCGGGCGGCGCGACGCGATCACGGTGCTGCAAGCGCGCGGCGGCGACGGCGTTGCTCAGCAACGTCGCAACCGTGACTGGACCGACTCCGCCGGGGACTGGAGTCAACAGGCCCGCGACCGGCGCGACGGTGTCGAAATCGACGTCGCCGACGACTTTCGTGCGCGGCTTGCCCTGCTCGTCGAGTTGGGGGCGGCCGTCCGTTCCGAGCAGAGGCACTTGGTTGATGCCGATGTCGATGACCGTGCATCCGGGACGCAACATCGAGCCGCGCACGAGTCCTGGCTTGCCGACCGCGACGAACACGACGTCGGCCTTGCTCGTGTGGTGGGCGAGGTCCTGAGTCGCGACGTGACACACCGTGACCGTCGCGAACTGGTTGATCAGCAGGAACGCGATGGGTTTGCCGACGATCTCGCTGTGGCCGATGACCACGATGTCCTTGCCGCGAGGGTCGATCCCGGTCGACAGCAGCACCTTCACCGATGCGAGCGCGGTGCACGGCACGAGCTTCGGTTCGCCGAGCACGATGAAGCCCATGTTCGCGGGGTTCAGGCCTTCGACGTCCTTGTCGGGGTGGACCTTGGCCTGAACGCGCCGGACGTTCATGCCGACGGGTAACGGGCGCTGCACGAGGATTCCCGTCACGCGCGGATCCTCGTTGCCGCGGCGGATCGCCTGGACCAGGTCCTCCTCCGCGATGCCGGCGGGAAGGTGGACGTGCTCGAACTCGATGCCGAGTTCGCGCGCCGCACGCTCCTGGTTGCGGACGAACAGCGCGGCGGCCGCGTTGTCGCCCACTTCGATCGACGCCAAGCGGATCGGAGGGATGACGCGGGCCAACTCGTCGACCTCGCGACGGAGGCGTTGCTTGATGCGCGCCGCCAGCGCCCGGCCATCGATCAGCGTCGCCGTCACATCGACCTCCCGTCCGCGTGAAACGCGCACGATAGCGGCGCCCGGGGGTCGGGGTCGGACCGTTTTCCGGTCAGCTTGCGAGCCCGTGCATGCCGATCTAGAGTCCGTCGGTTCAAGGGCGCGGATGCATCGTCCGGCGCTCTCCCGCCATTCCCGCACGGATGATCATGGATCGACCGCAGTGGTATTCCGATGTCGAGCCGTCGCGGCCGGGCGGATTCCCACCGTTCTCGACCTGGACGCTGACGGCGCGGTTCATCGCGCTGTTGGCGCTGATCCAAATCGCGCAGCTGGTCGCGCCGGAGCGCATCCTCGACTGGCTGGGACTCCAGAGCTACGACCGCCAGCATCCGTTGCTGTGGTTCCACTACCTCAGCTACGCGCTCGTCCACGCGAACGATCCCTGGCACCTGATCTGGAACGCACTCGCGTTCTGGTTCTTCGGGCGTGAACTCGAGCACCACCTCGGCAGGCGTTCGTACTGCATCCTGGGCGGGCTGGGAGCGCTCGGCGGTTCGCTGACGTTCCATCTGGTCGAAGTGCTGCGCGGAGGCGGCAACTCGATGCTGGTCGGTGCGTCCGGCGTGCTGACCGCGATCCTCGTCCTGTACGCGATGCTGTGGCCGCAGCGCACGGTGATGCTGTTCTTCATCCCGGTGCGCGCGTGGGTGCTGGTTTCGCTGTTCGTCGGGCTCGATGCGTACAACGGCGCCCGGGAGTTGCTGCGGGGTTCCGGGGACTCCGTGGCCCATTTCGCGCACTTGGGCGGCGCGATCGTCGGCTTCGTCTACGCGCGCTTCGGCGAGCGCATTTCCGAGGGTCTCGAGCGTGCGATCGCCCGTATGAAGGCCAAGCGCGTGGCCGAACGCAGGCAGGCCGCGACGGACGAACGCCAGGAACTCGATCGCATCCTCGACAAGATCAATCGCGAGGGGATGCCGAGCCTGACCAAGGCCGAGCGGCGTTTCCTCGAGTCGACGTCGAAACACCTGCGCGACCGCCGCTGATCGCCCTGAATCGGCCCCAAAGCACTGCGAATCCTTGGGTTCGTTGACGGCGCGGACGCAGCGCCATACGATCCCGCGTCGCTGGATCGCGGGTCAGCCGCGTCCCTCCCGGAGCAGGTGGAAACTCCATGAAGCGTCCCAATCGAATCGTCCCTTTGATGCTTTCGGCGCTCGTCCTGATCACCGGGCTCGCTGCGGCGCTCGGCCTGACCGACGCGCAGCGCAAGATCTGGGAGCAGATCCTGCAAGCCAAGGAACTCTCCGATCTGGGGGAGATGGGCAAGATCGCGAAGAAGAACCTCTCCGAGATGGAGGCGATCTACGAAGAGTTCGAAGGCCAACTCACGTTCTCCGACAGTCTCGAGTCGTGGGAGGACCTGAAGCTCGTCGGCAACGCCATCGACGAAGCGACCGGCAACAACGTCAAGAAGGTCCGCATGGACGCGCTGGCGAAGATGAGCGCCGATCAGCGCGTCACACGCTCCGACCTGCGCAATCGCTACCTAGGCGCACGCGCGACGATGCAGGCCGCGCAGAAGGCGCGCGACAAGGCTTCGTTCGACGAAGCGATCAACATGCTGACCGACCTGGCGAACCAATTCGCGGCGATCGGCGAATCCGAATACCAGGCGTACTGCATCACGCTCGTCGGCGACGCGCACCGCGAGAACGAGAACAAGCTCGAGGCCGTGAAGGCGTACGACCTCGCCGATCAGGTCCTGACGAAAGCCGGATACCGCAACTGGCTGTTCTCCGGTCAGGTCAAGCAGGTGCGCGACGCGCTGAAGGCCGAAGGCTTCGACCCGAACGCGAAGCCTGGCGACGAGTCCGTGCCGAAGGGCAACACGGCGTCGTCCTGGGCCAAGGAACCGGCCGGCGAGAAGTGGTCGGACCCCGAACAACTGAAAGTCGTGATCTCGGAGGACCTGCCCTACAAGGTCCTGTCGCCGTCGTACACGTCGGGTGAGAACACTCAGGCGTGGCAGACGTGGGTGCTGAACGGCTCGAGCAAGACGCCGTCCGATTTCGAGGACCGCTTCCAGCCGCTCGGCCGCAAGCTGAAAGTGCACCGCGAGGGCGTGAAGGCGTTCTTCACCGACGGCGAGCAGAAGAAGCCGTGGGAACTGACGCTGTCCGCGAAGCCGCAGATGGTCGAGATGAAGCGCGAGGTAAAGGACGTCGAAGGCAACGTCCATCTGCTGAAGTACGCATTCCTGTTGGCCACGGGTGGCGACCAGGAGAGTTTCTTCGGCATGTCGATCAACTCGACGCCGCGCGCCGACCAGATGCTGGTTCGCTACCACGCCGCCGCGTACCTGAAGGGCAAGGTGCTCGGCCAAGACATCACGATCTACGACGACAACTCGAGCGGCGGTTTCGGCGATCCGGCGGGCGTTCGCCTCGGCACGAACTCGGAGCAACCGCAGTTCATCTACAACGACGCGATGGTGTTCGGGAAGAGCAAGGTCGCGCAGCCGTGGACCGAGTTCCTCGAGGTCGACGGCGCGTATTACCGCCTGAAGCTCGACCCCGACAACTTCTCGGTCGTCACGCGCAAGCTCGACGTCGACACGGGCACCGTGAAGCTCGTGTGGAAGGCACCGTTCAAGCCGGACATCATCATCATCGAGGAGACGCGCGAGTTCAAAGGCGCGTTCTTCGCGATCGACAAGACGCCGCAGCGCGTCCCCGTCGGCATGTATCGCGTGTCGTACGGCATCGCGCGCAAGGGCTCGAAGACGTCGCAGGACTCGTGCTTGATCCTCGGCGGGAAATCGACCTCGTTCAAGGTCGAGAAGGACAAGGAAACCGTCATCGAGCTCGGCGAGCCGTTCACGTTCGACTTCAAGACCGAGCCGCTCGGCAGCGGTGGCCTGAAGGTGATCGGCAATACGGTCATCGTCTACGGCAAGGCCGGCGAGATGTACTGCCACTTCCGCGATGACCCGCCGATCCCGGACAAGGTCGCGATGCGCGTGAAGGGTGGCGCGGGCGTCGGCAAGCCGCAAGAGATGAAGCGGGCCACGATCGACGACTACAACAAGAACGGCGCTTCCGTGTGGTCGCCGCTCGATCTGGAACTGCCGGCGTCCGACGGTCAGACCTACGAAGTCCAGATCACGCTGAGCAAGCACGCGATGCTCGGCGGTCCCATCAAGTCCGAATGGCAGAACTGACGAGTCGTCGCGGTACGCGCGCTCGCGGTCGTTGAAGGAAGGTCACGCCGACGAAGGTCGGCGTGAACGTTTCGATGCTCGATCTCCGCTACATCCGTGAACACGCCGACGAAGTCCGTGAGGGCGCGCGCAAGAAGCGCATCTCGATCGAGCTCGACAAGCTGCTCGCGCTCGACGAGGAGTCGCGCAAGCTGACGTTCCGCGTCGACGAGATCCGCGCGGAGATCAATCGGCGCAGCAAGGAGATCGGCAAGCTGCCGCCCGAAGAACGTTCGAAGGCCGGCGCCGACGTGAATCGACTGAAGGACGAGCTGAAGGGCGCGGAGGAACGGCTGCGCGCACTCGCCGACGAGATCAAGCCGCTGCACTTGTCGATCCCGAACGTGCCGTCGCAACTCGTGCCCGAGGGCAAGGACGACACGGAAAACGTCGAAGTCCGCCGCGAAGGCAGCGTGCCGCAGTTCACGTTCAAGCCGAAGGACCACGTCGAGCTCGGCGAGTCGCTCGGCATCCTCGACATCGAGCGCGGCGTGAAGGTCGCCGGAACGCGCAACTACTTCCTGAAGGGCGACGGCGCGCTGCTCGAGCGCGCGGTGCTGAACCTCGCGATCGACACGATGATGGCGCGCGGCTTCACGTTGCTGTCCGTGCCGGTACTCGTGCGCTATCCGGCGATGGAGGGCACCGCGTACTTCCCGGGTGGTGAAGAGCAGGCCTACCACTGCGAAAAGGACGACCTCTTCCTCGCCGGCACGGCCGAAGTCCCCGTGACGTCGTTCCACTCGGACGAGGTCCTCGCCGAGGCGGAGTTGCCGAAGAAGTACGTCGCGTGGTCGTATTGCTTCCGGCGCGAGGCCGGCGCGGCGGGCAAGGACACGCGCGGCATCTATCGGATCCACCAGTTCCAGAAGGTCGAGCAGGTGATCATCGCACCTGCCGATCCCGCGCTATCGGAGCGCTTCCATCAGGAGATCGTCGGCAACGCCGAAGCCGTACTGCGCGCGCTCGAGTTGCCGTATCGCATCGTCGAAGTCTGCGGCGGCGACCTCGGGTTGTCCCAGGTGCGCAAGTACGACATCGAGACTTGGATGCCGTCGCGGGGGAACTACAGCGAGACGCACAGCGCGTCGATGTTCTTCGACTATCAGGCCCGGCGCTTGAAGCTGCGATACAAGGACGCGAAGGCCGGCATGAAGTTCTGTTACACGCTGAACAACACCGTGATCGCGTCGCCGCGCATCCTCATCCCGCTGCTCGAGTGCCATCAGCAAGAGGACGGATCGGTGCGCATTCCTCAGGCGCTGCGCGGCTATCTCGGTGGGCGCGAGGTGCTGAAGCCGACCTGATCGACGGCGCTCGCTCGAGTCGTCCGGAAACACGAGCGCCCCGCGCGAACGTCGGTTCGCGCGGGGCGCTCGTCGCTTAGGGAACGCGGATCAGGACGCGCGCTTACTTGCCCTTGTTTCCGCCGATGCCCCCGAAGATGTCGTCCAGGCCACCGCTCTGGCCGCCCTTGCCGCCCTTGCCCTTGCCACCCTTGCTGCCTTTGCCGCCCTTCCCGCTCCCGAACGTGGTCTTGCTCGGACCGTCCTTGTCCTTGCCGTTCTTCGTCTCGTCCTTGTCCTTGTCGCCGGCGGCGGCATCGCCACCTTCGTCCTCAGTCACACCGAGCGCGGGGACCTTGGGCCGCACGGCCATCGTGAGCGGCATCGACTGGTTGAAGACGATCCAGCGGGTGAACGTGTGCGTCTGGCGCTCGGGCTCCCCCGATGCGTAGCCCGCGACGGCGCTCGGATCGACTTCCATCGACAGAGTGACTTCGATCGCGGCGGGCAGGCTCTTCTCCTTCGCCGGATCCCAGTCGTCGAACTTCTCGGCGTCTTCTCCGAGCTCGCGGTAGTAGACGACGTTGAATCCCGTGACGCGGCGATAGAGAGGCGTGCCCTTCGCTCCCTTCAGCGGTTCGTCGTCGACGAAGAAGTCCTCACCGCGCCACAGCAGCAGGTAGTCCGAGTTCTCGGGGTTCTGGGAGAGCCCGTAACTGACTTCGTTGACGCTGGCGAAGATCGACTTGTCGTCTTCCACCCACGCCGTCGTCGAGGGGACCTGGGACACGAACGACAGCTTGTCGGCGTCCATGCCGCCGATGCGCAGGTTCTCGCCGCGCAGCAGGCTCTTGCCGTGGATGTTGTAGGCGAACAGGCCGCGGAGGTCGTGTTCGACCTGATCGAGCAACAGCGGGCCGACCTTCGACCCCGACACGCGCAGGTTGACGTCGCGGCTGATCTTCAGCGTGCTGTAGAGCGTGCCGTAGATCGTGGCCATCATGAAGCCGACGATCCCGAGCACGACCAGCATCTCGACCATCGTGAAGCCGCGCGCGTGCGCTGGCCGAGTCGATGCCATGCGGTTCATCACTTCTTTCCCTTCGACAGGCCCTTGTCGCCGTACTTGTCCGGCAGCGGGGGCATCAGCGTTTCGATCTTCAGTTGCAGCAGCTCGTCGGGCTTGCCGAAGTTCGGGTACTTGATCGTCAGGTGCACGCGTCGCAGGTTGTATTCGGACGTGTCGTCCTCGCCTTCGTTCGGATCGGTCGAATCGGCGGGCTTGTACGTCGCGTCGTCCTGATTCTTGTTCTTGTACTTCTTGTTCTTGTCGGCTTTGTCCTCTTCCTTTTCGCCCGTGACGATGTTCTCGAGCGTGATCTCGGCCTCGTACGAGAAGCCGGGATAGTTGTCGAACTGTCCGGACAGAGGACTGATGCCGCGGAACTCGATTTCGGACAGCAGCTGGCGCGCGAGCGACGTCGCGATGTTGTTGTTGCGCGCGGCGTAGGCCGAGATGGTGGCCTTCTCGCGGATCTCGAGCATCGGGAAGATCGCGATCGCGACCACCATCAATGCGACGGTGACCTCGAGGATCGTCATGCCGACGTCGAAACGGCGGCGCGAGCGGCGTTCAGAACACATTGTCACCCGCCACTTCCGGTTGCAGATTGCCGTCGACGACGTCGACGAGGCCGAGGATCGACCGCGTCACCACCGAGTACACGACGTCGGACTCTTCTTTCGTCAGATGCACGATGTGACCGGTCGCTACGCCGCGCGGCTCGAAGGTCATCGTGACGATGCCGTGGTCGATCGGATCGCTCTCGCCGATGATGATGTCCTTGACGCGGATCGTGTCCGGCAACAGTTCCCAGTCGAACACGACCGTTTCGCCGTCCCCGACGATCGTCTTGCCGTCTTCCTCGGACAGTTCGAACGGGACGTAGTAGCGATAGCGACCTTGCTCGATGTCGTACTGGAAGTGGATCATCAGTCCGGAGACGACCGCGTAGTTGCGCGCCTGTTCGATGCGCGACGCGAGTTCGCGACTCGCGGATTTGATGCGCGACGACGGCACGAACGCATCCATCTTGAAGAAGATCAGCCCGAAGCACAGGCCGAGCAAGCCGATCACGATGACCAGTTCGAGCAGCGTGAAGCCACGTGCCGTCTGTCTGGTTCGGATCGGATTCATGAGGAGACCTCGTGCGGGCGTTGGGCGGCGGGGGAGCCCGTCGTCGGCCTCGACGTTCGTGTTACTGATCGTCCTTCTTGTTCATCGTCTTGTCGTCGAAGTCGGCATCTTCCCCTTCACCACCGGGGATGCCGTCCGCGCCGTAGCAGATGATCGTGAACTTGCTGTTGCTCTCGCGCTGGTACACGTACGCGTTGCCCCACGGGTCGGTCAGCTCGTTGCCTTCTTCGATGTATGTCTCGTTGAAGTTCTTCGGATCCGGCTGCGTGAGCTGGTCGAGCGAGTCGGGCAGCACGTTGTGCACCGTGCGGTACGACGTGATCGCTTCCTTGATCGCCTTGATGTCGCTCTTCGCCTTGGTTTCACGGCCGCGCGCGAGGATCGGCACGACGTTGGTCGCGACCAGTGTGGCCAGGATTCCCAGGATCGCGATCACGACCATCAATTCCATCAAGCTGAAACCGCGGCGTCGCCGAGTCGGGCGGGAGAGGGGGGCGAACATCGAAACCTCCTGATTCATCATGCTTTGCGTTGTTTTGGCGGCGCGGCGCGTGGGGACCGCATCGACCGCAGTGTAGCCCATCAGACGTTCGAGAGCTGGAGCATCGGCAGCAGGATGGCGATGACGATGAAGGCGACGACACCGGCCATGGACAGGATGAGCACCGGCTCGAGCGCCGCCGTCATCTTCTGGACCGCGAGATCGACTTCTTCGTCGTAGGCCTCGGACAGGCGGTCGAGGATCTCCTCGAGTCGTCCCGACTGCTCGCCGATGGACACCATGTAGCCCACGGCGGGCGGGAAGATCTTGCTCGCCTTCAGAGGCGACGAGATGTCCGCGCCTTCCATGATTCGGTTGTGGACGTCGTCGAGTACGCCGGCGAACACCGAGTTGTTGACGACGTTCTTCACGATCAACAGACATTCGAGCACCGGCACGCCGGACTTGAGCAGCGTCGAGAACGTGGTCGAGAACCGCGAAATCGCCTGCTTCGTGAACAGCTCGCCGAAGATCGGCATCCGCAGCATGAAGCCGTCGATCGCGTAGCGGCCCTTCGGCGAACGGCGCAACGCGCCGAACGTCAGCGACACCGCGAAGAACCCGAGCACGAGCAGGTACCAGTAGTTGGCGAGGAAATTCGACGCCGCGATCAGGATCATCGTGGGGATGGGGAGATCCTGCCCACGCGCTTTGATCAGCGTGACGATCTTCGGCACCACGAAGATCATGAGGATCGTGACGACGATGACGCCGACGCCGACCATGATCATCGGGTACATGAGCGCGGCGCCGACCTTGTTGCGGACGCGGCCCTGCTTGATCAGGAAGTCCGACAGGCGCTTCAACACGACGTCGACGTTGCCGGCCGCTTCGCCGGCCTTGACCATGTTCACGTACAGGTCGTCGAAGTACTGCGGATAGTTGCCCATCGCCTCGGCGAGCGACGAGCCGCCCGAGATCTTCTCGCGCACCGTGCGGAACACGGCTTCGAGGTCACGGTTCTGGATCTGCTCCGACAGCGCGCGCAACGCGTCGGCCATCGGGATGCCCGATTCGAGCAGCGTCGCGAACTGGCGCGTGACGATCGCGAGCTCGCCGATCTTCTTCTTGCGCTTGAAGAAGCCCGAGAACGAGAACTTCGACGGTTCGTCGACCGAATCGATCTCGCGTAGCGAGACGACGTGGACGTTGTCCTTGCGCAGCTTCTCGCGCGCCTCGCGCGCGGTGTCCGCGTCGCAGATGCCGGTGCGGCTCTCGCCGTTGGCCGTGAACGCCTTGTACTCGTAAACCGGCATCGTGCGGTGTCCTCGTTGGTGCGCGATCGGACGGAGCGCTCCCGCGTTCCTTCCGTCGTGCTCGCACTACTTCAGGCGCCGTCCAGCTGCGTGACGCGCATCACTTCGTCGATCGTCGTCATGCCACGGACGACCTTGGCGAGTCCGTCCATGCGCAACGTGTTGAGCGCGCCGCGCTCCATCGCCGAGCGCTTGATGACCGTCGCGCTCGAGCGATCCATGATCTGGTCCTTCATCACGTCGTCGATCGGCAGCATCTCGTAGATGGCCGTGCGGTCGACGTAGCCCGAGTTGAAGCAGTAATCGCAGCCCTTGCCGACCGCGACCTTGCCGTCCTTCAGTTTCTCGAGCTTGATGCCGGAATCGACGAGCTTCTTCGACAGCACCGAGTCGGGTGTGACCCAGTGCTTGCACTTCGGGCAGATCAGGCGCACGAGGCGTTGCGCGATGACGAGCAGCACCGACGACGAGACGAGATAGGGTTCGATGCCGATGTCGAGCAGACGCGTGACCGACGACGGCGAGTCGTTGGTGTGAACGGTCGAGAACACCAAGTGTCCGGTGAGCGCGGCGCGGATCGCGATCTCCGCCGTTTCGCGGTCGCGGATCTCGCCGACGAACATGACGTCCGGGTCCTGACGCAAGAACGAGCGCAGACCGGCCGCGAACGTCAGGCCCTTCTTCACGTTGACCTGCACCTGCGAGACGCCGTCGAGGTTGTATTCGATCGGGTCTTCGATGGTCAGGATGTTCTTCTCGACCGCGTTCATCTCCGACATCGCGGCGTAGAGCGTCGTCGTCTTGCCCGAGCCGGTGGGGCCGGTGACGAGGATGATGCCGTGCGTGTACTGGATGTACTTGCGGAAGATCTCGAGGCTGTCCGGCTCCATGCCGATCTCGGCGAGCCGGTAGACCTTGGTCGACTTGTCGAGCAAGCGCAACACGATGCGTTCGCCCGACGCCGTCGGCACGCTCGACACGCGGACGTCGACCTCGCCTTCACCGAGGCGCAGCGAGGCGCGACCGTCCTGCGGCAGACGGCGTTCGGCGATGTCCATCTTCGCCATGATCTTGATGCGCGAGATGATGGCTTCCTGGACCTTCTTCGGCGCCGACTCCATGTCGTAGAGGATGCCGTCGACGCGGAACCGGATCTGCAGGCGATCGGGCTTCGGCTGCAGGTGCACGTCGGACGCGCGCATCTTCAGTGCGTTGAACAGGATCATGTTCACGAGCTTGATGATCGGCGCCTTGTTGGCGACGTTCAGCAAGTCCTCGCCCTCTTCGACCTCGGCGGCCAGCGAGTTGATGTCCTCGGTGCCGATGTCCGTCAGCGCTTCGCCGACGACGTCGCTCTTCGCCTTGTAGGCGCGGTTCACGAGCGACGTGATCTCGGCCTTGGGCGACAGCACGACCTCGAGTTCGCGCCCGAGCAGCGTCGCGAGTTCGTCGATCGGATGCACGTCGAGCGGCGCGCAGCACGCGACGCGCGCGCAGCCGTCGGCGGTGATGCCCAATCCGACGAGGTTGTAGTTGCGCGCGTACTGGACCGGCACAGCGTCGACGAAGTCCTTCGGCACCGACTCGTCGCGCAGATCGCCGCGGTACTCGTAGCCCATGACCTCGGCGAGGATCTTCAGGATCTCCGCTTCGGACAGATAGCCTTTTTGCAGCACAAGCCGATCGGCCGTCTGTCCGGTCTCCGCCTCGAGCTTCTGGATCTCGCGGACGCGGTCTTCGGTGAGGCTCGCCGCCTCGCTCAGTCGTTGCAGGATCGTCGAGTGCACGCCGCGTTCTCCTCGAGACTCGTTGCGGTCATCACTTCTGCTCGCCGTAGCCGGCGTCGGGATCCGCCTTCGGCTTCGCCGGCGCTTGCTCGCCGCCAGGCGGGCTCGCGTAGGACGGCAGGTCGAACACGCCGGACACCGCGGCGTCGAGCACGCGCGTGTCGGCGTTGTCGCGATCCCAATCCGGATCGACGATCGAGATCTTGCCGTTCAACGCCTCCATCTCCTTCTTCTTCTGATAGGAGAGGTCGTCCAGCGTCGAGAAGTCGTCGCTGATGATGTGCGGCGTGATGAACACGTACAGGTTCGTGCGCGTGCTCTGGTCCGCGGTCGAGCTGAACAGCCAGCCGAACCACGGCAACTCACCGAGCCACGGCACGCGGCTCGCCGAGCTGCGCGTGTCGTCCGCGACGATGCCGCCGACGACCATCGTGTGACCGTCCGGCAACGTGACCTGCGTCTCGACGGTGCGCGTGGCCTTCGGAGGCGGCGTGCCCGTTCCGGTGAACGTCGACACTTCGAGGCTGACGAACATCCGGAGGTAGTTGCCGGCGCTGATCGACGGCGACACCGACAGCGTGATGCCGGCCTTTTCGTATTCGTCGAACGACGTCTGGTCCGAGTTCTGCCCTTGCGACGTCGTGAACGTGGGGATCTCGTCCTCGGACGTCAGCGTCGCGTTCTCGTTGTCGTTGACGAGGATCGACGGCACCGAAAGCACGTTCGCGTCCGTCGTGCCGCGCAACGCCTGCAGGATCACCGGCACGCCGAAACGGTCGTCGAGGATGCCGGCGTTCAAGCCGACCGAGCCCGACGCTTGGGTTCCGGGTTTCAGCGCGATCGGCACGCGGCGGTCACCGATGCCATCGCCGTCGACGTCGACGATCTCCGACAAGCCGAAGCTGCTGATGCCGATCTCACCCGACAAGCCGGCCGAGCCGCTTTCGGGGCCGTAGCCGAGTTCGACGGACAACCGATCGTTCAGCGTGCCGCTGATCTCGACCAGCGCGGTTTCGACCAGCACTTGGCGCCGACGCACGTCGAGCTTCTTCACGATCTCGAGGATCTGCGCATAGCGGCTCTTCGATGCCGAGATGATCAGCGAGTTCGACGACTTGTCGGCGACGACCGTGATCGGTTGTTCGAGCGAGCGGCCCTGGTTGAAGCCACCCGCGCCCCCGCCTTGGTTCGCCGCGCCCGTCGAGCCGCCGACGCCGTTCGCGCCCTGCGTCGAGTTCTGCGCCCATTCGTTCAGGATCTCTTCGAGTTCCTCGGCGGAGCTGTTCTTCAGGCGATAGACGTGCGTGTCACCGCGCGGGTCGACGTCGACGTCGAGTGTGCGGATCCAGCCGATGATGCGATCGAGCGTGCCGGGCGCCGCCATCACGTACAGCGCGTTCGTGCGCGGATCGGCTTCGATGTGGGGCTCTTGCTCTTGCAGTGCCGGTGGCAACCCCGACGGTACGCCTTGCGGCACGCCGCCGCTGCGGTTGCTGGCCGTGCCGCGCTCGGCCGCGATCAGCTGGTCGACGATCGGCTTGATCTCTTCGGCGACCGCGAACTCCAGCTGGATCTTCGCGAACTTCAGCTCGTACTGGTTCGGCTTGACGTCGAACAGCTCGATCAAGTTCTTCGCGCCGTACAGCGTTTGCGCGTATCCGGTGATGACGAGCGAGTTCGACTGTTGGACCGCGCGCACGCTTTCGAGCAACGGGTCGGAGAAGTACGTCTGCAGCATGTTCATCGCGTCTTGCGCGGGGACGTACTTCAGCGCGAACGACGTCGTCAGCACGATGTTCGGATCGTTCTTGAACAGCTCGAGCTTGTCGACCGGAACGACGGGCGCTTGCGACTTGATGTAGCCGGGCTTCGCGCCGGCTTGGTTCGTCGCCTTGCGGATCGCGAAGAAGCCCGGAGCTTTGTAGTTGTTCGTGCCGTCGGCGGGTCCGTAGTAGACCATCACGAAGTCATTCGACTTCAGCACGGCCTGGAAGTACGACCAGAAGGCCGCGGTCGGGATCGTCTTGCGTCCGACCATCTTGATGCGGACTTCGTTGACGTCGCGGTCGTCGTAGTTGAACTGGTGCTGCGTCAACTGTTCGGCGAGCTTGATGAACTCCTTGATCGGAGTCCCTTCGACTTCGTCGAACTGGATCTGCAGCGTGTCGGTCGCTTGGTCGAACTGGACGTCCTGAGCGGTGGCCATCGGCACGACCGCGCACCAGGACGTGACGAACAAGAACGACGCGAACCCGCGGCTCGAAAACACCATGTCCAACCACCCTCCCGATCGGGTTCAAGGCCCTTGCCGGGCCCGGGACGAAATCGCGGGGGGATGGTAGTTCCCGCCCGCCTCAAGTCAACGTAAACGCATCGAAGGCAACGATTTGACGAACGCCTGTTCGAACCGTCGGTGGCGAACGCGCGCAACGGAGGACTCGGCAGCGAGCCACGCGACGAGCGGAACGACACGGCCTTCCCAGAGAATCGAACGGAACCCCGGCGCGGGCATGCGTCGTGCGGCGCCGCGACCGCGTGCGTCCTGCGCCGCCGCGACCAGGTCCAGCGCCGGGGGCGCGACCGGCAACGCGCCGCACCTCGCGCCTCGCGAGGATCGGGCTCGACGGCGCCTCGACGCGTCCCTTCGTGACCCCGCACGCAACTCGCGACGGAGCCGGTTGCACCGCCGTCGAACCCCTTGCGGCAACGTGGCGCCGACAGTAGATTCCCCGGCTTCGTTGTCGTCGCAAAGGTGGTCCTTCGAACGGACAGGAGAGATGATGCGCCTATCGGACCTGCTGCGGCCCGAGGCTGTGCTCCTGGGCGTCAAAGGACTCGACAAGTGGGCGTTGATCGAGCGGTTGTGCGACCAGCTCGTTCGCGCCGGGCGCTTGCCGGCCGCGCGTCGTCAACAAGTGCTGGACGCTCTGTTCCAGCGCGAGCGCTCGATGAGCACGGGCATGGAGAATGGCATCGCCATTCCTCACTGCTCGCTCGACGAGATCGAGGACACGCTGGTCGTGCTCGGTGTTTCGCGCGAGGGTGTCCAGTTCGAGTCGATCGACGGCAAGCCGTCGCATCTGATCCTGTTGCTGGTGACGCCGCGCAACAAGACCAAGGTGCATATCCGGACGCTCGCCGAGATCGCGAAGCTGCTCAACGATTCGGCGTTCCGAGAGAAACTGATCGCCGCCGAATCGACCACCGACGTGGTGTCGCTGATTCGTGCGCAAGAGACCGAGTGAGACGGCCCCGACCCGAACAAAAGGAGTGCGTGCGTTGATTCGCGTTCAGATCAAGGATGGAGAGCCGCTGGAGAAGACCCTGCGCCGTCTGCGCAAGTTGTGCAACAACGAAGGGGTGACTAAGGGCATCAAGCGCGGCGCGTACTACGAGAAGCCGAGCGAGCGTCGCCGCCGTCAGGAACGTGAACGTCTGAAGACGATCCGCCTGGCCGCCAAGGCTCGCACGAGCTGACGCACTCCGCGCGGACCGCACTCGGTCCCGATGGAATCGAATGGAACGGCGCGGGGGGGGGGGCGCCCCCCCCCCCCCGCCGGGGGGGGGGTGGGAGCGGCGGGGGGGCAGG
>JBPOIU010000240.1:0-3154 GCA_052034255.1 Planctomycetota bacterium | reverse complement strand
ACGACGTCGCGCAGGAGTTGCTGCACACGCGCGACGGACTCCACCGGTGCGTTCGCCATCGACATCGTCGCTCCACGTCACGGTCGGAGCTCGGATCGTAGCGCTGACGAACTCGTTGGCGTGATCGCTTGACACCTCGTCGAACGAAGCCATCATTCGCGCCGCTTTCGGTGCGCAGGGAAGGTGGTGCAAAACCACCGCGGTCCCGCCGCTGTGAGTGGTGACGAGAGTCGTCGTTCCGGAAACGGTGCCACTGCTTGGTCGTGTCGACCGGGTGGGAAGGCAAGACGACTCGAGGTTGACCCACGAGCCAGAAGACCGGCCCGAAAGCGTTCATCGTTCACCTCGCCCTCGCGGAAGGGCATGGGGTTTCGCGGTCTGCTGGGCATTGCGCCCTTCGGCTCGATCACGTGCGTGGCGCACGGGCTCGTTCGCCGTGACCGCCCCACCTCCATGTCGTCCGTGCGCGCGAGGATCAATCGCCGTCGCGTCCGTTCGAGGCGCGTACGGCACGGAGGAAGTCGTGTCGTTCTTGAATCGTTTGTGCGCCGTGGCTGCGGTCACGGCGTCGTGTGTCCCATTGTCTTCGGCGTCCACCGGCGCGTTCGCAACCTCGGTCGTGAACTTCACGCCCGGCGCGAGCGCGAACCCCTCGTTCCCCGCCGCGAACGCGGTCGGCGGACCGACGGGCGGCGGACTCGCGAATGGCTCGGTGAACGTCTGCGTGCTCGGCGTGGGCGGTTCGCTGACGCTCGGTTTCGCGAGCCCGATCGTCGACGGACCCGGCGCGGACTTCGTCGCGTTCGAGAACGGACTGATGTTCGGCGGTGGCCTGTTCACCGAAGTCGCCGCGGTCGAGATCTCGACGGACGGTGTGAACTTCGCCCGCTTCCCGACGCGCTACGTCGGACCGCAGGCGCCGCAACCGGCGTTCGGGACGTTGCCGCTCGGCACGTTCTCCGGGCTCGTCGGCGCGACGCCGATCGTGACCAACGTCGTGACCAACACGATCGACCCGCGCGATCTCCCGCGTGGCGGCGGCGACGGCTTCGACCTCGCCGACGTCGCGAATGATCCGCTCGTCGTGGCCGGCGTCGTCGATCTCACCGCGGTGCATTTCGTGCGCCTCGTCGATGTTCCGGCGGGACTGGTGCAAGACTCCGCCGGCGCGGCGATCTTCGACAACGGGGGCAACACCGGGAGCGCCGACATCGACGCGGTCGCGGTCGTCCGTGACGCGACCGACGTGGTCGCCGACGCCCCGATCGTCGACGTGCGCGTCGATGGCGCTGGATTCCTCGTGCTCGAGCTCGGCGACGGGAACGGCTTCGCCGACCTCGACCTGGCGAGTCTGAGCGCATCGTTCGACTTGGTCGACCTGCCGCTCGCGAAGTGGCTGCCCGCGTTCACCGTGGTCTCCATCGATGCGCGCAAGGTCGTCCTGCGCTCGATCGCTCCGACCACGGGCTCGGGAATCCTCGGCACGTTCGCGGTCTCCGCGCGCGATTTCGGCGGCGATCTCGCGGCCGATCAACTGAAGCTGCAGCGCTGAACGGAAGCGACGACGGAATGCGAACGCTGGCGTTGCGCGTGCGCGCGCCGGCGTTCGCGTTCCGTCGTCGACACCCTCATGCTCCACGCTTCCATCGCTCTCGCGTTCGCCGTGACGCTGGAACACGCTCCCCCGTTCGGCTTCGCGCTGTACTTCATCGCCGCGGCGACGAGCGCGCAGGAGATCGTGGTCCACGCGGGCACGGTCCCGTTGATGTTCGCGTTGGCGCCGCCTGGCATCGTCCAACTCGGGATCGTCCCGCTGGACGCGAACGGTGCGATCGTATTGCCGGCGTCGAACCCGGGGGTCGGGGGCGCGATCGCAGTCCAGGCGGTCGTGCTCGACGCGACGTTCGCGCCGCGCGGCACCAGCGTCGCGCTGTCGCTTCGACTGCAGTGAACCGCGCGGAACGGGCGAAGAAGAGGATTCGGATCTCCTCTTCGCCCGTTCCGATCGGTTCCCCGCGACCGCCGGACGGCGTCCCGGCACGGGTATCGTTCACTGCATGACCTCCTCCGCGACTCCGTCATGGGCATCTGCGGCACTGCTGGCCGTCGCGTGGTTCGTGCTCGGCTGCAGCAAGCCCGCTGAAGCCCCTCGCGTCCCCTCTGGACACGACGTGCTGTTGATCGTGATCGACACGCTGCGCGCGGATCGACTGTCGTGCTACGGCTACGATCGCAGGACGAGCCCGACGATCGACGGACTCGCTGCCTCCGGGGCACGCGTGGCGGATTGCTGGTCGCAGTCGAGTTGGACCGGGCCGTCGATCGTGTCGATGATGACTGGGCGGCACGTCGCGCGCGACTTCGTGAAGATGGCAGACGTCGAGACGCTGGCGGAACGCATGCGCCGCGCCGGATACGCGACCATCGGTATGCAGTGGAACGGTCTGCTGAAAGCCGGCCATGGCTACGAGCGCGGGTTCGAACGCTACTTGTTCAAACCGCGTGCTCCGGACATCGGCAAGGCGCTGATGGAGATGCCGAAGCAGCCCTGGTTCGTCTACGTCCACCTGACCGATCCGCACGACCCCTACGACCCAGGCCCGGACTTCGATCTCTATCCCTCACGGGATCCGAGGCCGGATCGTCTCGCGGAGCTCGAGAGCTTCGTGGCGACCCAGAACCCCGATTGGCCACAAGAGCGTGTCCGAGCGACCGCCCTCGCGCACGAGCGAGCGATGGCGCGGATGTCGGCGCTCTACGACGGAGAGGTCAAGCGCGCGGACCAGACGGTGCACAACTTGCTCGGGGTCTTCCAACGCCTTCAGCGCTTGGAGAACACGATCGTCGTCATCGCCGCCGATCACGGCGAGAGCCTGTTCGATCACAAGGAAGCGCCGACGGCGCTGACCGGTGACGAAGCTCGGGATCCGATGAAGGTATGGAAAATGGGACACGCGGCGCTGCTCTCCGAGTCGCTGCTCCGAGTGCCGCTCATCTTCCAAGGTCCGGGAGTCCCCGCTGGCATCGTGCTCGACGGTCCGCAGGAGAACGTGGACCTCGTCCCGACGTTGCTCGAATTGCTGGGCTTGCCCGCGCCGGAACACGTCGACGGCGAGAGCCTGGTGCCGAAGTTCGCGGCGGCGGCGCGCGGCGA
>JBPOIU010000155.1:0-2358 GCA_052034255.1 Planctomycetota bacterium | reverse complement strand
GGCCGCTCGCACGTCGCGACTTCGTCAGAACGCCGCGGCTCCTGCGGCTGCCACCGCGTGATCCTGCTCGCCCGAGCCGCCGCTGACGCCGATCGCTCCGACGACCTTGCCGTCCTTCTTCAGCGGGATGCCGCCGGCGAAGATCATCACGCGACCGTCGTTGCTCGCGTGGATCCCGAAGAACTGATTGCCCGACTGGCTGTGCGTCGCGAGGTCCTTCGTCGCGATGTCGAACGCGCGCGACGTCCATGCTTTCTTGATCGAGATATCCACGCTGCCGAGCCACGCGCCGTCCATGCGCACGTGCGCGACGAGATTGCCGCCGGCATCGGCGATCGCGATGTTCATCGGCTGACCGATCTCGGCGGCCTTCTTCTCGGCGGCGGCGATCACACGGCGGGCGTCGGCGAGGGAAACGGACATCAGGAACTCCTGTTCGGAAGGGGCGAGCCGAAAGCGCGGAGTTGTACCCGAGCCGCCCGAACCGTGCGCCGGTCAGTCGATCGTCACGACGACTTCGCGTCGAGCGGGCACGACGACTGTCGCGGAGCGCGCTCGCTCGCACCGCGTCGACGAGGAGATCCGGATCGTTCGTGAGCTTCTCGGGCTTCAACGCGTGATCGCGGTCCTCGTCGATGCGAGCGGCGAGGGCAGCTCGACGGCCGCTTCGCGATGACGCGACCTCACTTCAGCCAGCCGTATTCCCAAATGTGGGCCGGCGCGACCCGGAACCCGGGCTCGTCGGGGACGGCATCGAACGCGAAGCCGATCGTCGACGCATCGAGGTCGTTCGCGCGTTGGTTGAACTGCGTACCGCCGGTGCGCGTGCCGACGACGACCGCGCGGAACTCGATGAACCGCCCTTGCGACCGATCGAACGTCGCGCGGCCGAACAGCGTCGCGTCCAACGACCGGCTCTGCGGCGTCGCCGCGTTCGCGTCGGTGAAGCCGCCGACCGACCACGAGCCTTCCTGGCTCAAGCGCAGCGTTCCTTCGCACTCGAGCGTCGCCAGATCGCCGTCGATCGCGGTCAGCGTCGAAGTCAGCGTGCCGGCCTTCAGCGCGTCACGAGCGAACGGCGAAGTCTGCCCGCGCACGTTGTCGACGAGATGCAAGCGCGCGAGGCGGTCGACGAGCGCACGCGGCCATTCCACCGTCGCGCCGATCGTGTCACCCGTCGGCACGAGCGACCGCGCCTCCTCGGCCGTGAACCACGCGAAATCCTGGTTCCACGCGGTCTCGTGCCAGGGCTCGGCGCACGTCGCACCCTGCAGATCACGCGAGACCACGCGCAGCACGAGCCCATCCTTCGGATAGAGCCGTTCGAATCGACGGACGTCGCCCGCGACCGCACGCGAGCGCTGCGCCGGTTCGAGTTCTTCCCACTCGGCCCACGCACGGTCGAGCATGCGGACGACGTCGTCGGCGCGCCGTGTGTTGCATGAAGCCAGGAAGTCGCCGGCCGGTGTCAGAGCGTAGATGCCCTGGCGCGTGTCACTCGGTGTCGTGCGACCCGCGTAATGACCGTGCTCCGCCATCGCCTGGAACAGCAAGCACTCGGCGTCCTTGCCGCGCTGCAAGCGCCCGACTTCGTCGGCGACCGGCAGGAATCGCTTCACGCGCTCTTGAACGGTGGTGTTGGCCCAAACCGACCGGCGGGCGATCACTCCGTTGTTTCAGGTACAGCCCAGCGGATGCCCGTTCATGGCCCACAGCAGCACCGGGCGATCGAGCTCGCGCGCTTCCTCGAGAGCCGGCCACAACGCGGCGCGCCACGGGATGGCGAGGAAGTCCTGATCGCGTTCCCGCGGCACGATGCGCGCATGGAGAGCGTCGAGGTTCGCGCGTGTGGGCGTGAGGTCGGGGCTCGGATCCCCCGCCGCGGCAAGTCCGCAAAACGCCAAGCTGCACCACAGCGAGCGGACGGGGTCTACGTTCATCGCGGGGCCTCCGGGGTTCGAGTCACTGTGCCGGGACCGATCGGACACGTCAAACATCTCGATTCGGGCTGCAAGGCCGGCGACTCGGTGACGCGTGTACGGGGGAACTCGTCCACTTCCCGACCGCATCGGAGCCTCGTCATGCACGTCCTCGCGACCGTTTCGTTCGCAATGGTCCTCACCGCCGCGCTCGTTTCGCCCACGGCGAACGCGGCCGTGCTCATCGTCAGTACGAGCGCTCCTGGCGCGTTCCCGACGATCCAGAGCGCCGTCGACGCCGCGAGTGACGGAGACACGATCGTGGTGCGACCGGGCTTCTATCTCGGGTGTGAAATCGTCGACAAGGCGCTGACGGTCGCCATGGAGATCCCCCCCTCGGCGTCGAATCTCATCGTCGGTCGCATCGCCATCCGGAACC
>JBPOIU010000183.1:0-4124 GCA_052034255.1 Planctomycetota bacterium | reverse complement strand
TCGGGGACGCCATGGATCCAGGGCGTCGTGGTCAATGGCAAGGCCACGTCCCGCGGCTCCGAACGCTCGAGCGCGCAGCCACTCCACACGACGCAGAACGAACCCAAGACGAGTCGCAGCGCAGTTCGCATGACGGCACGGTAGCGAGCGCACGAGCGTGAACCTCGCCTCCCGTACACTGCCCGGCTCTCGTCTCGCGGAGGTTCGCATGGTCTGGGGCGCGCTCGGCGCATTGTGTTCCGTCGTCGCGTCGTGCGTCGCCGTCATCGGCGATCCACCGCCGCGCACATGGGGCGTCGATGCGTGGTACGAGGTCGCGATCGACGCCAAGACGCCGGCCCTCGCCGACGCGCCGTTCGCGCTGCCGGAGGGTGAGACGACGCGCGCGCTGCGCCTCGATCTCCCTCCGGACCTCCCGCGGCCCTGCACCATCGAGGTTCGCGCGCCGTGGTTCGATGCGGCGCTCGTGGCCCGCGACGGCGCGGGCGCGGCGCTCGGATTCGACGACGACGGTTGGTACGGAGTGCATCCGGCGCTGGCGCTCGACGACGCCGGCGCGAGCGCGGCCCGCAGCATCGACGTCGTGGCGCTGCATGACGGTCGCGGGACCTGCTTCGTGCGCGTGCGAGCTGGAGGCTTGGAAGCTCTCGATGTCGGTGAGCGGTCGCGGCGTGTGCTCGCCGAAGCGCAAGAGCAGTTCGACGAAGCCCGCGCGCAGCAAGACCGCATCGACGCGTCGCGCTTCGCCGCGCTGCTGCGCACGACCCTGATCGTGCGGCAAGTGGGCGCCGACGACGTCGCGTTACGGCTCGCGCGCGACGCCGTCCAGCTCGCGCGCGCGATCGCGGGCGAGGCGTCGAACGAGGTGCGGCTCGCGCTCGAACAGCAAGCGGAGCACGAGACTTGGCGCGGCGCCTACGACGATGCGCAGAAGACGTTCGAAGAGGCCCATCGGCTCGCGGTCGCGGAGTTCGGCGGCGCCGATCCGCGCGTGGCGTCGACTCTTCGCAAGTGGGGGCAGTCGAGTCTGGCGGCGGGCCGACTCACGTTGGCGCGTGAGCAATTGCAGCGCGCCGTCGAGCTTCTCGCCGAAGGGCTTGGGCCCGAGCACGTCGACACACTCGCCACGCTCGAGTGGTTGGCGCAGGTGGACGCGAAGCTCGGCAACTACGGCCTCGCGGAGGCCGCGTTCCGCCGCATCCTGGAGTTGCGTGAGAAGCGCCACGGAGACGGCGACGTCCGCACGATCGACGCGATGCACAACTTGGCCTCGACGCTGTACGCCGCCGGCGATCCGGCGGCGGCGCGCCCGTTGCTCGCTCGCGCACTCGAACTCACCGAGCGGTTGACGCCGCAGGATCCGTTGGCCGTTGCCGTCACGGCGCGCGAACTGGCCGGCGTGCTCTATCAACTCGGGGATTACCGCGGCGCCGAGCCGCTCGCGGAACGCGCGTATGCGCTGTTCTCGCGCGAAGTCGGCGAGGACAGCACCCACGCCGCGGGCGCGTTGCGCGATCGCGCGTTGATCGCGGAAGTGCTCGGGGACTCCGAGCGTGCGCGCATCTGGTTCCAACGCTGCGTCGCGATTCGCGAGCGAGTGCTCGGGCCGACGCACCCGGAACTCGCGTCGGATCTCGCGACTCTCGCCGGACTGCTGCGGCGCAACGGATCGCCTGCCGCGGGCATGCCGTTGATCGAACGCGCGCTCGCCATCCACGTCGCGACGTTCGGCGACGACCACGCCGAGGTCGCGTCGGATCACCTGATCGCGGCGGAAATCGTGCGTGAACTCGGCGATCTGCGCGCGGCCGAAGCGCACGTGCTGGAGGCGCTCCGGATTCGCGAGGCGACGTTCGGCGCGACGCACGCCCACGTCGCGGCGGCGCTGGCCCTGCTCGGCGGGGTGTTGCGCGATCAAGGGCGTTCTGCGCAAGCGCGCGACGTCTACGCCCGGGCGTTGGACATCGACGTGGAACGGCTCGGCGAGGGTCATCCGTCGACGCTGGCGACGATGAACGACCTCGCGTTGGCGGAGCACGATCTCGGTCATCTCGACGCGGCGTCGGCGCTCGTGCGGCGCGGGCTCGCGATCGCCGAGACGACGCAAGATCGCGTCGACCTGGAGTTCGCCGGAGCAGTGCAGAACCTGGCGTTGATCGACGTCGACCTCGGGCGATTCGATTCCGCGCGCGAACACGGCAAGCGCGCGTTCGAGCTCGCGACCGCGGCGCTCGACCTCGTCGCTCGCCAGGGATCCGAAGGCCATCGGCTCGCGCAGTTGCGGCGGCTGCGATGGCACTTGGCCGCGTACCTCACGTGGTGCGGGCTCGAGGCCGGTCACGAAGCGGAGGCATACGAAGCCGTGTTGCGGTGGAAGGACCTCGCGTTCTTCGCCGCGCGCGGGCCGGCTCGTCGGACGCTCGCCGAGGTCGCGCCGATGCTCGATCGGCAGGCGGAACTCGCGGATGCCGTGTTCGTCGACGCGTCCGTGGACGTGTGGGCGCGCGATCAGCGGCTCGCGGCGGCGTTGAATGCGGTGGTCGCGGCGGAGAGCGCGCAGGCGATCCAGGCGAGCGTCGGGCCACGCGACGGTGCGATCGAGGAACTCGCGGCGGCGCTGCCGGAAGGCGCGGTGTTGGTCGATCTCGTCATTCGGGCGAGTTACCAACCCCTCCAGCAAGGCGGCACCGCGGTGCGCGGGCGGCACATCGAGCCGGTCGTCACGGCGTTCGTGCTCGCGCAGGGTCGGTCCGTTCCGCGGCGGGTCGAGCTCGGTTCCGCGGCGACTCTGCGCGCGCGCCTCGACGCGGTGCTGCGCTCGATCGCGTTGCACGATGACGCGGACGGGCGCGACGGTGCGTGGGTGGAACTCGAATCGGTGCTCCTCGAGCCGCTCCGCTCCGCGCTCGGCAAAGCGACGCGCCTGATCGTCGTCCCGGACGACTTCCTGGTCGACGTGCCGTGGGATGCGTTGGAACTGGCCCCCGGCAAGTTCCTCGTCGAACAGATGTCGGTGACGTTGCTTCCCGCGGCGACGCGCTTGGCCGATGCGGTGCACGCGGGTCCGATCGCCGCGACGACGATGCTCGCGGTGGCGGACGTCGCGTATGAGGCCGCGGAAGGCGCGCCACCGACACGCGGCACGCGTCCGGCCGGCTTCCCGGCGCTGCCCGGAACGGCGCGCGAACTCGAACTCGTGCGCACGCGATTCGCGAGCGCAGCCTCGGCAACGGAACAGCTGCGCGCGTTGCGGGTAGTCGAAGCGACCAAGCAAGCCGTGCGCGCACAGGTGGAGGGTGCGCGCATCCTGCATTTCGCCACGCATGCATTCGCGAGGCCGACGGGCCTGGCGGCGATTTGGGAGCAGCCGATCGGCGAGGGCGCGGCACGCGTGCGTTCGGAGCCGAATGCGGCCGTCGATCTGCTGCCCGGCTTGCTGACGGGGCTAGTGCTCGCGGGAGCGAACGATCCGCCCGGCAACGATCCAGCAGAGGGTCTGCTGACGGCCGCGGAGGCGGCGTGGCTGCCGCTCGCGGAGTGCGAACTGGTCGTGCTGTCGGCGTGTGGCAGCGCGAGGGGCACGAGCGTCGGTGGCGATTCGCTGGCGAGCCTCCAAAGGGCATTCCATCTCGCGGGAGCGAACGCTGTCGTCTCGACGTTGTGGGACCTAGGCGACGCGGCGGCGTGCGAGTGGATCGACGCGTTCTATCAGGCGCTGTGGAACGATCGCTTGCCGGTGGCCGAAGCCGCGAGGGCGGCGAAGCTGAAGATCCTCGCCGAGCAAAGAGCGGCCGGCCAAGTCCGACCGGGTGATTGGGCGGTCTTCGTGGTCTCGGAGTAGGCGAAGCGGAGGCCGCGAGCCGCACTCCTCCCGGGTCCAAGAGCCGGCGCGCTCCAGCCCACTCCGTCGCCGAATAGGTCCCCGGACTCAGCACGACAGCGGGCCCTGGCGCCCAGCCTCTCGTCGCGGAGCACGGATGCGGCGATCCGCGCGCAAGGGGACAGACGGGGGACAGATCGGGGACGGAGGCGCCTCCGTCCCCGTCATCGTCCGGGTACCGATGCCTTCCACCGAAGCGATGGAGCGCCAAAGGCGCGAGCCGAACTTCTCCCTGTTCTCCAAG
>JBPOIU010000165.1:0-10469 GCA_052034255.1 Planctomycetota bacterium | reverse complement strand
ACCTGGCGCATCGGGGCGGCACCCTGAACGACGAACCCGCCCGGTCGGAGCTCACGCTCCGACCGGCCGGGTTCGTCGTTCCAAACGGCCAGCGCGACAGCATTCGTTCGACGACATGCGCGAGCGTTTTTCCGTGTGACGCGCGTTCGAGGTTCTGGATTGAGCCTTCTCGGCCCGAATCGAACCCGAGCATTCCACGGAGAATCGTCATGCGCTCCCTCATCGTCCTCGCGTCCTTCACCACGGTCCTGGCAGCCCTCGAAGGTGCCGAAGCCGCCACGCTGAAGGTCCCCCAACAGCACACGTCGATCCAAGCCGCGGTCAACGCCGCCGGCGCGGGCGACACGATCCTGGTGAAGGCCGGGACCTACAAGGAGAACGTGTCGATCGCTCCGGGGAAGGAAGGGCTCGTGCTTCGTGGCGTCGGCAAGGTCACCATCGATGCGCGCCCGAACGGCGCCAGCGGATCCGGCGCGGCGCTCGCGATCGGCGCGGACGGCGTGCGCGTCGAGAACCTCCTCGTGCGGCTCGCACTGGACGGCCTGTCGTCCTCCGGCGTCGTCGTCGTCGCCAACGACGTCGTGTTCAAGAACGTGAAGTCGTGGGCGAACGAGCAGGCGGGCTTCGTGATCTTCGGACATCGCGTCCGTCTCGAGCGCTGCCACGTCCAGGCCTGCGAGTTGTCGGGAATCGCGATCACGGGCGACGACTCCATCGTCGACCGCTGCACCGTGCGTCAATGCGACAGCGCGGGGATCTCGATCACGGGCAACAATGCCCTCGTGCGCAAATGCGTCGTGCACACGATCGAAGACGACTCGGGCATCGAGATCGTCGGCAGCGATGCGCACGTCATCGACAACGCGGTGTCCGACACGGATGGCCCTGCGATCGACGTCCACGGCAATGACGTCGTGATCCGCGGCAACACGGTCCGTTCGGGCCCCGATGCCGATGGCATCCTGATCGACCTCGCCACGGTGGGAACCATCGAGAACAACACGTGCGTGGAGTGTTTCCAGGCCGGGATCCGCGTCGGGGGGGACTGCAGCTCCATCCTCGTGGCGAAGAACAAGGTGCTGCGCTGCGGCACCGAGTCCTCGCACGCGATCGACATCGACGGCGATCAGTGCACGATCACCGGCAACACGGTGTTCGAAGCGGAGTCCGACGGCATCCATGTCGGCGGCACGGGCTGCGTGATCCAATCGAACAAGGTCAGCCGCTGCTTCGAGGACGGGATCCAGATCAATGATGTCGGCGCGACCGTCAGCAAGAACTTCGTGAAGGACTGCGTCGGCGAGGGCATCGAGAACAGCGCCGACGGAACCAACGTCACCGACAACGTGATGAAGGGCAATCGCATCGACTTCGCGAACGACGCGACGCTCGGCGAGTTCAGCGGGAACGTGTTCGCGACGGGCGGTCCGATGTCCCTGCCCGAGATCAACACCTGATGCCGGAGACTTCCCACTCGGTCGGAAGAAACCCGCGTGACGGCGGCGCAAGGACTCGGATCAGGCCAGAAGCCATACTCGAGTCCCCTACCTCTGCCGGAGCTTCCTTCCCATGCGCGTTGTCGCCCTCGTGGTCGCCACCGTCGTCACCGGTTCGCTGACCGAATCCGCCCTCGCCACGACCCGAAAGGTCCCCCAGCAGTTCGCGACCATCCAGGAAGCGATCAATGCGTCTGCCGCCGGCGACACGGTGCTCGTGTCGGCTGGCGTCTACGAGGAGAACCTTGAAGTCGTCAACATCCAACATGGCTTGACGTTGCGCGGACTCGGCAAAGTCGTCCTGGACGCGCGCCCGAACGGTGCCGCCGGCACCGGGCCCGGCATGAACGTCGGCGTCGACGACGTGCGCATCGAGAATTTCACGGTCCGTCACGGCCTCGGCGACATGTACGGCGGCGGGGTGGCCGTCTTCGGAGCGAATGCGCGGCTGAAGAACCTCGTGGTTCTCTCCTGCGAGAGGGCGGGCATTCGCGTCGAAGGACCGTTCGCCCGCATCGAGAATTGCCGCGTGTTCGGATGCCGCGACATGGGCATCGAGGTCGTCGGCGACGACGCGCTGATCACGAAGTGCCAGGTTCGCCAGTGCGACGGCACCGGAATCGACGTCACCGGCAACCGCGTCACGATCTCGAAGACGGTCGTCAAGAACATCGAGGACGACAGCGGGATCGAGGTCACGGGCGCTCAGGCCAAGATCATCTCGAACACGGTCCTGGACCCGGATGGCGACGCGATCGACGTCGCCGGCGACGAGTTCGAGATCCGCGGCAACACCGTGCGGTCCGGGCAAGACACGTCGGGAATCCGTATCACGTCCGGTCTGAACGGCCTCATCGCCAACAACACCTGCATCGACTGCCACGAGTCCGGCATCGAGATCGCATTCGGTGCGAGCCTCCACGAAGTGTCGAAGAACAAAGTGCTGCGTTGCGGCGCCGAGGGCGATCCCGGGATCCTGGTTTCCGGCGCGTTCTGCAACGTCTTCGGAAACGTGGTGTCGGAGTCCGTCTCCTCCGGGATCCACGTCGGCGGCAACTTCAACATCGTCAAGGGCAACAAGATCTCGAACACGTTCGGCGACGGGATCTTCGTTCAAGGATCGGGAACGAAGCTCGACGGCAACGTCGTCAAGGGTTGCAACGCGGAAGGACTCGAGAACACCGCGGCGATGACCGAAGCCACGAACAACGTGTTCAAGGGCAATCGCATCGACGTGACGAGCACGACCGCGTTCGACGTGTTCACGGGCAACACCTTCACGACCGGCGGCACCTCGACGACGCCCGAGATCAGCAACTGACTCAGCGCGGAGCCATCGGGCGCCGGACCCTGCCGTCCCGGCGCCGATGGCTCCAAACCGTCACTTGACGTCGACTTGCTCGGCCTGCGCCTCCGCCTCGTCGGCCAATTGCCGCGCACGCCCGACGTCGCGCACGGCGGACGGTCGCGCCCAGACCTCCCAGAACTCGCGACGCCACCACGGCGCGACCTCGAGGTCGGCGAACTCACCGTGCTTTTGCGGTTCCTGCGGATCAGCCGCGTAGCCGAATGCGTGGATCTGCACGCGACCACGGACCCCGACCGGGAACTCGTGCAACGCGAGCATGAGCTGGATGAATGAGCCGACGCGACGATCCCTGCCGTCCGTCGGATGGGACAGGAACTGGTCGATCCAATCGATCAGCGAGCCGCGCGGTGCGAGGTCGAGCGCGTTCGATTCGTTCACTTCCGCGCGCGGATGCAGCACGAGCACATGCACTCGTGCGTCCTGCGCGAGTTCGAGGTACGGCGTCACCGTGTCGACGAAGTCCGCGACCGAACATGCCGGAGCCATGTAGATCAAGTCGTCGAACAACGGTCTGGTCTCCGCCCGAGGATCCGCGGAGAGCAAGCGGCGCGTGTCGCGACGCACGAGCTCGTTCAACACGATGGCACCCATGCTGTGCCCACAGGCGATGATGCGTGGCGCCTGCTCAACACTTCGTCGCGTCCAGCGATCGCGGCGCGCAACGGCCTCGTCGAACAGCCACGCCAGCCGCGCGGCTTCGAGTCGCGTACTCGTCGCGGACGTCGTCGCGCTCGGATCGGCGTCGCCGACCGCATGCAAAGCGCTCGTCGGACCGATGCCGCCAGCGAGGTAGCGCTCCTCTTCGGCGAACAGCAGATGTGTGCGGCGCAGCATCATCTCCCACGCCGGCGTGCCGAAGCCGTCGACGAGCAACCCCGTCGCGATCTTGATCGGCGAGGTCAGGACCCACGTCGACAGGCTCCATGCTTGCTGACCGAACGAGCGGCAATCCGAGCCGACCTTGATCGGGAACGTCTTGATCTCGGAGGCAGCGACCGACGCGTCGCCTTGGTCCGACGGCGGGCGCAGCGCCTTGCCGAACTCCCCGAGCGCGGCCTTCGCGGTCGATTGCGCCGCGGCTTGCTCCTTCGTCCACGTGAACGGCAGACTCGCCCACATCGACCGAGCGAGGCGACCGAGTGCCAGCGGTGCGCGCGCCAGCGTCCGCGCTGCGTCCGTCAACAGGACCACCGGGAACCACACGACGCCGGCCCAACCTTCGTCGCGGCCCTGCCGCACGAAGAACAGATGCTCGAAGTACGAACTCACGAGCGACGACTGCCAGTTGATGAAGATCGGGTAGTAGCCGTCGGCGAGCATCTTCGGCCGCAGCGAGCGCGCCCGCTCGACGGACTCGGCCTGTGTGTTCAGTCCGCCGTGGATGAACACGAACAAGTCCTTCGGTCCCGCGGCGTCGAATTCCGAGGCCACGCCGTCGAACACGTCCCCCACGTGGTGCTTGAACTCGTCGTCGCCCATCGTGCGATACGGCAGGAGCCAATCGCAGGCGTTGTCGAGCGGATCGACGGGTCGCCCCGCGCTGTCGAACATCACGACGTGACGCTTGAAGTGGACGTCGGCGTCGTCGCATTTCGATGCGCACCCACTCGCAAACACGGACGCCAGAACTCCGCTGATCGCAACTCGAGCATTGAGTTTCATCGTCGATCTCCCCGAAGCGACGCCCCAGCGTAGTTCCCGGAACTTCTCACGCAACCGGGCCGTCGAAGCGCCATGCGCATCACCGATTCCCTCTTCCGCGTCGCATGCGTCCTGTTCGCCTTCTGCGGTAGCGCTCGCGCGACGACGTACTACGTGTCCGCGTCCGGGTCCGATGCCGCCGCTGGAACATCGACCGGCTTCGCGTGGAAGACGCTGCAACACGCGGCGAACGTCGTCCAAGCGGGAGACACCGTGATCGTGTTGCCGGGCACGTACGCCGGCTTCAATTTGTTCACGTCGGGCACGGCCGCGGCGCCGATCCGGTTCACGGCGAATGGTGGAACGTCGACACCGAACCCGAACGTGATCGTGAACACGAACAACACGTTCACGGGCAAGGACCGCATCAACCTCGAAGGCGCGTCCTTCGTCGTGATCGAAGGCTTCACCGTGCTCGGCACCGGTGATCCCGCGACGAGTCGCACCGGCATCCGCACCGTGCTCGCGTCGCACGTGACCATTCGGGCGAATCGCATGGACCTCTGCGGACGCTGGGGCGTGTTGACGGGTTTCGTCGACGACGTCGTGATCGAGGACAACGAATGCTCGCGCTCGGCCGCGGAGCACGGCATCTACGTCAGCAACAGCGGCGATCGTCCGATCGTTCGGCGCAATCGCGTGTGGGGCAACCACTCGAACGGCATCCACATGAACGGCGACGTCACGCTCGGTGGCGATGGCGTCATCAGCGACGCGATCGTCGAACGCAACGTGATCTACGAGAACGGCAACGGGAATCCCGCGTTCGGCGCGCCCGGCGGTTCCGCGATCAATTGCGATGGTGTGCAGAACTCCGACATCCGGAACAACCTGCTCTACATGAACCACAAGAGCGGCATCTCGCTGTACCGCATCGACGGCGGCGCGCCCTCGAGCGGCAATCGCGTCGTCAACAACACCGTGCGCAATGCGTCCGACGCGCGCTGGGCGCTGAACATCCAGGACGCGAGTGCGGGCAACGTCGTCGTGAACAACGTCCTGTTGAACGATCACTCGTTCCGCGGCGCGGTCGACATCGGGTCGAGCTGCCTGCCCGGCATGATCTCGAACCACAACGCGGTGAAGGACACGTTCTCGATCGACGGTTCGGTGCTGACGCTCGCTCAGTGGAAAGCAACGACCGGACTCGACGCCGCGTCGTTCGTGTCCAGCGTCGGCGCGTTGTTCGTGAGTCCGAGCACGGGCGACTACCAACTGAAGTCCGGCGCGCCCGCGATCGACAAGGGGCAAAGCGCGTTCGCGCCGAACGACGACCTGCTCGGCAAGCACCGGCCGGCGCTGCTCGGCTTCGACGTCGGGGCGTACGAGTTCGGCGCGTGCTTCGGATCGATTGCGACGGTCGGCGTCGGGATCGCGGGCGCTGCGGGAGCGACTCCCACACTGATGACGACGGGTTGTCCCGATGCGGGCGCATCGCTGGCGCTGTACGTGGCCAACGGGGCCGGCCACACGCCGGGCTTGTTGCTGGCAGGCGCGCAGGCTGCGTCGATCCCGGCGTTCGGCGGCACGCTTTACCTCATTCCGACCCTGCAAGTCGTCCATGTGCTCGATGCGGGCGGAGGTTGGTCGGTGGCGACGTCGATTCCGTCGATCGCCGGCTTGGCTGGCCAGATCGTTCGGGTGCAGAACTTCTACGCCGATACGGCGGGGGCGGCCGGGGTCTCGGCCACTGCGGCGATCGAGATCACCTTCGGTTGATCGGGCGAATGAGCCGATCTTCGGAGTCGCGTCCGACCGCGGACGTGGCTCCGTTCCATCGTGCTCGTCCCGGAGGGAATTCGCCCGTGAACTCCTCGCTGTACCTCTCGCTCCTCGCGCTGCTGTCCGTCGGTGTCCAAGCGAACGCGACGACGATCACCGTCCCGACTCAACAGACGTCGATCCAAGCGGCTGTGAACTCCGCAGCGGCGGGCGACACGATCGTCGTGAAACCCGGCGTGTACGAAGAGAACGTCTCGATTCCGATCGGCCTCGACGGCTTGACCCTGAAGGCGGTCGGCGGCGCCGGCAAGGTCGTCCTCGACTGTCGACCGAGCGGCGCGACGGGCACAGGCGGCGGCTTCCTGGTGGCTTCGTCGAACGTCACGATCCAAGGCTTCGTGATCCGTCACGCGAGGGGCGGTGCGAGCGAGGCCGGCGTGTTCACACCGATCGCGGTGAGCGGACTCACCCTGCGCAAGCTCGTGATCGAGCACACCAGCGGAGCCGCCATCCAAGTTGCTGGCAACGACGCCACGATCGACTCGTGCATCGCCGTGGCGTGCGATGGGGGCATCCGCGCCTTTGGCAACGGATGCCTCATCACGAAGTGCATCGTCCGCCAGGACGGCGCACTCGGCATCGACATCAATGGGGACGACGGCACGGTGTCCAAGTGCGTCGTCGTCACCATCGAGGACGGCAGCGGAATCAGTGTGAGCGGCGCGAACGGCGTCATCGAAAAGAACGTCGTGGACGGCGCAGACCTCGCTGCGATCCTCATCAGCGGCGACAATCCGACGGTCCGCGGCAACAAGATCTTGCGTCAGTGCGACGACGACTGCGGCATCGAAGTCAGCGGCGCCAGTGTCGGCCTGATCGAGAAGAACCTCGTGCGCAATACGTACGAGGATGGCATCGAGATCCAAGGGACTGCGTCGGGATTGACGATCTCCAAGAACACGATCATCGCGTGCGGATCCCAGGACGACCCGGGGATCCGGCTCGACGGCAACAACTGCGTCGTCGCGAACAACGTCATCAAGAGCGCCTTTGCCGATGGCATCACCGTCGGCGGCGACGGCAACACCGTGGTCGACAACACGATCGTCGATTGCTTCGAGGACGGCATCGACATCCACAGCGGAGCCGACGCCACGACGGTCTCCGGCAACAAGTGCCTGAAGAACCGCGGCGAAGGCTTCGAGAACAACGGCACGAACACCACGTTGACCGGCAACACGATGAAGAACAACCGCATCGACTTCGCGGATGACGGCTCGTTCGCGACTCCGCCGACGGGCAATGCGTTCACGACCGGAGGCGTCGGGACGACTCCCGAGATCGACGACTGACGCTGGTCGTCGCTTTCCGGGGCTCCTTCCTGATCGCGACGTCGGACGAGTGGCGTATCCTCCCGCCCTCTTCGATCGTCCCGAACTGGAGGAACCCATGAAGCTCGCTTCGCTGTGCTGCATTCTCGCGTCGCTCATCGCAACCGCATCGGCCGCCACGATCACCGTGCCCGGCGGCCAGCCGAACATCCAAGCCGCCGTGAATGCGTCCAACCCTGGAGACACGATCCTCGTCTCGGCAGGGACGTACGAGGAGAACGTGAACATCGCCGGTGGCTTCGACGGACTCACGATCAAGGCCAAGGGCAAAGTGATCCTCGACTGCCGCCCGAGCGGCGCGACCGGCACGGGCCCGGGTTTCGCCGTCGCGTCGCAGAACGTCACGATCCAGGGCTTCACGATCCGGCATGCGAAAGGGACGAATCCGCACGGCGTGTTCGCGGCTTCCGGTGCCGACGGCCTGACGCTGCGCAAGCTCACGATCGAGCACACCGATGAGCAAGGCATCCAGGTGACGGCCAACGGCGTGACGGTCGAGAACACGGTGGTCGTTGGATGTAGCGGTGGGATCGTCATCAACGGAGCCGAAGCCGTCGTCAGCAAATGCGTCGTGCGTCAGGACGGCGACCAGGGGATCGTTCTCACCGGCGGCGGCGGGCTGGTCTCGAAGTGCCTCTTGGTCACGATCGAGGATGGAAACGGCGTCTCGGTCAGCGGCGTCAACAACGTCGTCGAGAAGAACGTCTTCGACGGCACCGACGGTCCCGTGATCTTTTCGAGCGGGAACAACCCCCAGATCCGCTTGAACAAGATCGTGCGGCAATGCGAGGACGACGCCGGCATCGAAGTCTCGAACGCGAGTTCCGGCCTGGTCGAGAAGAACTCGCTCCGCAACGTGTACGAAGACGCCATCGAGATCAACTCGACCGTCACCGGACTGACGGTCACGAAGAACACGATCACGAAATGCGGCGCCGAGGACGAGCCGGGCATCCAGCTCAGCGGCACGAGCTGCATCGTGTCCAAGAACGTCATTCGCGGCGCGCAGAAGGACGGCATCAGCGTCGCCGGTGACAACAACTCGATCACGGACAACGTCGCGATCGACTGCCTCGAGGACGGCATCGACCTCGAAGTCGGCGCCGATGGCAACACGGTCGTCGGCAACAAGTGCTTCAAGAACCGCGGCGAGGGCTTCGAGAACAACGGCACGAACACCACGTTGACCGGCAACACGATGAAGAACAACCGCATCGACTTCGCGGACAACGGCACGTTCGCCACGCCGCCGTCCGGCAACAATTTCACGACCGGGGGCGTTGGCACGACGCCCGAGATCGACGACTGACGATCGTCGCCGACGCAACGACGCCCGCCGACCGGACCTGCGAGTCCCGTCGGCGGGCGTCGACGCTTTTGGCGGAGCCCCCCGTTCGCGGCGTCCGGTGCGTGACGTATCCTCACGCTCCCTTCGATGGCCACGAACTGGAGGAACTCGTGAAGCTCGTTTCGATTGCCTGTGTTTCTTCGGCGCTGCTCGCGTCCGCATCGGCTGCCACGATCACCGTCCCCGGCAATCAGCCGACGATTCAAGCCGGCGTACTCGCGTCGAGTCCCGGAGACACGATTCTCGTCTCCGCGGGAACGTACGAAGAGAACGTCGACATCCCCGGCGGGTTCGATGGAATCACGATCAAGGCCAAGGGCAAGGTGATCCTCGATTGCCGCCCGAGCGGCGCGACCGGCACGGGCCCGGGATTCGCCGTCGCGTCGCAGAACGTGACGATCCAAGGATTCACGATCCGGCATGCCAAGGGAACGAATCCCCACGGCGTGTACTCCCCGGCGGGCGGAGCGGGTCTGCGACTCAACAAGCTGACGATCGAGCACACCGATGGCCCCGGCATCAGCATCCAAGCGGACGGAGCGCGCATCGAGAACACCACGGTGAACGGATGCGACGGCGGGATGCAGCTGTTCGGCGAGAACATCCTCGTGTCGAAGTGCACCGTTCGACAAGACGGAGCGGTTGGCGTCAGCGTGTTCGGGAACAACGGCGTGGTGTCGAAGTGCAAGTTCCTCACGATCGAGGACGGAAACGCGGTCGTCATCGTGGGAGCGAACGGCGTCATCGAAATGAACACGGTCGATGGAGCCGATACAGCGGCGTTGTTCACCCAAGGTGACAACCCGACGATTCGCTCGAACAAGATCCTGCGGCAGTGCGACGACGACGCGGGGATCGAGGTGCTCAGCACGACGATCGGTCTGATCGAGAAGAACGTGATCCGCAACGTCTATGAGGACGGGATCGAGATCCAAGCGAACGCTTCCGGACTCACGGTCACGAAGAACACGATCACGAACTGCGGAACCGAGGACGAGTCGAGCTTGTTCGTCGGCGGATCCAACTGCATCGTCTCGAAGAACGTGATCCGCGGCGGGCAGCAGGACGGAATCCTCGTGTTGGGCGACGACAACACGATCGAGAACAACGTCGTGATCGACTGTCTCGAGGATGGCATCGACCTCGAAGTCGGCGCCGACGGCAGCGTCGTTACAGGCAACAAGTGTTTGAAGAACCGTGGCGAGGGCTTCGAGAACAACGGCACGAACACCACGTTGATCAACAACATCATGAAGGGCAACCGCATCGATTTCGCGAACGACGGCTCGTTCGCGGCGACGCCTCCGGGCAACGTGTTCGCGACCGGAGGCACCGGCACGGCTCCTGAGATCGACGACTGACGCGAAGTCGCAGTTCGCCGATCGAAGTCCCGGTGAACGCAAAGAGGCCGCGCATCCGTCGAGGATGCGCGGCCTCTGCGT
>JBPOIU010000082.1:0-17570 GCA_052034255.1 Planctomycetota bacterium | reverse complement strand
GTATCAGCGGATCGCCGCATCCGTGCGGAACGAGCGAGAGGCCGGGGGCCAGGGCCGGCGGTCGTGCCGGGGCCGGGGACCTATCTGGCGACGGAGTGGGCTGGAGCCTGGCGGCTTTGAGACCGGGGAGAAGGGCGGCTCGCGCCGTCGGCGCTCCAACGCTTCGGTGGAAGGCAATGGGTGCACACGAGATGACGGGGACGGAGGCGCCTCCGTCCCCGATCTGTCCCCCGTCTGTCCCCTTGCCCGCGGATCGCCGCATCCGTGCTACGCGACTAGAGGCCGGGGCCAGGGCCCGCTGTCGTGCCGAGCTCGGGGACCTACTCGGCGATGGAGTGGGATGGAGCCTGGCGGCTTTTGAACCGCGAGAGAAGTGCGGCTCGCGCCTTCGGCGCTCCCGAGTGGCGATTGAAGGACGCGGGCTTCCGCCGGATGCGGGTCCGGTTGATTGCGCAAGTCCGCTGTGATCATGCTCCTAGCTCGTGAAGCTTCGCTTCGCCTCTTGACCGGCCGTCGTGCCTGCCATTGCGGGCGCTATGGGTTTGGCGCCGCCCCACTCCTGGTTCCTCGGGCCTTGGCCGCGGGTGTGCGCGTGCGCGATCGCGCTGCTGCTGTTAACCTGCGCACCCTCCTGGAGCTCGCCCCGACGATGCATGCCAACCTGAAGAAGTACGTGACCTCGGTCCGCTCGATCCTCAACGAGCCGCTGTCGCCCGCCGGACGCGTGCGTCGGATTCGCACCGCCGCGAAGCAGCTGATCGCCGACGGACTGCCCCTGAGCGCCGAGGAACGACAGATCCCCGATCACGGATACGGTCGCAATCTGCTGTACCGGGATCCCGATCACGGCTTCGTCGTGATCGCGATGGTCTGGCCACCGGGACACTCGGGGCCACCCCACGACCACGGAACCTGGGGCGTCGTGGCCGTCACCGAAGGCGAGATCGCGATCGACAACTACGTGCGCGACGATGACGGGTCGAACCCCGAGCACGCGACGCTCGTCCATGCGAGCCGCATCGCTGGTCCAGCGGGAACCGTCGGCTACGTCCTTCCTCCGCACGAAGACGTGCACCGGATCGGCAACGCCAGTGCCAGCGAGACCTCGGTGTCGATCCACACCTACGGCATGGACATCAAGCGCTGCAACGTGTTCGACCTCGAGACCGGCCACGCCGAGCAAGAGGACTTGTCGTACTCGTGACGCGCGGCGCGTGACGGAACCGCGTCCAACGCGGCCCGCGTTCTCGGCGTCACCAGGGGTCTCGCGGCCGCGTCGCCTCGCGCGTTCGGCCCGGCCGCGCGCGATCAGTCGCGACTTTCCCCCAGCGCGCGAAGAGCGCGCGGCGGGAAGAAACCCACCAGCGTGCCGCGGCCCAAGCGCACCGGGCCCTCGAACTCGATCATTGCCACGGACGCCTTCTTGAACTCGATCCGCGCACCGCGCGCCGCGCCGATGAGGTCCGACGTGATCTCGGCCAAGCTCGGCATGTGACCCACCGCGAGAATCGTCTGCGCCTGCGTGGCATGGTCGAGGAACGCGATCAACTCCCTCGCGCTGCCGTCGGGCGTCAGCGCGTCGCAGATCATCACCTCGGCATCTTCCTGCCACGCGTCCGCGAGCATCTCCGCGGTCTGGATCGCTCGCACGTACGGACTCGACAGCACCACGCCGTCGAACGCATCGAGCGTGGCGAGGCCCTTCGCGACCAGGGCCGTTTTCTCGATGCCCTCCGCCGTCAACGGCCGATCCGCGTCCGGAACGCCAGGAGTCGGATCCGCGGCCACGCCGTGACGCACGAGGTAGAGCACCGTCATGGGAGAACTCCGTCGTCGTAGACGAGGCGCGGCCGCATCGCGACCGCGTCCGCGCTGACGCAGTGATAACGAGTCTTGCCGCGCGTGCCCTCGAACGCCGTCGCGATCGACGCGGGGCCATGCAGATGGCCGTGGACCACGAGATCCACGCCGTGCAGATCGAGCAGATCGGTGAACCCCGAGGCCTCGTGTCGCGCATTCATCGGCGGGTAGTGGAGCATCACGACGCGCGTGCGATGCGGCAGCCGCGAGCGCTCGAGTCCTTCGAGGCCGAGCTTCAAGCGCAGCACCTCGCGCTCGTAGATGACCCGATCGTTCTCGGTGTACGTTTTCGACCCCGCATCCTTCTCGCCCGGTGCGGTCATGAAGTCCGCACTGCCGACGTCGCCGGGGCATTGCCAGCCACGCGTTCCCACGATCGCGACATCGCCGAGCACGACGTGATCCTGCTGCAACGCGTGCACCGTCGGTCCGAGCGCCGCGCGCACCTTGCCGATGCCGCTCCACCAGAAATCGTGGTTGCCGCGAATGACGACCTTCGTGCCCGTGAGTTCACGGATCCAACGCAAGTCGTCGACGACGTCGTCGGCGGTCATGCCCCACGACAGGTCGCCGGCGATCAGCAACACGTCGTCGCCGCGCGCCTGCGCTTCCCACGCATCCTTGATGACGCGCGTATGGTCGCGCCAAATGTCGCCGAATCGATCCATCGGCTTGTTGCGCGGACCGCCGGGCAGATGGACGTCACCGATCGCGAAGATGCGCACGTGGTCTCCAAAAAGCACCGCAGAGCGTAGCAGCCCGCCTCGAAGAACGCGGGCGCGTTCGTCGCGAAGGAGCTCGGGGACGACGTGCGCTGGCGCGGATGCGTCGAATCACGGCCGAACGCACGAGGCGCGGCCTCGGACACCTGCTGCGAGATCGACTTCGTCCGAGAATCGTCGCAGCGCGCGACGACTCTCGGACAGAGTCGATCAGACCGGGAAACCCGCGACTTTCGAGATCTCGCCGATCAGCGCGGTCGCGAAGCAGCCGGGCGCGAGCGCGAACCGGAACTCCAAGGCGCCGAGTTCGGGTCGCGGCCGGACTTCGAGTTCACGCGGCACGAAGCGCAGGGGCCGCCGATGGCCGTCGGGATCGAGACCCGTCGTGGCCTTCAACCGCGCGGGATCGATGCGTTCGGCGTCGAAGACCGCGTGCTCGATGGCGCCAGCTTGATCGGTGGCGAACGGCGTGTGGAGTCCGAACAGCGGGCCGGTCGGATGCAGCTCGCCCGCGTCCACCGCGGCCTGCGGCGCCGAGAACGACGTGGCGGGCGCGACCGCACGAGTCGCCGGTTCGAACAGCAGGTCGCCGGGCAGCACGCGGTCGATGTCTGCCAAGCGTCGCGCGAGGATGCGGTTGAACACGAGCGCCTGGTACGCGGCGAGGAAGAAGCGGCGTTCGCGCGGCGCGATCTTCGCGACGATCGCTTCGGGGGACGCGCCCTCCGCCACCATGCGCAGCAGCGCCCGCTCGAGCCGCAACGCGTCGGGCACCCACTTCAGCGCGCGATAGATGTCGCCGCGCTCGTACGCGGAGCGGAACGCGCGGGCTTTCGGGTCGAGCTCGAGGTCGGACGGTGCGCCGAGGATCGCGTCGAGCACGGCCCGCGCGTCGCCTGCGATCAGCTTGCGGCCGACGTGCCCGGACTCACCGCGAATGCCGAAACGCTGGGCGCCGAAGCCGTTCGGCACACCACGCCGCTCGAGCACGTCGAGGATCGAGCGCGCGCGGGCCATCGCGGAGTCGACGTCGCCGACGTCCCGCACGACGACGACGAAGCGATTGCCGGCCAAGTCTCCGGGTTTCAGCGGTCGCCGAGCGCGCGCGACGTCGAGGACCTGCGCCCGCTCCAGCTCGAGCGCCCGCAACGCGTCCTCGCAGCGCGCCGGCGCACTGATCCACTGCCGCGTGACCGCGTCCGCGTCCTTGTATCCCGCGCATCCGAGCTCGCGCGACGGCACGCGCAGCCGCGCCGTCAGCCGGCGTAGGAGTTCCGGCGTCGACATGCGCCGCTTCTCGATGAACGCGTGGACGAAGTCGCCTTCGCCCTCGGGGCGCGAACGCTCTTCGACGACGATGAAGTCCTCGGGTTCGGATTTGATCCGCCCGCCGATGCCGGGCAGGTCGTGGGTCAGGAACGGTCCGGGCGCGAGAAAAGCCATGCTGCTCCGACGAAGAATGCCACGGTCGCCGCGGCGACGGACGCGCAGGCTCGCGCTGACCCTACCAAGGAGCCGCCCTCCCGGGGTGATCCATGCGTGCCGCGGCTTTACGCGACCCGATCGGTCCCGTCGCGTGGCCGGTCCGTCGGGCGCGTGGTACAACCCAAGCGTTCAGGAACGCGACGGACCCTGCCTCGCGCGGTCGTCGCCCCCACTGCGTCTCGGAGGCCGTGAGTCGATCCCTCGCTTCGAGGAGTGGATTCACAGCCGAACTCACAAGGTGCCGACGGCGGCGGCAGCTGCCGTATCAGCAGGTTGTTCGCGTCATTCAACGCCGTTCATCAGTGAATTGAATCCGGCGACTGCCGTCGCCGAGCAACAGCTGGTGCGGCCGAGAACGGGAGTCGATCGGATTGACTCACGTTCTCTCACACCCGAGGACTCGAGGAGGCTCCATGCATCGTTCGTTCCGGCACGCCGTGCTCGCCAGCGCCATGGTCGCGGCGGCACCTCTCTCGGCTCTTGGTCAGAACATGGCCATCGACGTGGTCGGTGGCGGAATCGGCCAGACGATGACGCTGACCGTCAGCGGCCCGCCGAACGCGCAGTACTTGACGATCATGTCGCTGACGACCGGACCGACCGCGCTGCCGGCGCCGCACATCGCGTCGCTCGACGTCGGCTTCGAACTGCTCGAACTCTCGGTTTCGATCCCGGGCTTCCTCGGCGTCCTGCCGCCGGGCGGATCGATCGCACTGCCACTGCCGATCCCGAACGTGCCCGGCATCGACAACCTGAACCTGAACTTCCAGAGCACGCGCATCGACTTCGGCACCACGATCGCGCAGAAGTCGAATCTCTGGCGCGTGACGTTCGATCTGCCGGGCGAATGGGCTTCGACGTTGAACGGTCTACTCGCGGCACGCGCGTTCCCGACCGCGACGAAGCTCGCCGACGGGCGCGTGTTGGTCGCCGGTGGCGGGCAGGGCTCACTGACCGGCGCCAGCGGACTGGCCACGGCCGAGCTCTATCGCCCGAACCTCGAACTGTTCGAACCCACCGGCACGATGAACTCGGCGCGCGCGCTGCACCGCGCGACGCTGCTGAACGACGGTCGCGTCTTCGTTTCCGGCGGTGTCGACGCCCTCGGCAACGTGTTGAACACCGCCGAGATCTACGACCCCGCGACCGGCGTGTTCACGGCGACGCCGCCGATGAGCTCCGCACGCGTCGGGCACACCGCGACGCGGTTGCCGGACGGCCGCGTGTTCGTGGCCGGCGGATCGTCGAGCCTCGCCGATTCGACGGCGTTCTACTCGAGCGCGCAGAGCACCACGGTGATCTACAACCCGGCCACCAACACCTGGAGCAACGGCCCGGGACTCGGTGAGCCGAAGACGTTCCACGACGCGGTCGCGCTCGCCGATGGCCGCGTGTTCCTGTCGGGCGGCATCACGTTCATCAACTTCATCGTGATCATCCCGAGCATCTCGGCGAAGTCCGCGCTCTACAACCCGACGAACAACACGATCGTGACGAACCTGACGTTGCCGGCCGCTCGTGCTGCGCACTCGTCGATCCTGTTGAACGATGGCCGCGTCCTCGTGGTGGGCGGTGCGGGCGGCAGCATCCTGGCGCCGACCGTGCTGTCGAGTTGCGATCTGTACACGCCGTCGAGCAATTCGTTCCAGTCGGCCGGAGCGATGACCACGCCGCTCGCGATCACGTCGCTCGCGAAGCTCCCGAACGGAACGATCCTCGCCGCGGGTGGCGCTCAAGGTTCGCTCACGGCCCCGACGCCGGTCGCCGATGCGCTGATCTACACGCCGGCCGTGGGTGGCGCCGGGTCGTGGGTCGCGACGAATCCGATGTCGACGACGCGCTCCGGCGCGCCAGCCGTCCTGTTGAACGACCTCTCGGTGCTGGTGGTCGGCGGCGGCGGCGGTCCGTCGAACACGGCTCTCCAGAGCGCCGAGGTCCATCAGCCCTGATCCAGCAGGGCATCGAGCGGGGCACCGAAGCCCCGGATCGCCAAAGCCCGCGTCACCCCATCGTGGCGCGGGCTTTGGCGTTGCAGGGCTCCGGTGACCCGCGGGAATCGCCTCTGCGCCGGTGAGGCCCGCTTCGGTTCGACGGATAGAATGCCGATCCCCGTCTCCTGTCCCGTCCCGACCTTGCACGGAGTCCTGGTGATGCTCGCGCCGAAGCCGCTCGTCCTGTCGCTGTCCGCGGCGCTGCTCCCTCTCGCGCTGCCGCTGCTCGCCGCTGGCCAGGCTCCGGCGGCCGCTCCGGCTGCAGCGAACGGCCTGGCGCAGGCCGACATCGATCGGATCCAAGCGCTGCGAGTCGCCGGCAAGTCCGACGAGGCGATCGCGTGGCTGCAAGCGCATCCGGTCACGCAGGGCATCGACGACCGTTCGACCGCGCTGCGCGCCCTGTCGCACTACGACCGCGGCAGGGTCCCCGACGAGGACTTGGTGCGCTTCCGCTCGTACGTCGGTGACGACCCGTACGTGCTGCTGCTGCTCGGCCACGTCTATGGAGACAGCTCGCCGTTCCAGAACCCGAAGCTCGCGACGGTGTGCTACCAGCGCGCCGCGGCCATGCTGCCGGATTCGATCGAGCGCGAGTTCGGGCTGGCGCGCGCCAAGACGATCCTCGACCCGACCGCGGCCAACGCCGACGCCGTACTGGCCTTCGAAGCGAAGAGCGCCGAACTGCCGCACGGAATGTTCGCGCGCTTCGCTTCGCACGCCGTGTCGTCGGCCGCGACGGCGCTCGCGCGCAAGGGCGATCGCGGCGACACGACGCTGCGGTTGTTCGCGAAGGCGCGCGAACTCGCGCCGAACGACCCCGAGCCACTGCGCGGCATGGCCTTGACGCTCGCGACCCAGGGCAAGGCCGAGCAGGCCGAACCGATCCTGGTGGAACTGCAAAGTCGCTTCCCGGAGTGCATCGCCGACGTCTTCTACACGCGCGCGGTGATCGCCCGGCTCGCCGGCAAGTCCGCCGATGCGCTGGAGGCCGCGCGAAACGCGTACGGCTTGAAAGCGGATTACGTGGCGGCGCTCGAGCTCGCGGCGCAGCTCCAGTACGAAGCCGGCAATCTCGACGAAGTCCGCCCGTTGCTGGAGCGCGCGCGCCGTTACGCGAACCCATCCGAGCAGGCCCGCATGTTGTTCGCGCGCTACTTCATCGATCGCGCCCAGGCGATTCCGGCCACCAAGCCCGACGGCATGGACGACAAGACGTTCGGCGTGGAGCAGAACAAGCGCCGCGAACTGCTGCGCCAAGCCGCCGAAGAGAGCATCGCGCTGCGCAACGAGAAGCCGTTCCTGGCCGAGAACCTCGAACTGCTGCTGCAGATCTGCTCGATCGTCGGTACGGAGCTCGATCCACTCGCCAACGAGGTCAAGGTCCAGCTCGCCTACGCGAAGAAGCGCGCCGCGAAGAGCGGCTGAGCGCCGTTCGAGACCCGCACCGACCGGCCACGCGGGACGGGCCCACGAGCGAGGAGCGCGGCGGTCGCGACGCGTTCAGGCCGTCGCCGGTTCCAGCGTCAGCGCGCGATACGTCGGGAGCTTCAACGGCACGACGAGGATCGCGCGGTCGATCATCCACGCCACCGTCTCGAGCGCCGTGGCGCGGTCCTGATCGGTGAGCAGCGCCGCGAGTTCGCCGACGGTCTTTTTCCCGTCGCACGCGTCGAACACACGCACCATGGCGGCATCGAGTCGATGGACCTTGCCGTGGAGTCCGACGAACGCGAACGGAACTCCGCCCGCCTTCGGCTTCACTTCGGACGACTCGTCGGGCTGCGTCGGCTCATAGCGGTACGTCTGCACCCGATTGCGTTCCGGACGGGTCGGCACCGCGTTCTCGAAGTCGTCGATCTCGCGCGCGAGCGGACCGCTGCGGCCCTTCGCGACGATCTCGCGCAACAGCTCGGGCTTGCGCGTCTGGTACAGCAAATACCCGCCCTGCGTCAGCAGCGGCAGGTCACCACGCGGCGACAGACGTTCGTTCCAAGTCGTCTTGTCCCACGGCATCAGGCCGTCGTCGACCCAGATCTCGCCGTCGTCGTTCTCGACGATGCGGACGCCGAAGCGCGCCGGGTTCTCGTAGACGATCGTGTCACGGCCGAGATTGAAGATGCCGGAGTAGATCGACATCACGATCTGATCGCGACGCTTGCTGACGTAGTCGTAGGTGACGAGCGCTTCGTCCTCGCGTTCGGTCGGGAAGCCGATGAACCACGACGTGCAGACGCCGATCCCGACTTCCGACAGCGCGTCGAGGCACGCGTCCACCTTGTCGAGCTCGTTGCCCTTGTCGATCAACCCGAGCACGCGCTCGACCGCCGACTCGAAGCCGAACTGGAATACGCGCGCACCGCCGTCGTAGAGCGTGCGGACGGTCTGGCGGTTCGCGTACGTGTATTCGAACTTCGTCTCGGCGAACCAGTAGACCTCCGGACCTTCGTCCTTCAGGCGCTTCGCCATGTTGATCAGCGTGCGCGGCGGAGCGAGCGAGTCCCAGAACAGGAAGAACTGGACGCCCCACTTCGCGTTCACGGTCTTCACGTCGTCGTAGACGAGGTCCGCGTGGCGCATCCGGAAGTTGCGCCGGAAGCCGTCGCCGCAGAACGTGCACTTGCCGTAGTAGCAGCCGCGCGAGGTCTGGAAATTCGCCAAGCGCTCGGGCAACAGGTAGCGATCGAACGGCACGCCGTCGAAGTCGAGCGTGGGCAAGAGGTCGAGCACCGGCAAGTCGTGCTTCAGCGGGATCGAGACGCTGCCGTCGGACTTGCGGTAGTAGAGGTTCGGCACCTCGTCGAGTCCGCGCTTGCCGTGCAGTGCGTCGACGAGTTTCACGATCGCGTTCTCGCCGTCGCCCATGATCGCGTAGTCGACGAACTCGAACAGCCTCGGGTCCGCAAACAGCGTGTCGCGATAGTCGTTGACCGTCGGGCCGCCGATCAGCGTCTTCACGTGCGGCGCCTTCTGGCGCAGCGCGCGGATGAACTTCAGCGTCTCGAGCATCTGGTTGTGGAACGGGATCGTGAACGCGAGCAGGTCCGGCTTGCGCGCGAGCACCATGTCGACGAGGAAGTCCTGGTAGGCCTGGACCAGCGGATCGCCCGCGTGCTCGCTGTGCTGCAGCAGGTGGTCGACGTAGTGCAGCTTGTTCTCGGGATTCAGCAGCGGCGTCGCGGCATAGAGGAAGCGCACCACCGCTGAGAGGTCGTCGAACGCCTGGTTGAACAGCGCCGGCTGATAGAACAGCTCTTTCGTGCGCAGGATCTTCGCGCCCTCGGACGCGCGCCCGATGCTCTCCGGCGGCGCGGCCAGCAGCGGCGCCAGGAACCGGTACATCCCGTGTTCCTCGCGCGTCAGCGAGGCCTTGTGTTCGAGCTCACGGAAACGGTTCTCGACCCAGCCGTAGTAGCCGCCGAGCTTGTCGGCTTGGATCAGGCGGTCGAACAGCTCGACGTTCAGGTCGAGGATGTCCGACGCATAGCCGTTCGTCTTCAGGCAGGCTTGGAGCGCCGGCAGGGACGAGTACGGGATCGTCGGGAGGCACCGATCCGGCGCGTAGAGGAACAGGGTGTTCATGGACGACCGACCTGCGTTCTAGGCCAAGTGATCGCGCGCAACCCGAGGAGCGAACGCACGTTGCTCCCGTTCGAGCGACCAGGCGCCGAATGATAGCACCGAATCCAGGAAGTGGCGTCGAGCCGTCACTTGCCGCGTGGTTGCAGCGCCGCCAGCCGCGCATCGATCGCGTCGAGTCGCTTGTCCAGCTTTTCCAAGGACTTGGCGATGGCGTCGAGACGTTCGTCCAACGCCTTGGCGCGCGCGTCCTCGGCCGCCCGATAGTCCCGCAGCTTCAGCTCGGAGTCCGCCGCCACGCTCTCCGCGAGCTCCGCGGAGCGGCCCTTGGCCGACTTCGACTTCGCGTCCTGCGCCGTCGCGCGGGACCACGTACCGCCGCCGACGACACCGAGCGCCAGAGCCAGCAACACCACGAGCGAGGACGACCGCATGCGAGCACCCGTCGATTCACGGCAGGTCCACGAACACGTCGTCCCCATCCACGCGGACGGGGTACAGAGTCGCGGTCATCCGCCGATCACGCATCGTCTTTCCGGTCGTGAGACTGAAGCGCCAGCGGTGCAACGGGCAGATCACGTCGTCGTCCTTGATCCCGCCGTCGGCGACCCGCCCGTTCGCGTGCGGGCAGCGGTTCCACAGCGCCACGACCCGACCACGGTGCCACAGCAGCGCCACGTCGCGCCCGTCGATCTCGACGTCGGCGCGGCCGCGGGCTTCAAGCTCGGCGAGGCTCGCGAGGCGGGTCCATCCGGACATACGGCGAACCCTACCAAGCCCACGCGGAACCGCCTCGACGTGATCGTCACTCTTGATCCGCGCCCGACCGGATTCGAAGCTGGGACGCCATGGACCCCATCGACCCCACCTCTCGCGTCGCGTTCCATCCGGAAAAGCTGACCAAGACCAATCTGTTCGACTCGCCGCGCATGTTCCTCGACGTGTACGGACTGTTGCCCGGCCAAGCACAAAAACCGCACGCGCACGCCGACGCCGACAAGGTCTATTTCGCGCTCGAGGGCTCGGGCCTCGTCACCGTCGGCGACCGCGAAGTCCGACTCGCGCGCGGACAGGTCGTCGTCTGCCCGGCGGGCGAAGACCACGGGGTACGCAACGATACGCACGAGAAGCTCGTGCTGCTGGTCTCGATGACGAAGACGCACTGACGCGTTCGATGCCGACCGAACGCTCTCACGTCGCAGCGTTGGTCCTTGCCGCAGGCGCGTCGACGCGCATGGGCGAGCCGAAGGCGCTGCTCGACCTGGCGGGAGAAGTCGCGCTCGCCCGGATGCTCCGCGTGCTGCGGGCGACGCCGATCGAACACGTCGTCGTCGTCTTGCGCACCGCCGGCCCGAGCCTGAGGCGCGCGGTCGACCTCGCTGGTGTCACGACGGCGATCAACGTCGCGCCCGACGCCGGGCAACTCTCGTCGCTGCGCATCGCGCTCGCGAACCTCGCGACGGCTGCCGATGCCTTCCTCCTCTGTCCGGTCGACGTACCGATGTTCGAAGCCGCCGACGTCCGCGCGCTGCTGGACGCGTGGACGAGCCGCTCGCCGGGCACGTCGATCGTCGTTCCGAGCCATGCGGGCCGCCGCGGTCATCCGGCTCTGTTCGCGCGCGCGCTCGCCGCCGAGTTCCTCGCGTTGTCCGCGGACGCGCCCGCGAACGAGGTCATTCGCCGCGACGCGCGACGAGTCCACCACGTCGTGCTGGCCAATCCGTGGCTCGTCCGTGACCTCGATACGCCTCAGGATCGCGATGCCGCGCAGGCCGAGGCGCGCGCGCGGCGCGCAGCCGCGCCCTGATCCGGACACCCATGGGGCGCGACTCGAACCGCCGGATTCACCCGCTCTCTCTTTGAGATCGCCGCTGCCGATCCGTAGTTTCCGCACCGCGGCGTGCGTCACGCCCCCATCCAACGGCAAGCCGACCAGGTCGCTGCTGCCCGCGGGTGCACCCCATCCGCTCGACGCACCACGTCGGACGGGCGGATCGACGACGATCGGCGGCGATCCCGCGGCAAGAGGCCACGCTCACCCCCGATCGCCCCCCGCCGACGAAATTTTCCTTCGAACGGCCTGCCTAGGAGTTCCACAAGCATGCGCTCATCGTTCGTACTCGCCACGCTCGCAGTCGGCGCGCTGGCCTCGGCATCCTCCGCCGCCACGCTGAAAGTGCCGTCGCAGTTCGCGACGATCCAAGCCGCGATCATCGCTTCGGCGCCCGGCGACACCGTGCTGGTCGCGAAGGGGACGTACTACGAGAACGTGCTGATCGCGACCGCGAGCATCACGCTGAAAGGAAGCGGTGCGAACACGATCATCGACGCCCGTCCGGATCCGAATGCGGGCACCGGCCCTGCGATTCGCATCGTCTCGCCGGATGTCACCGTGACGAATCTGCGCGTACGCCACGCCGCGCCGAACGGGTTCATGCTGATCGGAGTCGACGACGGGAACTTCGACATCTCGGCGGCCACCAACGTCACGCTGTCGAAAGTCACCAGCGAGCACCCGTACTTCTATCACGTGCGCGCGACGGGTGCGGACGGCCTGACGCTCGACCGCTGCACCTTCAGGAACAACGGGCGCCTGGTCATCGACGGCAACGGCGTGACGGTCCACAAGTGCTCGTTCAAGTTGCTCGAGATCGGACTCAGCGTCGAAGGGGACGACACCACGGTCACGAACAACAAGTTCGAGTACTGCTCGATCGGCTTCTTCGGCAACGGCGACAACGCGCTGATCCAAGGCAACACGATCGCGAACGCGATGGCGTTCGGACTGTTCTTCGCCGGCACGAACAGCACGATCACGTCGAACACGATCAAGAACGGAATGGGGATCTTCATGCCCGGCGGCAACAACATCGTCGTGTCGAAGAACAAGCTGACCGGGATCGGCGTCTCGCCCGATACGGCGGCACTGGTCACTCCGGGCGCCGGGATGTTCGCCGACACGGTCACCGGGCTCACCATCGAGAAGAACACGATCACCGACTGCTTGGTCCCCGGGGTCTGGCTGATCGACTGCGTGAACACGACCGTGTCGCAGAACACGGTGACGCGTACGGGTATGCGCACGGCATTGGTGCTGTTCGGTGGCGGGCCGACGATTCCGCAGGCACGCGGCGCCGGCATCCTGATCGAGAGTGGCACGGGGCATTCCATCGTGTCGAACAAGATCAGCTCGTGCCCGCACGACGGCCTCATCGTCACCGCGAACGGCGTGCTGATCGACGGCAATCAGTCGTCGAACAACGCGGAAGACGGCATCTCGCTGAATGGCGACAACTGCACGCTCAGCGACAACGTCGCGAAGTCGAATCAGGGCGAGGGTCTCGACCTGACGGGCGGGAACAACACGCTGGCGAACAACACGATGTCGGGCAACCGCATCAACTGGCGCAACACAGGGGCTCTGGGGCCGACCACCGGCAACAGCCCGGCCGCGCCGGACTCGAGCGACAACGGAATCGAGTACGACACCCCGCCGCTGTGAGCGCGTGCGGCTCACGGAATCGAGTCCTCGTCGCGGCCCGTCGCACTCTTGCGGTGCGACGGGCCGCGACGTTCACAGGTGTCGCTCGAACCAATCGAACTGTTCGGCGAGCACGTGGAGGACGCTCTCGCGTGCGCTGTAGCCATGACCTTCGTGCGGCAACACGACGAGCCGAGCCGTGCCACCGAGCCCCGCCAATGCGTGGAACAGGCGCTGCGATTGCAGTGGGAACGTGCCCGGGTTCTCGTCGTCGGCGCCGTGGATCAGCAACAGCGGCTTCTTGATCCGATCGGCGAACAAGAACGGCGAGTTGTCGAGGTAGGCGTTCTTCGCCTGCCACAGCGTGCGCCGCTCGTTCTGGTAGCCGAACGGCGTCAGCGTGCGGTTGTAGGCGCCGGAACGCGCAATGCCCGCGCGGATGCGCTCGCTGTGCGCGAGCAGCGTGGCGACCATCAGCGCGCCGTACGAGTGGCCGATGACCCCGACCCGCGTCGGATCGACGATGCCGCGCGCCGCCAAGGCATCGATCGCGGCCTCGGCCGCGGCGACCACTTGTTCGATGAACGTGTCGTTGACGGTTTCGGGCGGGCCGACGATCGGGATCGTCGCCTGCTCCAACACCGCGTACCCGCGCAACAGGAAGAATGCCGGCGACGTGCCGAGCAAGCGCGTGAAGCGCATGGGCGCCGCGCTGACCTGCCCCGCCGTACGCGCATCGGCGAACTCCGTCGGGTACGCATGGATCACGAGCGGCAAGCGCTCGTCCGGTTTGCGCTCGCGCGGCAACAGCAAGGTCCCGGACAACGGCACGCCGTCGCGGCGCGCGTACGTCACGAGCTCACGCTTCACCCCGGACAAGCCGGGATGCGGATCGACCTCGTGCGTGAGGCGCGCGATCTCACCGTCGCGCTCGTGCCACAGCGCGTAGTTCGGCGGCTCCGTCGGCGACTCGGTCCGAATCACGAACCGTCGCGCGCCATCCCGCGCACGGGCGACGAATTGGACGAACGACTCGTAGCGCCCGTCGCGCGCGCGCCACACGCGTGTGCTCGCGCGCGTCGTCAACTCGAGTCGATCGAGGAACGGGCGATTGCCGAGCGGCGTCGCGCCATCGCCGGCGAGCCAGACGCACCCGTCTTCGACTCGGGCGACGGCGAGTCCGTCGGGACCGCGCACGTGGACCAATTCGCCGGGATCGCCGTATCGGTCGTCGACCGAGCGATGGAACAACTCGCGGGGCTCGAACGCGCGATCGACCGCGACGTGGCGCGTGGTCGCGAAGCGCGTGTCGCGATGCCAATCGGTGACGAACGCCTCGTCACGCCGTTCGGTCCAGTCGAGCCCGATGAAGCGCTCCTTGGTCGCGTCGATCTCGCGCGGTGGGATCGCGAACGGAGCATCCTGCGCGTAGAGGCGATCGCGGACCTCGGCTTCCCGCCGCGGATCACCGCCGTCCTGCGCCAGCGCCCACACCAGCGTCGCCGGGCGCAGCGGTTGCCACGAGACCGCGCGCGGTCCGGTCGGGACGCCTTGAATCGGCACTTCGTCGGCGGGCGGCAAGCGCGCGATCTCGTGCACCAACGCACCCGCGCGATCCCAGACCTCGATCGTGCGTCCGAAGCGATGCAGCGGCACGACGTGCGAGAACGGCTCGACCACGCGCTCGACGAGCACGTAGCGACCGTCCGGCGACGGTGCGGCATCGAGGAAGATCCCGGCATCGCCGAGTTCGACGATGCCGCCATCGAACGCGACGCGCGCGAGACGAGCAGTCGCGAGCGCGCGGAACTGGGCGTCATCCGTCGCGTCCTTCAGCAAGTCCTGGAACGTTCGGTTCGTCGCCTGCCGCCCGGCCGTGTCTTCGACCACGGGCCCACGAACGCAGGGCGCCACCGCGTGCTCCGGCGCCGGGACGCGTACCAAGCACATCAATCCGGAACCGTCGGGAAGGAAACGCACGAAGTCGCCGAGCGCTTGATGCACGACCGGCCCGAGCAAACGCCTCGACTCCCCCGTCGCCGGATCGGCGAGCCACAACTCCACACCGCTCTCGGTCTCGTTCGTGAACGCGACGCGCCCACCGCGCGGCGACCACAACGGTCGCCCGAGCCGCGCGCCGGGCGGCGTGCGCAACTCCACGCGCGCGCCGGTCTCGACATCGACGATCGTGAAGCCGGTGAAATGCCACGTCCGTTGCCAATGCGCGGTCACCGGGTCGAACCGATGCCCCGCGAGCTTCGCCACCGGGCGCGCGATCTCTTCGATCGTCGGCAGGTCGCGATAGGCGGCGACCAGTACGCGCGCTCCGGTCGGCTCGACCGCGACCACCGGCGTCCCGGGGGCGTCGACGATCGCCACCACGTCGCGCGACGGCGACTTCCAGGTCGACGCGGCGCCTGTCGGTTGCGAGTTCATGGCTTCCCTCGGTACGGGTCCTGGAACGGATCTTGTGACGCGACGATCCGTTCATCGAACACCGCCCGGCCGACGGTGAAGTGGTAGACGACTTGGCCGCGCTCGCGAGACAGCTCCAAATGCTGATGGACGTCGTCGTCGTAGAACGCGCCGATTCCCGTCGCCTGGATGCCGAGCGCCTCGGCGGCGAGGTACAGCGCTTGTCCGATGCAGCCGGCTTCGATGTGCGCGGCGCGGTAGCCGCGCGCGCCGAACCACGCATACGCACGTTCCAGGTCGGCGAGCATCGAGAACGCGGCGACGCCATGACTCGCGATCTCTTGGCCGAGCGACAGACTCGCGGCCCATGCTCGCTGATCGCCGGACTTGATGCGCACGAGGGCCCCCGCCTCGGGGCGCCACGCGTACGCACCGGGCTCGAGGCCGTCGACGCGATGGACGTACGTGACGAGCGTCACCAGCCGTCCCGCCGCGCCCGTCCCATCGGTCCAATCGGTCGGCCAGCGCGGCTGTGCGTGGTGCAACAGCGTCGCGAATGCATCGAGCGCGAGGCGCTGCTGACCGTCCATCTCGACCGCCGAGCGCCGGCGTCGCGCGACGTGCGCGAGCGGTTCGTCGCATGCGACGCCGCGCGGCAGCACGACGTGCGGCTCGCCCTCGAACATCTCCGACGCCGGGCCGGGGCTCGGGCCCCGCGAAGACGCCGTCGCACATGCCTTCGCCGCCGCGTCGATGAGCACGTACTCGATCGGATCGTCCGACAGCGCGTTCGGCGTGCCCTGGAACGTCGCGGGACGAGCGGGCGCGTCATCGGCCCGCGCGGGCCCGAGCGCGAGCACGAGCAAGGGCTGTTCGTCCGCGGCGCAGCCGATCGCGGCCGCGAGCGCGGCGTCGTCGAACACGAACTCGGCGCGCGCCGCCAGTCCGAGCGCCGCGGCGGCGGACAGGATCGAACCCAGTGCATGTCCCGCGTCCAGCAAGCAGTAGCGCAGTGCACGTGTGCGGTACTTCCAGGCTTCGCGCCACACGATCGAGGTCAGCACGATCCGCACCGTCGCGCCCGCGCCGAACCCGCGAGGCACGCAGTCGCCGCGCGCGCGCAGCTCCAAGGCATGCAGATCGGATCGGTAGTGATGCACGCCCGGCTCGAGTCCGTCGACTCCGTCGCGCACGACGACGTGGGCTTCGATCGGATGCAGATTCCCCGACGACGGATTGACGCGCAGGCTCCAGCGCACGCTGGGCTCATCGCGCAGCTGCTTCCACGCGCTGACCGCCAACGCGTGGAACAGCAGCGCGGCGAGTGCGTCACGCGTCCACGCACCACCGGCGCCCCGCAAGGTGGCGATGCGTTCGAGCGCTTCGAACGTGCCCGTCCGCGGCATCGGCGGCGCTCGATCGAGGGCCACGATCGGCGCGCCGTCGTAGCGCCGGAATGGATCGGGTTGATTGTCCCAATCGAGCACATGACGCGACGCGTACACCGACGCGACGCTGTGCTTCGTCGATTCGTGGTAGTGCCGCACCCGCGCGACTGCGTCCTCGCGCGCCGCGGCGGTGCTCACAACTCGAAGCGCCAATAGTCGCCGACCAGCACGAACGTCAGGCGCACGCGATGGCCCTTGCCGTCGTCGAGGGAGAACTCGGCCTTGTCTCCGACGATCGACTGTTCCTTGACGGTCGACGCCAGGATCTCGTCCGCGTTCATCCCGATCTCGGCGAGCTGGCGCTTCGCGTCTTTCTTGAACAGTGTCTCGAACTGCTTGCGGCGCTCGAGCGCCTTCCATTCCGCGAAGCCCATGCCCAGTTCGCGCTTCGCCGCCGGCTCGACGTCGGCCGGGCTGACCTGCTGCATCATCTGGAACTGCTCGATGACGCTCTCGATCTGCTCATCGAACGTCTTTTGGCGCTCGGGCGGCAGGATGTCGTAGAGCAGGTCCCACTTCTCCTCGCGCAAGGCCGTGCGCAGCGCGTCGAACGCGTGCTGCGGCGTGTTCTTGGCCGAGCCACAGCCGA
>JBPOIU010000078.1:0-80827 GCA_052034255.1 Planctomycetota bacterium | reverse complement strand
CCGAGGACGCCATCGGCTTTGCGCAGCGGCGCGACTTTTCGCGTCGAGTCCTGGAGATCGCGCGCGGCGAGGTCGCGGATCGCCTCGTCCAACGTCGGCGGCGCGGCTCCCTTTTTCGTCATGCGATGCAGGTGTCGGCGCGCGCGCTCTTCGATCGTCGCGTCGAGATAGAACCGGTGCTGCGCATCGGGGAACACCACGGTCGCCATGTCGCGCCCTTCGGCGACTACGCCCGGTCGCGCGCGCACGCCGAACTCGCGTTGCATCGGCGTCAGCAGCTCACGGACTTCCTTGATCTGCGACACGGCGGACACGTGCTTCGAGACTTCGTCGCTGGACAAGCGCGGCGTGACGTCACCGACGCGCAGTTGCACCACGCCCCGATCGTCGAGCCACAGCCCGGACGCGCGCACCGCAGCGATCGCGGCTTGCACGTCGAGCGGATCCATGCGGGCGCCGGAGTCGAGAACGGCGATCGTCGCGGCGCGGTACATCGCGCCCGTGTTCAGGAACACCCAGTGGAGCTGCGTCGCGAGCGACTCGGCGACCGACGTCTTGCCGGACCCCGCGGGTCCGTCGATGGTGATGATCGTGGCGATGCGGTTCATGCGTCGCAGCACGCTAGCGATCGAGCGCGGTCTCCGCACCGGCTACGGCGCGGGGAACCGGGCGCGTGCCGCGAACGGCTCGACGCGTCCGGCGTGATAACGCGACAACACGATGCCGGACGCGTCGGCGCGCGCGAAGACGCCGCCGTCGTCCCATGCTCCGAGCACGTGGACGACCTGCGACTCGCTGGCGCCGTCCTTCACGCCGCGTGCGCCACCTGCGTCATCCGGGCCGCCGGGACCTCGCCGACCCCCGTCGCCATAGATGCGAACGCCCGGACGGTGGACATGGCCGCAGATCATCGCGGCGTAGCCTTCCGCATAGCGGCGCGCGACTTCGGCGGGCACCAGCTCCATCGCCTCGGTCGCCTTCATCGCGACCGAGCGCTTCGAGCGCCCGCGCAAGCCGCCGGCGATGCGCAACTGCACTGCGAACGGCAGCGTCGCCGACAATGCTCGCACCATCCGGCCACGCAACAGCGGCTTGCTGCGCTGATAACCGACGTCGTTCGTGCACAGCGAGTCGCCGTGCAACAGCAGGGTGCGGCGGCCGTGGAGATCGACGACGAGTTCTTCGCCGACCACGCGCCCGCCGCAAGCCGCCGCTTCGCGTGGACCGAGCAGGAAGTCACGATTGCCGTGCAGCAGCGTGACCGCGGTGCCATTGCGCGCGAGCTGCGCCAACGCCTCGAACACCGCCGCGTATTCCGGCCACCGCCTGTGCTTGCGGCCGACCCAGGTCTCGAACACGTCGCCGAGCAGATACAGCGCGTCGGCGCCCCGCACGACGTCGCGCAGGAACGCGTGGAACGTCGCGAGGCCCGCGGGATCGGCCGGGGTCAGGTGGAAGTCCGACGCCAGGATCGAGAACGCCACTCAGCACCCCTCGCCGACCGCGCCGCGCGTCATTCGATGCCGTAGTCCCGCATCTTCTCCCACAGGTTCTTGCGGCTGATCCCGAGGATCGTCGCCGCCTGCGCCTTGTGGTTCGACGTGGCCTTCAGCACGCGCTTGATGTGTTCCTTCTCCGCTTCGACGACGACGTCCTTCAGTTGCGTGTAGACGCCGGGCTGTGACCCGCCCGGTCGCGCCGCGAGCAGTGGCAACAACAGGTGCTCGCGCTTCAGCGCGAACTGATCGCCCGCCATCGCGATCGCGCGCTCGACGGAGTTCTCGAGTTCGCGGACGTTGCCAGGCCACGCGTATTGGCACAACGAGGTCATGACCTCCGGCGTGACTTCGTACGGTCGGCCGCGACCGAAGCGCTGGACGAAGTGCCGCACGAGCAGCGGAATGTCCTCGGAGCGCTCCCGCAGCGGCGGCAGGCGGATCGGCACGACGTTCAGGCGGTAGTACAGGTCCTCGCGGAACTTGTTCTCGGTGATCAACTGCGCGAGGCTCTTCTTGGTCGCGGTGACGACGCGGATGTCGACCGACACCGGACGCTCGCCGCCGACGCGTTCGATCACGCGCTCCTGGATCGCACGCAGCAGCTTCACCTGCGTCGTGAGCGCCAGGTCGTCGACGTCGTCGAGGAACAGCGGGCCGCCGAACGCCAACTCGAAACGACCGCGGCGTTGATTGCGCGCATCGGTGAACGCGCCGCGCTCGTGTCCGAACAGCTCCGCTTCGATCAAGCTGTCGGGAAGCGCCGCGCACGACAGCGCGACGAACGGCCCATCGCGCCGCGTCGAGTTGCGGTGGATCGCGCGCGCGATGACTTCCTTGCCGGTACCGCTCTCGCCTTCGATGAGGATCGACGCGTCGGTGCTCGCGACGGTGCGCACCGTCTTCACTACATCGTTCATCGGCGGGGACGAGCCGATGACGTTCTCGAAGCCGTCGAGCCGCCCGAGATCCTCGGACAGCGCGCGGTTCTTGTCCTCGAGGTCGCGCATGCGCGCGATGCGCTCGACGAGCAGCACCAATTCCTCGTTCAGGAACGGCTTCAACACGTAGTGGAACGCGCCTTGGCGCATCGCGTCGACGGCGGTGTCGACGGTGCCGTACGCGGTCATCAGGATGACCTCGGTCGCGCCGTGCTTCTCGCGCGCGGCGCGCAGCACGTCGAGCCCCGTGGCCCCCGGCATGCGGACGTCGGTGATGACGACGTCGAACGCGTCCGACTGCAGGCGGACCAGACCTTGCTGGCCGTCCGCGGCGGCGACCACGCGATGCCCGACCCCCGCCAACGCATCCTCGAGCGTGACGCGGATCGACTCCTCGTCGTCGACGATCAGGACCTTGAGCGGATGGCAGGTCCGCTCGAGCGGCGTGAACTCCCCTCCTTGGGGCGACGATGCGACATCCCGGAATTCGGGCACGACGGACTCCGATCGGAGCACAGGGATGGCGAGGGGGTCCATCGACTATGATCCGGCCGCATTCTCGACCGGAACGAAGCGGAATCAAGGCTCGATGACCCATCCCGCCGAAACCACGCGCCAATCGACCTCCCCCGCGACCCCCGCCCATGCGGCCGCCGAGGCGCAGATCGGCCGCATCCTGGCCGAGCACGACGCGCTGTCGCAGTCGTTGCGCGCCGAGTTCCCGCGGATCGTCGCGCGCGCCGCCGACGTGGTGCTGCGCTGCTACCGCGCCGGAGGCAAGGTGTTGCTGTTCGGCAACGGCGGTTCGATGTCCGACGCCTTGCACATGGAGGGCGAGTTCACGAACCGCTTCCACCGCGACCACGAAGGGCTGCCGGCGATCTGCCTCGGCGCCGGCGCGGCGACCCTGACATCGACGGCGAACGACTACTCGTACCAGGACTTGTTCGCGCGCTTGGTGAAGGCCTACGGCAAGCCCGGCGACGTCGCGATCGGGTTCACGACCAGCGGCAACTCGGAAAACGTCGTGCGCGGTCTCGCGCGTGCGCGGGAGCTCGGCCTCGCGACCATCGCGATGACGGGGCGCACCGGCGGCAAGTGCAAGGACCTCGCCGACGTGCTCGTCAACGTGCCGAGCGATCACACGCCGCGCATCCAGGAGTTCCACATCGTCGCCGCGCACTCGATCTGCGAACTGGTCGAGGACGCGCTGTTCCCGCCGCGCGCATGACGCCACGCGCGCGCCGCGCCGTCTTCCTCGACCGCGACGGCACGATCAACGCCGAGACGCCGGGTTTTCTCACGCGCGTCGCGCAGTTGCGCTTGTTGCCCGGATCGGCCGCAGCGATCGCCGCGTTGAACCGCGCGGGTTTCCACGTCGTCGTGCTGACCAATCAGTCGGCGCTCGCGCGCGGACTGCTGACCGAGCGCGGACTCGAACGCATCCACGCCACGCTGATCGAACGTCTGCGCAAGCAGCACGCGCACGTCGACGCACTGTTCTTCTGTCCTCACCATCCGGACGGCAAGGTCGCCCGCTATGCGAAGGCCTGCGACTGCCGCAAGCCCGCGCAAGGTCTGCTCGAGCGCGCGACGCGCGTGCTCGACCTGTCGCTCGAAGGCTCGTACGTGATCGGCGACGACGCGCGCGACGTCGCGCTGGCGCAAGGCAACGCGCTGACGCCGATCCTGGTGCGCACCGGCAAGGGCAAGGAGAAGGAAGCGCAAGCCCGCGCGCTGCTCGGCGACCGCTTGGCCGTCGCCGACGACCTCAGCGCGGCGGTGGCGGCGATCGTTGGCTCGGCTCGAAGCGTCAATCGCCGCCGTAGAGGACGAACGCAGCCCAATCGCTGACGTCGTAGCGGAGCTTGCCGTCCGGCAGCTTCGCGCCGCGCAATGCGATCTTGGTTTCGCGCAATGCCACACGCGGGCTCGTCTTGGCGCTCCATAGGCGGCGATGGAACTCTGCCATGAACTCCGACGCGACGTCGTCCTTGACCGGCCAGAGCGTGGACATGACCGCATGCGCGCCGGCCAACCGAAACGACTCCTGGAGCGACGCGACTCCCCGCCCGGCGGAGACGAAGCCGGTGTTCGTCGCGCACGCCGCCAGTACGACCAACTCGCAGTGAGACAGATCACTTACCGCGATTTCCGCTCCGGAAAGTACGCCCGGATACTGACCACTCGGATCGCGCGGGAGATTCGCGCCGGAGATTGCGAGCCCACACTCCAAGTACCGTGACACCGTCGCGGATCCCGTGGCTTCAAAACCCAGCCACCGCTTTGTCGAACGCATGGCTGCCGCGCTCGGCACGGGGTCTGTCCGAACCAGACCATGGGACGCAATGTGTATGACGCGGGCATGCTTCGCCACATCGTGCCATCTCGACTTCGAACAGCTCGGGCCGGTCAGCCGAACCACCGCAGTCGGTTCGACACCGCAGGCGACGATCTCCCGCTCCACCGCATCGAGTTCACGGCGCGTGCCCGGTAGCGGCGCAAGGCGAACGCCGAGTTCGACGAGGTCGGCGGGAGCATGAACACGTTGCAGCGGCGCCGTCAATTCCAGTTCACCGTCCGCGACGGAGTCGAAGTCCAGGTCACCCACGAGCACGAAACTCGTGGACTCCGCGCTTGGACCTCGAAGCTCGTCCACCCAGCACTCGCTCAAGCTGGAGCGTAGTTGCAACGGCCAACGAGCCGTTCGCGCGTCGACGAGACACAGGGCTTCCCACGGCACGCCGTGCAATTCATCCGTGGGCACGACGATCAAACGTATCGGCTCGTCGATCCCGACGAGTACCGGCTCCAGCAGGACACGGCGGAGCCGCGACAATGCAGCGTACTTCGCAACCGCGCCGCCACCGTTCGTTTCGACGGCCCGGCCCCGAGCCGGAGTCGCAGCCGGTCCGAGTCGCGACAGTTCTTGGAGGACAACGTCCAGCGCACCGAGTTCGACGATCGAGGGTCGTTGTCCCGCCACGCGCACGATGCAGAGAATGTGCGTATCGAACTGCTCTGAGGTGCTCCGCGTACCGATCTCGCATGGTGAGATTCTCGGCAACACTAGGTAGCTCAGTGCTACTTCTCCGGGCGCGAGCACCGACCCGACGGCTTCCGAAGTGACTCGCTCCAGCAGGGACGAAAGTTCCGGGGTCCTGCGAATCTCGCTGCGCACCGATCGCTCGAGGTACTCGACTTCCGACGCGAGCGCCGCGGCCCCTGCGGGAGCATTCCCCTGCATCGTCGAGTTCAACATCGAGAGCGTGAACGACCAGGCCTGCCGCATGGCGTCGATCCGCGATGCCGACGGAAGCTGCGAAGTCGAGCGCAGAGCAGCGGCTGACACCGCCGGCAATCCCACCGCCACGTCGACCGCATCGACAATGGCCGAATTGGTTTCGAGCGAATCCGCGTCGAGAGTTCGGTCGCTTGACGCGGCGAGTGCGTAGGAAAGGCTCGCGAACGACGTGGCGACGCTCGCATCGAGCTCGGCGGACGTCGCGCACAACGCAAACGTGACATACCCGAGCCGGATGTCCCTGATCAGATCGGCGCTGAGTCGGTCCATGGGAGCATCGGCCGCGCAACGATCCAACGCTGCAGCCGCGATCAACGCCACGGCGCGCATGCGTGCACCCCACGTGTAGCCGAACTTGGCGCGCTGGAACGCTTGCAGAAACCTCGTGGAAGCGGCAAACAACCGCGCTCGATCACCCGCCGCGTCTGCAATGTTCATCGCGTGCAGCGCCAGCAGCGCCGCCACTCCACCGGTGGGATCCTGCTGTTTCGACCAGTGGCCAGCGAACGTATCGAACGAACGGATTGCCTCGTCCACGCGCCCAGTTTCGCAGAGTATTGAGATGCGCATGAGTCCGAGAAGCGGATCAAGCACTACGAGTTCGGGATCAGGGTTCGCTCGATCGAATCGATCGAGCGCCGTTTGGGACGGCTCGAGCACGGAATCGATGCGCGCCTGCCACAGTCGAAGTTTCCAAACGAGCCCAGCCGGTAGCTCCGGATGCGTCCCGATGAGGGCATCGAGTTCCGAGATCGACTGGTGCGCGCGCTCGATCTCGCCGCACGAAAAATGGACGACGGCGAGCTGCAGTTCGGTGTCGAACCGATCACGCGCGCTTCGAGGGACCTGTGCGCGTTCGTAGTCGACGACAGCCTGCGTCAGCGCGGCGCGCGCTCCGAACGCATCCCCCGCGATGAATCGCGTCGAACCCAACAGCGCGAGCACTGCCCGACGGAGCGGCGCCCGTTCCGGATCGTTCTCGACCTGTTCCAAGGCGCGCACCCCGTCGGCCTCGGCACCGCTCCAGTCACCGAGGCTCGACCGGGCAACCGAACGAACGTGAAATGCGAGTGCGAGTCGGCCTGGATCCGTCACGCGACTTTCTTCCAGGTCACCGACGATGCGGGGGATCAGCTCGGCCAGCTTGCCCATCCTCGTGGGATCTTGATTCGACTCGAAGACGACGTGATGGATCGCACGCCGAGTCCGTTCGTGTTCGCGGGGGTAGACACGTTCCACCAACCTGAGCTGGACATCCGCGACGTCAGCCTGGGCTCGTCGGATCTCGCCGCGAAGCGAGTCCATGTCCTCGGCCCGCCGCATTTCATCCGAATCCAGCAACTCATCGAGTGCGACACGAGCTGCGTGACTCGATGTGCGCGCCAGGTCCGTCGTCACGCGATTGCGGATCGCGAACACTGCTGCACGCACGCCTTCCATGTCGTGGAGTTCGAGCGCGTCGGCGAGCTGCGTCCGAAGCGACTGAAGATCACGCACCAACGCGAGCGACGATTCGGTCTCGCGCGAGAAGCTGGCTTTCATCGTCAGTTCGCAATCAACCGGCGTCGTGAGTCGCACGGAGTAACGACCGCCGTCCGCACACGTGATCTCCAAGTACGTCGCACCGCCGCCGCGCACCGGTTCTGCTTCGGCGATCGCTGTGTCGCCGGGTCCTTCGATACGAATCGTCGGCTGCTCGCCATCGGAGCGAGCCCAAACATGAAGTACGCCCGCCATCGGCACTTCGACATGCCCCACGGCCGACGAGGGGCCGCAACGGAACTTCATCACCGCTCCGAGTTCGACGGCAAGCGGTTCAACGCCGTTAGCGAGCAACAGCGAAATAACGACGCCTGCGACGACCATGCCCCCTCCCGTTCGCGCTCGGTCACTTCGTCTGGCGAGAGTTCGACTCAATCGTCGAACAACACTCGCGAGCAAAGCGCCGGATTGGGGAGGTTAGCCGGTCCCGAAGACCCTTCATCGCTGCGGCGGCGATGACCCGGCGTCAGGTCGGGGGGTGATCCAAGATGCTTGCCGCTCGAGTTCCTCGAGCCACGCCCGCATCAAAACGTCCGCGCGGACCGGCGCGCTGAGCGCATCGGATGCGCCGACGGATTCGCCAGCCGGGTGGTCCAGGACGTGCATGGGAATCGAATCGGTGGAGTCGTGCGCGGGCGAACCGTCGCTCCAACGCGCCCCGCCGAACGCGAACTCCGGAATGGCTGTCGTGGAGTCGAGGCCCGACGGCATCCGATCGTGCCGACCGCGCCAATACCCTGCCACGAACACGCTGGCGAACACGACCGACGCCGCGAGGACTCCCACCGCGAACCGCAACGCGCGCGGCGCGCCGCGCCAACCGCGGCGCAGCCGCGACGCCGAGAACGCGCCCGGATGGCGCGCCTCGATGATCGCGCGCGTGCGGACGCTCAAATCCGCGCGCGCCCGCGATTCCGACGCGACGCGATCGGCCTCGACGGCCAGACGCTTCAGGTCACGCGCGACGGCGAGGCACGATGCGCACGTGCGGACGTGCGCGATCAACGCCCCGCGCACCGGCGCGAGCAGGCGCCCGTCGAACATCGGGCCGAGCAACGGGACCACGCGTTCGCATTCCGAGTTCATGCGTGCTCCTCCAATCCGCGGCGCTGGACCAGCCCGAGCGCGGCGCGCAACTGCTCTCGTGCTCGACAAAGACGCGTGGACACGGTCTTCGGCGAAACGTCCGTGATCGCGCCGATCTCCTCGTAGCTCAAGCCCTCGAACTCACGCAGCACGAACGCGGTGCGAAAGGGTTCGGCGAGTTCCGCCAACGCGGCGCGGAAGCGCTCGCCGAACTCGTGTTCGACGAGAGCCTCGGGAGGCTCGCGTTCCCTCGCGTACGGCGATGCGGCCGCGGCTGCTTTCGCGGCCACCGCGCGTTCGAGCGCGGTACGCCGCAGGCGATCGATCGCCAGATTGCGCGCGATGCGCAGCAGCCAGACGGCGAACGCTTGGCGCGGATCGAACGTCGACGCCCGCTCGAACACGCGCACGAACGTCTCCTGTGCGACGTCGTCGGCGGCACCGTGATCGCGCAACAGGTGCGCGAGGAAACCGTGGACCCGGTCCCCCCAGCGCTCGACCAACGCTTCGAACGCGAGTGCGTCGCCCGCCGTCGCTCGACGCAGGAGAGCGGCGTCGGTGGCGGGATCGTCCGCGGGCTCACGTTCGCGCGGTGGCTTCATCCGCCGGCTCGTCGCGTGGGCGCGGGCTTCGGCGCGGGTGCGGCCGGTCGGCCCGCTTCGGGAGTCGCGGGCGCGCGTCGCGCGGGCGTTCGAGTTCCCGCGCGATCCGCGGGAGTCCGTGCGCCGGACTTGCTCGCATCCGCCTTCGCGCGGCGGTCTTTCGACGAACGGCGCGAATCCCGCGCGCTGTCCGACGACGACGACTCGTGACTCGAACTCGAATCCACGCTCGACGACGAGGAGGACGACGAATCGCTCGCGGCGTCGTCGGACTTGGTCGACGTCGCGTCCGATGTCGAGGTGCCGGCGCGCTTCGACGCGTCGGTCGTGCCGGCTCGACGCGCGTCCTCGGCGGCTTTCGTCAACGCGTCGGCCTGCATGCGCTTCACGCGCTCGAGCAAGTCTTCGGCGCTCGGTGCGGCGCCACCCGCGAGCGACGGAACGGGCGGCGCGAGACCGCCGCTCGAGAGCCCCTGCTCGCGCTCGAAGCGGGAGAGCATCGCTTCGACTTCGGGGAACTGCGCGAGCATGCGCCGCACGGCGGCTTCATCGCCCGTGCGTTCGACCACCTTGCCGTCCTTCATGGTCACCGAGTACGACGCCGAGCTGCGCTCGGTCACGGAGTCTCCGGGAAGGGTCAAGAGCAGCGACGAGACGACGAATGCGAGCATGGGATCATCCTCGGGATCGACGGGTTGCAACCGCCCATACGGACGGGCTCGCCGAATGCTCCCGGGCTTTTTCGCGAAACGCTGCGCGAACGTGGACCGGCGACACCAGAGCAGCCCCATCGATCAGGGCAAGTAGCGCATCAGGCGCGGCCCCACCCGCTTCACGACCCACAACGGCAACTTGGCCCAGGCGTCCCGAACGCCCGCGAACTTCGGGTTGCCGGGGTTCACGGCCGGGATGTGCCCGCCCTCGCGCAGCACGTACTGGTAGTGCAGGCCGCTCGGCTCGAACCCCATGTTGACCTTGAACTGGAACGCGCCCGTGCCGGCTCGACTGCGCCCGAAGTCGTAGCGGCGCAGGCCGCGTTCGACGCCTGCGCGCTGCAGTTGCCAGTACATGAAGTTCATGCTGCCGAGGCGCTCGGTGCCGGGCACCGCGCCGGAGTAGTACGGCATCAGCAGATCGCGATGGACGAACGAGAACACCGCGGCGACGAGCCGTCCTTCGTGGCGCACGCCGTGGAGCGTCACGTCGTCGCCGAAGGCCGCGACCAGCGCTTCGAACCAATCGGGGCCGAACACCGGCGAGCCGAGCTTCTGCTTGTTGCGCGCGAACAGGTCGTAGAACGCCGACAGCAGGTGCGTGCCCGCCTCGAATTCCATGCCGTACTTGTCGCGGGCATGGCGCGTCGATGCGCGCGATTTGCGCGGGATCAACTCGAGGCATGCCTCGGGATCGGCCGGCAGATCCCGCACGAACGTGAAATACAGCGACGACTCCGGCAGGGCCACCGTCGGCGCGTGTTGATTGCGAAGCTCCACGAGCTTCGCGCCGGTCGCCGCCATCACGTCCTTCGCGCCCTCATGCAGCGCGGCATCGGCAGCGGCATCGCGCGCGACCGCGCCGCCGTAGACGCCGTAGGGCACCGACACCAGCGCCCGACCGAGCAGAGGCGAGCCGACCAGGAACAACGGCAGCGCGCCGACGACGACCCCGTCGTCCTTCGCGACCAGGTACACCGGCTCGTGGCGCATGCGATCGCGCACCACGTCGCGGTACGCAAGTCGATGGAAGAACGTCCCGTGCGCGTGGGCGCGGACGAACGCGTCCCAAGCGGGCTCGTCGGCCCGCGCCAGCAATTCGACCTTCATCCGCGGCCTCCGCGCGGCACATGCAGCAGCAGCATGCCATTGCGGTGGTAGTCGAGACGCGACGTGCCGATGCGATCGACGACGATCGCACGCGGACGCAGCCAATCCCTGGCGGCGCGCTCGGCGTCGCGCGGTTGCGCGAACAGGTTCTCGGGGACGACGAACCACGCACCCGCTCGGGCCTCGTCGATCACGGACAACACGTCAGGAGTCGGCGGCCATTCACCGACGAAGCGCGGATACGGGGGCACGCCTTCGCCGGCACGAGGCAGTCGCTCCGCGCCGTACATCGTGGCGAGCAGCAGCGAATGCCCTTCCGCGATCAACAGGTCGCGTTCCTCGAGCTTCGTCGTCAGCGCGGCCGCGACCTGCGGGACCGGATGGCGGTCGCCATCGATGAGATTCGACACCACGCCCGGGACGAGCGGGAACAGGCACGTGGCTGCGATCACGAAACCGGCGCGCGTCGCCGGGACCAACGCGTCGAGGCCGGCGCCGGCGAGCAGGATCAAGCCCGGCATCCCGGCCATCGCGTAGCGCGGATTCACTTCGGCGCCGACCAGCGCGAGCGCGACCAACGTGATCAACGGCAATGCCGTCGCCGACGCGAGGAACACGAACGCGGCCGGTGCGCGTCGCACCAACGCGAAGGCGCCGATCGCGGCCAACGCGATCACCACCGTCGTCACGTTGAACGCCAAGCCGAACACGAGCTGCGCGGCGCCGTAGCCGTGTCCTCCGACGCCCGACACCACGCGCCGGATCGAGCAGCCCTCCGGTGCGAACAGGGCGACGGCGACGAACAGCGCCCCCATCCCGGCGATCGCGAGCAGCGGTCGCGCGAGCGACGTGCCGCGCTTGCGCCGGGCGAAGCGCAAGCCGACCACTCCGCCGAGGGAGAGCGGCAACGACGGATGGATCAGCGAACCGAGCACGAGCGCGGCGATGCCATGAGGCAGCGCCGCCCATTCCTTGCGCTCGAGCACGCGCCACGAGGCGTCCAGCACGAAGATCGCCGCGAGGAACAACGGGGCGTAGTACCGCGCGAGCCCGGAGTAGTACTGGTGCCACGGCCACAGCGCGAGCACGAGCGCGGCGCACGTCCCCGCACGCTCGCCGAGGACGCGCCGACCGACGCGCGCGAGCACGAAGACGGCGAGCACTCCCGTCACCACCGGGAACAGACGCAACCCGAAGGCGTCGAGGCCGAACCACTCGACGCAAGCGCGCGTGATCGCGAACGACAGCGGGAACTGCGAGACCGCGTCGGGCGTCGGAGTCGCCAACAACGTCTCGGCGTTGCGCAGCGTGTAGAACTCGTCGTCGTCGACGCCGTAGCCGAACAAGAACGGCAGTCGCACCAGCGCGGCGATCACGACGGCACCGATCACGCCGACGCGCACCGCCGCGGACGACAGGACGGCGGGCGACGAGCGCACCGCGGCGTCGTTCACGCGCGGCCTCCGCGGATCTCCCCGCTGCTGTCGCCGCGCTTCTTGCGCCGCGCCTGGTCCTCCGCCTCCTCGACCAGGCGGTACTCCTTCAGGTTCTTCGCCTGCGTGAAGATGATGATCTCGCCGACCAAGCCGATCGAGAACACCTGCGCGCCGAGCACGATCAACATCACGCCGAGGACCAGCGAGATCTTGTTGCGCGGCGGCTCACCGGACAGGAACAGCGTGTCGATCGTGATCCACGAGCACAGCAGCACGCCGAGCACGAACGAGATGATTCCGAGCACGCCGAAGAAGCGCAGCGGCGCGCGCGTGAACTTCGACAAGAACAGCAGCGTGATGATGTCGAGGAAGCGCCGTACGTAGACGCCGATGCCGAAGAAGCCGGCCCGGCCGCGCTCGCGGATGTGGCGCACGCGTACTTCGCCGACGCGGAAGCCATGCCGATGCGCGAGCACGGGCAGGAAGCGCACCATGTCGCCTTGGATCGTGACGTCCTCGAGGACTTTGCGCTTCATCGCGCGCAGCGGGCAGTTCAGGTCCCTCAGCGGCACACCGGTCAGCACGCGCATCAAGAAGTTGAAGATCGCGGACTGCAGCCGGTTCATGATCGGGTCGACGCGCGGTTTGCGCAGACCGCCGACCAGGTCGTAGCCGTCGTCGACGGCTTCCAGCACGCCGTCGAGATCGTCGAGATCGATCTGCTGATAGGACGGCAGCGTCATGACGATGCGACCCTGCGCGATGCGGAATCCGGCCGCCAGCGCGATCGACTCGCCGAACGGATGGTTCAAGCGCACCAGGCGCACGTTCATCCCCGGCGGCCGTGCGCGCTGCGCTTGGTCGAAGACCTGGTCCGATACGCCGTCGAGCACGACCACGAACTCGGCGTTCAGCTTGCGCCGCGCGAAGACCTTCGCGCAACCATCGAGCACCGCGCGCAACTCCGGCGCCTCCGTCAGCACCGGGATCACGACCGACAAGTCGAGGATTGCCGGTTGCGTCGGTTGGACGCTGATCGGGTTCGCGCTCATGCGGCACCGCCCGCGGCTTCATGCACGCGAACGACCATTTCCGACTTCGTGCGCAACACGTTCACCGCGAGTTCGGCCAACAAGCCGACGACGATGAAGTGGAAGCCCAGGTACGTCAGCAGGAACAACACGGTCGGGAACACCACGGTCGAGTAATGGACCAACGCGCCGGTCGTGTGGTCGAAGAACGTGAACAGGAACCACGGGACCGCGATCAGGAAGCACGGGATCGAGAACACCCCGAACGCATGCAACGGTCGCGCGGCGAATCGTGTCAACAGACGCAGCGCGGCGAGGTCGTAGAGCACGCGGATCACGCGCGTCATGCCGTACTTCGATTTGCCATGCAGGCGCGGGTGATGGCGCACGACGACTTCGGTGACGCGCGCCCCGACCGAGCCGGCCAGTGCGGGGATGTAGCGATGCATCTCGGAGTAGATCGGCAACTGCTTGACGAACGCCGCGCGATAGCCCTTCAGCGTGCAGCCGAAGTCGTGGACGCGGACGCCGGTGAGGTCGGACAGCAGCGCGTTCGCGACGCGCGACGGCAGGCGGCGGGACAGGAAGCGGTCCTTGCGGTCGCGGCGCCAGCCGCAAACCAAGTCGTACCCCTCGTCGAGCAGCGCGAGGAACGTCGGGATGTCTTCCGGGTCGTTTTGCAGGTCCCCGTCCATCGTGATGATGTGGCGCCCGCGCGCCGCGTCGAAGCCCGCCGCGAGCGCCGCCGTCTGGCCGAAGTTACGCCGCAGATTGACGATCGTCAGTTGGGGCAATCGCTTGCGCGCGTCCGCGAGCTTGTCCCCGGTGCGGTCGGAGCTGCCGTCGTCGATGACGAGGATCTCGTACGTCCGCTTCACCCGCTGCATCACGGAGTCGATCGCGCCCACCAACGGGAGGATGTTGTCCTCTTCGTTGTAGACGGGAACCACGATCGAAACGTCGGGAGCGGGACTGCTCATGGGAAACGGCCGGGACTCTCCTGTTCGTCGCGCTGCTGCGTCGCACCGTCCACGTCGCACGGTCGAGGTGGGGAACATCGACGCGGCGAGCCGACGGACTTGACCACGGGTCGCTTCCGACCCGAGAGGGGACCGGGCATTCTCGACATCGGTCGTCGTCCTGGCAATCGCCCAAATCTCCCGACCTCGGCGATCGTCGAGGCACGCGCGAGGTCCGCGGGACCAGCTCCCGGATCCTCGCGACCGAGTCCTTGCCAGTTCGCGCCGCGCGCGACACAATCCGCGACCGATCGACCTCCGCTCCGGAATTCGGTCCCCGCGACGTGCACCCGCGCGCCGCGGATTCCCGGAGCGACGGGAATCCAGGTCCCATCGAGGTCGATCGGTCGAAGGACGCTCACACCAGGGTGCTGCAACTCGGAATCGTCCATGGGCGATCCCAAGCGACGCGTCCCTCACCCGAGGTCCCTCGATCGCCGTTGGTTCGTTCGACGATGCCCGTGATCGTCGGTTCGGGGGGTTGCATGGGTCGGCTGCTCTGGTTCGGGCAGCAAAACGACGCGTGGGTCGCGTTCTTGCGCGGCCTTTATCCGCGTCTCGAAGTCGTGACGCTCGACGTCGGTGACGTCGCCGCGTTCGCGCCGAGCGTTCCCGAGCCCGCCGTCGTCGTCGTCGACATCGCGCGCGGCCACGAGTGGTCGCTCGCGTTGCTCGCAATCGTGTCGAAACGATTCCCCAAATGTGAAGTCGTCGCGCTCGACGACGGCTCGAGCCACGGCGCGAAGGCCGCGGCCGCTGGCGCCCGGCTGCTGCCGAAGAACGCATCGTTGGCCGATGCCGCGGAACTGCTCGAACACGTCGCGAACGTCTCGCTCGACGACGAAGACGAAGTCGAAGACGTCGCACCGCCGCCGGTCGTGAAGGCGACGCGCGCGAGCGCGCCCGAACCCGCCGCCGCGCCCAAACCGGCACCGACGCCGCCCCACGCCGCCGCACCCGCGCCGGTGGCCACGGATCCTCACGCCGCGCCGATGGCGACGGCCCGCCCCGCCGCGCACGCCGCGGACCTCGAAGCTCTGGCTCTGCTCGTCCGCGGACTCGCGCACGAGATCAACAACCCGCTGACGACGATTCGCGGACTCCTGCAGCTGCGCCTGCTGCATCAAAACGGCAGCGCGAAGGACCAGGAGGCGGTCGAGGCCTATCGGACGATGGAGCGCGAATCGAAGCGCATCGCCGAACTCACGGAGGACCTCGAGTTCTTCACGGGCCTGCGCAAACCGACCCGAACGTTGGTCGACGTCGAACGCTTGGTCCGCGATGCGTTGAAGGCCGCGGGCCTCGAGACGATCCGCCCACAAGTGGTCGCGAACGGCGCCGGCAGCGACTTCACGCTGCTCGTCGACCGCGAGCAAGTGAACCACGCGATCGGACGCGTCATCGACTTCCTGACCGCGAACGCGGACGCGAAGCCCGCGGATCTGAGCGTGCGCCTGGTGCGGCGCTCGGATGGCGTCGCGGTCGAGGCGGCCGCCTCTTGCCGTCATTTGGCGACGGTCCACCCGGATCGGCTGTTGCTGCCGTTCCAAAACACCGTCTCGTCGGATCGGACGCGCAAGAAGAGCCTTGCCGCGGTGTACGGCATCGCCCGTGCCCACGGCGGAGCGTTCGACGTCAAGTCGAGCGACAACGGTCATTTGGAGCTGCGACTGTTCCTGCCCGTCGCGCTCGTGAACTGACCGCGTCGCGGCGTTGCCCCGCGTGACCCCCGCCACCGCGTTACGCCCCCCGCCCGGGGTCGAACCACCGGCGATCGAATCGACCGGATCGATTCAAGTTCCCTCAAGCCCAGCCGATGGCGAGCCGATCTCTCGCGAGAGGTTCTTGCCATGCTCGGTCTCTTTCGTCGCGTCCTCGTCGGTGCCGGAGTGGTCTACGCCATCTCCTTGCCGTTTTCGTTCTTCATCGGCGCGGGCATGCTCGCGAAGCCGACGCGGAAGCACTTCTCGATCGACGATTTGCGCAACGCCCTGCCGGAAGGCGCCAGTCTCGACTTCCTGACCGACTCCCGCGAAGTCCAGGTTCAGGTCGCGGAACGCGAGCACTGGAACGGAACGGTCGTCGGCGGCGGTGGCCGCGGCACGGTCATCCTGCTGCATCCGTTCGGCGGGAACCGCTGCGACGTCGTCGAGCCGGCCTACGCGCTGTGGCAGGACGGTTTCGACGTGATCCTGCTCGATCGGCGCGCGCACGGCCGCAGTGACGGCGATGCGCAGCCGCTGTTCGGCGGCGAAGGCGCCGAACTCGCACACGTCGTCGACGGGATCATCCAGGAAGGTTGGACCAGCACCCGGTCCATCGGCCTGTTCGGGATGAACGATGCCGGGACATCGTGCCTGATGGCCGCCGCGCTGGACGACCGCATCGAAGCCGTCGCCGCACTCGACCCGTCGGTGAACGCCCGGGACTTCGTTGCCGCGTCGATCTCCGACTGGTCCCGGCTGCCGACGGCGTTCGTCGTGCCGCAGTCGTTCCTCGCACTGCTCGGAGCGGGTCTCGTGTCCGGCGTCGACTCCTCCGAGTTCGACGCTCGGCCGGTGCTGAGCCGCCTCCATGTCCCCACGCAGATCCTGTTCGACGCCGCGCGCGGCGCCGAGCACCGCGCGCGCTCGGTCCAGGCGGCGGCCGGAGGCGCCGCTGGCCTCGTCGCACTTCCCGACGCGGTCGAGGGAATCGATCGCTGGGCAGGGCTGGTGGACTTCTTCCGCGTCAACCTATGATGCCGGGAGCTACAGCACCCTCATCCCTGGCCGCGGGAAACCAACCGCGGCTGCAGCCTCGAAGATTGGACGGCATGCCCCGACGTTCCCGCGCCCGCCGCAAGTCCGGCGGCAAGTTGCTCTTCCTCGGATTGGTCCTCGTCGGCGCACTGGTGTTCGTCGTGTGGTCGGGGCAGAAGCCGAAGGACTGGTCGCGCGTCGCGGCGGACAAACTCGCCGAAGCCGCATACGGCGAGGCGATCGAGGCGGCCGACCGAGGTCTGGCCCAGGACGACGGCAACTTCGACCTCTGGTTCATCCGCGCCACCGCGTCGAATGCGTTCGGTCTGAGCAAGAGCGCACTGCACGACATCCGCAAGGCTCTGGCGCTGAGCCCGCAGAACCAGACGTACATCGTGTTCGAAGCCAACGTCTTGGCCGCCCGCCGTGAATACGACGAGGCGCTGGCCGCGATCGACGCGGCGCACGAGCGCATGCCGCGGTCGTCGGCGTTCCGGCTGATCGCGGCGACGATCCGCCTCGGGTCGATCACGTACCTCACCGACCAGCTCGCGCAGACGCTGACCAGCTCCCATCCCGAGCCGTTTCGCGTCGTGCAGTTGATCGAAGACGTCCTCGACTCGCCCGAATTCGACTCGCCCGCGCGGCGCGAACTCGTCGACGCGCTGCCTCCGGGGCCAACGCGCGACGAAATCGAGACCAAGGTCAAGCAGTGCTGGACTCGGCTGCGCGAGGCCGACGAATTGCTCGGTGACGTGCGTACGTCGCGCGACATCGTCCCGCGCGCGTCGCTGGCCCGCGCCGAGATCGACTATCGCCTCGGACGCCTCCTCCAAGCGAAGGAGGAACTCCAGATCCTGCTGACCACGACGCTGCAGCCCGGCCTGCGCCGCGAAGCGCATCAGTTGCTCGCGCGCGTGATGACGAGGCTCGGCATCCCGAGCGCCGCGCTGGCCGCGTACCAGGACGTGCTCGACATGGAAGGCGGAATCGACGCCGCCCCACTGGTGCGTGCGCAGGACATGTTCGAGGCGCTGTTCTTCAGCGCCGAGATCGATCCGGGCCGCCGCGCGAAGTTCATCGCCGAAGCCGACGCGCACTTGAAGACGCGCCGCGGCGTCGACATGCGCACCTGCGGTTATCGCGGCATCGCGGCGCTCGAATGGGAGAACAAGCCCGAGCAAGCGATCGACTGGTTGAACGAGGCCTACGACGCGCTGCGCATGAAGCGCGACAAGGACCCGTCGATCCTGCGACCCGACCGCGTCGAGCGCTTCGTACTCGCGCTGCTCGACGCGCACGTCAAGGCCAGGCAGCTCGATCGTGGACTCGCGATCGCCAACGCGCTGACCGAGCTGTCACCGCGCGATCCCGAACTCCGCAAGCGCCGTGCGACGCTGTTGCAAGAGCTGGGACGGTCGAACGACGCGGCGAACGACCTGCTGATGGCGCTGCGCAATTCGCGCCGCGACCCGCAACTGTTCGCGCAATGGCTCGCTCTGGCACAGACCCGCAAGGATGCCGGCGGATCGACTCCGCTCGATCGCGCCAAGGCGGCGACCGAAGGGCTTCGGGCCAAGCGCCAAGCGGTATTCGATCGCTTGCGTGCGATCGGCGCCGACGGCAAGAACACGAACTCCGCTCGCACGGCGCCGCGCATCGCCGCAGCGTTGACGGAAGCGGCGGGGATCGAGCTGCGCGCCGCGAACGATCCTGCGGTCGCGTGGTTGATGGCCGAGGAATTCGCACGTGTGGGCGAGATCGGTGAAGCGCAGAACCTGATGTTCCGCGCGACGCACGACGAGCCGGACGTGCGCGAGTTCGCGTTCCGCCAAGCGCTGTACAGCCTCGACGAGGGGCACTACGCGGCCGCCGCGGAGTCGTTCGAGGACATCTTCTCGAAGGACTCCGGCGACACCGAAGCCGCGCGGTTCGCCGTGCTGGCGTACGACTTGGCCGGCGATGTCGCGGCTTCGCGTCGCGTGCGGGCAGAAGCTCTACGCCACAGCACGACCCGCAGCATCTTGGTGCTGCCGGTGCTCGCCGCTCTCGAAGCGGGCGAACCCAAGCGCGCATTCGAGCAGTTGTTCCCGTTCCTCGGCGCAGCCGCTCCCGACGTGCAACTGCTGGTCGGGAGGACGTACCTCGACCTCGCGCAGTACGACCGCGCGATCGGCGCGCTCGAGAACGCGCGCAAGGCGATGTCCGACCCGGCGGAAGCCCTGCATTACCTCGTCCTGGCGCATGCGCTGTCCGGTGACTCGGCGGCGGCGACCGCGGCGGCGACCGAACTCGCGGCCCAAGTCCACGTCATCCCACTCGTCGACGTCGAGGCGTCGCTGACGCGCCTCGAAGCCGCGGGCAAGCGCCGTGACGCCGCGGTGTTCGCGCGCGCGATCGCTCCGCGCTTCTCGGCGGAACATCAATTGGCGCTCGAAGCGCGCGCGTGCCGCAACCAGTTCTTGACCGGCGATCCCAAGCCATTGCGCGAACTGCGCGATCAGACCGATCTCGCGTCGCGACTCGACGACGCGACGGTCATGGCGTGCTTCGGCTTGACGCTGCGCGAGAACGGCCCGAAGGCCGCCGCCGAGTACCTGCAGCGCGCCCGCGAGTACACCAGCAAGCGGGCGCAAGCCGCGCTGCCGACGGCTCTCGCCTACGCGCTGACGCTCTTGCGTTCCGAAACCACGACCTTCGTGAAGCGCTACCAGCGCGACCTCGGCGGCAAGCAGGTTCCGCTCGACGACGTCGTCGCGTGGTGGATTTGCGCGCAGATGTCGCCGCAGGACGTCGACGACCTCGAGGCGCAACGCGCCGCGATGGAACCCGGCGCCGAAGCGGAACTGCTGTGGCTGAAGACGTCGTACGAAACCGAGGGCGCGAGCGGTAAGTCCGCGTGGGAAGCATGCGCGCTGTTCCTGTTGTTCGAAGCGGCGGGGCCCGGCTTCGAGGGCGACGCCGCCGCGATCGCGCAGGACTTGGTGTCCCGCGACGGACGCGCGCTCAGCGCGACGCGTTTCCTCGCCGACCGCGCCGCGGCGGAGTCCGGACCGGCTGCCGCGGTGACGATGCTGACGAAGGCCCAGAGCGAGAACCCGTCCGACGTCCGCACGTACCTGGCGCTGTCGCAGTACCTCGCGACCACGGACACGACCGGCGTGGTGCTCTACGACCTCGCGCAAGCCGGACGCACGCTGTTCCCGAATCGGCTCGAGCCGTACGTCCATCTCGCGCGCGCCGCGATGGCGCGCCAGAACTGGACCGAGGCGCGCGTCGCGCTCGAGCAGGCCGCGGACCGCTGGCCACTCGACGACGAGATCTTGAAGCTGCGCGCCATGATCGCGACGGCGACCAAGGACGACGAGCTCGCCGCGCGTGTGACCCAGGCGTTCGCCGATCGGCCGCTCGACGATCCGATGCTGCGCGCGTTCGTACTCCGGCGCCTGACCGATCGTCCCGATCTGGCCGCGGAAGCGCGCGACCTGCTGTCGCGCATCGTGCTGGCCGCACCGGACTTCTACGAGGCGGCCGCGCTGCTCGCGAAGCTGCAGGTGGACGGCGGCGCGATCGAGGACGTACGCAAGCTCGCGCAAAACACCGCCACCGTCGTCGCCGGCGACCGTGACGCACTGCGCGCCGGGCCGGTGCTCGCGGGCATGGCCGAATTCCTGCACGCGCAGAAGTTGACCCAGGAGGCGCTGCTCGTCACCGAAGCCGGCTTGCTCGCGGATCCAGCGAGCATCCCGCTGCGCCGTCAACACATCGTGCTGCTGCTCGCGCTGAATCGCCGGGCGCAGACGTTGGACGACATGCGTCTGCTGGTGTCGCTGGCGCCGCGCAACAAGGAAACGCTGCTCGACTACACGAACATGCTGTTGTCCGAGCGCGCCGATCAAGCGCATCTGGCCGCGACGATGTTGAAGTCACTGGTCGAGGTCGCGGGCAACGACCCGCGCCTCAGCCTGGTCAAGGCGCGCCTGTTCTTCCGCTCGGACCAACTCGAGCCGGCGCTGACGGAATACGTTCGCGCGCTCAGCGACACGAAACTCACCGGTGCGACCGCGTTCCAGTTCGGCGCGTGGAACTACATCGCCGGCAAGGCCGACGTCGCACGCAAGGTCTTCGCGACCCTGCCGAGCGACCATCCGCTCCGACCGCGCAGCGAGGCGCTGCTCGCCCTGATGCAGTCGAACTGATCTCCGCCGGCGCGCGTCCCGTTCACACCCTTCCGGTCGTCGCGCGCACCGCCTCCGCGATCGGTCCGAGTGGGCCGAAGCGGAACTTGCGCAGCAGACGCTCGAGCTTCGCCCGCGTCTTGTCCAGCCCGCGGTAATGCCGCAACGCGCCGAGCCCTCCGCGCAGCAGCCGCGGTTGCCCGGGGTCGAACTCCCATGGATGCAGGTACAGCACGCCGGGTGAGCCGGCGGCGTTCATGACGCGCAACGCTCGCTCGACGATCCCGACCGGCAGCAAGCGGAGATAGCCGCCGCCAGCCGCCGGGACGTTCTGCCCGAACACGCGCCACGTCAGCATCGGTAGCTCGACGATCGGGCCGGAGGGCGTGGACACCAGGACCGGCACCCGCGAGAACGACGGATCGCCGTAACGATCGTGCCGCACCGGGAACACCGACGAGTCCCAGCGGTAGCCCTCCTCCACCAGGATCTGCAGCGCGAACGGCGTCCGCGGTCCGATCGAGAACGTCGACGCGCGGAAGCCATGCACGGGAGTTCCCGTGATGTCCTCGAGCAACGCCTTGCTCGAACGCGCCTCGTCGCGGAACGCCTGCGGGCCGAGCTCGTCGGCCATCTTGTGCGAGACGCCGTGCGAACCGATTTCGTGCCCAGCCGCGTGGATCGCTTTCACCAGGCCGCGGTCGCGCGCGGCGACCCAACCGAGGAAGAAGAACGTCGCCTTCACGCCGTGCTCCGCGAGCACGGCGGCGAGCTCGCGCGTGGTGTCCGCGGTCCGGCGCTGCATGCCCTCCCACGCCGCCTCCGGCGCCACGGGCCGCAAGTTCAGCGCGTGGAAGTACTCCTCCACGTCGAAGCTGATGCCGTTCTCGATGCGGTTCATCGCGTGCCTCGCGCGGAAGGGCGACGCTCGAGCAGCGCCGCTGCCACGGCCGCGACCTTCGCCGCGTTGGCCGGCCAGGTCAAGCCGCGCTCGACGATCACCCGCGGTCCTGCTGCCGCGAGCCGCGCTCGCCACGCAGCATCCCCGCACAAGCGCAGCAGCACGCGCGCGAAGTCGGCCTCGTCGTCTTCCGCGAACAGCGCCGCGCTTTCGCCATCGACCACGACTTCGGTGATGTTCGGCTGTGCCGGCGCGATCACGGCGCAACCGCGCGCCAGGTACTCGAACAGCTTCAGCGGCGACGCATACGCGGTCGCCTTCGGCTGCAGCGCGACGTCGAACGCGTCGATGAACCGCGGGACGTCGGCACGCGCGACGACACCATGGACGACGACCGCGTCGGCGACACCGAGCGAACGCGCGAGTTCGAGCAACGGCGCGATCGCCGGACCTTCCCCGCCGATCAGCAACACCGCGTTCGCGAGCTGCGCCGATCGCGCTTGCGCGAGAACCCGCACGACGCGGTCGAGCCCATGCCATGGCCGCGGGAAACCGATGAAGCCGAGCACGAGTTTGCCGTCGACACCGAACGCCCGCTTCGCCCCCGGATCTCGCGCGGCGAAGAAGCGCGCCGGATCGACGCCATTTTGCACCACGTGGATCAGGTGTTCGGGAACGCCGTCGTCGACCAGGATGCGCTTCAGCACGCCCGTGACGGCGAACACCGCGTCGGCTTTCGCGATCGTCGCGACCTCGTCGCGCCGCGCCGCGTCGGCGTCGTCGAGCCGGCGCACTTCCGCTTCCTCGCGCGCGAGCGGCGAATTGACCTCGAGCAGCAACGGAATGCGTAGGCGTGCCGCCGCATTCACGCCGCAGTGGTTGAACAGCGCGTGACGCTCGTACAGGACGTCCGCACCCAACGCTCGGCCTTCGTGAACCAGCCGGCGCGTGAACACGACCTCGTAGGCCTTGGCCGCCCACGGCAGCAGCGCGTCCGGCACGAACGCGCGCAGCCGCGCGAGCCCGCCGCGCGAGCCGCCCATCGCCCCGTCCTTCGCGCCGTCGTCGCCTGCGGGCGACACGATGCGCACGTCGTGCCCGATCCCACGCAGCGCGCCCACCAATTCGGTGATGTGCACGTCCTGGCCATCCTTGGACGCCGTGCGGTGGTGGTAGAGGATCTTCATGCGCGCACCCCGCCGCCCGCGACCGCGCGGTAGACGCGGTCGAGGCCGTCCGAGGTCTCGCGCCACGTCCGCGTCATCGCGAACGCGCGCACGACGGTGCGATCGAACGACCGTTCGAATGCGGCGCGCAGCGCCGCCGTCAACGCGAGCGCCGAGCGCTCCCGCACCAGGATGCCGACCGCGTCGGACGCCACGACTTCGGGCGAACCGTGCACTGCCGTCGCGACGACGGGCGTGCCGCACGCCATGCTCTCGAGCAGCACGTTCGGCCAACCTTCACGACTCGACGCCAACACCAACAGGTCGGCCGCCGAGTACACCGACGCGAGTTCGGCGTGGTCGACGCCGCCGAGCAGGCGTGCGTCCGCGCTCAACTGCAGCCGCGCGATCTGGGCTTCCAACGCGGCGCGCATCTCGCCGTCGCCGACGATCAGCACCTGAGGGCGCTCCTGGGCCGGCATCGCGGCGACCGCGTCGAGCAACAGATGGTGGCCCTTGCGCTCGATCAGCTGTCCGACCGATGCGACGACGCGACGTCCGTGGGGAACCGACCATCGCGTGCGACACGCTTCGCGATCGAGAGGTGCGAACACGTCGACGTCGACGCCGTTGCGCAGCACGGTGACCTTGCCGGCATCGGCGCCGGCCTCGATCGCGAGTTCCGCGAGCGCCTGGGACACGGCGATCACCGCGTCGGCTTGACGCAGCGCGAAGCGGATCTGACCGCGCACCGACGGGTACCGCGGCAGCAGGTTCACGTCGGTTCCGCGCACCGTCAACGTCATCGGCACCCGGAGGCGCGCGCGCAACAGCGCGGCCGCGAACCCGTCCGGATAGGCGTAATGCGCGTCCAACACGTCGAACGGCCGCTGGACGCGCAGACGCAACACCGTGTCGCGCACGCCGCGCTCGTAGCCGATCCCTTGCAACGCCATGCCGATCTTCGGCAGCACCAGGTAGCGCGGGTGCTCGATCGAGAAGCCGTCGTAATCCTCACGCGGCGGCGTCGCTTTGAACGCCGCGTACTTGGTCGCGGACGCGAAGGGCGGCACCCACGGCACGGGCGCCACGACGCGAATGTCGGCGTCGTAGCGCAGGCGGTAGTCGCGCAGGCGTTCCTTCACGAACACGCCATGGCGCGGCATCGCGCGGCCAGGGAACAGCGACGTCAGCGTCAGCAGCTTCACCCGCCGCCTCCACGTGCCGCCAGCCATCGCGCCTGGAACCGGGCGAAGACCAATGCCGTCCAGAGTTCGCGCGTCCGGTCGCGCGTGCCGCTGCGTTCCTGCTGCACGTAGCGCGCGAGCGTGCCCAGATCGAACAGACCGCGCAGCGGCGACGCCGGCGCACACAGAGCGTCGAGCTCGCGCGCGAGCGGCCCCGTCAACCACGCGCGCACCGGCAGATCGAAGCCGTGCTTGCGCCGATCGAGGATCGAGTCGGGAAGGCGACCACGCAGCACGCGCTTCAAGAGCACTTTGCCCTCGCGGCCGCGCATCAACAGGCGCGGGTGCAAGCGCGCCGCGTACTCGACCAACGGCCCGTCGAGGAACGGGACGCGTACTTCGAGCGAGTGTGCCATCGACGCGCGATCGACCTTCACCAGGCAATCGTCCGGGAGCCACGTCTCGACGTCGAGCGCGCGGGCGCGCAACAGCGGATCGGTGAGCTTGCGCCGGTCGTCGATCGCGCGAAAGCGCTCCACGGCGCGCCAGCCGTCGGTCGCACGCAGCAGGTCGGGGTCGACGAACTCCTCGACGTCCTCGGGCTTGATGCGCGCCACCGAGCGGCAGTACGCGTCGACCGGATCGAGGCCCAAGTTGACCAGCGTCGCCTTGAAGCGCAGCGGCCGCGGCAGCGTGTCGGCCTTCGGCCACGCGCGGCCGAGCGGGCCGATCACTCCGCGCCGCAGCGCCCGCGGCAGCAACGCGCGGGCGCGGTTCTCGAGCACGTCGAACGCGTAGCGGCGGTAACCGCCGAACATCTCGTCCCCACCATCGCCCGACAGCGCGACCGTCACGTGCCGTCGCGCGGCCTGGCACAACAGGTACGTCGGGACGTTCGATGGATCCGCGTGCGGCTCGTCGTAGTGGAACGCGAGGGCGTCCAACACCGAAGGATCGGGATGGACGACCTCTTCACGCGGTGCGATGCCGAGCGCGCGCGCGACGGTATGCGCGGCGTCGCGTTCGTCGAAGCGGGAATCGTCGAAGCCGACCGTGACCGCGTCGATCGCGGAACCTTGCGCTTCGACCATTCCGAGCGCGACCGCGGACGAGTCGATGCCTCCGGACAGGAAGCACCCGAGCGGGACCTCGGACACGAGCTGGCTCGAGACCGCGTGCTGGAACAGGCGCTTCACGTCCTGTGCCGCGCGTTCCCCGTCCGTCGTCGACGGATCGAACTCCACGTCGGCGTAGCGCTCGATCGTCAGGCCCGAGGTCGAGATCGTCGCCAGATGGCCGGGCGGCAACTTCTCGATGCCGCGGTAGATCGTGTGCGGCGCCGGAACGTAGCCGAGCGCGACGAACTCGACGAACGCGCGCGGATCGAGAGTGCGCGACACGTTCGGATCGACGAGCAGCGACTTGATCTCGGACGCGAAGCCGATGCCGTCCGCGGCGCGCAGCAGATGCACCGGCTTGATGCCCATCCGGTCGCGGCCGAGCACGACGAGGTCGCGCTTCGTGTCATGCAGAGCGAACGCGAACATGCCGTTCAGCCGCTCGCAGATGCCGCGCGCGCCCCACTCCTCGTAGCCGTGGACGATCGTCTCCGTGTCGCCGGCGGTCGTGAAGCGATGGCCCTTCGCGAGCAGTTGCGCGCGTAGGTCCTGGAAGTTGTAGATCTCGCCGTTGAACACGATCGAGATCGACCGGTCCTCGTTGTGGATCGGCTGGTTCGAGCCGGCGCGGTCGATGATCGCGAGCCGGCGGAACGCGAATCCGACACGCCCTCGCTCGTGGAAGCCGTCCGCGTCGGGACCGCGATGGAACATCGCCGTGGCCATGGCCCGCAGCAGCGCGGGATCCACGCGGGCGTCCGAAGAGAACTTGACGAAACCGGCGATGCCACACATGCGCGGACGATCCTATCGGTGGGCCGGCTCGAGCAGCGCGGCGTAGAGACGCTGATAGGCGGCGATCATCGCGTCGAGGCCGAAGCCGCGCGTGTAACGAGTTCGTCCCGCGGCGGAGCAGCGCGCGCGCAGCGCTGGATCGGCGGCCATCCGCTGCAGCGCGTTCGCCAACGCCGTGGGTTCCGACGGCGGGACGAGGATGCCGTTGACGCCGTCCTCGACCACGTCGCCGTTGCCGCCGACGCGCGTGGCGACGACGGGAACGCCGCGCGCGATGGCTTCGACCAAGGCGATCGACAGCCCCTCGGAAACGCTCGACATCACGAGGAAGTCGCACGCGCGCAACAGCTGATCCACGTCGCGTCGATACCCCGGGAACGCCACGTCGTCGCGCAACCCGAGGGCGTCGCGCCGCGATTCCAGCTCCGCGCGCAGTGGGCCGTCGCCGGCGACGAGCAACAGCGGTCGCCGCGCAGCCGGCAGCCGCGCGCACGCCTCGAGCAGCGTCGCGTGGTCCTTGACGGGCGTCAGATGCCCGATGGCGAGCATCAGCGGGCGCCCGACCGCGGTCGGGAACTCCGCTTCGATGCGGGAACGCGCGTCGCGGGCCGACGGCGTGGCCGACGGCGCTGCGACGCCGTTGACGATGACCGACGTCCGCGCCGGCGGGAAGCGCTCGGTCGCGACGATGGCGTCGCGCACGGCCGTGCACACGGCGACCGTGTGGTCGACGCGACGCGACAACACGGCATGGAGCAGGCGCACGCGCAGTTTCTCGGGGAAGCTGCGGTCGTGCTCCGTGTACAGCATGCGCGTCCCCGGCCGCTTGCTCTTCGCCAGCACGCCGTAGAACAGCGCCGTGCGGTTGTGGGCGTGGACGATCGACGCGTCCAGCTCGCGCAAACGCCGGGCGATGCGGCTCGGCAGCGACCGATCGAGTCCGGGGGCCCGCTGTTCGAGCACGACCGGGAAACCGTCGCGCGCCAGCGCTTCACCGAGGACTCCGACGGAGTCGAAGCACACGAACGCCGGCGCGAAGCGCGTCGTGTCGAGTCCGCGCGCCAGCGCGTCGACCATCGATTGAATGCCGCCGAGGCCGAGATCCGCGACCAGGAACACGACACGGCGGGCGCCGGCGCCGCTCACGAGGTACCTCGCGCGAGCCACGGATCGCCGCCGGAGACCGACAGCTCCGGATCACCCGTGTGCCGGCCGACCGCCTTGCGCTCTTTCGCGAGCTCGCGCCGGGCGAGGACGCCGTGCGCGATCGCGATCGCGACGAGCTGGTAGAAGTAGTCGAAGTGCGCGCGGTTCAAGAACATCGCGCCGACGACGAAGCCGACCATGCTGACTTCGATCAAGGTCGCGTACTCGTACGTCCACGCCGGACCGTCGCGGACGCGCCCCAAGCGCGCCACGCTCCGCATCGAGAGCAACGTCGTGACGATCAGGACGAAGAAGCCGAAGAACGCGATCGAGCCCGACTCCGCCCAGATCTGCAGGTACGAGTTGTGCGCCACGCGCGCGGTGGTCGGCTGCACGTTCGGGTCGTACTTCTCGTACTCGGTGACGAAGTTCGCGAAGCCGACGCCGAACACGGGCTTGGCCTTGATCATCTCCCAGGCCACGCCCCACGCGTGAAGGCGCCCCTGCGCCGACGCATCGGTCTTCGCGGCGGTCGCGATGCCGAAGATGCGATCGCGATAGTCGTCCGGGATCAGCACGAAGAACAGCGCGGCGCCGAGCACGCCAGTGGCGATGCCGATCGATTTGTAGCGCGACTTCAGCACCATCACGCCGGTCACGGCGGCCATCGCGAGGAAGCCGCCGCGCGAACCCGTGAGCACGATGGTCATGATCGTCATGACGAACGCCACGCGCAGGAACAGGCGCATGCGGCGGTTGAGCTCGGTGCGCGCCATGTAGAACAAGAACGGCAAGTTCATGCACATCGCGAGCGAGAAGTCGTTGTTGTCGAGCAACAACCCACCGGGCCCGCGGATGATCTGCGCGTCGGACGCGACCAGCCCGAAGATGCCGCCCTTCACGCCGTAGAACGCGAACGACAGCGTGATCACGAGCAGGATCTGCCGCAGTCGCGAGACGCTGTCGATCTGCGCGGTCGTGAACAGCGCGATCAGGATGACCTTCAGGTACTCGAGGTACTTCGGCGTGACGCTGTACGCCTTCATCGGCGCGATCACGTAGGACATCGAGACCGCGAGGGCCATCGCGATCATGATCCAGTTGCGGCCGTTCCTGCGCATGAACGGGCGGTTGTCGAACATCGCCCAGCCGAGGAACATCGTCACCGCGACGAGCATCGAGAAGCGGAAGTCGCGCGCGGGCCCCCACGACAGGTCGGGGGCGCGCATGTACGCGAGCCAGGAGAACAGCATCAGGCCGTAGAACGGGCGGATGAACGCGAACGGCAGCAAGCCGAACACCACCGCGAAGACCACGACGTCACGCATCGCGGTCCTCCTTCACCGGCTCGCGCCGCAAGCGGACAGCAACGTGGATTCGAGCCGGCTCGCCAGGTGCTCGTAACGGAACGCGCCGATCCCCGAGGTCTCGACGTCGGCCGTCCCGGTCGGCGCGGCGAACGCGCGCAGCGCGGCCAGCACCGACGCGGGATCGTCGGGATCCGCGAGCGAACAACGGACGTCGGCCTGCGCGAGCGTGCGCGCGATGGCGCCGCCGGACTTGGCCAGCACGACCATCGGCCGCCGCGCGGCGAGGTATTCGAACAACTTCGCCGGCACCTGCACTTCGGGACGTTCTCCGGATACACCGAGCAGCAACAGACCATCCGCGCGCTGCAAGCTCTCGAACGCTTCGGCATGACCGACCGCGGGACGGATCTCGAACGCGTCGTCCACGCCGAGTGCGCGCGCGCGCTCGAGCAGTGCGTTCGCGTTCTCGACCCCTCCGAGCTGCACGATCCGGAGTTGTCGCGCGAGTTCCGGCGACTCGAGGCGGAATCGACGCAAGGCCTCGAGCAGCGCGTGGGGTGAACGACGGCCGTAGATCGTACCGGCGTGCAACAGCGAACGCCTGCCGTTGCGGACGACGGTCGGAGCCACGCGTTGCAGCAGATCCGGATCGATGCCGTTCGTGATCGTCGTGAAGTTCGACTGCTCCGGATATCGCGCGCGATAGCCGGCCTCGGCGAGATCCGTGTTCAGCACGATCGTGTGCGCCCGCTTCACGACCGCCGCCTCGAGGGCCTCGTCGATCGCGCGCAGGCTGGCGAACGGCCGCACGTTGAACGGATTGGTCGCCCACGGATCGCGCAAGTCGACGATCCATGGCAAATCCAACACGCGGCGCAATGCGAGCCCGACGATGTGCGCCGAGAACGGCGGCGCCGTCGTGTACAGCACGTCGGCCCGAACCCGGCGCGCGACGGCGATACCCTGCACGAGCGCGGGCAGGATCCACGACGCGTAGCGGTCGGGAAGGTCGAACAGTCGCGACGCGTAATCGATGGCGCGGGCGAGGCGGCTCGGAGGGCCGGGCGCGCGCAACGGTGCATCCGCACTCGCGGCGCCCGCCGAGGCGCGTCCGCGCCAACGCGAAAGCAACGCGAACGGATCCACGTGCGGAGCGCGTGCGATCTGCACGCTGGCCGGGATCTTCTCCAGCAAGCCGTCGTCGGTCTTGAACTCGCCGCCCTTCGTCGTGACGACGCCGACTCGGTGCCCGCGCCGCGCGAGTTCGCGGACGAAGTTCGACGTGCGATGCGTTCCCGCCGCGGACAGCGGCGGGAAATGGAACGCGACGACGACGATGCCAAGGGGTTGCGGATTCAATGCGGCGGGCCGAGCGGAACGACGAACGCGGAAAACGATAGACACCGTCGGCCCCAAACCGCAGGGCCGAAAGGGTTTTCGGCTCAGCGCCGCATGCGGCTTGATGCGGCTTCCCGCAGCACTTCATCCAATCTCGACAGACGCGCGTCCCACGTGCTTTCGGCCAACACGAAGGCCCGCCCCTCCGCGCCGAGCGCCACGGCGTCCTCGGGTCGCCGCAGCAACTCCACCACCGCCCGAGCGAGGTCGTTCGGGGTCGCCGCCGCGACGACTCCCCGGACTCCCGGAATGCCCTCGAGCGCGGCCGGCGTGGCGACGACCGGTGTCGCGCACGCCAAGGCCTCCAGGACCTTGTTCTGGATCCCGCGCGCGACCTGCAGCGGCGCCACGGCGACGCGCGCGCGCTGCAGCCACGGCTGGACGCGTTCGACGCGACCGGTGACCACGATCCCATCGAGTGCCGCCAGCGCCTGGACGTTCGGGCCCGGATTCGAACCGACGATCGCAAAGCGCGCGTGCGGCCGCTGTGCGCGAACGAGTGGCCAGGTTTCGCGGGCGAACCACACGACCGCCTCGGCATTCGCGCGGTAGTCCATCGCGCCCGAGAACACGACCAGTTCCTCGCGCGCAACGCCCGCGTCGGGAGCGAACGCCGCGGTGTCGGTTCCGTTCGGGATCAGCTCGAGCCGCCGCGGCGACGCGAACGCGCGCAGCGCGGCGACCTCGCGCGGGGCGCAGACGATCGTGGCCGCGGCGGTCGCGCTGGTCGACGCTTCGAGCCTGCGCATCCGCGCAGCTTCCAAGCCGTAGATCCAACGTCTCCACGACCACGGTGCGCAGGCGGCCGCGTACGCGCTCCACTTCGACGAATCGACGTCGACGAAGTCGAGCACGGCCGGAGCGTCACCCGCGAGCGCCACGCGCGCATGTGCCGATGAGAACACCAGCACCGCGTCGTAGTGCTCGCGCAGGAGCGCGGACCGCACGGCTGTGCGCAGGGCGGTCGGCGTGAACCATGCTTCGGTCGCGGTGCGGCCGGTCACCAGCGCGAACGCGGCGCGCAACGCCGCCGCCCCTCGGCCGAGCGGGACGACCGTCGAGCGCCGCACCATCGCCGCCACGGTCGGCACGTGGCGCTGGTCGGCCGGATCGTCGAGCGTCGTGATCAAATCGACGTCGTGGCGCGCCGCGAGGAAGTGCAGCTCGTGGTACGAGCGGATCTTGTCACCCTTGTCGGGCGGATACGGGATCCGGTGGCACAGGAACAGCAGCTTCAAAGCCGGTCCGCCGCGCGCGACGCGTCACTTGAACGACGAGCGAACGTCTTCGACCGCCTTGCGGAACCCCGACGGCAAACGCTCCGGTGCTTCGGAGAGGATCCAGACGAATGCTCCGATCGAGATGATCACGAGCACCGCACCGATGACTTGGGCGAACGCGACGAGCTTCTCGCGACGGACCTCGGACGACGTCCGGATCGAGTCGATCGCACCGAGCACCGGCAGGCGCAGGACTTGCGCGACTTCGCTCGGCTCGGAGAAGCTCGTGCGCATCATCTCGGACACCAGCGCGAACGCGAGGCCGATACCGATGCCGAGCAAGAGACCGATCAAGCCGAACACCGGCTTCGGCAGGCCGGCCGGCTTCTTGGCCTCGACCGGCTCTTCGAGCACGGAATACGCGCCCGCCTTCTCCAGCGCGTCCTCGGCGTTGCCGAGGGTCAGAGCGCTGCGGCGTTCGATGAACTCGACCTTGTCGCGCACGGGTTGAATCGCGGTGTTCGCTTCGTTCAACGCGGCCTGCGCCTGATCGACGTCGTTTTGCAACTGGCGGCGCTGCGCGATCAGGCTCGGCAACGTGTCGAGTTCACGCTGGATGTCGACCAACTGTTGTTCGACGTCGAGCAAGCGCTTGCGCTCGGCTTCGAGTTCGGCGCTGGACTCGTCCAGCGTCTTGCGCTGCTCGTACCAGCTCGGATTGACGTTGACCGTCTTCTCCGACGTCGAGAACCGTTTGTCCTTCAACGCGACGAGCTTCTTCTTCGCTTCGTCGAGCCGCGACTGTTGCTGCTTCACCTTCACGTGCTTCGGGCTCTTGCCCGACTTGATCATCGCGTCGTACTCGGCCTGCTCGGTCGCGACGGCGGCCAACGCTTGCTGGTACTCCGGGTTCTCGATCTCGGTCGCCGACGACTGCAGCGTCTTCGGCACCGACGCGAGACTGGTCTCGATCGACGTCACCTTGCCGATCAACGCTTCGACGTTCGCGCGCGCCAACGCGCGCGATTGCAGCAGCGCGGTCTTCAGCGCGATCTGTTCGTTGGCGTCGGTCAGCAGCGGCAGGCGATTCTGCGACTCGAACTTCTGCAGCGAGTTGTTCGCGCTCTGATACGCGAGCAGACGCTCTTGCAAGATCTTCTCGAAGTCGTCGCGCTGCTTGCGCCAGTAGCGCCGGTACTCGTCGTCCCGACGGTTGATCCAGTTCTTGCGCGCCTTCTTCACGAAGTCGCGCGCCTTGATCGGATCGTCCCAGCGGAATTTGAGTTCGACCAGCAGTTCGCCGGCCGGATCGGTGCTCATCGCGACCTGGAAGTACTGCTTCTCCTGGATCTTGTGGATCAGGTCGGAGATCTTCGTCGGGTCGTCCTTGATCAGTGCGTACTCGAGCCATTCGCACTCTCTCAGCACGTCATGGATCCACTGGAACGACAGTAGTTCGTTCTCGAGCGTCTGCTCTTTTTGCAGCAGCGGCTTCTCGGAGATCGCGCGCAACAGGCGCGAGTCGTCGATCAGCTCGCGCTGGCGCAACAGCAGCAGCGTGCGCGACTCGTACATGTCGGGGACGAACGTCGCGACCAACGCACCGAACGCCAGGCCGAACAGGCCGAGCAGAAGGATGCGGAGTCGATTGCGTCCGGCCGCGGCGAGCAGGCGTTTGACCTGCGCACCAGCGTCGACCTCGGGTCCCATCGTCGTGACTTGTCCGTCGACCACGTCGGCTCCTGCTCAGTTGCCTTGCGGTTCGTTGAAGCCGCCCGGCACACCACCGACGCCACCCGTGCCGTACTGGTTGAAGCCGTTGTTGAACCCGAAGTTGCTACCACCGGTCCCGGTTTCGTCGACCAGCGATTCGTAGTTGGTCTTGGTCGAGCGCAAGCTCGAGAACAACTGCGTGACCGGCTGGATCGGAGCCAGCAGGATCTGGACGAAGTTGCGCACGATGCCGGCGAAGTTCGGATTGACGACGATGATGTCGTCCTCGCGCACCAACACGTTGTCCGACGAGTCGCCGTGCTCCAGCATCTTGCGCAGGTCGACCGGGATGATCAGCGGGTGCTTCGGATCCGAACGGATCACGTAGATGTCGTCGAGATCGGCGGTCAGCGGCAATTGGAACTTCGCGACCGCGTCCCACACCGTCGTGTCGCCCTCGAACAGCTTCTCGCCCGGGGTGACCTCGCCGCGCATGAAGTACCGCTTCGAGCGGATCTCGCTCGGGAACACGAACAGTTCGAGGTCGGTGTAGTAGTCCGAGTAGCGCTGCTTCAGCGTCTCCGCGATCTCGGCCGGGGAGAAGCCGGCGACGAACACCTCGCCGATCAACGCGACGTCGATGACGCCGTCCATGCGCACCTTGTACACGCCGTTCAACTCGGGATCGGTCGGGCAGCTCACCTGCACCGCGTCGTTGATCCCGATGGTCAGGATCTCGTTCGAGTCGCCGACGTACTTGCGGCCGAAGCCGCGCTGGTTCAGCGTCTGCAGAATGCGCGCGTCGTCGTACGAGCGGCACGAGCAGCACATCGCGGCGAGCACGAGAAGGAGGACCGGCGTTCTCATAGGCGTATCAATTCTGGACTTCCGTTCGCCCGGGGCCACACACGCGTCGGCGTTTTGTCGGGCGCCACGATGCGTGAGCTTGAGTCGTTCCTGTTCATTCTCACCCGGGTGGGGGCGGGAATTCGGTCGCGGGATTGTAAGGACCCCGGCGCGCGTTCGAACTCAACGTCCCGAGTACATCGATTCGTAGTACTTGCGGTACTCGCCGCCCTTCACGCGCTCCCACCACGTCCGGTTGTCGAGGTACCAACGGATCGTCTCGCCGAGGCCGACCTCGAACGTGCGCGACGGCTCCCAACCGAGCTCGGCCTTGATGCGGCTGGCGTCGATCGCGTAGCGGCGATCATGGCCCGGCCGATCGGTCACGAACTTGATCAGGCTCTCCGGCTTGCCGAGGTGCTTCAGCAGCAGCTTCACGACGTCGAGGTTCGCGACTTCGTTGTTGCCGCCGACGTTGTAGACCTCGCCGACGCGGCCGCGCTCCAACACGGTGAGGATCGCCGAGCAGTGGTCCTCGACGTGCAGCCAGTCGCGAACGTTCGAGCCGTCGCCGTAGACCGGCAGTGGCTTGCCCTCGAGCGCATTCGAGATCATCAACGGGATCAGCTTCTCGGGGAATTGGTACGGCCCGTAGTTGTTCGAGCAGCGCGTGACCAATGCCGGGAAGCCGAAGGTGTGCTGGTACGCGAGCACCAGGTGGTCCGCGCCGGCTTTGCTCGCCGAATACGGCGAGTTCGGATGCAGCGGCGTGGTCTCCGTGAAGTAGCCGGTCGGACCGAGCGAGCCGTAGACCTCGTCGGTCGACACCTGCAAGAAGCGCTCGACACCGTGCTTCTTCGCCTGATCGAGCAGCACCTGCGTACCGAGCACGTTCGTGCGCACGAAGATGCCCGGATCGACGATCGAGCGATCGACGTGCGATTCGGCGGCGAAGTTGACGACGAGGTGCGGCCGATGCGCCGCGAATACGCGCGCCATCGCGTCGTTGTCCGCGATATCGGCTTTCTCGAACGCGTAACGCGGGTCCTGGTCGACGCCAGCGAGGTTCTCGAGGTTGCCGGCGTACGTCAGCGCATCCACGTTCACGACGCGGACGTCACGCGTACGCGCCAACACGAGTCGCACGTAGTTCGAGCCGATGAAGCCCGCACCGCCGGTGATCAACATCGTTCGCATCGTCGTACTCCTGCCTCGAGGTCCGAGAACGTGAATCCGTCGGACCGCATCACGTACTCGGAGCGCGCATCCGCTCGCCCAGGTATTCGCGCAGACCGTCCTGCCACCGCGGCATCGGGTCACCGATCGTCAGTTCGAGCATCCTGTTCCGCAGCACCGAGTACGCCGGACGGGGCGCCGGACGATCGAGTTGTGAACTCGGTTGCGGCTGCAACGAGTTGGGGTGCACGCCGGCGACCGCGAAGATCTCGGCCGCGAACTCGAACCACGATGCCTGACCATTGCCCGAGCAGTGGTAGGTCCCGAAGCCGGCATCGCGCGTGAGGATCGCGACGATGCCCCGCGCCACGTCGCGCGCGAACGTCGGACAGCCGATCTGATCGTCGACGACCTTGAGGTCCTTGCCCTGCCGCGCGAGGTTCAACATCGTGTCGACGAAGTTCTTGCCGTGGTGACCGTACACCCACTGCGTGCGGACGATCCAGAACCGGCCCGCCGCGTGTTCGCGCACGAAGCGCTCACCCGCGAGCTTCGATCGGCCGTAGTGCGACGCCGGTCCTACCGCGTCGTCCTCGATGTACGGCGAGGTCTTGCCGACTCCGGGGAACACGTAGTCGGTCGACACTTGCAGCACGGGGATGCCCGCCTGCGCACAGGCGATCGCGGCGTTGCGCGGGCCCAGAGCATTGACGCGATGCGCGCGATCCGGATCGCGCTCGCAGCCATCGACGTCGGTCCACGCGCCGACCGACAGGAACGCGGTCGGTCGATGCGTCGCGACGGCGGCGCGCACCGCGGCGAAGTCCGCGACGTCGAGATCGGCGTGCGCGAGCGCGATGACGTCGTGGTCGTGCCCGAGCAGGTGCGCGAGTTCGCGCCCCACCATTCCCGAGGCACCGGTGATCAGGAAGCGGCCTCGCATCGGCGTTCGTCCTGGATCAGTCGGCGTGGTTCGCGCCGCCGTTGCGGACGAGTTCGGACGCGTGGACCAGCGATTCGAAGGTTCCGGCGTCGGTCCACCAACCGTCGAGGATGTCGTACGTCAACTGGCCGCGCTCGATGTAGGCGTTGTTGACGTCGGTGATCTCGAGTTCACCGCGATTCGACGGCTTCAGCGTCTTGATGATGTCGAACACCTGGCGGTCGTACATGTAGATGCCGATGACCGCGAGGTCGGACTCCGGCTGCTTCGGCTTCTCGACGATCTTCACGACGCGATCGCCTTGCAGACTCGCCACGCCGAAGCGCTCGGGGTCGTGCACCTTCTTCAGCAGGATGCGCGCGCCCTGCTGGACCTTGTCGAACGAGGTCACTGCCGCGCGGATGTTCTTCTCGATGATGTTGTCGCCGAGGACGACGCAGATCTTGTCGCTGCCCGACCATTGCTCCGCGAGGCGAAGCGCTTCGGCGATGCCGCCCTCTCCGACCTGATAGGCGTAGTTCAGACTGTTCAGTCCGAACTCGCGGCCGTTCCCGAGGAGGCGCAGGAAGTCACCCGCGCTGTTGCCGCCGGTCACGAGCAGCACGTCCTTGATGCCGGCCGTGACCAGACACTCGATCGGGTAGAAGACCATCGGCTTGTTGTAGACCGGCAGAAGGTGCTTGTTGGTCACCTTGGTCAACGGCGCGAGCCGTGAACCCAACCCACCGGCGAGGATGACACCCTTCACGACGCGACCTCCTTGCGAACGCACTCGACCGTGCGGCGAATGCCGTCTTCCAGTGCGATCCTCGATTCGAATCCGAGCCAGTCCCGCGCCCGGGACACCTCCGCCACGGAGTGACGGACTTCGCCCGCGCGCGCCGGCCTTCGCTCGGGCTCGACGTGGAGCGCGGCGCCGCCGATCGCGTCTCGGACGGTCTCGAACAAGCGGTTCACGGAGACCTGGCGACCGGTCGCGACGTTGACGACGGCGCCTTTGTACACGTCGCGTTCGGCGGCCAACAGGTTGGCGCGGACGACGTCTTCGACGAAGACGAAGTCGCGGGTCTGTTCACCGTCACCGAAGATCACGGGTCTGCGGCCCTCGAGAAGCGTGGCCGTGAATCTCGAGATCACTCCGGAGTACGGCGACGACGGATCTTGGCGCGGACCGTACACGTTGAAATATCGCAACGCCACGGTGTGCAGGCCGAAACTCTGGGCGAAGGCCGCCAAGTAGTGTTCGGACGCCAGCTTCTGCGCCGCATACGGTGACGGAGGGTCCGGCAGCATCGACTCGTGCTTTGGCAACGTCGGATCGTTGCCGTAGGCCGCCGAGGACGCGGCGAACACGAAGCGCGACACGCGCGCCGCCACGGCCGCGGTCAGGAGTTGAACCGTCGACTCGAGGTTCGCTCGATGCGACGCCAGCGGCTGGTCGACCGAGCGCTGGACCGAGGCGATCGCCGCCTCGTGGAACACCACGTCGACTCCGGCGACCGCGCGCAGGACGCACTCGCGATCCGCGGCATCGCCGACCATGACTTCGACGCGGTCGACGACGTCCGCCAGGTTCGCGGTCTTGCCCGACGAGAAGTCGTCGAGGACGCGCACCCGATCACCACGGGCGAGCAACGCGGCGACCAGATGGGACCCGATGAATCCGGCCCCACCGGTGACGAGGACGTGCCGCGTCATGCGCCGCCTCCACGCGTGCGCGCGGCGATGCGCGACTCGAGGTCTTCGGCGATGCGCTGCGCGGCCTTGCCGTCCCATGCCGGCGGCGTGCCGATCGACGCTTTGTCGACGGCGAGCATCTTCTCGGTCGCGGCGAGGATCGCGGGACGCGAACCGCCGCACAGCACGTTGCCCCCCATCTCCAACGTCGACGGGCGCTCGGTGTTCTCGCGCAGCGTCACGCACGGCACCTTGAGCACCGTCGTCTCTTCCTGCACACCGCCCGAATCCGTGAGCACCACGGCCGCGCGATCGACCAAGCCGAGGAAGTCGAGATAACCCTGCGGCTCGACCAGCTTGATCGAAGCCTCACGCTCGAGTGCGCCGATCAACCCGAACTCGGTCATGCGCGCGCGCGTGCGCGGGTGGATCGGCCACACGATCGGCAAGCGCCGCGCCAACGTCGTCAGGGCGCCGACGATCTCGGTCAGCGGTTCCTTCGCGTCGACGTTGCTCGGGCGATGCAGCGTGACGATCGCATAGCGCGCGTCCGCCACACCGAACTCCGCGGCACGCGCCGCGCCGTGCGCCTTCGCGCGCACGCGGTGCTCGAGCAGCGTGTCGATCATCGTGTTGCCGACCAGCACGCACGCGTCCTTCGCCTTGCCCTCGCGCGCGAGGTGCTGCATGCCGGAGGATTCCGTGACGTAGCAGACGTCCGCCAACTGATCGGTGCAGATGCGATTCAGCTCTTCGGGCATCCCGCGGTCGAACGAGCGCAGGCCGGACTCGACGTGCGCGAGCAGGATGCCGGCTTTCGCGGCCACCAACGCGCAGGCGATCGTGGAGTTCACGTCGCCCACCACGACCACCGCCGCTGGCCGGCGCGGTTCGCGCGCCAACGCGGCTTCGAAACGCACCATCACGTCCGCGGTCTGCTGAGCGTGCGAACCGGAACCGACTTCGAGGTTGATCGCCGGCTTCGGCATCCCGAGGTCGCGGAAGAACAGGTCCGACATCCGCTCGTCGTAGTGCTGACCGGTATGCAACAGGATCGGCTCCACCTGTCCGCGCGCTTCGAGCGCGCGCAGCACCGGTGCAGCCTTCATGAAGTTCGGCCTGGCGCCGACGACGACGATGACGCGCGGTTTCGTCATCCGCGGTGGGCTCCGCGCTCGCGATACCACGCGACGAACTTCGTGACACCGTCGTCGATCGGCGTGCGCGGCGCGTAGCCCAGATCGGCGTGCGCGCGCGTGATGTCCGCGTACGTGATCGGAACGTCGCCGGGTTGATCGGGCAGACGATTCAACACCGCCTGCTTGCCGAGGCGCGATTCGATGAGCTCGACCAGTTCCTTCAGCGACGTCGTCTTGTGGCCACCGAGGTTGTAGATCGCGAAACCGTTCGCGCGGTCGAGCGCGCGCACGATGCCGTCGACGAGGTCGTCGACGTACGTGTAGTCGCGCCGCGACGAGCCGTCGCCGAAGAACGGCACCGGCTTGCCCTGGTCGATCAGACGCGTGAACTGGTGGATCGCCATCTCCGGGCGCTGGCGCGGGCCGTAGACCGTGAAGAAGCGCAGGCACGCGATCGTGAAGCCGAACAGGTGGTGGTACGCGTGCGCGAGGACTTCACCGGCGCGCTTCGTCGCCGCGTAGGGCGACACTGGTCGATCGGCGGTCTGATCCTCGCGGAACGGCACCTCGGTGCTGCCGCCGTAGACCGACGACGACGAGCCGAACATCATGCGCTTGCAGCCGTGCGCGCGCATCGCTTCGAACAACCGCATCGAACCGGTCAGGTTGATGTCGGTGTACAGCATCGGATCCTGGATCGACGGCCGCACACCGGCCATGGCCGCGAGGTGGATCACCGCGTCGAAGCGCTGGGTCGAGAACAACTGCGTCAACCGCTCCGCGTCGCGGATGTCGCCCTCGACGAACGTGAAGTTCGAGCGCTTGGTCAAACCGGTCAGGTTCGCGCGCTTGATCGACGGGTCGTAGAACGGCTGGAAATTGTCGAGGCCGACGACCACGTCGCCGCGCTGCGTCAGCGCTTCGCACAAGGTCGAGCCGATGAATCCCGCGGCTCCGGTCACCAACACTTTCTGCATGACTCGCTTCCTTCGCGTCGTGATCGAGACCGGTCAGAGCAGGACGACTTCGCCTCGATCGCGCACCGCGGCGGTCGCGTTGCGCGTGTCGACGACGATGGGCGCCGACGAGACGATGCGGGCCCAATCGAAGCACGAGTGGTCGGTGACGACGACGGCGCAATCGCAGGCACGCAAGCGCGCGTCGTCGAGCGGCACCGAACGCAGCGGCAAGCCTTCGTGTTCGAGGGTCGCGATGTAGGGATCGTGGTATTCGACGTCGGCGCCGAGATCGCGCAGTTGCTTGATGACGTCGATCGCCGGCGACTCGCGGACGTCGTCGATGTTCTTCTTGTAGGCCGCGCCGAGCACCAGCACGCGCGAGCCGTTCACCGCCTTCTTCTTCGCGTTCAGCGCCGCGGCGACCTTCGACACCACGTAGGCCGGCATCGAGCGGTTCACTTCCTCGGCGATTTCGATGAAGCGCGCCCGGTAGTCAAGGCTGCGCATCTTCCACGACAAGTACAGCGGATCGATCGGCAAGCAATGACCGCCGAGACCCGGGCCAGGGAAGAACGGCATGAAGCCGAACGGCTTCGTCGACGCGGCCTGGATCACTTCGAAGATCGGGATCTTCAGGCGGTCGCAGATGATCGCCATCTCGTTCACGAGCCCGATGTTCACCGAGCGGAACGTGTTCTCGAGCATTTTCGCCATCTCCGCCGCGCGCGCGCTGGAGACGCGCACGACGCGATCGATGACGGCGCCGTAGCACGCCGCGGCGGCTTCGGTGCACGACGGAGTCACGCCACCGACCACCTTCGGCGTGGTCTGCAGCGTGAAGTCCTTGCGCCCCGGATCGATGCGTTCGGGCGAGAACGCGAGGAAGTAGTCACGCCCCGGCTTCAGTCCGGTGCGCGCGAGCTGCGGCTCCACCGCTTCGTCGGTCGTGCCGGGATACGTCGTGCTCTCGTACGAGATCACTTGGCCCGGGCGCAGGTTGCGCTGGATCGATTCGGTGACGCTCATTACCGCGGACAGGTCGGGCTCGCGGAACTTCGACAGCGGCGTCGGCACGCAGACCGACACGAAGTCGGCGTCGGCGAGGACCGCGGGATCGCGGCTCGCGCGCAGCGTCTTCGCCGCGACGGCCGCGGCGATCTCCGCGCTCGGAACGTCCGGGATGTACGACGTGCCGGCCTCGATCGCGGCGACCTTGCGCGCGTCGAGATCGAGTCCGACCACCGGGAAGCCGCACGACGCGAAGCGCGCGGCGAGCGGCAGACCGACGTAGCCGAGCCCGACGACGGCGACGCGCAGTTCGCGCCGCGCCACCTTCGTCGTGATCGCTTCGAGCATCGTCCGGGATGCGTCCGTCATCACTCCACCGTCACGCTCTTCGCGAGGTTGCGAGGTTTGTCGATGTCACAGCCGCGCAGGTCGGCGATCCAATACGCGAGCCGTTGCAGCGGCACGACGTTGACGATCGGCGACAAGTCCTCGTCGACGACGGGGACCGGCAGCACGAAATCGGCGAGCTTGCGAACCGCGGCGTCGTCGGCGGCCGCGACCGCGATGATGCGGCCGCCGCGCGCTTTCACTTCCTGCATGTTCGACAGGACCTTCTCGTGCACGCGTCCCGGTGTCGCGACGACGACGACCGGCATGTTCGCGTCGATGAGCGCGATCGGTCCGTGCTTCATCTCGCCCGCCGGATAGCCCTCGGCGTGGATGTACGAGATCTCCTTCAGCTTCAGCGCGCCTTCGAGAGCGACCGGGTAGTTCATGCCGCGGCCGAGGAACAGGAAGTCCTGCGCGCGAGAGAACGTCTCGGCGGCGGTCGCGATCTCCTCGGTGCGCGCGAGGCTCTCCTCGAGCTTGAAGCGCAGCACGCGCAGTTCCTCGACGGCCTTCGCCTCGCGCTCGCGATCGACGCGCCCGCGTGCGCGCGCGAGCACCCACGACAGCACCGACAGCGCGACCAGTTGCGTCGTGAACGCCTTGGTCGACGCCACGCCGATCTCGGGACCGGCGTCGGTCAACACGATGCCGTCGGAGTCGCGCACCAGCGACGAACCCTGGACGTTGACGATCGACAGCACCTTCGCGCCGCGCGAGCGCGCTTCGCGGATGGCGGCGAGCGTGTCGAGCGTCTCTCCGGACTGCGAGATCGCGAGCACGAGGTGGTTCTTCGCCAACACCGCGTCGCGGTAGCGGAACTCGGAGGCGTAGTCGACGTCGACCGGAATCCCCGCGCGCTTCTCGATCAGGAACTTGCCGACCAGGCCCGCGTGCCACGACGTTCCGCAGGCGGTGATCGAGATGCGCTCGACGTTCGCGAGCGTCGCTTCGAGCGCCGCGGCATCGGGCAACACGAACCGCGCCTTCCCCGACGATTCGTCGAGATGGCGCTGCAGCGTCTTCGCGACCACCGCGGGCTGTTCGTCGATCTCCTTCAGCATGTAGTGGCGATACCCGCCCTTCGCGGCGGCTTCGGCATCCCACTCCACGCGACTGAGCTGCAGCGGCTTGTCGCGACCATGCTCGTCGAGCACGCGGACGCGATCGGGCGTCAGTTCGACGACGTCGCCGTTCGCGAGGTAGACGACGTCGCGCGTCAGCGCGAGCAGCGCGGAAACGTCCGATGCGAGGTAGTTCTCACCCTTGCCGACGCCGACGACCAGCGGCGAGTCGCGCCGCGCACCGACGATGCGGCCCGGCTGCGTGCGGTCGATGACGACGAATGCGTACGTGCCGCGCACTTCGTGGATGGCCAGGCGCACGGCGTCGAGCAGATCGTTCGACTTCAGGTGCTCTTGGACCAGGTGCGGGAACACTTCCGAGTCGGTCTCGGAGTGGAACACGTGACCCTTGGCCTTCAGCCGTTCGCGCAGCACCTCGTGGTTCTCGATGATCCCGTTGTGGATCACCGCGAGGTTGCCGCTGCCGTCGATGTGCGGATGCGCGTTCTTCTCCGACGGCGCGCCGTGCGTCGCCCACCGCGTGTGGCCGATGCCGGTGTGGCCGTCGATCGCGCTCGATTTCACCTGGCCCGCGAGATTGTCGATGCGCCCTTCGCGCCGAACGACCAACAGCGCGCCGTCGCGGATCACCGCGAGGCCCGCCGAGTCGTAGCCGCGATATTCGAGCTGGCGCAGCCCGCCGAGGATCAAGTCGGCGACGTCACGCCGCGCTGCACAGCCGATGATGCCGCACATCGGTTCGAACTCCGAGTTGGCCTGGAACGGACGCGGCGACGATCGCTCGCGCGCCGCGCGCTCCGGTCACTTGCCGTTCGCCTTGGCCGCCTGTTGCTTCGCGACGGCCTTCTTGAAGTACTCGAGCGTCATCCGCAGGCCGTCCTCGAGGGACACCTTCGGCTCCCAGCCGAGCACCGCGCGCGCCTTCGTGATGTCCGGTTGGCGCACCTTCGGATCGTCGACCGGCAGCGGCTTGCAGACGACCTTGCTGCTCGAGCCACACAATTGGATCACGCGCTCGGCGGCCTCGCGGATCGTGATCTCGTGCGGGTTGCCGATGTTGACCGGCAGCGCCTCGTTCGAACGCGACAGCCGGACGATGCCGTCGATCAGGTCCGACACGAAGCAGAACGAGCGCGTTTGCGAGCCGTCGCCGAACACCGTAACCGGCTCGTTCGTCAACGCCTGCAGGAAGAACGCGGGCAACGCGCGACCGTCGCGCAGGCGCATGCGCGGTCCGTAGGTGTTGAAGATGCGGACGATGCGCGTCTTGACGCCGTGATAGCGGTGGTAGCCCATCGTCATCGCCTCGGCGAAGCGCTTGGCCTCGTCGTAGACGCCGCGCGGACCGACCGGGTTCACGTTCCCCCAGTAGTCCTCCTTCTGCGGATGGACCAGCGGATCGCCGTAGCACTCCGACGTCGACGCGAGCACGAACGTCGCGTTCTTCGCCTTCGCCAGACCGAGCGCCTTGTGCGTTCCGAGCGAACCGACCTTCAAGGTCTGGATCGGGAACTCGAGGTAGTCGATCGGGCTCGCCGGCGACGCGAAGTGGAAGATGTAGTCGATCGGGCCTTCGACGTAGATGAACTCGGTGACGTCGTACTTGATGAACTTGAAGTTCGGATTGGCGAACAAGTGCTCGATGTTCGACAGATCTCCGGTCAGGAGATTGTCCATCGCGATCACCTGCAGGCCGTCGGCCAGCAGACGATCACACAAATGCGAGCCCAAGAAGCCCGCGCCACCGGTGACCAACGCTCTCTGCATGACTCGTCCACTCCGTTTCGGCGTCGCGGCACGCGCGACGTCCGATCAATCGTCGTCGGATGTCCGTTCGATTCGCGGGCGGCGCACCAGCACGCGCTGCCCCGTCAACACGATCTTCGCGCCACCGACTTCGGCGGTGCCTTCGCCCGACAGCACGAGCTGTCCGGCGGCTTCGCCACGTTCGACGCCGGCTTCGGCGCGCACGACCAATCCTTGCCAGACGTCGGCGCGCACGCCCGATTCGGCGATCGCGGCGTCGCCGCGTGTGATCGGGATCTCGACCGATTCGCCGGCGCGCAACACCGCGACGTCGCGCAGGTGCGTGCTGCCGCTGATCTCGAGGTCGAGCGGGCCACCGTTGCGGATCACGTAGCGCCGATCGAGTTCGTCGCGCGCGATGCGCAGCCACGTCCCCGCGGCGACCAGCGTGGTGCCGTCGTCGAGGACGATGCGCAGACCTTCGTCGCGCGTCGACACGATGACACGGTGCAGCTCGTCGAAGCGCAGTTGCGTGACGCCGTCGGCGCCGCGCTCGATCGCGAATTGCGTCGCGCCGAACATCCGCACCGTCGACAAATCCGACGTGAAGGTGATCTCGCTGATCCCGGCGTCGCCTTGCCGGCCGCCATCGCCGCTCATCAGGTCGGCGAACTTGTTCCAGTGGAACAGCATGCGCTCGGAACGCGCTTCACCGTTCAACTTCGCGACGGGGTCCGCGATGCGGGTCAGCCGCGCCAACGCGACATCGGCGTTCGCGACGACCGCGTCTTCGTCGCCGCCGTCGGCATCGCCGGCGTCCTGCGGGGCCTGTTCCGTGACCGGAACGCCCGACGCGCGAGCGTCACGGTCCTGCGGCAAGGGCAGACACGTGGCCAACAACATCAGGGCTGCGGCGCTGACCATGGCGGCACGATCTCCGGAGCGGGCACGAACCTCGCAAAACGCCGAAGGGGGACCCGAGGTCCCCCCACTTTCGGCCCATTCGAAGGCGAAAGGTTACAGGAGTTGGCGGGAGCCGTGAAAAGAGTTGGAAAAGAGTCCGGGGATTGGACCCAACCGTCGGTTTGCACGCGGTTTGCCGCGTCGACGAACCTTGTGCACAGCGGCGGTCGCGCCGGCCGTCGTTCGCGCGGCTCGCGCGCGCTCACCGAGCCGCGAGAAAGGTCGTGTCCATGAAGGACGTGTCGACGTCGCCGGAACGGAACCGCGGGTGGCGCATGATCTCGCGCTGCAGCGGGATCGTCGTCTTGACGCCCTCGACGACGTACTCGTCGAGCGCGCGCGCCATGCGGTCCAGAGCCTCCTCGCGCGTCTCGCCCCAGACCAGCAACTTGCCGATCAGCGAGTCGTAGTAGCGCGGGATCTCGTAACCGGCGAACGCGTGGGATTCGAGCCGGACGTGCGGACCACCCGGTGCGTAGTAGGCGCGGATCTTGCCGGGGCACGGTCGGAAGTTGTCGGCCGGGTCTTCGGCGTTGATCCGGCATTCGATCGCGTGACCGCGCAGCTTGACGTCCTTTTGCTTCAGCATCAGGCGCTCGCCGTACGCGATGCGAATCTGCTCCTTCACGATGTCGACGCCCGTGACCAGTTCCGTCACCGGGTGCTCGACCTGGACGCGCGCGTTCACTTCCATGAAGTAGAAGTTCTTGTCCTTGTCGACGAGGAACTCCACCGTGCCGGCGTTGACGTAGCCCGCTGCCTTGCACAAACGCTTCGCGCATTCGCCCATCTTCTGGCGCAGATCCTCGTCGAGCACCGGTGACGGCGACTCTTCGACGATCTTCTGATGGCGACGCTGCAGCGAACAGTCGCGCTCACCCAGATGGATGAGGTTGCCGTGGGCGTCGCCGAGGATCTGGATCTCGACGTGCCGCGGCTTCTCGATCAGCTTCTCGAGGTAGACCGACGAATCGCCGAACGCGGCTTCCGCCTCGGCGCGCGCGGCCAGGTAGCCGTTCACCAGCGAGACGTCGTTGTGCGCGACGCGCATGCCACGCCCACCGCCGCCCGCCGCCGCCTTGATCAGCACCGGGTACTTGATGCGGTGCGCTTCGGCGAGCGCGTGCTTCTCGTCGGTCAGCAACCCTTCGGAGCCCGGAATCACGGGCACGCCGGCAGCCTTCGCGGTTTCCTTCGCGCGCGATTTGTTGCCGACCAAGTCGATCGTCGCCGGAGGCGGCCCGATGAACTTGATGCCGCACGACTCGCAGACTTCGGCGAAGTGCGCGCGCTCGGACAGGAAGCCGTAGCCCGGATGGATCGCTTCGACGTCCGCGATCTCGGCGGCCGAGATGATGCGCGGGATGTCGAGGTAGGACTGCGCCGACTTCGCCGGGCCAATGCAGATCGTCTCGTCGGCGAAGCGCAACCAGATCGCGTTGGCGTCGGCCTCGGAGTAGACGGCGACGGTCTCGATGCCGAGTTCGCGACAGGCCCGGATGACCCGCAGCGCGATTTCGCCGCGATTCGCGATGAGGATGCGCTTGAACATGCGGCGCGCTTCAGCCGGTCTTCTTGATGTGGAGCAGCGGCTGGCCGAACTCGACGGCCTCGCCGTTCTCGACCAGGATGTCGACGACCTCGCCGGCGATCTCGGCCTTGATCTCGTTCATCACCTTCATGGCTTCGATGATGCAGAGGACCGAGCCGGGCTGGATCTTGTCGCCCGTGCTGCAGTACGGAGGGGCCTCGGGCGACGGCGCGCGATAGAACGTGCCGACCATCGGCGAGACGAACTCGAACACGTCGCTCGGGCGAGCCTTCGCCGCCGGCGCACCGCCCGCGGCGGGCGCCGCGGCCGGAGCAGCCGAAGCCGCAGCCGGAGCCTGCGGTGCCGGCGCCTGGAACACCATCGGCGCGGCGTCGGTCGTGCGGCGGCTCAAGCGGATCTTGCGATCCTCCCCGCTCTTCACTTCGACTTCCACCAGACCGTTGTCGGTCATCAGGCGGATCAAGTGCTCGATCGCCGCCATGTCGATGCCGGACTTCGCTCCGGGCAACTCGACGGGACGCGGCGCCTTCGATTTCGCGCTCGGCTTCGTATTCGACTTCTTCACGCGCGCTCCACGTACTCGAGGGTGCGGGTGTCGACCTTGATCTTCTCACCGATGTTGATGAACGGTGGGACGTTGACCGTCGCGCCGGTCTCGACCTTGGCGGGTTTCGGGCCGCCGGACGCCGTCGCGCCCTTCATGTACGGGTCGCATTCGACGACCTCGAGGATCATGAAGTCGGGCAGCGTCACCGAGATCAGCTCTCCGTTCGCGCGCTTGAACACGCAGACGGTGTTCTCTTTCAGGAGTTCGAGGATCGGCTCGATGAACTGTTTCTCGACGTGCGTCTGTTCGAACGACGTCGTGTCCATGAACACGAACGACTCGCCGTCGCGGTACAGGTACTCCATGTCCGTCTTCTCGACGTTGACCTGTTCCACGGTGTCGTTCGAGCCGAGGCTGTACTCGATGACCTTGCCGGTCTTGATGTTCTTCATGCGGGTCCGGACGAAAGCCGTGCCTTTGCCCGGCTTCACGAACTGGAACTCCACGATGTCGAACATCTTGCCTTCGTAGATGATCGTGATGCCGTTCTTGAACTGGTTGGTGCCGATACGAACCACGCAGATCTCCGAGGCCAGCCGTGCAGTCGCGATCCGAAGGGAGCGCTGGCGAAAAGCGCGTGATTGTCCGGGCCCATCCCGTGCTGTCAAGGAACCGTGAGGCGCGTTCTATTCCCGGCCGGACGGCGGATCGCGGAGTTCACGTGCCAACTCGACCTGGCAGTCCTTGACGGCGCCGGCCAACGACTTGAGTCCGTGGACCACGGCCGGCAGTACCGCGCGCAGGCACTCCTCGGCCCCCTTCGGGCTCCCTGGCAAGTTGACGATCAATGCCGCGCCGCGCGTGCCGGCGGTCGCGCGCGAGAGGTCCGCGAACGGCGTCTTCGCGCGCGACGCGGCGCGCATGGCTTCGCCAAAGCCCGGGATCTCCCGATCGAGCACGGCGCGCGTCGCTTCGGGCGTCACGTCGCGTGGACCGATCCCGGTGCCGCCACTCGTGACGACGAGCTCGGCCTGGGTCGATGCGTCGCGCAACGCCGCCGCGATCGCGTCGCGTTCGTCGGGCACGATCACGGTCGGCGTCAGCACGAATCCGTGCGGTGCGAGCAATGCCGCGAGCCGCGGCGCGGTCTCGTCCTTCGCCTCGCCCGTCGACCGGCGGTCGCTGACGATGACGACGACGGCGCGCATCACTTGCGCCCCCGCTTCGCCGAACGCGCACGCGGACGCGTGGCCGGGCGCGCGAAGGACCCGGACTTGCCGCCCTCCTTCTCCAGCAGGCGCACGCACTCGATCGTGATGCCGCGTTCGACCGCCTTCAGCATGTCGTAGACGGTCAGCGCCGCGACTGCGGCGGCGGTCAGAGCTTCCATCTCCACACCCGTGCGATCGAGGGCTCGCACCTCGGCTTCGATGCGGATGCGGTCGGGCCCGAACGCGGCGACGTCGACGCGAGTCGAGGTCAGCGCGGTCGGATGGCACAGCGGAATGAGGTCGGGGCAGCGCTTCGCCGCGACGATGCCGGCCAAGCGCGCGACGTCGAACACGCGGCCCTTCTTGTTCGCGGCGCTCCGCGCCAGCGCCAGCGTGGACGGCAGGACGCGGACGATCGCCTCCGCGAGAGCGCGCCGCGCCGTGACCGGTTTGGCTTCCACGTCGACCATGCGAGCGGCGCCCTTCGCGTCGACGTGCGTCAGGCGGCGACTGGGGGTTCGTGTCATCGGGCCCAGGGTACCGAGGGACGCTGAGATTTCCCGCCGACGGGTGCCGGAGCCAGCTCCTATCTTCGACTCTTCGAACGGATCGGTTCTGGAGTCGGAGCGCCCGGGTTTCGCGAACCACGGCCATGCGCCCAGGTTCGGATTCCTCGACCGGGGCGCCAACACCTCGAAGGAATCGCTCGTCTCCCTCGTGGGCGCCTCAAGACCCTGGTAATGCGCCGTCGATGCTCCTAACGAAGCTGCACTCCTGCGTGACCCGATCCGGCCGCGTCCCTGCACTCGGAGAGATGCTCCCCATGAATTCGCTGTGCTCCTCGTTCGCACGATTCCGTGCGGGTTTCGTGGTCCTCGCGCTGTTCGCTCCCCTGTCCGCCGTGTTCGCCCAAGCCGAGGGCGACCCCACGGTCGACGACGCCAAGGCCGTCATGGCGAGCGGCGGCATGCACGAGATGCTGCTCGGTTCCGACATGCTGATCGACATGGGCGAGCAGGCGGTCCCGCAGATCCGGGCCGTGCTCGACACCGCGCCGAGCGAGTGGGTGAAGATCGGCGTATTGCGCGCGCTCGCCCAACTCGGAGCCGACGAAGGCAACGAATCGGCGCTGATCACTCTGATCACGTCGGACCTACCGAACGACGCGCGCATCGCGGCGATCCGCTTGGCCGAGAACTTCTCGCGCTCGGAAGCGATCCGCAACGCGCTCGCGGACTCGCTCGATCGCACCTACGACCCGCAAGTGAAGGTCGCGCTCGCGACGACGCTGCACGACGTCGGGGGCAGCGCCGCGAAGGCGCGGGCCCGCACGGAGCTCAAGCAGCTGCTGGCGTCGGAGAATCGCGAGTTCCGCATCTGGGGCGCGCTCGGCCTGGCCGAGATCAAGGACTACGACTCCGCCCGCGGCACGCTCGCCGAGATCCAGGGCGATCCGACGCCCGAAGGTCAGCTCGCGCGCGCCTACGCACGCATCGAGCGACTGCAGCAGATGCTCGCGAATCGCGAAGAGCGCAGCATGGCGCAGCAGTCGAACGACAACCTCGACTTGCTGCGCGAGATCATCGCGATGGTGAAATCGGAGCACCTCGTCGGCGAGCAACTCCAGGGCAAGGAAGGCGACGAGAAGCTCCTGTCCGCCGCGGCGAAGGGCATGCTCGCGTACCTCGACCCGCACTCGACGTACATGAGCCCGAGCGAGTACGAGCGCTGGCTGCTCGACTTGAATCGCGAGTACGCAGGCATCGGCGCGTATGTGAACACCGTGAACGGCTCGTTCCAGATCGATCGCCCGATCTACTCCGGTCCGGCGTACGCGATCGGCCTGCGCTCCGACGACGTCGTCCTCAAGGTCGATGGCTGGGACACGTTGAATCAGCCCCAAGAGGAGACGATCAAGCGGCTGAAGGGTGAACCGGGAACGTACGTCGAGGTCGAGATCTTCCGCGCCGGCTGGAAGGAACCGCGCAAGTTCAAGATCCAGCGCCAGGTGATCCAGATCGACTCCGTGTACTGGGAGCTGTTCCCGGCGAACATCGGCTACGTCGAAGTCCTGACGTTCGGCGAGAACACCGCCCAGGAACTGCACGCGGCGTGCGAAGCGCTGGTCGCGCGCGGCGCCAAGGCATTCGTGCTCGACCTGCGCTACAACCCCGGCGGCTACATGCGCGCCGCGATCGAGATCGTCGGCGAGTTCGTCGGACCGAACAAGCTCGCGGTCTACACCGAGGGCCGCCACGCGCAGACCGATCGTCGCGACTACATGACGCCGCGCAACGCGGTCGGTCGCACCGAACCAATGGTCGTGCTGATCAACGATCGCTCGGCGTCGGCGTCGGAGATCGTCTCGGGTGCGCTGAAGTTCTACGAGCGCGCGACGCTGGTCGGCGAGCGGACGTTCGGCAAGGGCTCGGTGCAGAACCCGTACTCACTGGTCACGCAGCCCGCGGAGCCAGTGGAGTTCGACGCGAACCGCAACCAGAGCTGGGATCCGGGCGAGTCGTTCAAGGACCTGAACGGCAACGGCAAGTACGACTTCGGCGGCATCGTCAAGTTGACGACGCAGCGCTACTTCCTGCCGAGCGGACGCTCGATCCACACCGAGATCGACCTCGACGGTCGCGTCGTCATGCAAGGCGGCATCGAACCCGACGAGAAGGTGAAGTTCGTCGGCACCGCTCCGTGGAAAGAAGAGGAGCTGGCCGACCTCATCCAGAAAGAGACGTTCAAGAAGTACGTCGAGCAGCACTTCCCGGGACACGAGAAGTTGTTCGTCGAACTCGCCGAGGGCGACGGCGGCGACACGGCGAAGTACCCCGAGTTCGACGCGTTCTACGACTCACTGGCCACACACCTCGACAAGAACGAGGTCCGCAAATGGCTGCGCCGCCAAATCCGCGACAAGGTCGCCGATCAGCGCGCAAAGCCGTTCCCGGGCAATGGCTTCCTTGGGGACTTCCAAGAAGACAACCAGCTGCAGCTCGGGCTCGTGACGTTGCTGCGCAAGTTGGGGCTCGACCCGGCCTCGGTGCCCGCATACGCGAAGTTCGCGGCGATCCAGCCCGATCCGGCGGAAACGCCGAAGCCCGGCGAATCGGCGAAGCGGGACAACTGATCGGCAGCAGTACCGCGTCGCGCGCATTGCGCCGAGTCGCGCACGCCCGCGCGCCTATTCGGCGCGCGGCACTCGTTCACCCACGCACGCGATGACACCGCTCATCCGTCCCGCGCGGCCATGTGCGCGGCGATGCGAATGGAAGCGCGCTCCGCCGCAGATCGTGCACGTCGCCGCCGTCTCGATGCGGTCGCGGGTGATCCCTTCGCGCTCGAGCAGCGCGATCAGCACACGCTCGAGATCGAGATACGCATGGTCGTCGCGCTCGCTCGCGCGCAGCGCGGTCGAGACGTCCACCGGCAGCGCCGCGAACCGCGCGACGACCTCCGGACCGATCTCGTAGCAGCAACCCGCGGCGGCCGGCGCGATCCCGGCGTGCAGCCGCTCGCGCCGCGCGCCGAGCCCGTCGACGAGGGTCGAGACCGTCGCCGCGACGACTCCGCCCACCGTTCCGCGCCAGCCGCTGTGGGCCAAGGCGACGGCGTCCGCATCGCGGTCGGCGAAGAACACGAGCGGACAGTCCGCGGCGATCGCGTGCAACAACACCCCTGGGATGCGAGTCACCAACGCGTCGATCCCGCCGAGGTCCGCCGCGGCGAGCTCCGCCGACGTCGTGCGATCCGTGACGATCGCGACGTGCGCCGAATGCGTCTGGTGGGTCTCGACCAATCGGTTCGTCGGAGCGAGCGCGTCGCGCAGTCGCACGCGATCCTCCCGCCGATGCGCGTCGTAGCCGCCCCATGCGTCGGCGGGCGCGAACGCGTGCGGCACGCCGCCGAGTCCGTGCCGCGCCTCGAACGCCCACAGGCCGAGATCGTTCCGGAACACGCGCGCGCCCCACGGAGTCACGAAGCGATGCGCGATCCTGCCAGCGCGTCGCGCGATCGCAAGCTCCGCTATTCGAGCGTGACCAACGCGTCGACGTCGAACGCTTGATGGAACGAGAAGCCGCGCGCGAACGCCTCTTTGCTGTCGGCGTCTTGCTTGTTCAGCAACCCGGCATCGACCAGGTTGAAGACGATCTCTCCCAGATCCGCGGTGGAGTAGATCCCCATCGACTCCAACACGAGGCGTCCGAGCGGGCCGAACTGCGTGACCGCAAAACTGCGGATCCCGTCCAGCAACTCGTGGACGCTCAGGTGCCGATCGGGCCCGCGGCGGCGGTGCTTGCCGAAGTGCAGCATCGCGAAGTCGAGGGCTTCGAGCACGAACTCGTACGCGCCCGCGCGGTAGCGCGCATCGCGGCGCGTCAGTACGCGGATCATCTCGGCCATCGTCGGCGAACCACTCATGCCAGTTCCCGCTCGCGGCGGGCTCCACGACGCCTCGGACGCGGAGCGCGGCACGCTCCGCACCGTGTCTATCGTCGTGAAGTCGACGGCACTTGAGCCGAGCGAGCGGGCGCGGAGGCTCGCCACGCCGCGGGGGCCCAATTCATGAGATTCACGGCCTCGCCGCCGCGGGCTACGCCCGCAACCGAATGAGTCTGCGCGTTCTCACGGTCTCGCCGGACACCTGTGCCTAGTGAACGGGGCGGCGACTGCCGTCGCCTCGGACACCTGGTGCGGGATCGGCTCCGTCCGAAATTCGTCGCTGGACGCGCCGACCCTTGGACGTCGTCGATCAGACGCCGTAGAGGCCGGAGCGGGCTTGCGCGCAAACCCCGACCAGGACCAGCGCCGGATCGGCATTGCGCGCCAGATCCATGATCGCGAGGTCGCACGCATCGATCGCGTCCTCGAGTTGTCCCCCATCGAATCGACCGCGGACGCGCTCGAGCACCTCGGCGAGACGCGCGTTCAACAGCGACTCCCGCGGCCCGCCATCGGCCAACACCAACGCGTCCCGCAGCACGAACGAGAGCTGGCGCAGCGCGATCGCCAGTGCGTCGCGTTGCTTCTCACGTTCGTCGCCGGTCTCTTCGTCGTCGTCGGATGCGTCGGCGGCCGCGGCGGCATCCACGATGCGCCGCGCGGCGAGCACGGGCGGGACGTCGAAACGCACGAACTCGTCGACCGCTTCGCGCACGGCGCGGACTTCCTTCGCGCACAGACGCTGCGCCTGGCCGGGGCTGCCGAGCGCGAGTTCGATCGGCGCGTCGGCGTCGAGCCCATTGCGTGCCGCGAACGAGCGCACGTCGTCGTCATCGAGCCGGCCGAAACGGAACACGGCGCAGCGCGAGCGTATGGTCGGCAACAGGCGGTCGATCGCACTGGTGACGAGGATCAGATGGGTTCCCTGCGGCGGCTCTTCGAGCGTCTTCAGGAACGCGTTCTGGGCTTCGTTGGTCAAGCGCTCGCTTTCGTCGATCAACGCGACGCGCGCGCCGCCCGCATGCGTCTTGCGATGCAAGAAGTCGAGCAGACCGCGCACCTGTCCGATCCCGACGTCGCGCTTGCCGACCTCACGCTTCAACCGTTCGAAGTCGGGATTCGAGCCCGCGGCGAACTGCACGCACGACTCGCACGTGCCGCAGGCTTCGTCGCCGCCTTGGCGGCAGAGGATCGACGCGGCGAGCACTTCCGCGATCGTGCGCTTGCCGACGCCGCGCTTGCCCGAGAACAGCAGCGCGTGGTGCAGTCGTCCGCCGTGGAGCGCTTCCTTCAGGCGCGCGATCGGCTCCGCGTGCCCGAGGACGTCACGAAAGAACATCCGACAGCGCCTCGATGATCCGGGTGTGGACCTCGTTCGGCGCCCCCACCGCGGACACGACGCGGAAGCGCTCGGGTTCGCGGCTCTTCAGCAGCAAGTAGCCCTGACGAACGTGCTCGAGGTACTCGTGCCCGCGCGACTCGATGCGATCCTTGCCGCGCTTCATGCGCTCGAACGACTGCGCCGCGGGCAGATCGAGCAGCACGACGCGATCGGGCTTCAGGCGACCGGTCGCGTATGCGCACAGTCCGTGCAGCGCTCCCGTGTCCTGCTGCAGGCCGTAGCCCTGGTACGCGATCGTCGAATAGAAGTAGCGCTCGCAGACGACCGTCTTGCCGGCCGCCAGCGCCGGCATCAACACCTCGTCGACGAGTTGCGCCCGCGCCGCGTTGTAGAGCAACGCCTCCGCGTGCGCCGAGATCCCGATCTTCGGCTCGGTACGCAACAGGAGTTCGCGCATCGCGTCGCCGAGGGCCGTGCCGCCCGGCTCATGCAGATGCAGCACGCCGGCCTTCGGTGCCGACTTCGCCGCGCGCAGCGCGTCGACGAGCATTTTGGCCTGGGTCGACTTCCCGCAGCCGTCGATGCCTTCGATGACGATGAACATGGGTGAGCTCTCTTCGAGTCGTTGGCGGATCGTTTGGGAGTCGTTCCGCGGGAGAGCGATCGCGATCGGGTGCGAGCGGCCCGCGGCGGGTGACTTCAGAACAACATCTTCTGGCCGGCGTTGAGGTCGTCCAGCAAACGCCGGACGCGCGCATCGAACAGCGCGTCGTCGCGCCGGAGTTGCTCGATCTTGCGGCGCGCGTACGCGGTGGTCGACGGCGACAGCCCGCCGAGATGCCTCGCGACGCGGCGCGCCGACAGTCCGAAGACCTCGGTCGCGACGTAGATCACGAGGTGGCGCGCGATCACCGAACTGCGGACCTTGCGCGCCGACGCGATGTCCTGCGGCGTCGAACCGAAGCGTTCGGCGACCCACTGAATCACGCGCGGCAGATCGCATTCCTTGTCGCCACGCCCCGCCAGTTCGGGGAAGCGCTCGGCGACGAACTCGGGCGTCGGCTCGCGTTCGGCCAGCGCCGCGTACGCCGCGATCTTCTCGAGGAAGCGCACTTGGCGATCGAGCGATCCCGGGATGCGGTCGACGACGCGTTCGATCGTGACGAGCGGCACGGGGCGCGCGAATCGCTTGGCGCGCTCTTCGAGCACGCGTACGCGCGATGCCGGACTGAAGTCCGCGATGCGCAGCAGCACGCCGGACAGGAAGTACGAACGCAACGCCTCGTCGAGCAGGAAGATCGCGTTCGGCGGATGGCGGCTGGTCAGGATCACCGGGCGGCCACGCTCGAGGTAGTAGCGCAGCACCGACAGGACTTCGCGCTGTGTGCGCGTCTTGCCGCGCAACCGATGCGCCTCTTCGAGCACGAACGCGTCCGCGGCGAGCATGCGCCCGCGGAACGCGGAGACGTCGCTCTCGCGAATCGCGCGCACGAGACCCTGCGAGAACGCTTCGGCCGTGATCGACACACTGGTGCGCACGGCCATCGACTCGTCGAGCGAGCGCTTCAGATGATGTTGCACCAGCGCCGACTTGCCGGTTCCCGCGGCGCCGTACAGGAACACCGGGTTGCCGGCCGAGACGTCCTTCAGCACGCGCGCGACGGCTGCCGACGCGAGGCGATTCTCCTGCACGACGACGAACTCGGATTCGTTCTCCGGCGCGAGCGCCTTGTCGTACGCCAGCTCCGGCCCACCGTCGGTGGCCGCCGCGAGCAGCGGCAATCCGGAATCGACCTTCAACTGGATCTTCACCGGGCTGCCCGTCAGGCGCTGGAAGATGCCTTCGATGTCGTCGCGATACCGATGCTCGAGCCAGTCCTTCACGACGCGCGTCGGCACGGCGAGCGTGAACACGCCGCGCGCGAAATCCACCGGGCGCGTGTTCTTCAGCCACAGATCGACGGGGGCTGGGCCGCGCACCACGCGCAGCTGATCACGCACCTCGACCCACAAGTCCTTGGCGAGGACGTTCATGCGTGGTGTGGAACTCCGCTCGAGCCGATGGTTTCAGGAGCCAACCTGCTCCAGAAGTTCGACAGCGCGCGGAAATCCGGGGACGAGGCGCACGGCCTCTTGGAGGTCACGACGCGCGGCGGTGCGATCTCCGACGTCGAGCTCGAGCTCGGCGATCGACACCAAAATCTCCGCGCGATCCTCTCGTTCCCGTCTTTCCGAGGCCGCTGTCTCCTCGGCCGGGGGCGGAGAGTATCCACGCTCCATGCGAGGGTCAACCAGCAGCGCCGAGCGCCACGCGGTGATCGCGTCGGCGGGACGATTCATCTGCGTCAGCACGCGCGCTTGCATCGCGTAGGCCTCGCGACTGAACGGTTCCACGTTCTCGACTTCGCGCAACAGCCGCAGCGCGACATCGAAGCGCGCCTCGCTTTCGTGCCAACGCGCGAGCGCCAAACGCTGCGGTACCGCGGTCTCGTCGAGCGCGACGTAGTTCGCGAGCTCCTTCATCGCTTCGTCGGTGCGCTGCTCGCTCATCAGCGATTCGTGCAGTGCGAGATAGGGACTGCCGGGCCCGATCGCATGCGGGAAGCACGCGATCGCGATGCGCAGCGCTTGCCGCGCGCCTTCGAAATCCTTCACGCCACCGCGCAACTCCGCGAGCTGCATCGCCGCGGTGAACTCCTCGCCACCGTTCGTGAACGCCGCCTCGAGGTTCTCGCGCGCGAGGTCCTTCCGCCCCCGGTCCAGCGCGCGCCGCGCCGCGAGCCGCAAGGCGCCCGGGTGCGTCGGTTCCTTCTTCAGCGCCTTCGAGAGATGGACGTCGGCGTCGACCGCGCGCCCGCCCTGGTAGCAGGCCCACGCCGCGTCGACCAACGTGCCGACGGCGTCGGGAGACTTGCGCAGTTGCGCGAGCAGCGCGCGACGCCTGTCCTCGTCGAACGTGGGCTGGACCTTGAGGCCCTTCAGCCGGGTCTCGAGCAGGAACGCGCGGAACTCCTCGTCCATAGCCGTGGTCGCCTTCCCGAACACGCGGTCGATGACTTGCGGGGTCTCGAGGTCCTCGGCGTAGGCATCGAGCATGCGCAGGATCGAGTCGAAGCCATAGCGCTCGACGGCGAACTCGACCCACAGCCCGCCCTGGAAGTACGCGAACATCACGCGCGGCGAGCGAAACGCCGCGTTGAATTCCGCCAACGGAATCACCGTGCCGTTCGCGAACGCGTCGAGCAATTCGAGTTCCTGATCGCGGTACCACTGCGGGTCGGCGCGGAACTCCTCGTACACCGAGCAGCCTTCCGTCAGCCACCGCGGCACGCGCCCGTTCGAGCGGCCGAGCGTGTACACGTGAGCGAGCTCATGCAGAGCGGTCCTGCGCCAGCAGAACGATCCGCGCAGTCCTTCGGCGCGCGCGGACAGCAGCGTGACCAACGGGCCGAAGCAAGCACCGACGGCGCCAAGCCCCGCGAAGCCGACCGTGCGCACCGAGAAGTCGGTGTGCGAAGCCATGTTCTCGACCAACAAGTTCGGGTCCGGCGACCAGCCGTAGCGTGCCCGCAACATCGCTCCATCGGCGTCGAAGGCCGCGCGCAGCCGCGGCTCCATGATCGGATTCTCGTGCGTGTGGATGCGGAAGCGGATCGCCTGGTCGCCGCCGTCGACGTATTCCTTGTCCATGCGCGACAGCACGGTCAGCATGTTCGCGCGCCATGGATGCGGCAACCAATCGAGCTCGGCGGTCGTGGGATCGTCTTCGGCTTGCTTCGATCGCTCGAGCGCTTCCGCGCCTTCCTTCTCTTGGCCGACGAAGCACAGGTCTCGGCCGAGCGAGATCCACGTCAGCGCGTCGCCGTCGTCGATCTCGAGCGCCCGCCGATGGAACGGAATCGCTTCGGCGAAGCGGTAGTGGCTCGAAATCGCGTCGCCGACCGTCCGCAGCGCTTCGCCGTAGGTCGGATCGATCGCGAGCGCGCGCGTCACGCACTGCTCGCGTTCCTCGGTGCGGCGCAACAGATGCAGCGTGGCGGCCCGCTCGGCGAGCGCCTCCTTGGCGTTCGGATTCGAGGCGAGCACGCCATCCAGGATGGACAACGCTTCGCTGTAGCGGCCGTCGATGGTCCGCAGCCGCGCCTTCAACGTCAGCGCTTCGCCGTCGTTGGGTTTGATCGCCAAGACCTCGGCGATCTCGCGCTCCGCGTCGCTCGTGTCCTGCACGTAGAAGTGCGTGCGAATCCGACCGAGCTTCGCGCGAACCAGCGCGGGATTCTGCTCGAGGGCATCGCGATACGTCGAGAACGCGCGCGGCTGATCGCCGGCCATCGAGCGCGCCTGCCGATACGCATCGCCGAGGACCACGAGCACGTCGGCCGTGCCGCGCTTCTCGCGCTTGCGGAGCGCTTCGGCTTGCACCAAGTGCTCGGCGGCGAGATCGAGTGCGCCGATCGCTTCGTACAGCCGACCCACGCCCAGGAACAGGTCGCTCTCGGAGGTCGTGCGCTCCGACGGCGACGCCGCGTTCACCGAGCGCACCACACGCTGCGCGACGGACTTCGCTTCGTCGTCGTGCCCGCGGTAGCGCAGGACCTGCGCGAGCACGGTCGCCGCATCGAGGTTCTTGCCGTCGGCGTCGATCGCCGCGAGCGCGGCCTCTTCGGCGGCATCCAGTCGACCGCGCTCGAACGCATACGCGGCGCGCGCCGCGAGCACGTCGGAACGATTCGCGATCGGGCGGCCGGCCAGTTCGGAGTCGATCTCGTCGGCGGCCTCGTACTTGCCCTGCGCGCGCAGCACGTCGAGCAACAGCAGGCGGGCGTCATCGCGCTCGGGCGACTCTTCGAGGATGCCGTAGAGCGTCTCTTCGGCGCGGTAGTAGACGCCGGTGTCGGCGTCGCGGCGCGCGATCTGGAGTTCGTCCTCTTGCGCCGAAGCGCGTGCGGCGAAACCCCAGGCGAGCCCGAACACGCACGCAAGGCGAACGGGGATGGCGAGACGCATGACTCTCCTTCGGATCGAAGTCGTCGGCGCGATCCGGTGCCGGCCGGAGACGGACCGCGCGCGAACGCGAGTGCCCAAGTTACACTCGGCCCGCCCACGAGGTCGGGTCCTGTGACCCTCTCGTACGAACCGGACCGTCCAGCGTTGACCCCGAGGAGACCGAGACGATGCGAGCTCGACCATCGATCCTGCGAACCGTAGCCACCGCCGTGCTAGGCCTCTGTGTAGCCCGCGCCGACGCGCAGATCTCGCTGCAGTCGACCGGCGGCGGAACGATCAACGCCGTCACCACCATGACCGTGAGCGCGGCCCCGGGGACGCAGTACCTCCTGATCTTGTCGCTGAACTCCGGTCCGACGGCGCTGCCGGCCCCCCATTCCCCGTCGAGCCTCGACGTCGGCTTCGACCTGCTCGACCTGTCGGTCGGACTGCCGGGCTTCCTCGGAACCGTGCCGGGGAGCGGCTCCGTCGACATCCCGCTGCCGTTCCCGCCCTTGCCGATCCTCGACGTGCTGACCCTGCATTTCCAGGCCGTGCGGATCGCCGGCGGCCTGATCGATGGCAAGTCCCAGCGCTGGGTGCTGACGCCTGCGCTGCCGTTCGACAGCGAGGTGACGCTGTCCGCGATGTCGGTGCGCCGAGCCGGCTACACCGCGATCACGCGCTCGGACGGCAAAGTCCTGCTGTTCGGTGGCGGCGACGACGGGATCGTCGCGAGCTACGGCCAGAACTCGGTCGACCTCTACGACCCGGCGACGCAGACGTTCACGCCGATGCCGCCGATGCTCGCGCCGCGCGTGTCGCACACGGCGACCATGCTGAACGACGGACGCGTGCTGTTGATCGGTGGCGCCGACGCGTTCCCGATCGGCGAGCCGGTCGCGACCGCCGAGATCTACCACCCGTTCACCGGCGTGTCGGTCGCGGTCGGCAACCTCGCGGTGGCGCGGGGCCTGCATCAGGCAAATCGACTGCCCGACGGACGCGTGCTGGTGACGGGCGGAACGAGCTCGTTCATGAACGCGTTGGACATCATCACCAAAGCCCACCGCACGACCGAGATCTTCAATCCGGCGACGAACACGTTCTCGGCCGGACCGAACATGGGCGAGCCACGCGTCGGCCATACGGCGACGACGCTGCAAAACGGCAAGGTCCTGGTCGCCGGCGGCTTCTCGTACACGACGCTGTTCTCGCTCCCCTACATCTCCGACAAGGGTCAGCTCTACACGCAGAACGCTGGCGCGGGCACCTTCGGCAGTCAGAAGTCGATGACGATCGATCGCGCGGGACACGCCGCCGTGCTGCTGAACGACGGACGCGTGGCGATCATCGGCGGCGCGACGTCGACCGGTGCGTCGATCCTGTCGCCGATCGAGAACGACACCATCGAACTGTTCGACGAGAGCGTCGGCGGCGGCACGTTCGCGTTCGACGGCTTCCTGTCGGTCGCGCGCGGCGTCAGTGCGGCCGTGGTGTTGCCGACCGGCGACATCGTGATCGCGGGCGGCGCGTACGGCAGCCTCTACGTTCCGACGCCGGACTCCACGATCGATCTCTACCAACCCAATTTCGGCCTGCTCGCTACCCATCCGATGACGCAGCCGCGCGCGAACGCGACCGCGGTGTTGCTCAGCGACGGCACCGTGCTGGTGGCAGGAGGCGGTGAAGAACCGAATCCGCAGGCACCGACGCAGACGATCTCGTTCGACACCGCCGAGATCTTCCATCCCTGAACGGCACGCCGCGCCGAGGCTCCCGCGACGCACCGCGCGGCCTGTCCTCGGCGCTCGCTGGCGCGGCGTTTCCCCGCACGCCCTCGGAGTGGCGCTTCCCGCGCCGATCGCTACGTTTCTGGCTGGTCCTCGCGTTCGATTCGACGTGGACCGGCCGTGTCCATATCCCTCGGTTCCGTTCCTGCCGGAGGCATCGTGATCCACCCCACCGCTGTCGTCGACCGCCGCGCGGAGATCGCCGACGACGTCGAGATCGGTCCCCACGTCGTCATCGACGGCCCGGTGAAGATCGGCCCACGCACGCGCTTGGTCGCATTCGTGCACGTCTCCGGTCACACCGAGATCGGCACCGACAACGTGATCCACCCGTTCGCCGTGATCGGGCACGAGCCGCAGCACCTCGGCTACAAGAACGAGCCGACGAAGCTGATCATCGGCAACGGCAACATCATCCGCGAACACGCCGAGCTCCACCGCGGCACGGTGCAAGGCTCGGGCGTCACGCGCGTCGGCAACCACAACCTGATCATGGGCCATGCGCACGTCGCACACGACTGCGAGATCCACGATCGCGTGACGTTGGTGAACGGCGCGCTGCTCGGCGGCCACGTCGTCATCCACGACCGCGCGTTCATCTCGGGCAACGTCGTCGTGCATCAATGGTCGCGCATCGGCACGCTGGCGATGGTCCAGGGCCTCGGCGGTGTCGGCAAGGACGTGCTGCCGTACTCGATCGCGTCCGGTATCGACTCGATCGTCGGGACCAACGTCGTCGGCATGCGCCGTGCCGGACTCGACGGGGACAAGCGCGAGCAGATCCGCGAAGTGTTCCGCCTGTTCTTCCACCTGCCCGTGCCCGACGCCGTCGCGGAAGCGACGCGCATGCCGCAGACGCCCGAGATCCAGACCATCCTCGACTTCATCAAGGGCACGAAGCGCGGGCTGTGCCGATTCGGCCGCCGCGTGATCGCGGCGCGTCGCCTGATGCGTCAGGCGCTGGACGAAGAGATCTGATCGTCCGCGCGCTACGGCGGCCCTGAACGCGCTTCGCGGCCTCAGCCGTCACCGCGTCAGCCGTCACTGGTGGTCCCAAGCGGGCGAGCGCGCGAAACGGGTTCCTCGGTTCCGACCGATCGTCGATGCATGCGGATCGTTCGACGATGGCGTCCCACGCGAAGTGCCTCGCGTGGCGCACGCGATCACGGCCGGGGGCTGACCCATTCCTCGCCGTCGGCGAAGACTTCCTTCTTCCAGATCGGCACCGTTTTCTTGAGCTCGTCGATCGCGAACCGGCAGGCCGTGAACGCGGCGTCCCGGTGCGCCGCTTGGACGACGATCGCGACTGCGATCGCGCCGATGTCCAGCACTCCGACGCGATGCACGATGTCGATCGCCTCGACGGCAAAGCGCGCTCTGGCCTCGTCGACCAAGCGGGAGAGTTCCTTCTCCGCCATCGCCGGGTACGCCTCGTACTCGAGGCGTACCACGGCCCGTCCGTGCGTGTGATCGCGGACCCGACCGACGAACAACACCAAGCCGCCCGCGGCCGGATCGGAACAGCGTTCGAGCAACGTTCCGACGTCGATCGGGGTCGAGACCAAGGCGATCATGTCAACCGCCGCTGACCGGTGGGATCAACGCCAGCGCGGCTCCGTCCCGCAGCGCCGTCTTCGGCGTCGCGTAGCTCTCGTCGACGGCGCACACGAAACGCTCGGCCGCCAATCCTGGCAGACGAGCGTCCAGCGCCGCGATCGCGTCGGACACATGGGCGTCCGCCGCGAGGTCGAGTTCGAGCTCCGCGGTCTGGAACCGTTCGCGCATCGCGGCGAAGAGCAGCACGCGGACGCGCATCGTCGGGTTCAGAACGGGATGTCGCCGGACGCGTCGGCCTGATGACCGCCGCCGCCGCCGCCCGCATCCACGCCGAAGTCGGTGGGATCGAGGTCGGCGCTGCCGCCTTCTTGAGTGCGTCCCTGCCCGCCGCCCAGGAACTCGAAGCGTTCGAGGACGACGCGCAGCTTCGAGCGCTTCTCGCCTTCCTTCGTCTGCCACGAATCGAACTTCAGGCGACCTTCGATGAAGATCGGATTGCCCTTCTTGAAGTACTTGGCGATCACTTCGCCCTGCTTGCCCCAGGCTTCGACGTCGACGAACGTCACTTCCTCGCGCTTCTCGCCATTCTGCGCCGTGTACTTGCGGTTCGTCGCGATCCCGATTTCGACGACCGACTGCCCGCTCGGCAGGAATCGTTGCGCGGGGTCCCGCGTCAGGTTGCCCATCAAGAACACACGGTTGAATTGAGCCATGGGTTGCCTTTCGTTTGGGCCGGATGCTACCGGCGCGGTCGACGAGGGGAAAGGACGCGGGCACTCCGAGGATTTCGCGCGATTGCACTCAAGCCCGGTGCGGGATCCGGCCGAAGAGACGCGCCATCGGACGCCCCGGACCGGGGCTCCCAAGCAACGAACTCCGAGGTCGTCATGGTCGAACGAGTCAAGGACCGCCGCCGGCACCCGCGCGTCGAGGGAAGCTTCGACGCGAAGATCACGTCCTCGAGCGCGCCCATCGAGGCGACGGTCAAGAACGTGAGCATGTCGGGCCTGCTGCTGCACTCCGACAAGAAGGTCGAAGAGATGACGATGGTGAGCATGAAGCTCGTGCTCCCGTCGAAGTCCGGCCACGCGGCGCCGAGCGTCGCGTTCGACCTGACCGGCGCCGTCGTGCGCTGCCAGCCGGTCGGCAAGGGCAAGAGCAAGAAGTTCGAGCTCGCGGTCTACTTCACCGACCTGCCGGTCGAGACCCGCGGCGCCCTCGAAGAGTTCGTCCGCTCGCGCCTGGACTGAATCACGGGGCCGACGGCGCGGTGTGACCGCCGCGCGCGTCGCAACCGCCGATGACGCGTTCGACTCCGGCCAAGTCGGCATGGCGTTCGACGCGTTGGAACAGCCGCGATCGCTCGAACCGCTCGACGATCGTGGCCGCTTGTCCGGCGCCGATTTCCACGAACATCGCACCGCTCGGGCGCAGCGTACGCCGCGCGCACGTGATCAATGCGTCATAGATGGCCGGAAACGTGCCGCTCGCTCCGCGCAACGCGAGGTCGGGCTCGAAGGCCGTCTCCGGATCGCACGCGTCCCCCACGTCCACGTACGGCGGGTTCGACACGATGAGGTCGAACGTCCGGTCCGCGTTCCACTCTTCGAGTCGCGCGGTGCGCGCATCGAAGCGCTCCGCGACATCCAGCGCTCGCGCATTGGCGCGCGCACACTCGACCGCATCCGCGCTGGCGTCGATCGCCACGCAGCGAATTCGCCGGTCCTCGGCGGCCAACGTGATGCCGATGCATCCTGAGCCCGTCCCGACGTCGAGCACATCGATGTCTCCCGAGCGTGTGCGAGCCCAGGCGAGCGCACGCTCGATCAACGTCTCGGTCTCCGGTCGCGGGATCAGGACGCGCGGATCGACCCCGAACGAGCGCCCGTAGAACTCCTTGCGGCCGATCAAGTACGCCACGGGAACGCGCCCTGCCCCCCCACGCCGAAGGTCGGCGAACACGGCGCGTGCAGGGGCATCGATCGGCCGGTCGTCGCGCGCGACCAACGACGCGCGTGACACACCGAGCACGAACCCGAGCAAGACCTCGACGTCGAGGCGAGCCTCGGGCACACCGCGACGCTCGAGCGCCGCGACGGCGCGCTCGAGCACGCGGCGCAGCGTGCGCTCGGAGCGCGGCACCATCCGGGATTACTTCTTGCCGGCGCGAGCCGACTTGCCGGGCGCGACCGCGGGCTTCGGCGCCGGCTTCATCGCGGAGGCGAAGCTCTTCAGCAACGTCAGCGACACGATCGTCGAGCCGATCAGCACCAGCAGGAAGCCGCCGCCGAGGCCTTGGACCAGCAGCTCCAGCATCGGGAACTGGTACGCGGCGCCCCAGTCGAAGTCCGGCACGGTGACGCCGAACAACTTGAACCAAGCCCAGCCGCAGAACACGAGCATCAGGAACACGCCGCCGAGTCCGGTCAGGCGACGCTCACGGATACCGTTGATCTGGCTGTTCACGATCGCGAGCGCGAGCATCAGCAGGATGCAGCCCATGAACGTGTGGTTGCCGGGGCGCGGGGCCGGCAGCAGCAGGGCCTGAGCGGCCAAGCGCTCGGCTTCCTTCGCCGCCGCGGCCGCATCGTCGAGCGACGCGGCGCCCGTACCGACCTTCGCCGCCAGTTCCTTCATGTTCTTCTCGCTGATCGCCGCGGACTGGTCGACGTCCGTGGCGGTCTCGATGAACATCGAATCGAGCAGGTGCGAGCCGAACGGCAGGAACGTGCCGACCATGACCAGCAACGCGCCCCACAGGAACTTGTATTGCTGCGGGAACGCGCGCGGCGCCGCGGGCGCGACGGCTTCCGGCATCGGCGCGGCAGCCGGCGCGCCCGGCGTGCTCATCGGGCTCGGGGCCGCGAGATCCTGGTTTTCCGTGACGTCGTTCATGGGACACCTTTCGTTGCGAGAAGAGATTGCGTTGGTTCGGGCCGGCGGGGAGTTCCCGATGCGGACGTCCGCATCAGGTTCGCGCCAAGCCCTTCAGTCGCTCATCGATTTCGAAGCGCTTCAGTTGATCGAGGAGTTCGTCGAGGTCGCCGTCGATCACGCGGTCGAGCGTGTAGTTGTCCTTCAGCCGATGATCGGTGACGCGGTTCTGCGGGAAGTTGTAGGTCCGGATGCGCTCGCTGCGGTCGCCGGAACCGACTTGCGCGCGGCGGGTCTCGTCGCGCTCGGCGCGGCGTTTCGACTCCTCGAGTTCGTACAGCCGCGCCCGCAGCACGCGCATCGCCTTGGCGCGGTTCTTGTGCTGCGAGGATTCGTCTTGGCACTGCACGACGACACCCGTCGGCAAGTGCGTCAGGCGCACCGCGGACGAGGTCTTGTTGACGCTTTGACCGCCGGGGCCACCGGCGCGATAGGTGTCGAACCTGATGTCCTCGTCGCGGACTTCGACGTCGACGTCCTCGGCATCCGGCAGCACGGCGACGGTCGCGAGCGAGGTGTGGATGCGGCCCTGAGCTTCGGTGTCCGGGACGCGCTGTACACGATGGCCGCCGCTCTCGAGGTGGAGGCGGTCGTAGGCGCCGGCGCCCGCGACGGCGAACACGATCTCCTTGAACCCCTTCACTTCCGACGGAGCCGCGGAGAGGACCTCGACCTTGAATCCGTGGCGTTCGGCGTAGCGCATGTACATGCGGAACAGGTCGGCCGCGAACAGCGTCGCCTCGTCGCCCCCGACTCCTCCTCGAATCTCCATGATCGCGTCGCGCTGCGCGTTCGGATCGTCGTCGACCAGCAACCGCCCGAGCGTATCGCCAAGCTGCGCGATCGCCTGCTCGAGTCCGGGCAGCTCGGCGCGTGCAAGCTCGCAGAGTTCGGCGTCGCCGCCGTCCTTCAGGAGTTGCACCGCTTCGTCACGCGACCGCAGCATGCGTTCGAACTCGCGGTACGGTTCGACGATCCGCACCAGTTGCGCGCGCTCGCGCAACAGTTGGCGCGCGACCTCCGGCTTCGCGAACGCATCCTGGGATTGAAGCCGTTGCTCCACGTCCTCGAAGCGCTGCGCGAGTTGCCGGAGTTTGTCGAGCATCGACCTGTGCGACGCCGGTCCGCCCCGTCAGGACTTGGCGGCGGCGGTCCCGTACTTCTTCAGGAACTTCTCGACGCGGCCGGCGGTGTCGACGAACTTCTGCTTGCCCGTATAGAAGGGGTGGCAAGCCGAGCAGATTTCGACGTGGATTTCCTTGCGCGTCGAACGTGTCACGAACGTGGAACCGCAACCGCAAACCACCTTGCAGTTGATGTACTCGGGATGAACGCCGGCCTTCATGACCGAACCTCGCATCGTCGTCCCGTCGCCGAGCCGTGAACGGAGCGGCTGTGCCGTCGGTTCACCGCAGGTTCGGGGGATGGGGAAAAAGGCGGGAGTCTACGGGGGCGCGGCGAAACCCTCAACAGCCGGGCCGAAGAAGTCCGTCTCGGGCCGGCGAAGTCCGTACCCCGTCCCGCGCGAGGCGAATCCCGACGCGAGCCCTTCCATGCGGTCGGAGCGCGTTCCGGCCCGGCGTTGCGCTCACGGACCGATCCGCCGGGGGAGATTCGGCTTGAAGTCGTCCGGCCCCGCGGGCCGGGTCAGGATCTCGTGCGGGATCCACACCATCGAGCCTTCGTGCAGGCCGTGGCGCTCGAACCAACCGCCCGCGACTTCGAGCACGAAACGGGCCGGCGCGCTGGATGCGTACGTCCCGGGGCGCTCGTCGAACGGCAATGCGTTCTTGCACAGCGTGACGATGCGGCCGCTCTCGCTCAGATACGCGATGTCGAGGGCGATCCGCGTATTGCGCATCCAGAACGAACGCGGCTCGGCGCTCGGGAACAGGAACAGCATGCCGCGATCGTCGGGTAGCGCTGGAATGAACATGCAGCCATAGGCGCGCTCGTCGGCGGAATCCGCGATCTCGACCGTCAGCGCCACGTCGCCCACTTTGATCGACGCGGTATCGAACGCCGGACGCGGCATGTCGGTGGGGATCGGATCGACGTTCGCGACCTCGGGCCGCGACTCGTCGGCATGGGATCCGCACGCCGGCAGGACGACCATCGCGATCAGCGCGAGCTTGGCGGATCTCACGGCGAACCTCCCGCGCGCTCGAGCTCGGCGCGCAACGCCTCCCATTCGAGCAGGAACGTCTCGCTGGGGAAGCCCACGACGTTGTCGAACGAGCCCTCGAGCCGCGTCACGAAGCGATCGGCGTTCTCTTGGATCGCGTAGCCGCCGGCCTTGCCGAACGGCTCGCCGCTGGAGACATAGGCATCGATTTCCGCCGGCGTCAGCGCGCGCATCGTGACCCGCGTCGTCGTCGCGGTGACGCGCTCGCGTCCGCTGCGGACGTGGAACAGCGCGAGTCCGGTGATCACTTCGTGCGTCGCGGACGCCAGGACTTCGAGGAACCGACGCGCTTCCGCCGCGTCGGCAGGCTTGCCGAGCATTCCCGCGTGCGTCGCGACGACGGTGTCCGCGCCGATCACCGTGCCGCGCGCGTGACGCGCCGCGACCGTGCGCGCCTTGTCCCGCGCCAACGTCATCGCGACGTCGCGCGGCGACGCGCCCGGCGCCGGAGTCTCGTCGATGTCGGCCGGGTCGATCGTGTACGCGAAGCCGAGGCGATGCAAGATCGCCTTGCGGCGCTCGGAGGCGGACGCGAGGACGATCGGCAGTCGTGGATCGCTCGCGTCCGCGTCCGTCACAGGCCCTTGTGCATCAGGTATTGGAAGCGGTAGCGGTCTTCTTCCTCGACCAGATCGTCGAGCATCTTCTTCGCGACGTTCGCGCTGCCGGTCTTGCGCACCATGCCGAGGCGTTCGAGTTCCTTGAACGCATCCATCGACAACACGGTGCCGCCCGGATTCGGGTGCAGCTCTTCGTAATACTGGAGCAGAACGTGGAGGATCGGCTTCCCGAGCGGATCGAGCGTCGAGAGGATCTTCGAGCGCTGCGTGGCCTCGAACATCCGCACGAAGTTCAGGTCCTTCTTGTGGAAGTCGTAGAACAGCCGCGACAGCAGCGCGAGCATCCGTGAGACCTTGTCGTCGAGGTCGTCGAGACCGACGTCCTCGAGCACTGCGACGATCTCCTTCGGAGTCGCGACGCGAAGCTCGTTCCACTCGACGTACTCGGCCTGCAGGATCGACAACGCCCTCTGGGCTTTCTTGTGGTCGTTGCCTTCACGCAGGATCAGGAACAGCGCCTGCTCGAGTGGCGGCGCGTCCTTCAGCAGTTGCAGCTTGCCGAACTGCTTCTCGAGCTTGTCGAGGTGGGCCTTGAGCTTCTTCGGGGCGCCCGGCACCACGTCCTTGCCCTTCGTCGTCATGAAGCGGCCTGGGCCTTCTGGTAAACGCCGGTCTTCTTGAACAGCATGTGGACGATCTCGGTCGGCTTCGCGCCCTTCGACAACCAATGACGCGCGCGGTCGACGTCGACGCGCAGCTTGCGCGCCGGATCGTCCGTCAGCGTCTCGTAGATGCCGAGTTCTTCGATCGCGCAACCGTCGCGGCGGGTGCGGCTGTCGAACACACAGATGCGGTACGACGGGCGGTTCAGGCGCCCCAAGCGCTTCAGACGGATACGGACTGCCATGATGCTCCTTTCGAGAGGCTTCGGGTCATTCGGCCGACGACGCGCTAGCGCCGCCGACGGTTCTGTTTCTTTCGATCGCGTTCCAACTTGCGTTTCGCGCGCAGCAGATCGCCTTTCTTGCGCATCTCCTCGATCACCTGCGCCTTGTGTTGCTTCGCGCCGCTCATGCCGGGCATGAAGCGCGCAGCCATCTTGCCCATCAGGCCCGATTGGCTCTTCAGCTGCTTCATCATCTGGCGCATGCCGGCGAATTGCTTCACGACCGCGTTCACTTGATCGAGCGAGTTGCCGCTGCCGCGCGCGACGCGCCGGCGACGGTTCACGTCGAGTACGTCGGGGCGCAAGCGCTCTTCGCGCGTCATCGAACAGATCACGGCTTCGACACGGTCGAGTTGCTTCTCGTCGATCGGCGCGTTCTGCAGCTGTGCGCCGAGGCCGCCGGGCAGCATCGCGAGCACGTCCTTCAGCGGGCCGAGCTTCTTCATCGACCGCAGCTGGAACAGGAAGTCCTCGAACGTGAACTCGTCGGTGAGGAGCTTCGTGACGGCTTCTTCGGCCTGCTTCTCGTCGACGACGGCTTGCGCGCGTTCGACCAGCGAGACGACGTCGCCCATGCCGAGCACGCGCGAGGCCATGCGGTCCGCGTGGAACTCTTCGAGTTGGTCGAGCTTCTCACCGAGACCGACGTAGCGCACCGGCGCGCCGGTGACGTGCCGGATCGAGATCGCGGCGCCGCCGCGCGTATCGCCGTCGAGCTTGGTCAGGATCACGCCGTCGAGCGCGAGGCGCTCGTGGAACGCGCGCGCCGAGTTGACGGCGTCCTGGCCCGTCATCGCGTCGCAGACGAAGAACACGTGATGCGGCTTCGCGCGCGCCTTGACCGCCGCGACTTCTTCCATCAGCGGTTCGTCGACGTGCAAGCGACCCGCGGTGTCGAGGATCACGACGTCGTGGCCGTTCGCGCGAGCGAACGGAATCGCTTCGGCGCACAGCTCCGGCGGCGTCACGCCGGACTTCGCCAACACCGGGATGCCGAGCTGCTGACCGAGCACCTTCAGCTGGTCGACGGCGGCCGGGCGCTGCAAGTCGGCGGCGACGAGCAACGGTTGACGGCCGCGCTTCTTCAGAAGGTTCGCGAGCTTGCCGGCCGTGGTGGTCTTACCCGAGCCCTGCAGGCCCGCGAGCATGATGACCGTCGGTCCGTGCTGGCCGATCACGAGCGGCTTGTCGCTCGCCATCGCGGAGGTCAGCACGTCGTGGAAGATCTTGACGATCTGCTGCGCCGGCGTGACGGAGTCGATCACCTTCTCGCCGACGGCGCGCGTCGTGACTTCGTCGATCAGGTCTTTCGCGACCTTGAAGTGCACGTCGGCATCGAGGAGTGCCTGGCGGATCTCGCGCAGGCCGTCCTGGATGTTGCCGTCCGTCAGCTTGCCGCCGCGCTGGAAGCGGGCGAACACCTTCTGGAGGTTCTGGTTGATCGATTCGAACACGACGCGACGCGAACGCCTCTGACGACGACGGGACCGACGCGGTCGCCGACCACTGAGGCCGGAACCGGCAAGAGAATCGGGCGTTATACCGGGATGGGCGCGGGCCTACAAGCCGCGAGACTCATGCGCCCTGGCGGCGCAAAAGCGCATCCCAGCGGGCCATGAATGCGCGCCGTTCGTCGGACGCGAGGTGCGGATCGAAGCCCAAGTCCTCGTCCGTCAGACAACACAGCGCCTCGTCCGCCGCCTCGCGGATCTCGGGGATCGGGTCATCGATCAGGTCGAGCAGTTCCCGGCCGAGCTTCGGCAGTTCGAAACGACCGAGAGCATGCAGCGCCAACAGGCGGAGTTCGAGGCGGGCGTCCGCGTCGCGGGCGGTCTTCACGAGGGGTTTCAGAGCATCCGCGTCGATGGCCCGCTCGCGCAGCTCACGCACCACGACGAAAACCGCCACATCTTTCTTCTGCTCAATGAATTCCGGCAGCGCGGCAACGAGCGCCTCGATCCCGGCGGGGCCTGCCGCGCCGAGCCGGGCCGCGGCAACGGCGCGGACCGGGGGGGCCCCTTTGCGCAACGCGTCGGCGAGCACGGAAATCGCTTCGCGGGGATCGCGCGGAAGCGGCGGCAGCGCGGATAGGGACGCTTCGGAACCCTCGTCACCGGTTTCGATCGCGGAATACGTCGTCACGCCACCGACACCGGCGTCGGCGCGCAGTCCCTCTTGAGACGCGAGCACCCCGGTCGCCCGCTCGAGGTCGGCCGGATCGAGGACGAACTGCGTGAACGGCGTGCCGGGAACGGCGTGAGGTTGGAAATCGACCCCCGCTTCCATCAAGACATCGCGAGCGATCGTCGCCGCCAACGCGTCCGCCATTCGCAACACCGCCGCGCCGTTGGCGGATCTGGCCGACCCGGGCGCCGCGAGCGGAACCTCGCAATCCGGGCATTGGGACGCGAAATCCTCGAACTCCTGACTGCACTTGGGACAGGTTTTCACGACGGCCTCGCGAGCATGGGTCCGAGCGTCCTTCCACCGAGGACATGAAGATGGAGGTGCGGAACTTCCTGCCCACCGTGTTCTCGCACGTTGACGATCAGCCGGTAACCGCGCTCGGCGATGCCGAGCTTCTGGGCGACGTCGCGCGCGAGCAGCAGCATGCGGCCGAATACGTCCCGATCGCCGTCCTCGGCCTCGGCGATCGAACCGATGTGCTTGCGGGGCACGATCAGGACGTGGACCGGCGCGCGCGGGGCGATGTCGTGGAATGCCAGCAACGCATCGTCGGAATGGACGACCTTGGAGGGGATCTCCCCCGCCGCGATCTTGCAAAACACGCACGCCATGGTCGAAACCCGCTTTACTGGCCGACCTTGACGGCGTTCGGCCGCTACCTAGAATCCCCCGGTTTGAACGTCGAAGGTTCAATTGCCCGCGGGGAGTGCACCTGCGCGACTCTAGCTCGCGCCCCTTCCCTGGTTCAATTGGACGATGGACCTTCTACGGAGGACGAAGACGACCGATGCCCCAAGACGTCGCGCTCGAGATCAACGTCGAAGAACTTCTCCGCCGCGATCCGCTCACGGTCTCCGACTGCATGGAGCTACGCCGCGAGCTGTTCCGCACCGACAGTGCACGTGAGAACTTCCTCGCGCTGCTCGAACAGAAATACCCCTCCGGCGCACGCGACCCCGAAGTCGCGTTCCGGCGCGGAGTCGGCTTGTATTGCGCAGGTCGCGTCGCGAACGCGCAGCCGATCCTGCTGGCCTCGAAGCATGCGCTCGCGCAGTACTTGGTCGGCCAAGCGGCGCTCGACCGCAACGACCTGCTGGTCGCGAAGGAAGCGCTCGAGAAGGTCGGCGGTTCGGACCAACCGAACGAGTACCGCGTCGCGTACGGCGACTTGCTGGCGCGCATCGCCGACGAAGCGGGGCTCGAGAAGTTGATCGGCCAGTTCCGCAAGGCCGACACCGAAGGCGCGGACACCGCGTTCCTCGAAGGCCGTCTCGAAGAGATTCGCGGCAACTACGCGCAAGCCGTCGCGCAGTACGAGCGCGCGGTATCGATCCAACCCGATCATCGCGGCGCGCGGTTCTATCTCGCGTACCGCCTCGATCTGCTCGGTCGCGACGTCGAGGCGATCCAGCACTACGAACGCCTGAAGCAGGTGTTCCCGGTGTCGATCGGCGCGCTGTTGAACCTCGGCCTGCTGTACGAAGACGCCGAGTCCTACGAGCGCGCATCGTCGTGCTACAAGCTCGTGCTGGCCGCCGACGGCTCGAGCGAGATGGCTCGGATGTTCTACAAGGACGCCGAAGTCTCGTACGACATGTATTACGACGAGGAGAAAGAGCGCAAGGACGACAAGCGCGCTCAGATCCTCAAGATCCCGGTCACCGATTTCGAGCTGTCCGTGCGCTCGCGCAATTGCCTCGCGCGCATGAACATTCGCTCGCTCGGCGACTTGATCCGCAAGACCGAAGCCGAGCTGCTCTCGTTCAAGAACTTCGGCGAGACGTCGCTGAACGAGATCAAGGAGATCCTTCGTTCGAAGGGGCTGCGCCTCGGCATGCAGAGCGATGACGACGACCGTCGGCGCCGCACCAAGCGTCCGGTCGACCTCGACGCGGTGCGGTCGAAGGGCGTCTCGGAGCTCGATCTCTCGGTCCGTTCGCGCAAGGCGCTCGACAACCTCGGCGTCGGCACGGTCGGTCAGCTGTGCGAGATCAGCGAAGAACAGCTGCTCGCCTGCAAGAACTTCGGCCAGACCTCGATGAACGAGATCAAGAAGAAGCTCGCGGACCTCGGCCTCAGCCTGCGCGGGTGAACGAGCGTGAGTCGATGCAGTCGACTGACTTGGTCGACTGCATCGGACGGCTCCGACGAACGCACGAGCTCGACCTCCCCGGCAGTTGCGAGGCGGCCGCACCTCGTGAGTTCCCGCGGGGAGAAACCCGTCGAGGAGTCCTTCACGGCCTCGGACGCGCGGTCGTGCCGCATCGAAGACGTTCGCGGCCCGCACTCCGGAGTCCTCGTCCATGCTGGAGTTCGTTCAAGGACCGATCGAGCGCGTGGACGACGACGGCGTCGTCGTGCGCTGCGGTGGACTCGCATTGCGGCTGCGCACTCCGCGCGGATCGTGCGACGGCGTGCGCGTCGGTTCCGAAGCGCGTTGGTACAGCCAACTGATCCTGCGCGACGAGCAGTTCGGCCTCTTCGGCTTCCGCACGCCATCCGAGCGCGACCTGTTCAACGTGCTGCGCGGCGTCAGCGGACTCGGCCCGGAGAAGGCGCTGCTGCTGCTGTCCGCGCTGCGGCCCGCGCAGCTCGCGGCGACGATCCGCAGTGAGGACAAGGCCCGGTTGCGAACCGTGAAGGGCATCGGCGATCGCCTGGCCGATCGCCTCATCGTCGAGCTGAAGGACGGCCTCGACGAGTTCCTCGCGGCGGACGGCGCGGAGCCGGGCGAAGCGGCGCAAACACTGCGCGACGTTTCGCGTGCGCTGCAACAGCTCGGCTATCCGCGCGCCGAGGCCGATGCGGCGGCGACCAAGGCCTTCAAGAGCGCCGCGCAAGACGCGGCATTCGAGGACGTCCTGAAGGCGGCGTTGCGCTCGATGCAGCGCGGGGCCACCACATGATCCGCATCCGCGACGGGCGATCGGCGCGACGCGCGTGCTCGAACGCCCGCCGGCCGTTATCCTCCGCGGATCGTCTCTCTCTCCCGACTCGCTTCGTCGCCGCCGAGGACAACGCCGCATGATCGTCTCTCCCGCGGGCACGCTGATCGCCGTGACGTGCGCGTTCGCCGCGTACTCGACCCAAGAACCCTCTCCACCCGCGCAGTCCCCGACCAAGGATCTGTTGTCCGTCGCGAACGCCGAAGCCGTTCGCGAACGCGCCGCGGTCGAAGCCAAGGTCGGCGAACTCATCGGCGATCTGCGCAAGTCGTCGGACGAATCGCTCGGGTTCATCCAGAACGGAATCGACGCGCTGGCGAAGCTGGGCGCGCCGGCGTTGCGTCCGCTGCTGACGGTCATGGATCACGCCGACGGCGATCCCGGAAGCGTCAACGCCGGAGTGAACGCGGCGAAGGCGATCGCGCGCAGCGGCGTCCCGGGAGTCGTCGACGAACTGCGCAAGCTCGGAACCGAAGGCAAACGCTTCGGGCGACGGAATGCAGTGCTGGCGCTCGGCCTCTGCGGCGACGCGACCCTGGTGCCGTTCCTGACCGAGCGCCTCGCCGACCCGGAAGCCGAGGTCGTCCACGAAGCCATCGTCGCCCTCGGTCGCGTCGGTTCCGAACAGGCCGAGCCGCTGCTGATCCCGTTCCTGCAGTCCGCCGACACGAACTTGGTCGCCGCGACCATCACGGCGCTGGCCGAGACCGAAGCGAAGCAGAGCTCCGCGGACGTCGTTGCCCGCATCCAGAAGGAACTCGGCGTGGACCCGCGCAGCGACGCGCTGATCCGTGCGGGCGTCACGTTCCTCGAAAAACGGCCGGTCGCGGCCGGGATCCAACCGCTGGAAGCGGTGCTGCTGGCCGGTAACACCGACGTGGGGCTTCGTACCCAGGCGGTAGCGGGATTGATGGCGACTGCTCGCAAGGAGTCATCGACACGCAAGGAAGTCCTGCGCGTCCTGCGCGATTCGATCAAGCTCCTGCCACGCGGACCGATGCGCGACGCCGCCAAGGGAATGAACGAGCTCGGAGATGATTCGGGCGTCAAGATCGTGACCGAAGACCTCGATCGTCAGATCGACAAGAACAGCTCCAACATCAGCGCTCGCTACAAGCGCGCCGACCTCCTGCTCGAGTTCGGCAAGTGGAAGGAAGCGAATCGGGACCTCAAGGAGGCCCTGAAAGTCGATCGCGAACCAGCCGATCCGGAGTGGTTGAACCTCTCCCTCGCGCGTTCCTATGCGGGGATGGGACGTTACAGCGATGCGACGAAGCACGTGACGAAGCTCGAGCGCACGGATGTGACCCAACTGCCGAACTTGTATCCCGAGTTCCAACCGATGTTGAACGACTCGCGCTACGAGAAGGCCTTTCTGCCTCCGAACCAGAAGTGAGCGTGGCCCTGCGTTTGCTCGCGTGTCCCCGTCGCTGACACGACACGCGCCGTACGAAGTGGTCTTGACGGACCGACGCTCGGCGCGACGTCGAAGACCGTGCGGGCCCTGCCACCCACGCAGTTGTCTTCACCGGCGAAGCGACGCTGAGGATCCCATGCGACACGTGGATGGCCTCGATCGAATGCGAGCGGCAACACGATGACTCGAGCCCTGATCGCTGGCGCGCTGTTGATCGCGCTGGGCGGTGGCGCCGTCTGGCTCGCCGTCGGCGGTGACGGCGGCAACGCAGCGCATTCCGGCGCCCCGACGACGGGGCCGACGTTCGACGAGCGCTTCCCGGATTCGCGATCGTGTCAGCCGTGCCACGAAGACGTGTTCGACGAGTGGAAGGACTCCCAGCACGCGATCGCGTTCCTCAATCCACTGGTGCGCCGCGAGGACATGGCGGACGGGTTCCGGAAGAAGGACTGCATTCCGTGCCACGCTCCGCGTCCGGTGTTCGAAGCGGGTCTCGGCAAGTCGGCGCGGGTGCTGACGCGCGAGACCGCACGCGCGGAGGGCGTCGACTGTCTGTCGTGTCACCGCGTCGGTGAGGGCGTGGCGGCCTCGCGCCCCGGGCTCTCCGGGGCCTGCAATCCCGTGTTCCGCCCCGAGCTGACCAGCACCGATCTGTGCGCTCCGTGCCACAACCAGCACAACACGATCGACGAGTGGGAAGCGAGCGCGCCGGCGCTGCGCGGCACGAACTGCAACGGCTGCCACATGCCCGAAGTGGACCGCCCCGCCACCGCGACTCAACCAGCCCGCAAGGGGCGATCGCATGCGTCGCACGGCGGGAAGGACGCGCAGCTGCTTGCCAGCGCGGCGACCGTCGATTTCGCGCTGAGCGCCGCGGACGACGGCGGCAGGGTGTTGGACGTGACGCTGACGAACACCGGCTGCGCGCACAACTTCCCCACCGATGCGCGCCACCGCGCGGTCGATGTCGTCGTGACACTGCTGGGCGCCCGCGGCGAACAAGTCGGCCCGATCGCGAAACTCGGTCCGGGCGAAGAGGGCGGCAGCGCTCGCGTGCGATTGCGCAACCCTTACCGCGACGAGTTCGGCAAGACGAACACGCAATTGCCGTCGGGCGAACGCACGACGTTGCACGTGCCTCTCGTCGAGGGCGCGACGTCCGCCGAGATCAAAGTGCTGATGAAGCGGACTCCTTTCCTGTCCGATGCGGAGGCTCAAGTTGTCTCGACGCGCACCGCGACGTGGTGATTGGCGTGCCGCGGCGGCGGTCGCGACGTGGATCGTCGCCACCGCGTTCGTCTCGTGCGATGACGGCGAGCACCCCGACGTGTCCACGGCGACGCCTCCGGAACAGAATCGACGCGAGGACTTCTTGTGGGGTGATCGCCTCGCCGTCGTGCCCGCGATCGCGAAGCCCGCGAGCGCGCAGCCGAACGCGACTTGGTCCGCCAAGATCAACACGGCGACGTGGAACGATCTCGAGCAACTCGAACGCGAGTGGCCGCGAGGCGACGCCTCCGCGCGCGCGGCGCTCGAAGCGGCGCTGAAGCCCCCCGCGGCGCCGATGACGCGCGCGCTCGCCGCGACGCTGCTTGGTGCCCTCTTGGATCCGGCCGCGGCCGGTCCGCTGTGCCTCGCGATCGACGACCCGGATCCCATCGTTCACGTCGCTGCGATTCGCGCTCTCGGCGCCCTTCGCGCGCCGTGGACGATCCCGCGATTGATCAAGACGTTCGGTCGCTACGTCATGCATCCGACGTTGATCGCGCGCGTCGAATCCGCCGCCGCGCTGCTTCGGTTCCAGAACGTGTCCGGCGTCCCGCTGTGCCTGCGGGTCCTGAAGGAACACACGAAGTACGAGGACAACGTCGCCCGCGAGTGGCCGCGTTCGTCGCGCATCGCGTTCGAGAAGGAAGTCGCGCTGGCGGCGCTCGTGTCGCTGACCGGGGACTCGTTCGGTTACGCGGCCGACGCGCCGTTGCCGGCGCAGGAGGCGGCGATCGAGCGCTTCGACGCTTGGTGGGCGCAGAACCGCGACCGGTTGGTCCGCGAGCAGCCTCGCGTCGACGATCCCGCGCTGCTCGCGAAGGTCGACGAATTGGTGCAGGGTCTCGACGTCTATCAAGTGAGCACGTCCGACGATGCGCGTTTCGTTCTCGAGCGCCTCGGCCCGCGCATGCTCGACCTCTACGCACTGCGGCTCGACGATCCGAGCGTGTACGTGCGCGCACACCTCCTCGACGTCATTGCCGTGCTCGCGACGGATGCGGAAGCCCCGAATGCGGACACCCGAGCGCGCCTCGATCGAGCGCTCACCGACGCGTCCGCCGCCGTGCGGACGCAGGCGGTGCGCGTGTTCGGCGCGTTCCGACGGCCCGAGTTGCTCGATGTCGTGGCGCGCGGACTGGGTGACGCGGATGCGTCGGTCCGCGTCGCCGCCGCACGTGCCCTGGGCGACAGCGGCCTGCGTGAAGCCCGAGCGCTGCTGGAGCCCCTCGCCGCGCGGCAGAACCACGACGAACTGTGGGCGACGGCCGTCCTCTCCCTGATTCGACTGGGTTCGGCCGAGCGCCTCGACGACCTGCTACAAATGCTTGTCACTGATGATGTTGTGGACCAATCAGCGGCCTTGGAAGCGCTTGGCGCGCTGGGAGCCCCGATCGGTTCTTTCCCGCTCGGTGGTTCGCTCGCGGAGCGAACCACCGCCAAGACCGCTCTCGCGGCATGGTGCGCGGAACGCCGTTCCGCGCCGTCTCCACCCGGCGTGGAACGCGCCGACGTGAAAGCGAAGTAGAATTGTCGAAAGCCTGTACGGTCCGAGCACGTAGTGATTCCTGCGTCTAAGGGTCCGTCGGGCTTCCATCGTGGGGACAGACATGCACGCACCTCATCCGACATTCACTCGCTCGCTGACGGTCACGGGCACCGTCGCTGCTCTCGCTCTGGCGCTGCTCGCGTTCTCGGACGCTGCGTTCGCGGGCGGCAAGAAGGGCGGCGGCGGCGGCGGAAGTCGAGGTGGGTCGTCGGAGTCGGTGACCTCCGGCGGCAGCCGCGGAGGCGGCGGCTCGATCGGTGGCGGAGGGGGCGGCGGTCGCAACAGCGGCGGCGGCAACGGCGGGAGCGTGTTCAGCGGCGGTAGCCGCGGCAGTGGCCCGTCGCCGAGTTTCGGGTCGAGTAGCGGTCGGGGCAGCGGCGGCGGCGGTGCCCGTTCGAGTGGCGGCGGTCGATCGTCGGCGGGATCGCACGGCGGTGGCAGCGGCGCACCGCGCGTCCCGTTCACGTCCTCCGGCACGACTTCGCGCGGTCCGACGTTCGGTACGCCGTCGACGGGTCGATCGGCGGGCAGCACCTACGATCCTCCGAGCGTCGGCAGCACGCCGCGCAACCTCCCGGCCACCGGCAATCCGGGCACGATCGGCCGAGCGCCGAGCACTCGCGGCGGATCGACGTTCACACCGCGCAGCGGCTCGGTCCCCGCGACGCCACGCTCGATTCCGGGCACGCTGTCGCAAAGCCCCTACTCGCCGTCGCGCGGCAGTGTTCGCGCTTCGAGCGGCGGCACTTCGGTCCAACCGAACCTGCCGTCGACGCGCATCGGTGAAGACACGAGCCGACTCGGCCGCACGATGGACACCGGCGCGTTCACGCCGCGGCCGTCGACGACGACGGACACCCAGAGTCGCGTCCGATCCCTGAACGACGCCGCGCGCGCGCGCGCCGAATCGACTTTCCTGAATCGCAGCCGCATCGCGTCTTCGAGCGACGAGTACCGCAAGTCGATCGCGCGCTCGAGCTTCGAGCGCGCGGAATCGGCGCGCCGTGCCGATTCCGCCGCGGCGAACGCGGGCGGCGGTTCACCGAGCGGACTGAACCAGGACGTCTCGGCCGACTCGATCAAGCAGTGGTCGAAGGCGAGCTCGTCGAAGTACCAGTACAAGTACAAATACAAGTATAAGTACAAGTACAAGTACCACCACGGCTCGGACTGGAACTGCTCGTTCTGGCATGCCGGCTTCGGCCCGTACTTCGGTTTCAGCTACTACGGCGGCAGCCACTTCTGGTTCGGCTTGTCGTTCGGCTACCACCCCTGCTACTCGCCGTGGTGGTGGTGCGACTGGTGGCCGGCCTACCCCGTCTATCCGACGTACGTGAGCTACGTCCCCACCTACGTCCCGGTCGTCGAGTCGAACACCGTCTACTACGTGCCGGCCTACGACGCCCCACCCGCGGAGGTCGTCTATCCGGCGACCGGCGCGGCGCCGACGAACCCGATCGCGGAAGGCGCCGCCGCGCTGCCCGAGCAGCCGATGGACGCCGAGTTCGCGCGCGAGCTCGACGCACTCGCGGCGAACGCCGATGCGGTCGCGTTCCTCGAAGCGGGCGCACGCGAGTTCCGCGCGGGCAACTACCCGGGAGCCGCCGACGCGTTCCGCAAGGCCATGCTCGCCGAGCGCAACAACGCCGTGCCGAAGTTCGCGATGGCGCACTCGCTGTTCGCCCTCGGTGAATACAGCTACGCGAGCTTCCTGATCCGTCGCGGCATGGAGCTGCTGCCGACGTGGCCGTCGGTCGGTTCCGACCTGCGCGACCTCTATCCGGATCCCGAAGCGCTGACCGAGCACAAGCTCGCGCTCGACGTGTTCGCGGAGACCAACGCGAACGACGTCGACGCCAAGGTGCTGCGGGCGTACGTCGCGTTCTTCACCGGCGACCTGGATGCGTCCGAGAGCGGTTTCCGCGAAGTGCTGACGCTCGATCCGACCGACAAAGTCGCGGACCGCTTCTTGGTGCGCATCGGTGAGATCCGCGCGCTGCTGCAATCGCAGGGTCAGCAGCACCCGGATCCGTCGCAGTTGCCGAAGGCCGACGCGCAGCCGCAGGACGGCGTGGCTCCGGCACCGGCTCCGGTCGAGCCGCAACCCGAGAACAAGTGAACGAGACGGCGATCGACCGACAAGGGGGCCGTCGCGATCGAGCGGCGGCCCCCTTGTCGTTGCACTGATCGACGACGTCCGAGAGTCGTTGCGTCCAGCGACGATTCTCGGACGTCGTCGATCCCGCACCAGGTGTCCGAGGCGACGGCAGTCGCCGCCCCGTTCAACAGGCACAGGTGTACGGCGTTGAATGACGCGAACAA
>JBPOIU010000062.1:0-5100 GCA_052034255.1 Planctomycetota bacterium | reverse complement strand
CGGGGGCCGTTGGCCCCCGGCTCGCCGCCGCCCGAGCGGGCGGCTAGGCCTTTTCCTTCCATTCCTTCAGGACTTCCGCCTCGCGCTCACGCGTCAGCGTCCACCTTGGCTTCGCGCCCTCGGGGCGCTTCCGATGGAATTCGAGCGCGCCGCGCACCGTCTCCTGGATCGGCAGGAACGTCAGCCCGGCGTCGATCGCCTTCTTGCAGCTCACCGACGCCACGCGGTCCTTGCCCTCGGCCGGCGGGAACCACGCCGGCAGGTCGCGCCACGCGTGGACGTCGCGCTCCGCGAGGAACGCGTGGTCGACCCACGTCAGCTTCGCGTCGCTCTTCGACACCTCGACGCACGCATCGAGCACGGTCCCCATCGGCACCGGCGCGTCGAGCCCGTCGACGTTGAACGTCCCCGCCAACCGCTTCTCGAGCGCGAGCACGCAGAAGCCCGCGACGTCGCGCACATCGACGATCTGGATCTCCCACTCCGGCTTCCCGGGCGCGAGCACCTCGCCACCCTCGGCGACGCGCGCCGGCCAATACGTGAAGCGATCCGTCGGATCATCCGGGCCGACGATGAGTCCCGGCCGCACGACGGTGACCTTGCCGGGCATCAGCTCTTCCGCGGCGCGCTCGCACGCAACCTTCAACGGACCGTAGTCCGCGCCGATGCGCCCCGAGTCCGCGGCCTTCTCCGCGTCCTCCGCGGAGATCTCGAGCACTTCGCTGCTCTCGTCGAGGTCGATCTCGCCCATGCGCGCGTAGACCGACACCGTCGACACGAATACGTAGTGTCCGATGTTCGCCTTCAATACCTCGAGCGGCGTCTTCACGAACCGCGGGAAGTAGCCATTCGTGTCCAGCACCGCGTCGAACGTACGACCCTCGAGCGCTTTCACGTCGTTGCGGCGATCGCCGACGAGCTTCTCGAGGTCCGGGAACAGGCCCGGGTTCGTCTTGCCGCGGTTGAACAACGTGACCTTGTGACCGCGCGCGAGCAACTGCTCGACGCAATGCGGCCCGAGGAACGCCGTTCCTCCCATGACCAGCACGTGGAGCTTCTTCTCGGGCGCGGGTCGCGCCGCCATCTGCACGCGCGCGCCATCGCGCGCGAAGAGGGATCCGCCGGCGGCGACGAGCGCTCCGGCGGCGGCGGACGACATCAGGAACGAACGACGATCGGTGACCATGAACGACTCCGGGCGGATCAGGATGCGAACGGACGGTGCCCCGTCATACGCGATACGCGCGGGACGGGGCGAGCGTGAGATCGAGTTCCGCAAGTCCTCGGAGATGACGGCGCGTCGGTGGCGCGAGCGGCCACCGCGCCTCGATCACGGCACGATCTGCACGTCGACCGCGTCCGCCGCCCAATCGATCGGATCGAGAGTCACGAACGAGAACGTCAGCGTCTTGCCGATGCTCGGCCGCAGATCGAGCGGATCGAGCACGAGCCCGGGACTCGCGCGGCCTTGCGCGTCGAGCACGCCGCAACCCTGCACGAACGGCAACTGCCCGCACAGCGCGTAGCTCCACGCGACCGCCGCATCGAACGCGAGCGGCACGTGCGTCCCGTCGAGCATGAACCCAGGCGTCGACCCCGACATCGAGCACAGCACGAGGTAGGGCCGCTCTGCCAACGCCGGCCCCGCGTCGATCGCGAGCACCACGTCGTCGCCCGCGGTCGTCGAGATCGACGGCGCCTGTGCGCTCATCCCCGGCACTTGGACCGCGCCGAGTTCGACGAACGGGAACAGCACGACCTCGCCTTGCCCATCGTCGACCGTCACGCGCAAGCGATCGACCCCCGCGAGTCCCGTCGACGTCAGCGGGATCGAGTACGTCCCGTCGCCGTGATCGACGACGGTCCCCGCGCTCGTCGCGCCGGCGCTGCCGGGCTCGTGCGTGATGCTCAGCGTCGCGCCGCCGTGCCCGACGTCGTGCCCCTGCCAATCGATGAGCCGCACGCGCAGCGTCGTCGAACTCGCGCCGTCCGCGCGCACGAGCTTCGCGTCCACGTCCGCCTGCGACGCGATGTGGTCCGGCCGCCCGACCCACGATTGCCGCCACGCCGCGAACAGGCCCGCCAACTGGAGCACCGGGTCGGGGTCGTTCGCCATCCCGTCGGTGCCCTTCACGTTCAGGTCGAGGTAGTACTGGCCGTTCGCGCACCCACCGCCATCCGTGCACGTGCCGTCGACGTCGCCGATGCGCGACACGACCATGAACCCGATATGCGCCGCCTTGGTGAACGAAGGTGGCGGCGAGCCACAGCCGGTCGGATTCTGGTTCGAGCACGAGCAACGCCCGTCGCCGCCCATCGAACGCGCCGCTTCCATCGCGGCCATCAACTTCTCGGCGACGTCGCCCGGCGTGTTCACGAGTGCGGCCTCGGCCAGCGCGATGACCGGAGCGCCCGTCAGGATGTTGCCTTGGATCGCGTAATGGATGTCGCCGACGACGCCGGTGACTCCGCCCGCCCACGCGGAGTTCTGATTGCCGCTGAACGTGACCTTCGCGCCGGTCATGTCGACGATGCCGATCTGCCGCTTCTGGAACCCGGCGTCGGCGGCTTGGATCAGCGCGAGGATCTGCGCGGGCGGAGTGCCCTTCGCCAACTCGTCGCCGATCAACGTGCGATTCGACCCGTCGTCGAGCAACGCTTGCGTCACACCCGCGCCGACGCCGACCTTCACGGCGGCGAGCAGCTTCTTCAATCCGAGCTGCTGGAGACACGTTGCGCCACCGACGGCGACTTCGCCCGTCGACGGATTCACGAGGATGATCGACCACGTCGCGTACGACGGAGCGGACAGCGCGATCATCGTGGCGACGACGAACGCGGGCAGGCGCAAGCAATGCATGGCGCGGACTCCGGGGGGGCGAGGCGCGCCAGGATCCCTTGCCGACCGCACCGGGTCAATGACGCAGGAGCTGCTCGGTCTCCGCTTCGGAGAGAGCTCGATAGCGGTCCTTCTCGAGCAACCACTCCGCCGTCTGCAGCAGCGAAGTCGCGAGCACGGCATCGCGCTCGTGCTCGGGCAGCAGCGCGGACGGGCTCCACTTCGATGATCCCGGGGTCTGCGCGAACGCCGTCCTCTTGGCGCGCGCGAGCACCGTCATGCGCGGCCCGTCGATGAACGCGAAGCGCTTCTTGCCGTAGACGAGCAGCGCGGTGCCGGGCTCATTCGGCTCGCGCGCGAGCAAGTCGCGGCCGAAGAACGTCGTCTTCCACGTCCCACCGACGATCGACAACAACGTCGGGGCGACGTCGAGCTGACTCGTGACGCCGCCAAAGCGGCGCGGCGGCACGTGCTTCGGCGCGTGGATCAGCGCGGCCACGCGGTACTCGTCGGCCGGCACGAGGTCGCGCCCGCGCAAGTGCACGCCGTGGTCGCCGACGAACGCGAACACCGTGTCGTCGTAGTACGGCGCCTGCTTCGCGCGCGCCATGAAGCGTCCGATCGCTTCGTCGACGTAGCGGAACGTATTCAGCTCTTCGTACTCGAAGCCGTCGGGGACTTCGATCGACGTCGGCAGCGGCTCGATGACGCCCTTTGGATACTCCCACGGCGAGTGCAAGGACACCGTCAGCACCGTGACGAGGAACGGCGTGCCCGCGGCGTGCAGCGTGCGCATCTCGCGATCCGCCCGGTTCAGCACGTCCTCGTCGCAATACCCCCACTCGCCGTGGAACGTCGTGTGGTCGAAGTCCTCTTCTTCGATGAACTCGTCGTAGCCGTTCGCGAGGAAGAACGCGCTCATGTGGTCGAAGATGCCCTGCCCGCCGTACAGGAAGCGCGTCGCGTACCCGCGCTGCTTCATCACGGTCGCGAGCGTGTCGAAGCCGTCGCGCGCTTCGGGGCGCCGCACGACGCCGACGCCCGGCAGCGGCGGGAACGAGCTCAGCACGGCTTCGAGCCCTTGGATCGTGCGCTCGCCGGTCGCATAGCAATGGTCGAGCACGAGCGACTCGGTCGCCAGCTGATCGAGATTCGGCGTCAGCGCCGGATGGCCACCGAGGTGGCCGACGAGCCGTGCCGTGTAGCTCTCGAGCACGACGACCATGACGTTCTTCGGGCCCTTGCGATTCGTATCGCCGACCACGCGCGCAAGCGGATTGTCGGCGCCGTCGATGAACGTGCCGTGGCCGTCGAAGTACGCGCGCGCGTTCGCGATGGCCTCGGCTTCGGGCAGCAACTCGATGGTCTCGGCGAGGCCGACGTAGCGACCTTTCGAGCGCTGCGCCCATTCGTGCGCGACGTTCAGGATGCCGTTGCCCGTGATCTCGTTGGCGACGCGGTTATCCGAGAACGCCGCGTACGCCGGGCCGAGCGCGCGGTGATCGGTCGTGCCGCGCAAGCAGAACGCGATCAACGGGAGTGCGATCAACGCCGGCCAACGCGGCGCGGGCCGGTCGTCCCGCACGGGCAACCCGGCGGCCTTGCGCCACGCGAAGAACGCGACCGCGGCGATCGCGACGACGACGGCGACGATCGTGCCGATCGGATAGGCGCGCACCACCGTGCCCGCGACTTCGGCGTCGGTGCCGTGCTCGAGCACGAGGTAGTTGAAGCGGAAATCGTAGTAGCGAAAGAAGTAGATCCCGCTGGTTTCGGCCGCGACGAGACCGAGCAGCACGAGCGCCGCCCACACCGACGCGACCCGTTCCGTCCCGCGGAGCCATCGCGCGGGCACGAGGATGAACGCGAGCAGCAGCGGGATACAGAGCGCGGCGACCACGATCGCGTCGAGTTGCGTGCCGCGCATCCACAGCTCGAAGCGCTCCCCTCCCGCGAGATCGGCGAGGTCCGCCTGCCGCTCGAAATAGAGGAAGGCTCGGAAGCCGCAGAGGACGGCCAAGCCGAGCAAGAACAGCGTGAGAGCGGGTCGGAGTCTGCGCACGAAACCTCGCGGCGCGCGGCCCGACGCGAACCCCGCGTTGGGACGGCGATCCTGGGCGCGTACGCTAGGTCCGCGATCATGAGCGGCCGATGATGGTCGCGCCTCGCCCACCCATTCCCGGAAACCACGCAATGGCCAAGACCACGACTCCGGCGAAGCTCCCCGGCCCACGGATCGTCTCGACCGGCTTCCACGAGCG
>JBPOIU010000124.1:0-26109 GCA_052034255.1 Planctomycetota bacterium | reverse complement strand
GAAGCCCCCGCATTCATCAGGCCGGGGGGCTGGGGCTTTAGCCCCCGCATTCGTGTTGGGGGTCGTAGGGGGCGCGAGCGCCCCCTACCTCCGCAGAAGGCGGAGCGGCCTTCGGCCGGTCAGGAGGCCGGGGTCGTAGGGGGCCGTCGGCCCCCAACCTCGCGCAAATCCCGAGCAGGCATTCCGCGCTACGCGCGCCCTTCATACTCCTCGATCGTCAAGATCGTCGCCTTGGCGGCCTGCATCCACGGCTTCGACCAATAGCGGTCCCACGAGTCCGCCAGCACGGTCACGACGGGAGCGCGCATCGCGGGGTCGGAGGCCACGCGGATCGCGGCGACGACGGCGCCGCCCGACGAACCCCCGCACAGCAACCCCTCCTCGCGAATCAGGCGATGCGTCATCGCGAACGCCTCGTCGTCCGAGACCGAGATCGCGTCGTCGCAGACCTCCATGTCGAACGTCTCGGGCGATTTCGAACCGCCCATCCCTTCGAGCTGATACTTGCCGTCCTGCGAAGCTTCGCCGCAGCGCACCCAGCCCGCGAGTTTCGAGCCAACGGGATCCGCGAGCACGATGCGCACGCCGGGGACTTGTTCCTTGAGCACGCGGCCCACGCCGGAGATCGTCCCGCCGGTGCCGACGCCGGCGACGAATGCGCCGATCTCGCCGCCGGTCTGGCGCAGGATCTCCTGCGCCGTCGTGCGCACGTGCGCTTCCACGTTCGCTCGCACGCGGAATTGATCCGCGAGCACGAAACCGCGTTCCCGCGCCAATCGAGCCGCGACGTTCTGGAAGTTCGCGGGGTCGTCCGGGGGCGCGTCCTTCGTGACCACGACCGTCGCTCCGAGTACCGCGAGCGCGAGCCGCTTGTCGTGCGACATCTTCTCCGGCAATACGCAGATCAGCCGGTAGCCCTTCAAGTTCGCGACCAACGCGAGTCCGACCCCGGTGTTGCCGCCGGTGGCCTCGATGATCGTTCCCCCCGGCAGCAACCGGCCGCCGCGTTCGGCGGCCTCGACGATCGCCAACGCGATGCGGTCTTTCAAACTGCCGCCGGGATTCAAGAACTCGCACTTCGCGAGCACCGGAACTCGCGTCGCGGCGGCCACGCGATGCAGTCGAACGAGAGGCGTGCCGCCGATCAGCGCGAGAACGGAGGGTGCGATGTCCATCGCGCGGAGGATAGCAGCCATCGCGTTCCGCGCGCCGCGGTCACTTCCCCAGCGAGTCGACGACCGCGGTGACGCCGGGCAACAGGGAGTTCGCGATGACCTCGTGACCGGGGTCGTACGGATGGACGGCGTCCATGAACAAGCGGCTGCCGCCCTGCCGCTGGATGTCGAGCATCGGATCGAGCACGGGCACGTTCGCGGCCGCCGCGACCTGGTCCATCACCGCGAAGAACTGCCGTCGCCACAGTCGATCGGGATCCATCACGGGTTCCTTGACGAGCACGAGCTTCACCCCGTGCTCCGACGTCACCTTGACGAAGCCTTCGAGCATTGCCCGCCAACGCGTCGGCGGCGACACGCCCTCGACCGCGGTGGGCTCTTTGAGGCCGCGCGCGGTCGAGACTTCGTTCAACCACGTCTCGTACGCCGATGCGCCGCGGCGCACGGCGATCCGGTCCTTCAAGCGATCGAGCCACGAGCGCGAGTACTCCGGCGCCGTGATGCGCTGGAAGTACTCCATCTCGTCGATTTGGCTCAGCGCGACGGCATCGTTGTGGAACAGCGACAGCACGAGGATGTCCGGCTCGAACTCCAACATCACGTGCTCGAAGAACGGCAGCAGACGCGAGCCGCTGGCGCCCGGCCAAGCCGCGACGATGACTTCGACGTTCTTGCCGGCGGCCTTCAGCTTGGTCTCGAGTCGATGCCCGTACGGTTCCTTCGCGCGGTAGCCGTACGTGCTCGACGTTCCCAGCGACACGATGCGGATGACGCCGGGCTCCTTCTTCAGTGCGACCTTGCGATCGCGGAATTCGTGCTTCGCGAGCCAGAAGTTCCAGCGGCGCACCAACGGGTGCTGCAGAGGCAGCAGGTCGGCATCCATGCGATCGCCTTCCCAGGAGTCGATCGCGACCGCGTTGACCTCGTCGTCGGTCGGCGGCCACGTGCGTTCGGCCGCCGCCTGATACGCCAGTACGTCGGCGCCCGCGATCAGCGCGACGAACAGCACGAACGCCGGTCCGCGCATGCGCGACGAGTGCACCAACGGGAACAGCAGCGCCGGCAACGAGCTCGCCGCGAGCGCGCCGACGATCGACCACGGCGAGAACGGCCCCGACATCGGATTGCCGAGGAACATCGCTGCGGTCGGTGCGAGCACGAGCGCGCCCACCTCGGCCGCGCGTGCGAGCGCGACCTTCGAGAACACGACGCACAGCAACGTGTACAGCGCCCAGAACGCGAGGCCCCAACCGATCGCGCGCCATCGATCGGCGGCGATCGTCGCGGCCGGCGCGCTCTTTGCCGGCGTCGTCACGCTCAACTCGGACACGGTGCCGCTGCCGCGGTGCGTCATCACGACGATCGCGCCTTCGCCGAAGAGCCGGAACTCCGCGTTCGCGAGCTCCTGGCCGTCGAGCGTCGCGACGAATTCGCGGCCGCGCGCGCGAATGGTCAATGCGTGCGGCGTGTTCGGTGCCACGGGTGCGGCGGCGCCGTCGGCGTACGCGTACTCCTTGCGGCCTTCCAGCACGAATCCGGACGCCACCCGCGGGTCGGCCGAAACGACGAGCGCGATGCCCTCCTGCGACGCGGTCGAACTCGCGCGCGTGCGCAGATGCGCGATCGAGCCTTCGGCCAACGTCAGCTTGCACGTCAGATCGAAGTCGCGGTACTTGCCGTCGATCACGTACGCGGTGTCGAGCGCGAGCGCGAAGGGCTCGGTTTGCGTATGCGGTGGCGGCGGCGTGTGACCGACGCACGCTTGCTCCATTTGGACGCTGATCGAGAAGAACCGCTCCGCGTAGCCGGCGAACTGCATCGACGCGAGCGCGAGCAGCGGCAGCGCGACGAGCCACGGTCGAAGGCGCGACCAGGCGCTCGCCGCGCTCGAGTCGTCACCGCGGACCGCGCCGCCGAGCGCGTTCAACGCCAGCACGAAGCCGATCGGGTACAGCAGCGCCGTGATGGGTGAGTACGGCGACACCGATCCGAACAGTCCGATTGCGAAATACGCGCAGACCGGCGCCAGCAGCGTCGCGAGCACGCGCGGCCACACGCGCCATCGCGGCGATCCGCGGCAGAACGCGCGCAACAGCAACACGATCCACGCCAGCGCGCCGAGATACACCGTGAACTCGCGCAGCACCGCGGGCCAAACGGCGGGAGGCGCGAGCGCTGAACCGGGCTGTCCCGGCGGCACGTCGAACGCTACGCGGCGTTCGAAGGACGTCCCGCTCGGATTGCTGGCGGAGAGTTCACGCACGCCGTCGAACCGCAGCGCCGACAACAAAGCGGGGCCACCGCGCGCGGCGACCGACAGCTTGCCGGCGGCCGCCCATTTCGTCTTCGCCGTGACCGCTTCGACGTCGTTGACGGCGACGCGGATCATGTCTCCGGCGAACGTCACGTCGGTCTTGAACGGCCGAAACGTGGGGCCGACCAGGTCGACGTCGTCCTTGCGCGCGAGCTCGACCTGCTTCCCGCTGTTGTCGCGATAGTTGATCGACACGCCGCGATCGGCTTGCGCGCCGACTCGGACGACCAGCGCACCCTCCGCGCGCTCACGGACGACGATCTCCAGCGCGGTCGTCTCGGCCGCGCGCTGGGCGTCGATCCGCAGCGAACGGAAGCGCGTGCTCTCGTCCTCGACGACGTCGATCAGCATGCGCGCGTCGCGCGGCAGGGACAACGTGACCGCGCGGCCGGCGGCCAGCGCGTCGCCATTGACGTCGACGCAGCCCCAGAAGGCTCCTTGCGCGAGCACGGGAGTGGTGCTCTGCAAGCGCGTGTACTCACTGCGCGTGAGTCCGATCAGACCGATCACCACGAGGATCGCGGCGATCCAGGACTTGCGGTTCGTGCTCGACGTCGCGGCGGCTGCGCTCACCGTTGCTCCTACTGCGTTGACAAAGGTGCGAGGCCGCGCGCCACGTCAGTTCGCGCCGGGCGTTCGCGGCGCCCCGTGCGCGTAGTGACGGCCGAAGCGGTTGTCGATGAAGGCGTCGAACGACACTTGTTCCTGCTTCACGAAGCCGCGCTGCGGCAGCTTCTCGGTCAGCAGCAGGTCGGCGACCGCGCACACTCCGGCCGCGGTCGTGATCTGGATCGCGGTCCACGGGCGGCCGTCGATTTCCTTGTGCAGCACCGTGTTCGCGTAGGTGCGTTCGGTGCGCACGCCGTTCACGTCGCCGACCGCCGAGACGAAGATGACGACCTGATCCTGCGCGGTGGTCGGAATCGCCTCGTCGAACAACTGCTTCCACAGTTCGCGCTTGTCCGCGAGCCGCAGGTCGTACGCGAGCAGCTTGATGATCTCGGCGTGTCCGGGGAAGCGCAGCGTCTTGTAGTTCGCGTTGCGCGCCTTGCGCGACTTCAGCGTCGCGCCGAAGCTGCCGAGCCCGCCCGACGTGTTGAACGCTTCGTACTCGATGCCGTCGATCATGAGTCGCTCGAGGTTCTCGAGCGGCGGCAGCTTGACCTCTTCGCCATCGACCAGCGCGTTGCACGGATTCAGGTACTCGTTGACCAGGCCGTCCGTGCTCCAGGTCAGGTTGTACTTCAGGCGATTGCTCGGGAAGCGGGGCAGCGCGCCGACGCGCAGGCGCACCTCGTGCACCGGGTTCATTCCCGCGATCAAGTGATTCGCCGCGATCGTGATGAACCCCGGCGCGAGGCCGCATTGCGGGATGAACGCCGTCTTCGCGTCCTTCGCCAGCTGGGTCGTGAACTCGGTGGTCTGGACGTCTTCGGTGAGGTCGAGGTAGTGCGCGCCCTTCGCCTTCGCGCGCGTCGCGATCTTCGCGTTGCACGAGAACGGTGCGCACGAGATCACGGCAGCGGCGCCGCCGACCACCCGATCGATCGACTTGGTGTCGGCGAAGTCGACGGTCGCCGCGTCGACGTTCTTCAGGTGCGCGGTCGCCGCCTTCGCGTTCTTCGCCGACAGGTCGGCGACTCGGACTCGGTAGTCCCCACACGAACCGAGCAGGTGGGCGACCATGCGGCCGATCTTGCCGGCGCCGAGAATTGCGATCGTCTTCATCGAACTGGAGCCTCGTTTGGGTTCCCGTTGAACCCGTGACGTGCGGAAGCGGGCGAGAGTACGGGGGACGGCGCATCAGTTCAATCGCGGCCGCGCTACCCTGGCGCGTCATTTCTCGGCCCAGCGCGATGCGTGCGACGGTCGTCGCGGAGTGGAACCCATGGCTCGTCGACTGTTGCTCGTTTCGACCTCGACGGTGTTCGGAACCGAATACCTCGACCACGCCGAAGCCGCGCTGCGCGCGTTGTTCGCGGGAGTCGGACGCGTGTTGTTCGTGCCGTGGGCGCTGCACGATCTCGATGCGTACGCGGAGAAGGCGCGGGAGCGTTTCGCGCGCATGGGGCTCGGGCTCGACTCGATCCATGCCGCGCTCGATCCGCGCGAGGCCGTCGACTCCGCGAAGGCCTTCTTCGTCGGCGGCGGCAATACGTTCCGCTTGCTGCGTCGTCTGCAAGACGAAGGCCTGATCGACGCGATCCGGCGGCGTGTCGCGGCTGGAGCGCCATACGCCGGCACCAGCGCTGGGTCGAACGTCGCGACGGCTTCGATCCACACCACGAACGACATGCCGATCGTGTGGCCGAAGACGCTGGACGCGCTGGCACTGGTGCCGTTCAACATCAACCCGCACTACCTGGCGCCCGAACCGTCCTCGACGCACATGGGGGAGACGCGTGATCAGCGCATCCACGAGTTCCATCAAGAACACGACCGACCGGTGATCGGCTTGCGCGAGGGCTCGATGCTGGTCGTCGACGACGCCAGCTGCCGGTTGGCCGGGAGCGCCGGCGCGCGCATCTTCGAGCGCGGCAAGGCGTCGGTCGACGTCGAACCGGGCGCCGATCTGTCCGCGCACCTCTGAGTCGCGGATGAGCACGCTGTCGAAGGTCCTTGCGCCGTTGCTCGTGTGCGGCGTCCTCGGCGTCGCGACGCGGGATCTGCGCCCACCGCGGCCGGTGCCGGCGGATGCGCCGAACGCGGAGTTCTCGGCGGAACGCGCGCTCGGCGAACTGCGCACGATCGCCGCCAAGCCCCATCCGATGGGGAGCGAGGAACACGAGCGGGTCCGCGACTATCTCGCCGCGACGTTCACCGGGCTCGGCCTCGACGTCACGTTCCAAGACGGCGTGGTCGAACGTCGCCCGCGGAGCGACGGCGCGGGCGCGCATGTCGCCTTCGTTCGCAACGTCGTCGCCAGGCTCCGCGGAACCGCGTCGAGCGGACGGGATGTCGTGCTCGCCGCGCACTACGACTCGGTGCCGACCGGGCCCGGCGCGGGGGACGACGGCGCGGCGGTGGCGGCGCTCCTCGAAGTCGCGCGCGTCCTAGCACAAGAGCCGCGCCGCGCCAACGACATCGTGTTCCTGATCACGGATGGGGAAGAGGTCGGCCTCTACGGCGCGAAGCTCGCCGTCCGCGATCCGACGTTCTTGGAGCGCACCGCGCTGGTGCTGAACTTCGAAGCGCGGGGGCACCGTGGGCCCGCCGTGATGTTCCAGACGTTCGGAGCCGTGAAGCCGTGGGTCGACGCGATGGCACGCGTCCGCGATCCCGTGACCGTGTCGTTGGCCGCGGACGTCTACGAGCGCATGCCGAACGACACCGATCTCTCGGTGTTCGGTCGCGCCGGGCTCTTCGGCATGAACTTCGCGTTCATCGGCGGGCACAGCCACTACCACACGCCGCTCGACTCGATCGACGAACTCGATCACGGCTCGCTGCAGCACCACGGCCAATACGCGCTCGATCTCGCGCGGCACTTCGGCGGCGCGGATCTCGACGCGATCGGAATCGGTCCGCGCGGTCGAGCAGCCGACGAAGTCTATTTCTCGCTCGGCCGCCTGGGCGTGGTGCATTGGCCCGCGCGCGTGTCGCCGATGATCGCGTACGGCGTCCTTGGGCTCGCGGCGCTGACGTTGGTGCTCGCGATCGCGCGCCGGCGGACCTGCCTCGGTTCATTCGCGCTCGACGGGCTCGCCGTGGCCCTCGCGGTGGTCGCGCCGGCAGCGTCGTGGTGGATCGGCCAGCGGTTCTCCGCCGATGGCTCCGCGCCGTTCTCGCCCGCGGCGGCGATGCACGCGCCGCAACGCATCCTGCTGAGCGGCATGCTCCTTTGCACCGCGGTCGTCGTGTGGATCCTGCGTTGGCGAGCCCGCGGAGTCCTGCCGCTCGCCGTGGCGATGGTGTGGTCCGTCGGCGGAGTGCTCGCGCTCCGCGTTTCGCCCGCCGCCGCGATGCTGTCGTTCGCGGCGGCGCCGGTGATCCTGGTCGAGTTGCTCCGCGTCTTGCGCGCGCGGCCGGACGCGGATGGCTCGCCGACGTCGTTCGATGTCGTCGCCGCGGCCGTGGCCGCGTTCTTCGTGGTCGCGACGTTCGCGCCGCTGTGCCTGTTGCTGCCGACCGCGATCGGTCCGGGAATGAACGGACCGGCGATCGCTCTCGCGATGCTGGTGGTGTTGGCTTGCGCGCGCGCGTGGCCGCGCTTCGTCACGCGCTATGCGGGTCGCGTGTGCGCCGTGGCGCTGCTCGTGGCGTGCGTGATCGGCGCGCCGCTGCTGCGCGCGTCCTTCGACGAGCGATGGCCGCGACCCGTCCCGCCGCACGTCGTGACGCGCGCAACCGGCTTCACGTCGACGATCGTGCGAGACGACGTCGAACAGGACATGCGCACCGTGGTCGTGCGTCTCGTGCCGCCGGTCGGGACGTGGCGGAGTCGGTGCACGGTCAGCGGAGGTTCGAACGGCGCTCCGGCAGCCATACGCGCGGCGCGCATCGGTTCGTTCGAAGTCCGCGACGTCACGGCATTCGCGCTCGATGGTCGGCCGCCCGAGGGGTTCGACCTCGAGCTGCGCGCGCCCGTTGGTTCGCCACTGACCATCCAGGCCTTCGCGGTCGTGCCGACGGTGGGCGCGGCAAACGCGCCAACCGCACCGCATCCGCCGGGGGAGTTCGCGGCGCCGAACCAGCCCGACGCGATCGAGGTGAAGCAGTCGATCGACGTCTGATCGACTACGTCCGAGAGTCGCCGCGTCCAGCGTCGATTCTCGGACGTAGTCGATGCCGCACCAGGTGTCCGAGGCGACGGCAGGCGCCGAATTCACGGGTGAACGGCGTGGAATGACCCGAACGACCTGTGAATACGGCGGTCAAGACGTCGGGCGCTCCGCGACCGGGGAAGCGCCGTCGGCACCTTGTGCGCTCGGCTGTGGATCAAGTCCTCGAACCGAGGGATCGATCCACAGCCGTTGACGGGCCGACCCGCGCCGGCGATTCCCCGCTCCGCCGGGCAGTTCGTGGGCCTCTGCCCGGACGCCCGCGCTCGACCTGAACACGAATCGAGCGTTTCCGGCGATTCGACCGCGTTCTCCAGATCGTCCTGCATTCGACCCTCGGCGCGGACGATGGACCGCTTGCACCAAGGATGTCGCTCGCGGCTCGAATGTCATCCGCCGGTCGACGGCCGTTCGAACACGCACGCGTTCGTGACGCCGTCGCGACGGACTCCTCGGACGAGCCGCAAGGGGACGCACCCATGTCGACCCTCGCACGCAGCACCGTGATGTTGTGGTCACTCGCCCTGTCGGCCTGCTCGACCTCCGCACCGTCGCCGACCTGGAACGGCGAGCGAGCACCGCTCGTGCCCGTGGTCGAGGACGCCGCATTACCCCCGCCGGTTGCGGATGCGCTGGCGCGATCCGCCGCGTTGCCCGTGCTCGTCGTCGTCGACGGCGAGGAGATGGTCTGCCATGCGTCGGGCTGCAAGCCGCGCGGACCGTCGATCCTCGAGCGGGACCCGGAGATCCGCGCACTGGCGCAACGCTACGCCACCGTGCGACTCGGAGCGACCGACGGTGCCGCATTCGTCGACGCCCGACTCGAACAACGCGGTGAGCAGGTGCGGCTCGGCCCGAAGCAAGTGATCGCGGGACAACCGCCGGTTCCCGGAGCCTTCGTGCTCGACGAGCACGGCCGCGTCACGGATTGGGTCTCGCTGCGCGGATTCGACGCGCAGGACAACCTGCGCCGGCTACTCGCGGAGCGTTGATCGCGCTCGACGTGCGCGTCTCCGCGTTGGCGAAGGACGCGGCCGCTCGACGCGAGCGATGAATCGATCCCGCCGCCGATGGAATCCTCGGCTCAAACTTCCGCGCGATACGGCGGTGCGGGGTCGTACTCCATGTACTTCGTGAGCTCGCGCGCGAACGCACGACCCCAGAGTTCACCGGCAAGCCACAACGCGAGGTCGATGCCGGCGGACACGCCGGCGGCCGTCAGCAGATTGCCATCGCGCACGTAGCGTGTGTGGTCGAGCACCTCCGCATGACCGCGTTCGCGCAGCATCCCGGTGAACTGCCAATGCGTCGTCACGCGCTTGCCGCGCGTCAGGCCGGCGAGGTCGAGCAGGAACGCGCCGGTGCAGACGCTCGCGACGAAGCGGGCATGCGGGGCGATCTGCGCGATCCACTCGGCCATGCGCTGTCGTTCCGGGTGCTCACGCGTGCCCTTGCCGCCGGGCACGAACAACACGTCGATCGGCGGTACGTCGGCGAACGAATGGTCCGGGACCATGCGTAGGCCCTTCGCGCAGCGCACGGTCACGCCGCGCGGCTCGACGGTCACCACGCGCGTCTCGGGCTTCTTCATCGCCGCGACGCCGAAGACTTCGTAGGGACCGACGACGTCGAGTTCTTCGGCGCCGTCGAACAAGAGGAACGCGGTCGTGAAGGTCATGCGGCGGGAGTCTACGCGCCGCCGAGGGCCGATCAGTCCTTCAGCTTTGCCTTGCCGCGGCGGAGCTTCAGCGTCAGCGTCGCGTTCAGCGACGTGGCCACGCCGGTGGCGGGGTCGATGCGCAATGCGTACGCGCCGGTCTCGGGCAGCGTCAGCTTCTTCGGCTTGACCTTCACGGCGTGCGCGGGCTTGCCGAGCACGAACGCTTTCGGATTCAGCGCGGCGAGGTCGCCGCCGCTTGGCGTCGCGAGTTCACCGACGCCGAGTGCGGTCGCGCCGTCCGCGGCGGTCACGGTGCCGGAGAGCGTCGCCAGCGCCGTTCCGTCGAACGCGATCTCGACGCTGCCTCCGGAGCCGTCGAGCGCGATCGACTCAGTCCATGGAACCGTCGCGCTCGAGGTGCGCCGCGAGCGCAGTTGGTACGACCGCTTCGTCGTCGCGTGCGGATCGCCGATCAACACCGCGAACGAGCGCGTCGCGTCCGAGCCAAAGCGCACGACCAGACGCTTCGCCTCTTGCGTGAAGACATCGGCGTCGTACGCGGACGAGCTCGGATCCGAACTCGCGAGCAGCGTTCCGTCGACATCGACCAGCACGACGCGAAGCGGCGCATCGGCGGTCGAGCCCGACAGCGTCCACTCGAGCTCCTCGCCGTCGAGAGCTCCGAACCACAAACCATCGCGTTCGTCCGCGTCTCGCAGCGAACCCGACAGGCGGTCGCCGGCGAAGGCACGACGCGCGCACGAGCGGGGATCGATCGACAGCAGCAACACGGCGTCGGCGCCCGCGGTCGCGCGCGTGGTCGCCACGAGGTCGACCAGGAGGTCTCCATCGCGGTCCGCGAACGCGGCGAGCGTCGCGCCGCCGCGCGCGTCCGCGACGCTGAATGCGAGGCGCGCCAGGGGCTGACCGGATTTGCCCGCGATCACGGTGACCGCACCGACGTCGTCGGCGCCCGGCTCGTCGACTCCCGGCGCGCCGACGCCGACGTCGACGATCCCATCGCCGTCGAGGTCCGGCAACGCGGTCAGCGCGGTGCCGAACGCGTCACCGGCGAACTCGCCCGCGCGCGACCACAGCATGGCGCCGGTAGCGCCGGAGTACGCGACGACGCGTCCGCAACCTGCGGCGCCCGGGAAGCCGACGATCGCGTCGACGGCACCGTCGCCGTCGAGGTCGCCCGGCAGAGCGCACGCCATCGCGAACTCATCGCTCGTCGCATCGCCGGCGGCGTCCCCGTCGAATTGCGCGATCGGCGTGACGACGACGGTCGCGCCGGACACGTCGATGCGCGCGAGGTATGCCGAGCCCGCGCCCGCCTGCGCCAGCGGCGCGGCGTCCGGGGCCGTGGACAGCAGTAGCGCGGAGTTCGGGCCGATCGCGCGGGCGGCCAACGCCGCGCCGAAGCGCGAGCCCGGATCGGCGGGGGACCACGACGACTCGGCTCCCGCGGTCGCATTGGCGTACAGCAGGACCGTTGCGTTGCCCGGACAGCCCGCGGCGAAGACGTCGATCGTGCCGTCGTCGTCCGCATCCAACAGTGGCGCCAACGCGGCGCCGAGTTCCGAATGCGGCGCGGGCGCCGCTTCCACGCCCACGGCCGCGTCGACGGTCGTCGCGACGGCCGCGATGGAACCGCCGGTCGTCGACGCGTCGGTGGCCGGGGCTCCGACGCGGACCGCGAGTCCCGAAGCATCCGTCGTTGCTCCGAGTTCGAGCAGCGCGGCGCCGAAGGCCTCGAATGGGGCGGGGGGCGCGGGAAGCGCCGTCAACGCTCCATCGGCGAGATCGATCGTGGCGAGCGCTCCGCGAGCACCCGCGCTCGGCATGCCGAGCACGATCGACGTCGCATGCGGGCCCGAGTCCGCGGCGGCGGCCAACGCGGTGACCGCTGCGCTCACTGGCACGATCGCGCGCGTGCGCAGTCCGACCGCGGTCCACGTGAAGGCCTTGCTCTTCGTCACCTTGCCGCGCGAGTTCGTCACGACGACGTCGACGTTCGCCTCGCTGGCGCCTGCGCTGGCGAAGCGCGCGAGCAGCGTCGCGTCGTCGACGACTTCCACGTCGTCCGCGACGTGACTGCCGATGCGCACCGTCGTCGAATCCGCGACCACGTCGTCTTGGAAGCGCGTGCCGCTGATGACGACGACCGCGCCACCGTGCGCCGAGCCCGATCCCGGCGAAACGGCGGCGATGCTCGGCGGATCGAAGACCGCGTAGGCGCCGGCGAGGGTCGCCGCGTACGGCGAACCGAGCTTCTTCGCGCGCACCTCGAACGTCACGGGCCCCGCCGCGAGCTTCGGCGTCTTCGCCGTCAGCGCCGTGTTCGAGGTCGCGACGACGTGGGTGCAGAGCACGCCGTTCGCGTAGAGCTTCAGCGACCCCGCGGCGACGTCGGACACGAAGCCCGAACCCGTCAGCGCCACCGCCGAGCCGCCTTGCGCGCTGCCCTTCGCGGGCGTGACCGTCGTGAGATCGAGCGGTTCGACCTCGACGTCGAGTCCGTCCGTCAGCGGCGTGGCGGCGATGCCGAACGTGTCGGTCGCGGACAGCGTCAGCGTGAACGCCCCGGCGTGGCCCAGCGGATCGAAGTCCGCGACGTACGTGTTCGACAGCGCGTCGAAGGTCAAGGGCCCTGCGTCGATCGCGGCACCGCCATACGTCCACGCGGCCGTCGCCGTCGCCACTGGGGAGGCGTCGGTGATCGCGACTTCGACGTGGATGAAATCGCCCGCGTCCGCCGGCGTGGGCGTCACCGTGAGGTTCGACCACTGCGGAACGTCGAACAGCGTGAGCGGTTGCGTCGCGCTCTTGAGATGCCCTTGCGCGTCCTGCGCGACGAGCTCGAGCGCCGCGAGCTGCTCGTCGATCCCGGTGGTGTCGATCGAGCCCGTCCACGTCGACTGCGTCGCGGACAGCGGGGTCGTCGCGAGGGCGGTCGCTCCCTGGACGATGCGCGCGACCACGGACGTGATCGCGCTGTCGTGGTCGACGACGTTCGCGGTGACGTCGAATGGAGTACCGATCTCGACCGTGGAAGCGACGCCCGGGTCGATCGTGATCCGGGGTGGCAACTGGCCCGAGCCCGACAGCGTCACGCTCGTGTCCAGGGGTGTCGCGTCGTGGTTCGTCGAGTCGATCGCGTCGAATCGCACGTCCAGGGTCCCCGGCATGTCGAATGCCGCGAACGCGCCGACGTAGCGCCCGGTGTTCGCGTCGAAGCTCAACGCGATCGTCTGCTCGTCCGCGCCGTCGATCACACCGGTTGCGCTGACGCTCGCGACTGCGAGCGAATCGGTCGCGACCACGCTGACGCCGACCGCGTCGATGTCTTGTGGGCTCGCGGGCGTGAACTGCGGGCTCGAAAGGACCGGCGTGTCGTAGACGTCGACCGTCGCGGCGTAGGTCGCGAGATTGCCCGACGAGTCCGCGGCCGAGACGGCGAGGTCATAGACGGTCTCGGCGAGACCCGCGGGGATGGACAACGTTCCGGTCAACGTCGACGTGTTGGCGACCGTCAACGACGTCGTGGACAGCGTGGCGCCGCCGAGCTTCAGATCGAGGGTCGCCGTGACGATGCCGACGTCATCGCTGGCACCGACGACGACTTGGACGTCGGCGCCGGACCGCGCATTGCCCGGAGTCAGGGCGATTGACGTGATCGCTGGCGGGGCTTGGTCGGCCGAGACGAGGACGTCGTCGACGTACCACTCGTCGTTGGTCTCGTTGCACTCGACGCGCAGGCGCAGGCGGAACGCCGAATGCAGCATCGAACTCGGTAGCGCGGCCGATTGCGCCGCGAACGTCGTCTGGTCGCTGCCGTCGGAGGTCACGGTCAGCAGCGTCGTCCAATGTCCCGTGCTCGTGAGCCCCTCGGCGATCAACGTCTCGCCGCTCTCGACGCCGCGGTGCTGGCTTTCGAGTTGCAGCAGCACGTTGCTCGCGCCGCTGAGGTCGATCGGCGCCGAGCGGATCTCGTCGTCGTCCGCGATGCCGGCGCCGGCGGCATCGAGGTTCAACGCGGTCGCGCCGGAAGGCGGATTCACGCCGCCGGAGTTGGCCAGCGCGCCGTGGATCCACGACCACTTCATCGCATCGAGCGTCGCGCCGGGGAAGTCGTCGGCGAGCGCGCCGACGATCGCGGACGGTTGAGTGTCGAGACAACCGATCGCGTTCTTCCAGCCGTTGATCGACGTCTCGTCCTGGACCGCGAACGTCGTGAGCCCGTTGCAGCCGCCGATCGACGAACACATGATCGCGCAGTCGCTTTGGCCGTTGCAGTGGTTCGCGTTCCAGTTGTGCCCGAGCTCGTGCGCCGTCAACGACGCGCGATACACCGCGTTGCTGGTGAAGCGCGATTCGGACAAGCCGTAGCCATACGAGCCGTTGCAGACCACGCCCACGTACGCGAGGCCGATCACGTTGCCGTCCACGGCGCGTCCCGTCATCAGGTGGGCCGTGTCGCGCGGGATCGCCGCGAACTGCGCGTTCCAGTAGTTCCTGAACTGCTGCAGCAAGGTGCTCGAGTCCGAACTCGTGTAGGGATCCGCACTCGACGTGCGGATCACGATCGTCGTCAGCTCATAACTGATGTCGACTTCACCGCGATAGGTCGCGTCGACCGCGTTCATCACGGTCTCGACGTCGGCCACCGTGGCCGGCACGGATGATCCATTCGCGACGAAGAACTCGTAGTCGCAATCGAACGCGAGCTCCGCCACCTTCGTCGTGGTCGCTGCTTGCGCGCCGAACGCCGAACCACCTCCGAACGCGTTCGTGGTCGACCCGTTCGTGTGCGACACGACGTGCTCGTCGTGCGTGCCGCATTCGAACTCGAGCGGCTCCACCGCGTCGACGCGGTAGACGACGTGCAGGTCGGCCGGCGCGTCGGCGAGGACATCGCTCAACGGCTGGATCGCGTAGTCGACGCCCGGGATCGTGATGCGCGCGACGAGACCGTGTTCGAGCAGCGACGCCACGACGCTGGTTCCGTCGCCGTCGGTTTGGCCGAACGCGATCGCGGTTCCGCGATAGGTGCGTGGCGTCGGCGGTTCGACGCCTACGAGTGCACCGCTTTGGTCCTGTGTGACGACTTGGAACGCCGGCGAGCGCAACGACGTCCGCGCGAGCTCGAGCGCGTACGGCACTCCGTCGAGGTTCACGAGGATCGACACCGCGGGGTCGGGAGTCGTGGGCAGAGTCAGCGGCACCACCGCATACGAGGTCACGTGCAGTTGCGACGTGACGGCTGGCGGAATGCGGTCGTCGAGGTCCGACTGCGCGCGCGCCGCCTGCGGGGAGGCGAACGCGCACGCAGCTCCCACGCCCCATGCGAGGATGCGAGCCGCGTGCGGCATGATCGAGGTGTCCACGAAATCCCAGGTGCATCCCCGGTATCGGCGCGATGTGACTTCGCGTTGCGTGGCTTCGGCGTTTCGCGGCATGGCTTGGCAGGTCGCGCGAGGCCGACTGGTGGGGGACGTCGTGTTTTCTTCGCGCGCGCCGCACTTGCCCCGAGGAACGGCCGCATTCGCCGCTCAAGCGCGCCCGGTCGCGGGCCGAAACTGGCTGTCGCCCCCCTCCGCCACCTGCCCACCAGGAGTCCTCCCACCGATGTCGATCACGTGGGACGCGGCCAACGCCGCGCACCTGCTGCGTCGAGCTGGCTTCGTGGCCACGCCCAAAGCCGTCGCCGCCGCAGTGAAAAAGGGTCAAGCGAAGACGATCGCGGCGCTGTTCAAGCGCGACAAGAAGCAGGACAAGCCGCCGAAGGGCGGCATCGAAGGCTTCGATCGGCTGCGGACCCATTGGGTCAAGAAGATGCTCGCGACGAAGAGCCCGTTGGTCGAGAAGACCACGCTGCTCCTGCACAACCACTTCGCGACGGCGATCTCGAAGGTCGGCAGCACGACGTACATGCTCGAGCACGTCCAGATGCTGCGCAAAGGCTGTTTCGGGTCGTTCCGTGATCTCGTCACGAACGTCAGCAAGGACGTCGCGATGCTGATCTGGCTCGACAACAAGACCAACGTCGACGGCAATCCGAACGAGAACTACGCGCGCGAGTTGATGGAGCTGTTCACGACCGGCGTGCTCGATCGCAACGGCGATCCGAACTACACCGAGACCGACGTGCAAGAATCGGCGCGCGCGTTCACGGGATGGGGCACGACCTGGCACGACGACCGTGAGTGGTTCAAGTTCAAGGAGTGGGACCACGACTACGGCTCGAAGACGTTCCGTGGCGTCACGGGCACGCTCGATGGCGTCGACGTGATCGAGAACCTGGTCACGGATCCCGCGACGGCGCGGCGCTTGGCGATGAAGCTGTGGTCGTTCTTCGCCTACGACGTCGGGGTCGACGCGACCGAGTTGGATCCGCTCGAAGCGGCGTACGTCGCCAACGACACGCGGATCCAGCCGATGATGGCCGCGATGTTCGCGTCGGACGCCTTCTATTCGAACGCCGCGTTGGGCACGCGCGTGAAGGGCCCGATCGAGTGGGCCGTGAACGCGCTGCTGTTGACGAAGACCAAGGTCAACAAGCACGACGACGTGAACCTCGGCTACCTGCCGACCGATCTCGGGCAGGAGCCGTTCAATCCGCCGTCGGTGTTCGGGTGGGACGAAGGTCTGTCCTGGGTCGGGGTCGGCGGATTGCTCGGCCGCGCCCGCGCCGCGCAGGAGATCGCGGGAGCGCGCGACAAGGACGGCTACATCACGTTCGATCCACGCAAACTGCTCGGCTCGCCGAAGAAGTACAAGAAGTTCACCGCGGAGCAGACGCTCGACCAAGTGCTCGCGCAGCTCGGCATGAGCACGATCGCGGCGACGACGCGCACCGCGCTGCTCACCTATCTCGCTCCGCCCGTGGGTGAGACGTTCGTGCTCGACGACGAGACGATCGACCGCAAGGTCCGCGGACTCGTTGCCCTGTTGCTGTCGTCCCCCGAGTTCCAACTGCATTGAGTGATCGTGAATCGATCCGGTCGATTCGCGTTCGCTCACGACACAGGAGCGAGCACCGATGACTTGCACCCGACGAGGTTTCCTCAAGCGTTCCGCGCTGCTCGGTTCGGCGGCGATGATCCTGCCGGGCTTGCGCGCGGCGATGGCGGCGCCCGGCGCCAGCCCGCGCAAACTCGTGCTGATCGACCTGCGCGGCGGCAACGACGGCTTGAACATGGTCGTGCCGTACGGCGTGAACGGCGGCGCGTACTTCTCCGAGTTCAGACCCACGCTGAATCAAAGCGCCGGCAGCGTGCTGCAGATCGGCGGCGGCTGTGGACTGAATCCGACGATGACCGCATTGAAGTCGCACTTCGACGCGGGACGGCTCGCGGTGATCCCGGGCGTCGGTTACCCCGACCCGAGCTTCTCGCACGAAGTCGCGACCGAGATCTGGGCGACCGGCAGCCTGTCGTACGACTTCAGCGAAGGCTGGCTCGCGCGCGCGCTCGATCAGTTCGCCGCGCCGACGTTCCCGTCCGCGCTCGACGTCGACGAGAGCGTCACCACGGTGCTGCGCGGCCGCGACGCGTTCGTGCCGTCGTTCACCAGCATTTCGCAGATGAAGTACCCGACCGACTCGAGTCATCCCGAGGACAAGGTCGCGCGTCGTGCCGCGTATCAATCGATCGCCAGCGGACTCACGTCGGGAGGCGGCGCGTCGGGCACGATGAGCACGACGATCGGCGGCATGCTGAGCCTGATCGACACGCTGCAGAGCGTGCCGCAGTACGCATACGCCGGCACGTACCCGGACCACTATTTCGCGAAACAGATGAAGATGGTGGCCCGGCTGTTGAACGCGAACCTCGGGCTCGACGTCTACCACGTCATGCTCGGCGGCTGGGACACGCACAGCGATCAAGAGCTCGACGGGTACCACAGTCTGCGGCTCGGGATGCTGTCGGACACGATCGGAGCCTTCTACGCCGACTTGGTGAACCTCGGCATCGACGACGACACGCTGGTCGTCGTCTACTCCGAGTTCGGCCGCACCGTGTACCAAAACGGCTCCAACGGCACGGACCACGGCACCGTCAACCCGGTGTTCGTGCTCGGCGGAGCGGTGAACGGCGGACTCATCGTGCCGCATCCGGCGCTCGATCCGGCAGCACTCGACGAGAACGGCGAGCTCGCGCGTTCGGTCGACTTCCGCGACGTGTTCGGCACGATCGTGGATCGCTGGTTCAACGCCAACGTCGCGCAGACGTTCCCCGGGCACGCGTACGCGGCGATGAACTTCCTGCCGTGATGCGCGGTCGGGACGTCGGGATCACGGCACGAACGTCAACGCGTACGCCGAACTCGCGGCGACGAGCGCCAGCGACGAAGGGTTCGCGGCGAGGACGGCATGGTGCAGCGTGATCCCGGCGAACGCCGGCGGTAACCCTGCCGGCACGACGATCTGTGCGAATGCGGGGCCGAGGCCGGCGTTCGCCGCGATCACGCCACTCGTGCCGACGAACGGACCGGCGTTGACGCTTTGGAGCGTCAGCGCGAAGTACGCGTCGGGTTGCAACGGAATGGTGAAGCCGGGACCGACGAGTCCGGGCGTCGTTCCGCTCGCGCTGCCGGTCAACACGTACAGCGCGCCGTTGGGCACGCTGCCGGTGGCGTGGATGGCGAACTGGACGACTCCGCCGGCCGACAGCGAGACGCGAGCTTGATCGGGGCTGAGTGGTGCGCAGCTCGTCCGCGCGGGGAAGCCGTCGTGCTTCCAGATCGTGAACGACGAGTCGTAGCCGACGAACAGCTCACAGCCGCGGACCGCGACGCCTTCCTGGTCGTTGCCCGGAAGCTGCCATTCGGTCACGACCGCTCCGGTGCGCGCGAGGCGTGCGATCACGTTCGCCGAATCCCAGATCGCGAGGATCGAGTCGGTGCTCGGATCGAAGGCGAGCCCGGACAAGTCGGCGCGGCCGGCCACCGGGACGAACGACCCGAGGAACGTCGGCGTCGTGCTCGACGCACTCGACGCGATCGGCAAGCGGAACCGGAAGATGCGGCCGTCGAGCTGCTGCGCGACCCAGAACTCGCCGCCTTCCGGGGCCGTCGGGTCCGGCACGAACGTGATGCCTTCGACACCGTCGGAACTCAGCGGACTCATCCACGCACCGAACGAGAACGTGCGAGTGATCGTGCCCGTCGACAGCCGGAACTCCGCGATGGAGTCGGGTTGTTCGATCCCGAGATAGATGAAGTCGGACTGCGGGTCGGCGACGGTGACGTCCTCGAGATCGATGTTCCCGAGCGACCAGGTCTGCGGCAGCGACCCGTCGGCCTCCACGCGCGCGACGCGGCCGTCGTCGCTGACGGCGAACAGGCATTGCTTGCCCTCGTGCCAGCACAGACCGCTGGTTTCGAATTGCGCGGGGAGTGCCGCACCGATGTCGGTCCCGGGGCTTCCGGGAAAGGGCAGGATCGCCGCGTGCCCTGGCCTCGTCCCTGCGAGGGCGAGCACGAACGGAACGGCCAAGGTGAAGCGGGTGTGCGTGCGCATGCGATGGGGAACTCGGATTCGAGGGAAGGAGGCGCCCAGCGTGTCGGCGCGAGCGCCGCGCGCAACGCGTCGCGAGCGGATTGACGAAACTTTGACGCGCTCTTCGCGGGTGGGGTGCGCGTCGCGGCGGCAATCGCTCGAGCGCGGACTCCCGGAACGAGGCTGCCACCTCGCGGCTGTCTTGTCGCGTCGGCCGCGCTACCGTGCGCGGCCATGCGGTCTCGCTCCCTGCTTCGACTGCTCGTGTCGGCAATGGCCACGGTCGTCGCACTCGGCCTCGCCGAGTTCGTGCTGTACGTCCTCGATCTGCCGCGGGCTCCGGCGGACGCGCTCGCGGTGTCGACGCTGCCGGACGGGCGGCTGAACGTCCACTGCGGCGAGTCGGGCGGCAAGCCGGTGGACATCGTCGTCGAACGCAGCAAGCCCGCCGGTGCGTTGCGTGTCGTGTTCGTCGGGGATTCCACGATCCACGGCTTCGTGCTCGTGGAACGCTCGACGATCCCGCGCCTGTTCGCGGTCCAACTCGAGCGCTTGACCGGGCGTCCCGTCGACGCGGTGCGGCTCGCCGCGCCGGGGCTCGATGCGCGGCGCGTCGCGGAACTCGCGCGGTTCGCGGCGCGCGAGCTCGATCCGGATGCGGTCGTCGTCTACACCGGTAACAACGAGTTCCTGCCGTCCGCGACCGAAGCCGTGCGCTTGCGGCGCGCCGTCCCGTTTCCGGCAGGCATCGTGGAAGCCCTCGAATCGACTCGTCTCGGCGAAGCGTTGGTGCGCGCGCTGCAGCCGGCTCCGCGCGGCGCGTTGGTCGCTGCGGGCAGTACGGCGACAAGTACATGGATCGAACCGGAGTCGAAGACGAACGCGCTGCGCCCGTGGATCCTCGACCGCTTCGCGCGCACGCTCGATGCGCTCGCGCAGGACATGCGAGCGCGCTCGACGCGCCTCGTGTTCGCGTTGCCGGTGTCGAACGGCCGCGAATATCCCCCGATCCAGTCCGCGTTCTCGCGGGCGCTCGATGCGGCATCGCAGCAAACGTATCGCGTGCGCCTCGAGCACGCGGCGCAGGCGATCTCGAGCGGTGCTCTGGACGTCGCCGCGGCGGAGATCGAAGCGTTGCGCGCGATCGACGCCGACGTCGCGATCTTGCGCCACGTCGAAGCCGATTGGGCGCGCGCGCGCGGACAGCACGACGTCGCGCGGGACCTCGACCTCGAAGCATGGGGGTTGGACGAGAATGCGCGCGCGGCGTCCGCGGCGATCCTGGCCCGCATCGTGGCCACGGCGCAGCGCTACGACCTGCCGTTGCTCGATGCGCGCGCCGCGATCGAGCGGGCGCCGGGTCCCGGTGAAGGCGCTCTGTTCCTCGATCACTGCCATCCGACGGTGCTCGGCCAAGCCATCGTCGCCGCGGAGTGGGCGGTTCTGCTGGCGCCGGTCTTGATCGGGGACGGCGCGGATCCGTCGGGACTGCGCGCGCGATTGCTGAGTCCGGAGGATGCGTGCGCGAAGGCTGGCGTCGATCCGGAGGCGTTGCGCGATTCGCAGGGCATGAAGTTCGTCGGCGACTTGTTCTATGCGCTGACGGCACCGGATCCGGAACCATTCCTGGTGCGCGTGCGAGCGCAGCTGGCCGGACAGGACCCCGCGGCGCCGACGTTGCCGCATTTCCTGCTCGTCGACCTCGTCCTGGCGTTGCTCGATGGGGATCGGGACCGAGCCATCGAGCGCTCCGCGCGGTTGGCGGCCGAGGATCCGGCGACGGCCACCCGATTGCGGGCGATGGTGTTCGGGGTCGATCGGTTGCGCCAGCGGCTCGACGCCTTGGGCTTGCGCGTCGAAGCCGACGGTCGGCTGTCGGTGATCCCGCGCTGATCCATGACGTCCGAACGTCGTCGCGCCACACGACGACTTCTTGCCCGGAGTCGATCCCGCGGCCGCCGGTCGTGGCGGCATCCGGCGACGGCCGGCTGCCCGCGGCAATTCGGGTGCGGGCTTGCCCCGGTCGTCCAAAAACGGTATTGAGTCTGATTCTCAATTGCGACGCGGCTTCGAGGCCTTGGCGAGTGCCGGGGTGAAGCGAACGTCGCGCCGTTCTCCCCCCGTACGGAGTCGCCATGCGTTCGTGGATCAACGTTCTGGCCATCGCCGCCGGATCCGTCGTCAGCGCCGGTCCGGTCTCGGCACAAGTCCTGCCTCACGAGTCGACGTACGACATCGCGGTATGCGATTCGGACACGACGCAACTCGTGCGTTTGATGGACCTCACGCAAGACGGCAAGGTCAATGAGCCGAACGGCTTCGCCGTGACGTTCGACGCGGCGATCGCAGGATCGATCGCGTTGCAAAGCCCGTGCTCGATCGCGTTCGACCGCAGCGGCTGGCAATACACGAGCGATTTCTCCGCCGACATCGTCATGCGTACGCTCGACCAAAACGGTGACGGCGACGCGAACGACGGCGGGGAGTGGTCGGTGTTCATCGACAACACCAACGCATCGGGCATCGCGTTCACGTCGGCGCTGGTGATTCGCGCGGACGCGCAGGGTGGCATCGTCGGGATCAACTCCGGCGCCGGTTCCGCGCCGCTCGACTTCGTCTGGCGCGCGTTCGACCTGAACCAGGACGGCGACGCGCAGGACATCTCCGAGATCACGATCGTCTATGACTCGGTCGCGGGTCCGTTCAACATCGCCGTGCCGTTCGGGCTGTGCATCGAGCCGTCGACGGGCGATCTGCTGGTCGCCGACGTCAATCCGGACGCCGTCTACCGCATGCACGACGCGAACCTCGACGGCGACTACTACGACGCCGGCGAAACGACGATCGCCTACAACAGCCCCGTGGGCTCGCCGGCGATCAAGAACGTGAACACGGTGCAGTTCGCGGCGGACGGCGCGTTGTTCATGAACGACGCCACGGCGGACTTCATCCTGCGCGGCGTCGACGGCAACGCCGACGGCGATTGGAACGACGCGGGCGAGATGGCGATCTTCGCCGACAAGACCGGCAACTCGTTCGGCGTGCCGGCGAACCACTTCGGCATCGAAGTCGACGAGGCCGGCCGCGTGTTCGCGGTCGAGAACTCGGCGGCCGACATGGTCGTGCGCTACGCGGACCTGAACGGCGACTTCGATGCGCAGGATCCGGGTGAGGTCGTCAAGATCTACGAGGGCTCGGTCGGCCCCGGCACCGTGTCGACGTTGCGCAACATCGCGCTGATCCCGGCCCCACGACTCGCGGCTCCGGCCGGCAACATCGTGTCGAGCCCGGGCCTGATGCAGCTCGAGGTCTACGGCGCGGAGGGCAGCCCGTACCAACTGCTGTTCGGCGTCGTGCCGATCGGCTTCAACGCGCAGGTTCCGCCCTACGGAGTGATCTCGTACATCCCGATCACGACGTTGTGGACCGGCACGATCCCGGCCGGCGGAGTCGATTCGCTGTCGTTCCCGATCCCGGCGGGCGTCCCGACGCCGCTGTCGATCACCTTCAGCGCCGCGGTGGGCGGACCGTTCCGGACCTATCTGTCGAATGAGCAGGTGATGCTGTTCCCGTGACGATCGTCCGTCCCGTCGCACCTGACGACGTGGAGGCACGAGCGCGCGATGCCGATCGGCGTCGCGCGCTCGTGTAGTCTCCGCCGACGTGATCGGACTCGTGACCGGCTTCGTCGTCGCGCTGTGCGCGCTGCTGTACGGCGTCTTGCGCCAGCGGCGGCGGCATGCCCGCGTCGTCGGGCGGATCGCGTTGGTCGGATTGACGTGGACCGGCGCCGCGGGACTGCTCGAAGTCGCGTTGTGGTTGCGCGGCGACGTCGATCGATACCGCATCGAGCCGGTCGAAGGCTCCGCGAGCGCGGACGCCCTGATCCCCGATCCAGTGCTCAAATGGCGCCACGCTCCGGGCTTTCGCGGGCGATTCACGCATCCGGACTTCGGGGGCGAACCGTTCGAGGTGAACGCGCGCGGGTATCGCGACGTGGATTGGCCGACGGCGCCCGCTGCCGACGAGTTCCGCGTGCTGGTGCTCGGTGACTCGCTGACGGTCGGGCTCGGTGTGCGGCGCGAAGAGACGTTCTGCGCCTTGCTCCAGAAGGCGCTCGCCGCGCGCACGACGCGGACGGTGCGCGTGCTGAACGCGGGCGTCTCGGGTTACGGCCCCGGTGAAGAGGCGTTCGTGCTGCACGAACTCGCCGAGGAGTTGCGCCCGAACCTCGTCATCGCCGCGTTCTACGACGGCAACGATCTCGAAGACGTTCGCACCGCGGCGTTCAACGCGCGCAAGGCGGTCGGGAACCCGAACTTGCTGGCGACGGAACTCGCGGGCGCTGGGCGCTTCCGATCGACGTTCTTGTGGGACCGGCGCGAGCCCGACGCGGGCTGGCAACTGCCGACGTTGAAGTGGAGGCACGTGCTCGGACGACGCGCCGCCCAATTCGTCGGCGACCGCGTACGTCAACTGCGCGTGCGGTGGTTCGGCGCCGCGCCCGCCGCCGTCTACAACGACACGATGCTCGCGTCGATGCTGACGGTCGATCGTTCGCCGATCCTCGACGAGAACTATGCGATGTGCGTAGTCGCGATGCGTTGGATGGACGCGCGCGCGAAGTTCGCGGGCGCGCGTTTTCTGTGCGTGCGGCTGCCGTCGCAGCTCCAGGTCGATCCCGAACAGTGGGAGCGGCTGATCGAGCGCTTGGCGCTGCCGCGCGATCAGTTCGACGTGACGCTCCCGGGCCGGCGACTGGTGGAGGATCTGGTGCGCGAGGGGATCGCCGCGGTGGACGCCGCAGCGGCCCTCGCACACGGTCCCGGCAAATCGCGGTCGTATTTCCCCGAGGGTCACCCGAATCGCGCGGGTCATGCGCGGATCGCCGCGCTGCTCGATTCCGTGATCGGGGAGTCGTTGCCGAAGGAATGACCTCGGCGTGCCGCCGACACCGCGCCACCGTGACCGCAGAGGCGGCTGCGGAGTCGGTCGGTCAGCGCAGGTAGATCGGCAGCAGCTTCGCTTCGAGGTAGCGCAGGAACGGCTCGCTGTGCGGCTCGCGTCCCGTGACGCGCTTCACCAGTTCGCGCGGCGGGTACTTGCGCCCATGGCGATGGATGCGTTCGCGCAACCACTCGCGCAGCGGCAGGAGTTCCCCGCGCTCGACCATGCCGTCGAGGTCCGGTAGGTCGGCGCGCGCCTGCTCGAGGAATTGCGCCGCGTAGAGGTTGCCGAGCGTGTACGTCGGGAAATACCCGAACGCGCCCATCGACCAATGGACGTCTTGCAGCACGCCCTGCGCGGCATCTTGCGGGCGCACGCCGAGCAGCGCCTCGTACGCGTCGTCCCAGGCTTGTGGCAAGGCGTCGACCGCAAGTCGCCCGCGGAACAGGTCGCGTTCGATCTCGAACCGAATCGCGACGTGCAGGTTGTAGGTGAGCTCGTCGGCTTCGACCCGGATCAGCGACGGTCGGACTTCGTTGGCGGCGCGCGTGATCGCATCGACGTCGACGTCGTCGTAGACGCCCGGCGCGCTCGCCTGCAGGCGAGGCAGGAACGCGACCCAGAAGGAGCGGCTGCGGCCGATCATGTTCTCCCACAGGCGCGACTGCGACTCGTGGATGCCGAGCGAGACCGCGGACCCGAGCGGCGTACCGACCCAGGCGTCGGGCAAGCCCTGCTCGTAGAGGCCGTGACCGGCTTCATGCATCAAGCCGAACAGCGCGGGTCGCAGGTCGTCGACTTGACCGCGCCACGTCAGGCGCACGTCGCCCGGATGGATGCCGATGCAGAACGGATGCGCCGAGCCGTCGACGCGCCCGGCGTCGGACGAGAATCCCATCGCGCTGGTCACCGTGCGGGCGAACGCGAGTTGGGCCTCGAGGGCCAGCGGTCGGCGCAAGGGGCTCGTGTCCACGACGACGCCGCTCGACGTGATCGATTCGACGAGGGGGACGAGCCGTGCCTTCAACGCCGCGAACAGCGTGTCGAGGACCGCGGTCGACATCTCCGCCTCGTGGTCGTCGAGCAGGACGTCGAGCGCCTCGACGTCCGGATTCACCGCGTGCGCGTACGCCTGCTTCAGATCGATCAGTCGCGTCAACGCCGGAGCGAAGGCGCGAAAGTCCGCCGCCGCCCGCGCGCGCTGCCACGCGTCCTGCCCGAGGCTCTGCGCCTCCGCGAGCGCGGTCACGAGTTCTTTGTCGACCTTCGTCGCGCGGTCGTAATCCCGACGCGTCTCGCGGACGATCGCCTGGACGTCGTCGTCGAGATCCGACCCCGCGCGCTCCAGCGCTTCGAGAGCGGCAGCGGTCTCGGCGCGGACGAAGCGTTCGTGCGCGAGTCCCGCCAGCTGTGCCATCACCTGCGCGCGAGCGTCGATGCCGCGCTCCGGCATCATCGTTTCTTGGTCCCACGACAGCAGTGCCGACGCGGAGGACAACGCGTGCGATTCGAGCAGGATCGACCGCAGGCGCGTGAACGCGGGGTGGGTCGTCATCGAGCATCCGGCGCGGTCGGAAAGGAACGGGCCCGCGAGCGCCGACTCGCGCTCGCGGGCCCGATTGAATTGGCGGGCCGGGAAGGAATTGAACCCTCAACCCCCTGATTTGGAATCAGGTGCTCTGCCAGTTGAGCTACCGACCCAGAAGGCGGGCGATCGTAGCAGCGAC
>JBPOIU010000077.1:0-32615 GCA_052034255.1 Planctomycetota bacterium | reverse complement strand
TATCGCGGGGGGGCTCCGTTTGGGGCGCCGCCCGTCCGCTTTTTCGACATCTCCCCAACCCCGTGCTTGCTGGGAGGTTCCGACCGAGGGATACTGCGCCGCCCACACGGTCCGCTCAGGAAAGAACCCGTGAAGCCGCACTTCGCTCTCGTCCTCGCCGCCGCGCTCGCGACGGCTCCGCTCGCTTCATCGACCACGCTGACGCTCGATGGCGGTGCGTCCACCAAGGCGATGATCGGCGACGACATCGACTTCAAGATCACCGGCCCCGCGGGCAGCCACGTGCTGCTCCTGCTCGACATCGCGCCGGGCTCGATCGTGGTCAACGGCGTGACGCTGCCGCTCGCCGGCACGTCATCCCTGCTCGCCTTCGACTTCGGGACGCTCGGCCCTTCGGGCGAGCTGACGTTTCCGGCGGCGGTGCCGCTGGACCCGTCGCTCGCCGGCGCGCAGGTCTGGTTGGCGGCCGTCACGCAGTCGGGACCGCTGGTCGAGGCGTCGGGCGCTGCCAAGGTGACGATCGTCGACCGGATCGCGCCGCTCGCCGGCAATCCGTTGGCGCAGTACCCGCACTTCGAGTTCGTCGACGTCTTCAACGAAGGCGCACCGATCTCGTTCGCGCTCGACACCACGCGGTTTCCGTTCCTGCTGAACCAGACCGCCGATCTCTACGTCGTCGCGACCAAGACCAAGGCCCAGTGGTTGTCGAGCCCGGCGCTGCTCGACGTCAGCTCTTCCGGATTCGAGACGATCACGTTCGGCGCCACGATCCAATCGAACATCCGCACGCTCGATCCGGGCTCGTTGTCGGGGACGCTCGGGACCGAGTTCGGGATCGGCTACGACATCGTGGTCGACGTGAACCGGAACGGGCTGCTCGACGGCCTCGATCTCGTCGATGGCTTCGGCGATCGCGCCGGAGCGGTGGTCGTGCGCGACTTCACGTTGCCCGGCCCACATGCGGTCACGGAGATCGTCTACTCGGGCGGCACGTTCCTCGGGCAGGACACCTACTACCCGACGAACATCGCGAGCATGGGCAAGCTGCCGGTGATCGTCGTCAGTCACGGCAACGGCCACAACTACCAGTGGTACGACCACATCGGCAATCAGATGGCGTCGTGGGGTTACGTGGTGATGAGCCACCAGAACAACACGTCGCCTGGCATCGAGACCGCGTCGACGACGACGCTGACGAACACCGAGTTCCTGTTCGCGAATCAGAACACGATCAACGGCGGTGTGCTCGCCGGTCACCTCGACGAGACGCGCATCGCGTGGGTCGGCCACAGCCGCGGCGGCGAGGGCGTCGTGCGCGCCTACGACCGCGTGTTCGACGGCCAGTTCGTCCCGGTCAACTTCACGCTGTCGTCGATCAGGCTGGTGTCGAGCATCGCGCCGACCAACTTCCTGGGAGCGGCGTCCACCGATCCGCACTTCGTCAATTACCACCTGTGGGTGGGCAATGCGGACAACGACGTCAGCGGCTGTGCGCTCGACGATCAACTCCAGTGGTACCAGATCCTGAATCGCGCGCGCCGCACGCGCATGTCGGTCGCGCTCTACGGCGCGGGACACGCGGACTTCCACGATGGCGGTACGAGCTCGGTCGCCGCGGGTCCGTGCCTGATCGGCCGCGCGAACACACACCAGATCATGCGCGGCTACATGGTGCCGTTGTTCAAGGCGTTCGTGGAAGACGAGGACGTGGCGCGCGAGTTCCTGTGGCGCCAATACGAGGCGTTCCACCCGGTTGGCGCGCCGACCGCGAATCCGTGCGTGTCGGTGAACTTGCAGTACCGCTCGGTCGACGGCAACCAATTCGTCGTGGACGACTTCCAGACCAATGTCGGTCTCACGACGTCGAGTTCCGGTGCGCCGGTCACGTTGAACCTCTCGGCGTCGACCGAAGGGCCGCTGAACGACAACAACACGTCGTTCACGGATCTCGCGAGCGACCCGATGAACGGCATGACGCAGTCGGGAGCAGGCGGCGGCACGTCGGGCCTCGTGCTGTCGTTCGATGGCGCCGCGAATTACAGCGCGCGGTTCGACGTCCCCGCGTCCGGTCAGGACGCCAGCGGATTCGCGTACTTGTCGTTCCGCGCTGCGCAGGTGACTCGCAACCCGCTGACGACCGCGGCGCTCGGCGACCTGACGTTCGACGTCACGCTGCGGGACACGGCGAACCAAGTCAGCACGATTCGCATCGACGCCTACGGTGGCGGGATCGAGGAGCCGTACCAACGCCTCAACTGCGGTGGCGGCACGGGTTGGAACAACGAGTTCGAGACCATTCGCATTCGGCTGTCCGACTTCACGACGTCCGGCGCGCAGATCGATCTGCGCAAGTTGGCGGCGATCGTGTTCGATTTCGGCCCTTCGCACGGCAGCGTGCAAGGTCGCATCGGTCTCGACGACATCGAGTTCGTCCAATGAAGCGGAGCACACGGACGATGAATCGCAGCAGTCGAATCGTGATGTGGGCGCTGGCGACGACCGTGACCGTCGGCGCCGGTGTATACGCCGTGGTGGAACGTGCCGCGGATCAGCGCGCGCCGCTCCCCGCGCAACCGACCCGAAGTCCGGTGCAGCTCGTGCTCGCGCAACCGTTCGTGCTGGACCAGGCGGCCACGCATTGGTTCCGCGCCGAACAGCCGAGCTACGACGCCGGCTACGTGCTCGTGCTGAAGGTCGATCCTGGGCTCGTCGTCGCGCGACAGGTCGCGATGCCGGTGCTGTACGTGGGCGCCGAGACCGCCGCGCCGATCAACATCGGCGAGACGTCCGAGCATCTGATTGCGATCGTGCCGGCGGCGCGCGGCCAAAACGGCGAACCGGCGCTCGACCTCACGCGGACTCCGATCTTCTTCGGCTCGCCGGACCTGCCGGAACGTGTGACACAGGACATGGCGCGCGCCGAACTCGCGCGCGCGATCGCGCTCGGGGTCGTGCCGCCGAGCGCGGAGTCGGTCGAGGCCGCGCTGCGCCCGCTCGTGCAGTTCCCCGAGGAGTACGAGTTGCGCCTGCAGGCCGCGGACTTCATCGAGGTCTACGCGCCCGACGAGATCGATCTCGTCAACGGCATGCGCGTTCCTCGCATTCGCTGAACCCGTCCTCACGAGAACGACGGCGCCCGCCGACCGGATCGGTCGACGGGCGCCGTCGCATGCGTCTTGAGGTGGTTACCGCGGCTCGTCAGAGGCTCGTCCGCGGCGGCGACACCGCATCGATCACACCGTTGCGCGTGCGTTCACAGCGACGGGATGATCTCGGCGGAGATCTTGTGCGGGCCGAACGCGACGTCGAGCGAGAACGTCTTCGTCTCGCGGTTCTGGCCGAAGTCGATCGTCATCTCGTCCTCGACGTCACCCTTCGTGTAGACGGTCGAGCAGACGAGGCCGCCCTCGACACCCTCGCTCATGTACGCGTCGAGCTTCTTCTCGTGCGCCCGCTTGTAGTCGAGCAGCACGAGGCTCCAGGAGTCGCCCTCGCCCTTCTCCGCCAGCACGTAGTAGTACCCCGGTTCGACCTTGGTGCCGCCGATCGTGGCCGGCAGGCTGATGTCGAGCGTCGTCCAGAAATTGCCGCCGAGGCGGACGCGCCGTCCCGCCGCCAGGCTGCCGACCAGCTTGTCGTAGTCCGCCTTCCATGCGACCGGCTCGGACTGGACGAAGATCTCGCCCTTGCTCTCGAAGGTCGGGGTCCACCACGCGACGCGGGACGCGTTGCGTTCGGCGTACTGCTTGTACCCCTGGACATCGTCTTGCGACGCACGCGCGAACACGAGTCCGGACGCGGCGACGCCGAGTCCGATCAGGGCGAGGAACAACGACTTGGCTTGCATGGGAACTCCATCTCGAAGTGAGGAATGCGACAGAACGCGGATCGAATGCTGCGGATACGCGCGGATGCGGGATTCGGTCGTGCCGGACTCAGAAAAAACGACTCCTGCGACACCATGACCGCCCGCTCCGCGAGCATCGGGTCAGCGGGTTTCGGGGTGGGACATCCCCGCGGTGACGGCGAATCGCAGCGCGTCCTCTCCGGTCATCGCGATCGCTTCGATCGACGCGCGTGGGACGAGCAGCGTGTAACCACCGATCGCGTAGCTGAGCGGAAGGTAGACCGCGACCATGCCGTTCAGCGTCGTCCCCGCGCCCAGATCGCCGAGTTCGTCGCGCGTGATGAAACCGAGCACGCGCGTATTGCCGTCGAACACGCGCACGAGGACCGCGCGACCGGCGCGACGGCGCGGGTCGTCCGACGCGAACAACGACATCGCGTCGCGGAGAGCGCCGTAGATCGTCTTCACGACCGGGATCTTGCGCAGCAGGTGCTCGCCGAAGTCGATCAGGCGCTGGGCGACGTAGCTCTTCGTCAGCAACCCGACGAACAGGATCAACGTGAAGCCGGCGAACACGCCGTAGCCCGCGACGTAGTACTCGGGCGGCATCAGTCGCTTCAGCAGGCCACCGACGAGTTCTTCCGCCGCCGAGCCGATGCGCCACAGCAGGTACAGCGTGACGCCGATCGGCAGGATGACCGCGAGGCCCTTCACGAACAGGCGAGTGATCTGCTTCATCATCGGCTTGGACCAAGGACTCGAGCGGGAACGACCGACATCACGGAATCCGGGGTCGCCACGGTAGCGCGCCCCTTGGTGCGGGTCGGTGTCAATCCGGGGGCACGGATCGTGCGGATCGGACTCACGACCAGAATCCGGTGCTGGGCCTCGTCCTGATTCACAGCCCCCAGCGTCGGTCGAGTTCGGCGAGCCAGCCGTTCGCGCGCAGGCGTGCCAACGCCGCGTCCACCTTCTCCTTCAATGCCCCGTCGTCACGCGTCAGCGCGATGGCATAACGCTCGACCGCGAGCGGTTTCTCGATCACCCGGAACAAGTCCGGATGCGCCGCGGCGAGGTCGTCGGCATCCGGGCCATCCATGACCGCCGCGTCGATCTCCTTCAGACGCAGTCGCTCGCGCGTCGGTTTCGGCGCTTTCGTGGTCACGACGGCGATCGCGCGCGGCAGGACCGCCGAGAGCGCGGCTTCCGACGTCGTCCCTCGGCCCGCGGCGACCTTGCGGTCGGTCAATTCGGCGAGCGACGTCGGTTCACCGGGGCCGCTGCGTACGAGGCAGGCGATCCGCGTCTCGTAGTACGGCGTCGAAAACGCGACGACGCGCTCGCGCTCCGCGGTGATGCCGAGAGTCGCGCATGCGGCATCGACTTCCCCGGCGACGACCGCATCGAGCAGCTCGTCGAACGGCAACTTGCGCCACTCGAGCGTCAGTCCGGCATCGTGCGCGATGCGCTCCATCATTTCGATGTCACGCCCGACCGAGGATCCATCGGCCGCGACGAACGCGAACGGCGGATTGTCGAAATCACAACCGACGACGAACGTGTCGTCGTGCGGCGCCGAGGCGCACGCGGCGAGCAGCGCGGCGAGGAACACGAGGCAAGCGTGTCGGCGATGCAAGCGCATCAAGCCTCCCGCATGTGTGGATAAGACCAGTCCTTCGGTGGGACGAAGGTCTCCTTCACCGTGCGGACGCTGGTCCAACGGATCAGGTTCAAGAACGAGCCGGCCTTGTCGTTGGTCCCCGAAGCGCGCGCGCCGCCGAACGGCTGCTGTCCGACCACCGCGCCCGTCGGCTTGTCGTTGATGTAGAAGTTGCCCGCGGCGTGCCGTAGCCGGTCGGACATCTTGACGATCGCGGCGCGATCTTGCGCGAACACCGCGCCCGTCAGCGCGTACGGCGAAGTCGTGTCGCAGAGTTCGAGCGCTTCGTCGAGCTTCGCGTCGTCGTAGACGAACAGCGTCAGGATCGGGCCGAAGATCTCGTCGCACATCGTGACGGAACGCGGGTCGTCGCTGTGGATCAGCGTCGGCGGGACGAACCAGCCGACGGACTTGTCGCAGCTCCCTCCGGTCAGGATCTTCGCGCCCTTCGCCTTCGCGGCGTCGATGTAGCGCACGCAGTTGTCGAACGACTTCTCGTCGATCACGGCGCCCATGAACGTGCGGAAGTCGGCCACGTCGCCCATCGCGATCCGCTTCGTCTCGGCCACCAGTCGGTCCCGCACGTCGTTCCACAGCGAGCGCGGGATGTACGCGCGGCTCGCCGCCGAGCACTTCTGCCCTTGGTATTCGAAGGCTCCGCGCAGCAGCGCGATGACCAGCGCGTCGGCGTCGGCCGACGGATGCGCGAACACGAAGTCCTTGCCACCGGTCTCGCCGACGAGACGTGGGTAGGACTTGTAGTTCGCCATGCTCTCGCCGACGGTCTTCCACATGCGGTTGAAGACGCCGGTCGAGCCCGTGAAGTGAACGCCCGCGAGGTCGCGATGGGGCAACGCCGCGTCGCCCAGCGTCGGGCCGTCGCAGGGCACGAAGTTGATGACGCCGTCGGGCAATCCCGCCTCGCGCAGGATGTTCATGACCACCCAGTTCGAATGCAGCGCGGTCGTTGCCGGCTTCCACACCACGACGTTGCCCATCAGCGCCGGCGCGGTCGGCAAGTTGCCGCCGATCGCCGTGAAGTTGAACGGCGTGACCGCGAGCACGAACCCTTCGAGGTTGCGGTACTCGACGTGGTTCCACATGCCGGGGTTCGAGCTCGGCTGCTGCGCCAGGATCTGCGCGGCGTAGTGGACGTTGAAGCGGAAGAAGTCGATGAGCTCGCAGGCCGAGTCGATCTCCGCCTGGACCACGGTCTTGCTCTGGCCGAGCATCGTCGCCGCGTTCGCGGCCGCGCGATACGGACCGGCGAGCAGATCGGCGGCCTTCAAGAAGATCGCGGCGCGATCGACGAACGGCATGCGCGACCAGTCGTGTGACGCGGCGTTCGCGGCTTGGATCGCCGCGTGGACGTGTTCACGATCGCCGACATGTGCGCGCGCGAGCTTCTTCGCGTGCGCGTGCGGCTCGGTGACGTCGACGGTGCGGCCGGTACGGACTTCTTTGCCGCCGATCAGCAGCGGGATCTCGACGGTCGCGCCGCGCTGGGCCGCGATCGCGGCCTTCAGTTCGGCGCGTTCCGGTGAGCCCGGCGCGTAAGTCTTGATCGGGTCGTTGGTCGGCGGGGGCGGGGTGTGGATCGACTGGGTCATGGTGCGCGCAGGTTACCAGCCGGCGCGCGATTCGACCGCTGTGCCCTGACCGCGCTACTTGCGGCGTTTGGTCGTCGTGAACTCGAGGTGGGCCGCGTCGATCCCGAAGAAATCGAGGGCGCCCTTCAGTCGAGTCACTTGCGGGTTCCCGGGCTTGCCGGCCTTGCTCGTGACCTCCGTCGCCATCGAGAAGTAGCCCCCCTGCGTCGAGCCGAAGCCCGACGTCGGCAGGGGTTTGCCGGTCGAGAAGCCCGGCTGCAGACGGAACGAAACGGGGTTCTGGAAGAAGGTCGGCAGCTGGAGCGTGCTCACGTACGTCGACGGGATCGTCAGCGTCACGCAACCTCGACCGGCGTCCATCGCGAAGCGGGCGCCCTTGATGGTCGTCGAAATCGGCGCCAGAGACTCGTCCGCGGGCAGCTTGACGCTCTTCACCTTGGCGTCGAAGTACGTGGGCGAATAGGCGAGGTGCAGCGCGTACAGATGCGCCGGGTACTCGAGCCGGCGGACCACCGACTTGGTCGCCGCGTCGACGTGGACGATCTCGTGCGTGTCGCGCGACACCACGGCGACCGTCCCGTCCGGGGCGATCGCGATGTCCGTCGGCGACACCGCGCCGACATCGACGACGTCGGTCGTCACGCCGTCGGCGCGGACGAGAGCGATCGAGTTGCTGCCGTCACGCAACGCGAAGATGTCGTCGTTGCGCGTGATCGCGAGCCGAGTCACGTTGCCCGTCGTCGTGTCGTCGCCGAGCGTCTCGGCGACCGCGGTCGTCGCGTCGACGCGGATGATGCGATCGGTCCCGAACGACGAGAACACGACGCGATCGAACGAGTCGAGTTCGACGTCGCGCGGATCGTCGGCGCCGTGGACGGCGACGAACGACTTACTGGTGATCCCATTGCGCCGCTCGACGAGCGCGTCGTCTCCCGGCTCCGCGAAATAGAGCCAGCCGCGGTCGCTGAGCGTCGACCCTCCGCTCGAACCGGACGTGAGCGTCATCGTGCCGGTCAGCGTTCCCGCGGCGTTGAAGACGTAGCCGAGGTTGTAGGCGCCACACAGGACGACGAGCGAACCGTCGGGCATGAACTGCATCGACGTCGCGACGTCCATTGCGAAGCCGGATCCGAAGGTGCGCGCGAGCGCCCCGGATTCCGTGACTTCCGCGACGCAGAGCAGGCCGGTGTTCAGGTCGTACGCCAGCAGGAACGGGCGGCCCGCGCGGAACTCGCCGGCCTCTGCGGTGGGGAGGAACGCCGGCAGCACCGTCAGCGCCAACGAAACGAGGAGGCGGCGCATCATGGGTTCTTCACCTTCTTCGTCTTGAACGTCAGGTGGATCTGCGAGTCGGTGCCGCCGCACCACAGCGAGCCCGAGGCGGACACGACGCGCTCGAATCCGGCGTCGTCGAACTTGCGCTTGTAGTCGCAGGTGACCGTGACGTCGTTGCGTGACTTCGTGTCGCGCGGGGCGCGAGCTTGGATCGACCGCGTCGGTCCCGGGGCATCGATTCCGCTCACCTTGCCGTTCGTGACGAACCGATCGAGTCCCGTCACCGAGACGAAGTCGGTCGGATCGAGCGGATCGTCGGTGAACTGGAACATGACGCGGCGCGACGCCGGTTGGATCGAGACGACGGCGCTCTCGAGGATTTGCACCATCTCGCCCGAACCATCGCGAACGCGGCCGCGCACGATGGCGTCGAAGCGGAACGGGGCCACCGCGATGTAGAGCATGTACGTCGCGGGATTCGGGGACGTCGCGAACACGTCGGTCTCGCCGGCGGCGTCGACGGCGACGATGGAACCGTTGGCCGGGCTCACGACCAACAGGCGGCCATCGGGCGCGAAGTCGACGTCTTCGACGTCGCCCCCTGCGAGCGGATTGGCGACCGCTTCGGGGGTCGAGCCGTACCAAGTCGTCCCGAACACGACGCGTTGATTCGAGGGATCGCTGACGACCGCGGTGTTCCCGAACTCGATGGCGACGCCGTGAGGTGTCGACGCGGTCCCGAGCAACGCCAGCGACGCCGCGCTGGTCTGCGGATTCGAGCCGTCGACGTCGAAGAACTTGGTGTGCCCGAGCGCGCCGGCCGAAGTCACGAGGAGGCCGGAGTCGTCGATCTCGAGGTCGTAGAGCTGCGTGGAGCCGTCGTAGAGCAACGTGGCGGAGCTGCCGTCGTGCGACAGCCGCACGAGATCGCTGAAGTTGTAGCTCGTGACGAGCGGCCGTCCGATCGTGTCGAACTCGACGGCCTCGACGTTCAGGATCGCGGCGTTGCTGATCGTGCCCTGGACTTCACCCGTGCCGTCCAGCGTCACGATCGCCGTCGAGCCGCCGGATCCGACGTAGAGCAGACCGTTCGGTCCGAACGAAATGCCGACGGGACTGATGTTCGGTCCACTCGCGAGGTCGATCGCACGCACGAAGACGCCGTGCTCGTCGAACTCGAGGATCTGCTTGTCGACGAGCGCCGACGCGAACACGTGGTTCGCGGAGAACTCGGTGGTTTGGGCCTGCGCGGGCGCAGCGATGCTCGCGAACACGCAGCCGATCGAGAGACACGCGAGCGTGGACCACGCGCGTGCGGAAATGGGACGGATCATGGACGACCCCCGGAACCGCGAGTGTTCCGGTCATCGGGCGGCGCGGAGCCCGAACTTGACGCCGCATGCGAAAACGAAAACGAGCGGACCCCACGCCCCCGTCCGGGTGAGTGGGGTCCGTTCCGCGTCGAGCGGGGTCTCGCGTCACTTGCGCTTGGCGTGATCCGCGATGACTTGCGCGACGCAGGCGGTCAGCGCCTTGCCGGTCGGGATGTGCAAGAACTCGTTCGGGCCGTGTGCGTTCGAATGCGGTCCGAGCACGCCGGTGATCATGAACTGGGCTTCCGGGAAGCGCTGACCGAGCATGCCCATGAACGGGATCGAACCGCCTTCGCCCATGTGCATGGCGTCCTTGCCGAAGAACGTCCGCGACGCGGAGTTCATCGACTCGGTCAACCACGACGCGAAGTCGGGCGCGTTCCAACCGGCGCTGCCCTTCTCGCCCTTGAACGTGACCTTCGCGCCGTACGGCGGATCGCGTTCGATCGTCGCCTTCAATGCCGCGACGGCCTTCTGCGCGTCGGCCGTCGGCGGCAAGCGCATCGACAGCTTGACGGCGGTCATCGGCCGCAGCACGTTGCCGGCGTCAGCCAACCCGGGCATGCCTCCCGCGCCCGTCACCGAGAGCGTGGGCCGCCACGTGCGGTTCAGGATCAGCTCGGCCGGATCCGCGTTCATCGGTTGGGCGCCCTTGATGAACGGGAACTTGTCGAACACCTCGGACTTCAGCACGGCGGCGACCGACTGCGCTTGCGCATGCCGCTGCGGCGGGATGTCCACGTGGAACTCGCTGATGCGGACCTGTCCGGTCCGCTCGTCCTCGAGCCGCGACAGGATCTGGCGCAAGATGCGGAACGACGACGGCACGACGCCCGACGCGTCGCCCGAGTGCACGCCCTCCGTCAGGATCTCGACGACGAGGTCCCCGGCGACCATGCCGCGCAGGCTCGTCGTGCACCACAGCTGTTCGTAGTTCGCGCAGCCCGAGTCGAGACAGATCACGAGGCTCGGCGTGCCGATCCGCGGCGCGAGAGCTTCGATGTACGCCGGCAAGTCGAACGAGCCCGACTCCTCGCACGCCTCGATCAGTACCACGCAGCGCGCGCGCTTCGCCTTCTGCTCTTGGCAGCCCAGGATCGCCGTCAACGACGCGAACGCGGCATAACCGTCATCCGCGCCACCGCGGCCGTACAGCCGATCGCCGCGCAACACCGGCGTCCACGGCCCAAGTCCCTCGGACCAACCGGTCATCTCCGGCTGCTTGTCGAGGTGTCCGTACAGCAGGATCGTGTCGTCGACGTCGCCCGGAATCTCCATCAGGATCACCGGTGTGCGCTTCTCGAGCTGCACGACTTCGAGCTTCAACCCCTTGATCGGCTGCGCCTTGCACCACTCGGCGATCAGCTTCACGGCCTTGTCCATGTGGCCGTGCTCGCGCCATTGCGGGTCGAACAGCGGCGACTTGTTCGGGATGCGGATGTAGTCGGTGATCGTGGGGACGATCGAGTCGTCCCACTGCTTCGCGACGAAGTTCTTCAGCGCGTTTGCGTTCATCGTAGAGCCGCTCCTGTGCGTGTTGCCGCGTGCCGCGCGGCGCGAATCGGCACGTTAGCAAGATGGTCCTCGGGGCGCAGCGTGCGTGACCGCCTGTCGCGCGGATCTCGGGACTCGACTCCGTTCTCGAGTAGGGTGCGCCACGCCGGAGGACGACACATGACCGATCCCGACGGGTCTCGCGTGATGCGGGGGACCCTACCGTTCACGCTCGATGTCGCGTACGAACTCGTGGTTCCGTCGTCGCCACCGCCGAGCGCCGGCCATCCCGTGGTGCTCGTCCTGCACGGGTTCGGTGAAGACGGACGTCGCATGCGCGAGCGTTTCACCCCACTCGTGGATTCCGGGATGGCGGTGTTGGCTCCCGATGGACCGTATCCGGTCGAGATGCGACCCAAGACCACCGACGAGTCCGCGCGCATCGGCCGCGCGTGGTACCAGTTCACGGGGGACCAGGAGGCGTTCATCGCTGCCTGCGCGACGAGCGCGGCGCACCTCGCTCGAGTCCTCGACGCCGCTGCGGCGGCAAAGCGACTCGATCGGGACAACGTGGTCCTGGTCGGCTACTCCCAGGGCGGGTACCTCGCGGGCGTGTGGGCACTGTCCGAGCCGAGCCGCTTCCGCGCGCTCGTCGCGATCGCGTGCCGGATCAAGACCGAGGTGTTCCCGCCGGAGGCTCTGGCCGCCGCGAAACACCTCGCCGTCCTCGCGATCCACGGGACAGCGGACGTCCAAGTTCGCGCCGAGCCGCAACGTGCGGCGATCGAAGCCCTGCGCGCCCGAGGTTTCGCGGCCGAACTCGAGTTGCACGACGGCGGTCACGGCTTGCGTCGCGAAGTCGTGGCCGCCGTCCACGATTTCGTCGTCCAGCTTCCGCGGTTTCTCGCGTGACGGTGCGCTGCGGACCTGGATCCATGAGAACAGACACATTCGATCGCCTTCACTCTTTCGGGACCTCCTGGAGATTTGCCCATGCGTCAGCTTCCCAAGTTCCTGCTCGGTGTCGTTGCTCTCGCCTCGGCCGGTTGCCAGAACGGCGAGTTCAAGATGCCGGACTTTTCGTCGTGGGGCGGTGACGCCAAGGCCGAGAAGGCCGACGCGAACTCGGCGACGGGCGGCTCGGCTTCGTCCTCGTCGGGCAGCACCTCGTCGACCGGCGGCTCGACCACGGGCGGGAGCTCCTCGGCGAGCAGCGGCTCGACGAGCAGCTCGGGCGGCGGCATGAGCGGGTCGTCGAGCGATTCGTCGGGGGGCGCGGGCATGTCGAGCGATACGAGCGGGAGCGGCGCCGGCGCCTACTCCGCGCAGGAGCCGACCGAGCCGCAGAACGCGAAGGACTCGGTCGACGTCAGCGGCACCGAGTCGTGGGCTTGGTCCGACGCGAAGGTCGGTTGGATGGTGCGCCACAAGATGCAAGGCGGCATGGAGATGGTGCAGGAGGTCAAGGACCTCGACGACAAGCGCCTGCTGATGCTGAACAAGACCTACATGAACGGCAGTCTGCTGTCGGCGTCGCTGATGTGGTCGGCGCGCTATCTGCCGAAGTACGCCGGCGAGGTCGTCAAGAACGACTGCACGTCGGAAGACCTCAGCGACGAGACGCTGACGATCGCTGGCAAGTCCGTGAAGTGCAAGGTCACGCGCGGCACCTGCACCGTCAACGGCGAGAAGATCGTCACGAAGAGCTGGATGAGCGACGACGTGCCCGGAACGATGGTCAAGGTGGAGTCCGAGGGCGCCGGTCAGCCCCAGGGCGTCGTGATGGAATTGGTCGACTTCAAGAAGACCTGAACCCACGTCGAATCGAACCCGTAACCTCGAACGGCGCGAGCATCGCATGCGATGCCCGCGCCGTTCGCGTCCTGGACCGGAACGATCGCCGTTCGCCGACCGATCGCCGTGATCGCATGGCCCGATTCGCGGTCTCCGCGCGATGCGGGTGCCGTGGGCGGGGCCGAGTCATCCCCGCGGCTCGCGGGGGTCCGGACTGCCGGAGCTTGGCGGCTCGGGATGCGGGTGCCAGAATCCCGCGGCATGGCGACCGAAGCTGAGCTCCTCCCTTTGCTCGAACGCACGCGCGGCACGCTGACCGCGTACCTGGAACGCGAGGCGCGGGGCTTGCTCGCCCGCGAGTCGATCGACGACGTCGTCCAGGGTGTCCATGTCCGGGCGTTGCGGCAGGCGGAGCAACTCCAGATCCGCTCCGACGGCGAGTTCTTCAACTGGCTGAAGATCGTCGCGCGCCAGCACGTCCTCGACCGGCAGAAGTACTGGAGCGCGTTGCGCCGCCAAGGCGGCGCCATGCTGCGGATCACGGCCGCGCCCTCGAGTACGTCGGCGGGCGGCAGCGGCATCGATCCCGCCGCGAACGTCACCGGGCCGGCCACGTACGCGATGCGGCGCGAGATGGTCGAACTCGCGGGCAAGGCGGTGAAGACGCTGCTCCCGCGCGATCAGGAGCTCGTGCGCTATTCGACCGACGGCATGCCGATCGAACAGATCGCGAGCCTGCTCGGCCTGTCGTACGACGCCGCGGAACAAGCGCGCAGGCGGGCGATGGAGCGGTTCAAGAAGGCCTACGAGCTCCTCACGCGCGGGAGCTGAAGCCGGCGATCCCGAGGGCCGCCAATTGCCGTTCGACCTGAGGCGCCCAGCCCTTGTTCGCGAGCGGACTGGCGGGGCTCGGATGCAAGATCTCGCCGACCGGTAAGCCATCTCCCACGACGCGTTCGAGGCACAGGCGCGCGAAGCGGCCGATGCCGACCACGCGGCTCGGGGCAAGCTCGTCGATCAACGCGCGCAACGCGTCGTCGCAATGCGCGAAGAGTTCGCGACGTTCGGACTCCCGCAGCTTGTCGGGGGTCAGGTTGCGGCCCGATGCTTCGAGGAACACCAGCGGGCAGTAGTTCCAGACGAAGAAGCGGCGGAAGAACCGTTCCGGGCTGTGGAAGCGGTCCTTCGCGAACCCCCAGAAGCGCTGGCCCGAAACTTCGCTACGCGTGCAGTCGAAGCCTTCGATCGGCCGCTTCGGGTGTTCCTTCGGCGGTTTCCCGACGCGCTCGTGGATGCCGATCCAATCGCGCACGAGGCCGACTTCGCCGAACGGCACGCCGGTTTGCGCCATGCCGAACGGTCCGGGATTCATGCCCAGGAACAGCGCGTCGATGTCGCGGCGCGCGAAGCGATCGAGGTACGCGCGCGTGCTCGGCCACGCATACACGAGTGGGTTGTAGACGTGCGCGACCGGCGCCTTGAACGCGAGGGCGTCGACGGCGTCGCGCAGGCGCTCGACGATGGAAATGGGGCGCGGGCTCGCAGCGTTTCGTTTCGGCATGGCGCGAGACTCTACCGCCGCGGCGTGACGCGAGCGTTCGTGGTCCGAGCTCCGGCCGCGACCGCCCGTGCGCGCCTGCGGACGGCGCGCGAAACGTCCTCGCCGATCCGGTCGGTGCCGACCGCGTCCTCGCCGAAGTCCGCCATCGTCGCGAGCCGCGAGGCGTCCTGCGTTCGTGTCACTCCACTGACGCGGCGATGCGCGCCGCGAGCGCGTCCAGCGCCGCGCGATCGAACCAGCGGCCCCGCAGCATCACGCCATCGATCGCGCGCGTGTTCTCGACGGTCGTTCGCGGGTCCGCGCGCAGCAGCACGAGGTCCGCTCGACGTCCGACGTCGATCACGCCGAAGTCCGGGTCGATGCCGGACGCCGAGCCGAGCCGCGGCAATCCACGCAGGTACTGCGCGGGATTCGCGGTCGCGGTCCGCAGTGCCGCCAGCGGCTCGAGCCCGGCGCGCTCCAGGGCTTCGATCTCGGCATGGAGCGCGAATCCCGTCAGTTGGAACAACTGCGGCGAGTCGGATCCTGCCATCAACTTCGCACCCTCGCCGTGGAGAGCTTTGACCAGAGCGCGGCGCATGCGTGCGAACCGCGGACCGAAGTCCTCGGGCATGGACGCCATGATCTGACGATGTTGCTCCCATTGCTTCGCCCAGGCCTCGCGGGCAGGTTTCGCCGCGTAGCGCATGTCCGCGCGCGCGGTCAGCGACTCCGGCGTCGGACTGGGATCGGACAGGAACTCGAACAGCGCCAATGTGGGAGTGTTCCACACGCCGGCGGCGGCGACGCGTTTCGCCAGCGCTTCGATGCGCGCGTCGTCGATCGCGTCCAGTGCTTGCGGCGTCGGGAATTGACCGAATGGCTCGATCGACTCCGGGTCGGGCAGGAGCTGGTACGCGAAGCCGTCGAGGTGCTCGATCTGCTGGTGCGCTTCGAGGGCGCGGTCGAGCCCGACTTGGTTGTTCACGTGTCCCGCGACCGGGATGCCGAGCTCGTGCGCGCAGTCCGCAACGGCGCTCCAGACTTCGGGATTCGAGATCTCGTGCGATTTGATCAGGTCGAAGCCCGCGTCGCGTTGCTTCGTCACAGCGGCACGCGCGGCTTCCGGACTGGTGCAGTTGCCGTCATGCAGCGCGGGACCCGCGACGTACAGCGTCGGCCCGAGCGTCGTCCCCGCGGCGATCGCGTCGCGCAGCGCGGGATGGGACGGGTGGCCGAACAACCCACGCGCGGTCGTCACGCCATGCAGCAACAGCAGATTCAAAGCGCGCCACGTGCTGCCGGCCTCTTGGCCGTCGTCGGGCGGAACATGCACGTGCATGTCGACCAGCCCGGGGATCAACCAACGCTCGCCGTTGCACTCGACGACGCGAGCTCCCGACGGCACGTCGGTCGCTTCCGCGGTCGCGAGCGAGGCGATGCGCCCCGCGGTGACGACCACGGTCGCACCCTCCCGGATGGTCTTGCCGTCGGGACTCAAGACATGGACGTGGCGAAAGACCGTCGTGCTCGCATCCAACGGCTGCAGCGCACGGTCCGGGTCCGCGCCGAGCGCGGCGCACACGACGAGGGCGGGGAGGAGCATCGGGGATTCCAGGGCAAGGACAGGGCAGGCGGCACGGTATACGTCTTCTCCTCGCAGCTGTGAGGCAACGCGGCTCGATCCCGGGGAAACACCTCTCGCAACGACGTGACGTGCGCGTGCGGGAGACCTCGGGGCACCGGTGCCGAACGGATTGTGTGTCGGAATCGAACGCCGTCGTCGCCTGCAGGGGCGACTTGCTGCGACGACCAGCGGAGATTGTTCGCCATGACCCATCCCGACGAACTCGGCGACGACGCCGATCTGGAAACGCTCTACGACGCCTGCGTCGATCGTCTCGTGGGCGGTGAGGACGTCGACCTCGACGCGCTGTGCCTCCGCCATCCGCAGCATGCGGCGGCGCTGCGCGAGCACTTGTCGGCACTGCGCATCGCGGCGAAGAACGCACGCTCGACGAAGCGTCCGGACTCGCGACAGGCCGCGCGGGCGCCGTTGCTCGCCGACTCCGGCTTGCCGTTCGAACGGCTCGGCGAATTCCGGTTGATCCGACTGCTCGGCAAAGGCGGCATGGGCGCGGTCTACCTCGCCGAGCAGGAGTTCCTGGGGCGACTCGTCGCATTGAAGGTCATCCGCCCCGACCTCATCGGCTTCAGCGCCGCGAAGGGCCGCTTCGAGCGCGAGGTCGACGCGGTGGCGAAACTGCGCCATCCCAACATCGTGACCGTCTATTCCGCGGGCGAGGACAAGGGCGTGCCCTACCTCGTGATGGAACTCGTGCCGGGACACGGGCTCGACGAGCTCATCGGGAACACCAACGGCAAGCCGCTGCCGCTGCCGTTGGCGCTGAAGATCGGCGCGCAGGTCGCGCGGGCGTTGCACTGCGCACACGAGCAAGGAGTGCTGCACCGCGACGTCAAGCCGTCGAACATCCGCATCACGCCGGACGAGCGCGCTTTGCTGCTCGACTTCGGTCTCGCGCGCTCGAAGGAATCGGCGTCGATCACGAAGACGGGCGAGTTCCAGGGCACGCCGAACTACGTCGCTCCCGAGCAGATCGGTGGCAAGTTCGATCGACAGGACGGCCGTCTCGATGTGTTCGCGCTCGGAGCGACGCTCTACGAGTGCGTGACCGGCCGACTGCCATTCCCGGGCCAGAACGTCGAAGACGTACTGCGTCGCATCCTGTTCGATGAACCCGAATCGCCGCGCGCATCGAATCCGCTGCTGAAGCGCGACGTCGAAACCGTGTTGGCGAAGGCTCTCGAGAAGGACCCGGCCCGGCGCTACGCGAATGCGCGCGAGTTCGCGGAAGACCTCGAAGCACTGCTCGCGTTGGCGCCGATCAAGGCGCGGCCGCCGGGACCGTTGCGTCGACTCGGGCAGTGGATGCGGCGCCATCCATTCGTCGCCACGGCCGCGGCCGTCCTGGTCGTGCTCGCGATCGGTTTCGGAGCGGCTCGCCTCGGCGATCGCGCGGAGCGGGAGCGCCACGCGCGCGGACTCGTCGACGGGTGGATGGGTGTGCTCGAGGCGAAGGGCTATGCCGAAGCGGACGTGCTGTTCGCGCGCGCGTTGGAGTCGCTGCCGGGCGATGCGCAACTCACACATGAACGCGCCGCGATGCGGCGTCTCTACGTCGAAGGGATCCTGGGTGCGCAAGCCGGCCAGGCCGTGCTCGACCTCGCCGCACTGCTCGACGTGCGGACGACGTCACGGCGCGCGTTCGACGGTCTGCGCGTCGCGATGGGCGAGCGCATGCTGACCGCGGCCGAAGAGAAGCAGTTCGCGGCGCTCGAATCCGAACTCGCGGCGCTGCCCGCGCGGGTCGACGAGCTCGAAGACCGCATGCGCGCGATCGTCGAGGACGCGGCGCGCATCGATGCCGACGCGTCGGTGAAGCGAGTCGCCGCCGCGCATCTCGAGTTCTGGATGCAGCATTGGCGAGCGGCCGTCGCGGAGGGCGATGAGACCGTCGCGACTCAACTCGCGGCGCGCGTGGCGCGCCTGGACACGCGTCACGAATACGCCGCGGAGCTCGCCGGCTTGGGCACCGTCGCGTTCTCGGTGAGTCCTCGGAATGCGCGCGTCCATTTGTTCCGCTACGTCGATCAGCGCACCGTCGTGAAGGACGGCGAACCGCGCCTGGTCCCGATCGCCGTACGTCCGTTCACGCCGCCGCGGCCGTACGGAGCGTGGGTGTTGCGCGTGGTGCGCGATGGCCAGGGATTGCGCGCGGGAGACACGATCACGAAAGTCGCGGGTCAGCCGGTGCGCAACACCGTGCTCGTGGCGAAGGGTGCGGGGGACGTCGCGCGCTTCGACAAGCTGGTCAGCATCGACGGTCAGCCGATTCGTGACGCGTTCGAGGCCTGGTATCACGAACAACTGCCGCAGAAGGCCGCGGCGGGGCACGCCTACGTGTTCGCCCGCGCGACGCCCGGCCAAACCGATCCGCAGAAGATCGCGCTGAACGCGGTCCGCCTCGCGGACGTCGGCATCGAAGTCGCGAGTCCCGCGCGACTGGTGGAGCTCGGTGACGTTCCGATCGAGGCCTACTCGGCGGGAAAGGTCGAGCCGCGGGTGTTGGCGCAGGGGGTCGCCGTGCGCGCGACCGGCGCGCCGTTCTATCCCGCCGAGGCGACGGTCGAAGTGGCCACGGATCCCGCGACGGGCAGCTACGAGTGGACGCTCGAGCGCGGCTCGTACGTCGCGATCGTCGAGGCCGATGGCCACGAGACGCAACGCGTGCCATTCGTCGTGCGGCGCCAATCGAAGGCGGCCATCGCGGCAACGCTGACCACCGTCGACACCACGCCTTCTGGCTACGTGTTCGTTCCCGGCGGGCCGTTCGCGCTCGGCGGCGACCTCGACGTCGATGGCGCTGCGCTGGCGGCGACCGTCGACGTCGCTCCGTTCTGGATCCAGGAGCGCGAGGTCACGTTCGCCGAATACGGGCTGTTCCTGAACTCACCGCAAACGCACGCGAAGTTCGGCGCGATGGCCGACGCGCTCGCGCCGCGCGTCGTCGGCGACGCGCGCGAGAGCGTGCTCGAGCGTTCGAGCGACGGACTGTTCGTCATCCCGGCGGAACTCGCGGCGCTACCCGTGTACGGCGTGGGGTTCGATGCCGCGCAGGCGTACGCGGAATGGGTGACCGAACGGGAGCGTGCGGCGGGCTCGTCGTTGACGTTCGACCTGCCCAGTTCGACCGAGTGGGAGAAGGCCGCGCGAGGCGTCGACGGGCGAACGCTCGTTTGCGGCAATCACTTCGTCGCGAGTTGGTTGAAGTCGCGGCACGCCCGGCCGGTGACCGACCTCGAGCCCGTGCTGTCGTTCCCCGTCGACGAATCGCCGTACGGCGCGTTCGACCTCGGCGGCAGCTTGAACGAATGGTGCAAGGACATCGCGCCCGAGTCGCCGGACCTGAGGATCGTCCGCGGCGGCGCGTGGAACGCACCGCGCGAGCAAGCGTTCCATGCGGCGTATCGGCACTACGTGCGCGCGCCGACGATGGCATCGAGCATCGGGTTTCGGTTGGTCGCTCGGGTCTGAGGCGGTGCTCTGCGCGGAGTCTTGGCTCGTATCCCCGAGGTTCGAGCTCCCCGGCGCGGTCACACCGTCGGCGGAGGATTCGTCGCGTCCTTGCGCTTGAACAGGCGACCGATGTCGTCGAACAGCGTGTACGCGACCGGCGTGACGATCAGCGTCAGCAACAGCGACAGTGTCTGACCACCGATGACGACGATCGCGATGGTGCGGCGTTCTTCGGCTCCCGGACCGGTACCGACGGCGAGCGGCAACATGCCGGCGACCAACGCCAGCGTGGTCATCAGGATGGGGCGCAGCCGATCGCGGTTCGCTTCGAGGATCGCGGCGTGCCGCTCGTGGCCGGCTTCGCGCAGTTTGTTCGTGTGGTCGATCTGCAAGATCGCGTTCTTCTTGACCACGCCGAACAGCACGAGCAAGCCGAGCGCGGAGTAGAGGTTCAGCGTGTCGTTCGTCAGGTACAGCGCGAGCAGGCCGAACGGCAACGACAGCGGCAGCGACAGCAAGATCGTGAACGGGTGCACGATGCTCTCGAACTGCGCCGCGAGCACGATGTACATGAACACGACCGACAGCAGGAACGCCCACAGGAACTCCTCGATCGTGCGCTCGAGTTCCTTGCCGCGACCTTGGATCTTCGTGGAGTAACCCGGCGGCAGTCCCATCTTGGCGACCGTGTCGTTCAGCCACTGGATGCGATCGGCCAACGCGCGGTCCTTCGCCACCGCGCCGCGCAATGCGACGACGCGCGACCGATCGAGGCGATCGATGCGCGACGCGCCGGACGCGGGCTCGATGCGGACGACGTTGTCGAGACGCACGAGTTGGCCACGATTGGACGGAATCAGCAGGCGCGGCAGGACCGCGGCCCGATCGCGGTCCCGCTCCGCGAGACGGATCTGGATGTCGTAGTCCTCGTTCAGCTTGATGTCGCGGAAGCGTGAGACGCGCTCGTCGCCGCCGACCATCAAGCGCAGGGCCTGGGCGATGTCTTGCGTGTCCACGCCGAGATCCGCGGCGCGATCGCGATCGATGAACACGCGCAGTTCGGGCTTGTTCAGGCGCAGCGTGGTGTCCGCGTCGACGATCCCGCCGTCCGCGCGCGCTTTCTCGCGCAGCTGCTCCGCATAGTCGGCGAGCGTCGCGAGGTCCGGACCGAGCAAGCTGAAGTCGATCTCGAACGGACCGCTGCCGAGCGTGAACGACTGGGCGTTGCGCAGCGAGAACCGGACGTCCTTGAACTTCGCCAGGCGGCGGCGCAGATCGTTCATCACGTCGCGTTGCGAGTAGTTGCCCTCGAACGCCTTCCACGGTTCGAGGCGCGCGAGCGCCGCGAAGAAACGCGGTAGCGAGAACAGGCGTTCCTCGTGGGGCGCGATGCGCACGTACGCGGAGCCCTGGTTCGTGTTCGCGATGAAACCGCTGCCGCCGGACGTGACCAGGACGACGCGCACGGCCGGATGCGCGCGGAGTTCGGCCTCGACCGCGAGCATCACTTCGTGCATCGCGGCCGAGCTCGTGCCCTCGGCGGCCGTGACGTTGACGTCGAACTCGGCTTCGTCGACTTCGCTCGGGATGTACTCCTGTCGGACCAAGCGATAGAGCGGAGGGATCGTCGCGATCACTCCGACGACGATCGCCAACACGACGAGGCGGCCGCGCAACGCGACGCGCAGGGTCGCCATGTACGCGCGTTCGAGCCAGGCGTAGAAACCGCCTCGCGAGCGCGCGCGGACGCGTTCGGTCGCGGTGTGGTCGATCGGCCGCAACAGCCGCGCGCTCATCATCGGCGTCAACGTGAACGACACCAGCAGCGAGATCATCACGGCGACCGCCGCGGTGATGCCGAACTGGTAGAGGAAGCGGCCGGACACGCTCGACATGAACGACACCGGCACGAAGATCACCGCGAGCGACAGAGTCGTCGCCATCACCGCGAGCGCGATCTCGCGCGTGCCTTCGCGCGCCGCGTCGAACGGGTGCATTCGCTTCTCTTCGACAAAGCGGAACACGTTCTCGAGCACGACGATCGCGTCGTCGATCACGATGCCGACCATCAGCACGAGCGCGAGCATCGTGACCGAGTTCAACGTGAAGCCGAGGGCCTCCATCGCGCCGAACGTCGCCACCACCGAGGTCGGGATCGCGATGCCGGCGATCAAGGTCGAGCGCCAACTGCGCATGAACGCGAGCACGACGAGGCAGGCGAGGATGCTGCCGAGGACCAAGTGCAGGTTGATCTCGCCGAGCGCGGCGTGGATGAACCGCGATTGGTCACGGATGATCTCGACCCGGACGTCGCTCGGGAGATTGTGCAGGAGTTCGTCGAGGCGCTGCTTGATGCCCTCGATGACGGCGACCGTATTCGAGCCGGACTGGCGCCGGATCTCGAGCGTGACCGTCGGCACGCCGTCGAGGCGCGCCGTCGAGCGCACTTCTTTCGTTCCGTCCTCGGCGTCGCCGATGTCGCGGACGCGCACGGGTACGCCGTTGACGGTCGCGATCACGAGTTCGTCGAATGCCGCGGGATCCTCGATGCGCCCGAGCGTGCGCAGGACTTCCTCGCGATCGACGCCGGAGACGTTGCCGCCCGGGGCCTCTGCGTTCTGCCGCTGGATGGCGTCACGCACCGCCGTGATCGGGATCTGGTACGCCGCCAAGCGGTCCACGTCGACCCAGATGTTGATCGAGCGTTCCGCGCCGCCGACGATCGCGATCTCGCCGACGCCCTTGCTGCGTTCGAGCGGGATCTTCACCAGCTTGTCGGCGATCTCCGTGAGCTCGCGTTGCGGTCGATCTCCCGATACCGCGAGCGTCAACACCGGCGTCTGGTCGTTGTCGAACTTCGACACGATCGGTGGGTCGGCTTCGCGCGGCAGATCGCGTGCGATCTTCGCGATGCGGTCGCGGACGTCCTGAGCCGCGACGTCGATGTCGCGAGCCAGGTCGAACGTGACGAGCACGACGGACGTGCCGGACGACGAGATCGAGCGCAGCTGGTCGATGCCTTCGACCGTGTTGACGGCTTCTTCGACGCGCTGCGAGATCTGCGTCTCGACTTCTTCGGGGGACGCGCCGGGCAGCGTCGTGCGAACCGTCACGGTGGGGAGGTCCACCGTGGGGAAGCGATCGACGTCGAGACGCAGATAGCTCGATGCGCCCACGACGACGAGCGTGAGGATCAACATGGCCGCGAACACCGGCCGCCGGATGCAGAGCTCCGCGAGGTGTTGCACGCGTCACTCCGCCGCGCGAACGCGCTGGCCGCCGACCAGGTTGCCCGGCTGTTCGACGATGGGGTCGCCGGCAGCCACGCCGCTTTGGATCTCGACGCGCGTCGCGTCGCGACGCCCGATCTTGATCAACCGTTCCTCGATCGCGCCATCCTTCACGGCGAGGACGCGGTCGACGCCCGCGAACGAACGCACGGCGCTGGCCGGGACCACGATGGCCGTCGCGTTCGGGTCGAACACGATCGCGACTTGCGCGAACAGCCCGCCACGCAGGCGGTAGTGCTGCTCGGCATCACGGTTTTGCACTTGGGCCTCGACGACGAGAGAACGGCTGGCGCGGTCGAGCTCGGGCGCGATGCGCGCGACCACGCCTTCGTGCGTGCGCGGATCGCCTTCGATCGTGAAGCTCACGGCTTGTCCGACCGCGATGAAGGCAGCGCTGCGTTCCGGCACGCGCGTGCGCAGGCGCAGCGGATCGAGGCGCACCAGCGTGACGATCGCGGTCCCGATCGTCAGGTAGTCGCCGCGGCCGACGAGACGCTCTTGGACCACGCCGTCGTAGGGAGCGCGCACTTGCGTGTCCGCGAGCTGTTGGCGCGCGATCGCCAATTCGGCGCGGCGCTGTTGGACCAGCGCGCTGAGGTTGCGGATTTCCTGCAGTGCGCTTTGCAGGCGTTCCTCGGCCACGCGCGCCGCGGCATTCGCTTCGTCGAGTTCGGCATCGGTCGAGATGCCCTGTTCGCGCAGGGTCTCGGCGCGACGCTTGCGCGCGGCGGCCTCTTCGAGCACCGCGGTGGCCTCGCGCACCTGCGTGGTTCCCTGCGGGTCGACGTCATCGGAATCGCCGTCGTACGGCAGTCCGAGCAGCGAGCGTGCTTGCGCGACGAAGGCCTCGGATTGGCGCACGCGCAACTCGTAGTCGGTCGCGTCGACCGCGCAGACGATGTCGCCCGCCCGCACTTCCGAGCCCACGTCCACGCTCAGCTGGACCAATCGCCCGGGGACTTTCGCGCCGAGCGTGGTGCGCTCGTCGACGTCGAGTTCCCCGGTGGTTTCGATCTGCAACGGCCATGGCTCTTCGCGGGCGATCACCGTGCGCACCGACACTTCGGGGGGCGTCAGAGCGGCGGCGTTCGCCGCGACGTTCCCCGGCGCCGGGTCACGATCGCAACCCGCCGAGAGCATGACCGCGATCGCGAAGACGAAGCGTGATCCGTAGCGCATGACGCGGCGCATTAGAGCAGGCGCGCGGTGGTTCGGCACAGTTCGCATCGGACTCGCTCTCTGGACGTGGAACGGAGCGTCCGCGCCGGGCGCGGACGCTCCGTCGGGGGACGTCGTCGCTCGCGTTATTGGCAGATGCCGAACGTCAAGCCCGCGGTGTGCGAGATCCCGCCGATGGACGCCGGATCCGCGATCAACATCTGTGTGTACACGTTGACGCCGAGCAACTGCGGCAGTTGCGGGATCGGCGTCGGCAACAGGACCGAGCCCGCGCCGGGTTGACCGTTCGCGCCGCTCAGCGTGAGGTTCAGTTGGATCAACGGCAGATTCGGGTCGAGGTAGAACGTGCCCCACGGCGCGGCGAGGTTCGCCGGAGCCGCGCCGATGAAGAACGCGGCCTGCGCACCGCCGACGCCGTTCGACACGGTGATCGCGAACGTGTTGTTGCCGAGTGTCGGCAGGCCGCCGATCGCGGCGATGAACGGCACGAAGCCGCCAGCGCCCTGGTCACCGGCGCCGTACGTCGTCGGCGGGTTCGGGCATGTCGGTCCGACATCGACCGTCGCGCACAGCTCGTGCAGCGTGAATGCCGGATCGAACACGCGGATCGGAAACGCGTAGGTGCCGAGAGCGACCTGCTGGCCGTTGTCGTCGACTTGGTCCCAAGTCTGGCTGACCGATTTGCCCGGTCCGATTGGCTTCAGCGCCAGCGTGCAGAAGTAGCTCGTGACGGTCGCGCCCGTGCAGTCACCGGCCGTGACGTTCTGGAACACACAGCCCGACGGCAGCGTGTACGTGCAGGTGGCCGACGTGTTCGTCACGGTGACGGTCACGAGCTGGCCTGGGGAAGCAACGGTCGGCGACACGACGATCGAAAGATCGGCGACCGGATCGCATTGGGCGGCCGCGAACGACGGGTACGTGAGAGCGACCGCGGCGGCGAGGAACAGTGACTTCATGACGTCCTCCTTCGGGAGAGAAAAGGGGTTCAAGCGCCTTGCGGCACATGAACTTCAACGGGCGGTCGGCTTCGTCGTGCGCCCCCCTGTGCGCGCACGCGGATCCTGGACCGGGATCAGCGCACGACCGCAGTCGACCCTGGCGACTGGGGCGTACTTCCCACACCGACCTTACGTCGAGGCGCTCGCCGCCGGCAAGAGGGGACTCGCGGCGACGGCGTCTCCGTGCGTTGCGTCGCGCGGACCGCGGACGCCGAGGTCAGGGCGCGATTGCCGCGAGCGCGACGCGGGACGTCTGGAGTTCGTAGCGCTCTTTCGCCGTCAATGTCGCGAGTCCACGCAGACGCGCCTTCAACTCGATCCCGCGGCGGGCATGCTCTTGCAGTGGATCCGACGCATCGTCGTCACTCGGGAGCGCGGCGAAATGGAGATCGCGCAAGGCATCGTCGAGCAGCAAGCGCTCGAGACCGCGACGGGGTGCCACTCGAGGAGCCGCGGGCGCGCGCGACAATTCCGCCGCGAGACGGCGCAGCACGAACGGCGGGTCGGTTTCCTCCGGCGTGACGAACCAGCCACGCGCGCGCGCCTTCTTGCCCGCGGACGCCTTGCTGGTGAACCACGACAACGGGATCGACAGCACGAGTCCGATCAGGAACGGCAGCAGCCATGGGAACAACGACGGCGTGGCGTACCACGCCACGACGCCCCACACGAGGCCGAGCGCCGTCGTTCCCGCATGCCGCTTCGCGGCGACCGCGAATGGAGTCGCGACGTCGTCGCGTTCTTGCGCCGTCCACTGGACGACTTGACCGCGCAGCACGCCGAGCACGAATCGTGTGTGCAGGTACGCCATCGTCGGAGCGAGCAACACCGAGAACAGCGCCTCGAGCAGGACACTGGTGCCGAGGTGCTCCGCGCCGCCGAAGCGCCGTGCGCGGCCCGGAGTCGTGAGCTGCAGCGCGAGCCCGTACAGCTTCGGTAGGAACAACATCCCGAGCACGAGCACGAACAGCAGTCCCGATTGCAGCGGGGAGTCCGAAACGCCCAAGATGCTCGAGCTCGCCGCCGAGGCGCCGAACCAGCGCTCGCGCACTCCCTCGAGGGTCGACAGCAGCAGCAACGCGAGCCAAAGCGGAGCGGACGCGAACGCCATCACGCCCATCGCCAAGTGGACGCGGCTGACGAAGTTGAGCCCCGGCCAGCGCAACAGTCGCGTGTGCTGCAAGTTGCCCTGGCACCAACGGCGCTCGCGCGCGGCGTAATCGATCAGGGTCGGTGGGCATTCCTCGAAGCTGCCGCCGAGGTCGTGCGCGAAGTACACCTTGAAACCCGCGCGTCGCATGAACGCGGCTTCGACGAAGTCGTGCGACAGGATGTGACCCGCGAGCGGTCCTTCGCCGTCGAGCTTCGGCAGGCGGCAATGGTCCTTGAACGGCTGAATGCGGATGATCGCGTTGTGGCCGTAGAAGTTGCCTTCGCCGCCCTGGACGTAGGCGAGGCCGGCTTGGAACACGGGGCCATAGACGCGCGCGGAGAACTGCTGCAGGCGGGCGAACAGCGTCTGCCGATTCACGGGAACCGGCGGCGCCTGGATGATCCCGGCCTCCGGACGGCGTTCCATCAGGCGCACGAGGTCGACCAGCGTCGCGCCCGACATCACCGAGTCCGCGTCGAACACGACCATGTAACGGAAGCGGTCGGAGAAGCGGGCGCAGAACTCGGCGATGTTGCCCGCCTTGTGCTCCGTGTTGCGCCGGCGCTTCACGTAGGTCAGGCGGCTCGGGTCGGAGAGGCGCGCCTTGAGTTCCGCGTACGAGGCTTCTTCCTCGACCCACAGGTCCGGATCCGTCGTGTCCGAGCAGATGAAGAACTCGAAGGCATGGAGTTGACCGGTGCGCGCGAGCGAGTCGAACGTCGCCTTGATGCCCGCGCCGACGCGCGCCGGATCCTCGTTGTGCACCGGAATCACGACCGCCGTGCGCGCGGAGATGCGAGTGCCCGCGCGCGAGGGCCCGAGTTCGCGCGTGATCGACAGTTCATCGGTGCGGAACCGGCGCATCACGAAGCCGAACGTCGCGATCCAGAACGACAGCGCGATCGGCAGCACGAGCACCACGAACAGCGGCACCATCAAGCACTCGAACGCGCTGAGGCCGTCGTGCATCACGACGTCGATCAGATGCGAGGTCGCGAACGCGGTGGTGGACAGGGCGGCGACCGCCAACGCGATGCGCCGCGCGTGGATGCGCAGCCGAGCGTGGTCGGCCTCGGACAACAGCAGGCCGCGACGAAGCGAAAGCGTGTGGAGCAGGTTCATGGCAGGTCGGCCAGGTAGGTCCAGGTCTCGCTGATCACGCGTTCGCCGTCGAGCAGACGCGCGCTCAGTTCGATCGGGGCGCGTTCCGTGTGGTGGAGTCGGAAGGTGAGTCGTACGCCGCCGGAGTCCGCTTGCTGCAGCACGATGTTGCGGACTTCACCGCGGTTCGCGGACACTTCGGAGCGGATGCGATCGACCGCGAGTCGCGCGTTCGATCCGTCGCCGACGGGCGCGAAGTCGACGACGAACAGCGCTTCGTCCGGCGCGGCATCGGGATCGATGCGTGTCGCTTCGACCGTCGCGACCAAGCTGCGCGCATGGTCGTCCATGGTCGCGAGCAGGTCGTAGGCGACGGTCCGCGATTCCCCGCCGCGCAGCGGCGACGCGGGCACGAAGTACGCCACGACGTTGTCGTTGAACTCGAGCGCGGTCGGGATCTCGACCAGTTCGACGTGGCCGTGCTCGAACCCGGTGTGCGGCACGATCACGTAGCTCGGCCGACGTTCCTGCCGGGTTTCGAAGTCCTGGTAGTGATCGAACGCTCGGTCGCGCTGCAGCAAGCCGAAGCTTTGGACCCCGTCGGCCGCGATCCGCGAGATGCGATGGCGCTGCGCGGGATTGTCCAGCGACCGCCATGTCCACGAGCCATCCGCGAGGCGCACCGACAGACCGTCCGAGTCGTGGACCTCGGGTCGGAAGTCGGGCACGAAGCGCACGCGGTTCTCGCCGAACAGGAACATGCTGGTCAACGGCGCGAAGCCCGGCTTCTTGATTTCGGCGCGCGTGAACAGCGTCGCGCGCACGGCGGTCTTCGTCGTCTCCCCGGGTTCGAAACGGAACTCGTAGGCGCCGCACACGCTGCGCGAGTCGAGCAACGCGACGACGACCATCGTTGCCGCATCGGCGGTCGGCTTCACGAGGCGGAACTCGGTGAAGCGCGGGAACTCCTCGCCCGAATCCTCGCCGCAGTCGATCGCGAGTCCTCGCGCCGAGAGGCCGTAGACCTGGCCCTTGCCGAGCACGCGGAAGTACGACGCACCGAGGAATGCCACCAGCTCGTCGAAGTAGTCCGCGCGGTGAAGCGGTGCGTGGATGCGGAAACCGGCGAACCCGAGGTCGGCGGGGAGGTCGGCCGGCGGGCCGCCGTCGCCGTACTCGAAGAGATCGGTCGAGAACGCGACGGGCGCTGCCGACGCGTCGTCGACCGTGAAGACGTGGACGGGTTCTTTGAAGAAGAAGCCGCAGTGGAAGAACTGCACTTGGAAGGGGAGGCCATCGCTCTTCCACAACGCGTGCTGCGGTTCGAAACGGATCGCGCGGTAGCGGTCGTAGTCGAGCTCGGCGAGCGACTTCGGCAACGCTTCGGGAGTCGGCGCGACGTAGGGGGCGGCGGCGAGCGCTCGGGCTCGCTCGATCATCGCGACGTATGCCGGATCCGCGTCACCGACGGCGTCCCCCGACCTCTGCGCCCACGCCGGCGGCGCGAAGCACGCGAGTTCGGCGAGGAGGGCCACGACGCACGACGTCGTCCATCGTCCGCGCCGCGCGGCCGACATCAAAGGTTCGATCCTGGCACTCATGACTGCTTCGATCCGGGGGGAGAGAACCGGTCGGGCTTGTCTTCCTCATCACGTCCCGTGCAACCGCCCGCGTGGCGCATCGTTCGTCCGCGGCCGTGTCGCCCGGAGGCGGCTTGCTACGTGGCGCCCGGGACCGCGATGCAGGTTGGTGTAACTTCGTTGGGCGGCCCTGACGACGGCGCGTGCGATCGTCACAAGCGTCGTGGCATACGCGAGTTGGGATGGCAGGGTCGCTGCTGGTCGCGGGTGCCGCCGGGGAACGGAACTCGTGCGTCGATGGAGCGCTCGTCCAGATCGCGGACGGCGCCGATCGCGGCCCTGCGGATCGTGGCGGGGACGGTCCTGTCCGACCGCGGTCGAGCTGCGGCAGCTCGGTTACTCGAAGTGACCGTCGGGGTTCGCGGAGTGCGCGAGCGCGGTCGCGTGCGTCAGGCCGGGTAGACGAACGTGACGGGCTTCTCGATGTCGGGATGCAGGCTCTTGTGCACCGGGCACGTGAGTGCCGCCGCCTCGAGCAGTTTGCGTTCCTCGGCGGAGCACGCGCGATTCAGCGTGATCGTGACCGGGAGTCGACCGATGCGGCGCACCGGGTCGGAGACCATGTGCTTTTCGACGACGACGCGGGTCCCAACGAGGTCGAGACCGCGCCGCTCCGCGACGATGCCCATGATCGTCAGCATGCAGCTGCCGAGAGCCGTCGCCACGAGATCGGTCGGCGAGAACGACTCGCCGCGCCCGTGATTGTCCACCGGTGCGTCGGTGACGACCGTCGTTCGGGACGGTCCGTGCGTGGCTTGCGTGCGGAGGTGACCCTGATAGACGACGTCGATCTGCACCATGGGCGGACCTCTCGCCAGCGAGTCGGATGCGCGCGCGGCAGCGTTCGCATGGAACGCGCCGTCGCGTCGTCACGACGCGCGAATCAGGAGCGCTTCACCTTGTGCATCGTGACCTTGCGCAGACGCGGGCTGTACTTCTTCAAGCCGCCGCCCGCCTTGAACTTCTCGGGCAGACCGCCCGACGTCTTCATCTGCGTCCGATAGTTGAGGTCGCCCGTCTCCGTGCATTGGAGCCAGACGTATTCGCGCTTGCCCTTGGACTTCTTGGCCATGACGGCTCTCCGACACACGCGATCCTGACCCGGAACGCGAATCGGGCAGGCTACGGGACGCCTCGATGCGCGTCAACGGGCCGCATCGGACCTTTGCGGTTCGAAGTGCGGAAGTTCGTGGGGACAAACGGCGCAACCATGAGAAGTCCGCGGAGGCGCCACCGCGCGCTCACGATTTCCCGGCTTGATGTCGCCAGGTACGTGCCGTAAATGAGAATTAGTCTCAGAATCAATCGGAGGCTGGCTCGACGGCGACGGAGAGGTGGGAGTGGGTGCTGTGGCAAACCAGCGCAACTTCCGCCGCGACGTGCGTCATGGAATACCGTGGTGCATTCCCCAGCACTCCTTCTCTCTCTCTCCCAAGGAGTTCACCTGTGATCGTTCGTTCGATGTCTTCTCTCAGTTTGGTCGCGCTCACGGCCGCGCTCGCGCTGGACGCGCATGCGGGCGGAACCGACGACGTCTCGCGCTCTTCCAGCTTGCTGATCCTCCCCGCCGGGCCCGGTGGGACGTCGGGAATCGACTTGCGGACCTCGGTGCCGTTCGCGCCGGCGGTGTTGATGCTCGATTCCGGCCTCACCGTCGGCGACCCCGACGGCGCCGGGTGGTTGCCGTACGTGCGCGTGCTCGATCCGACGACCATCGTGGTGCCCGTTCCGACCGATGGCAGCGGTCGCTTCCGCGCGCTGGCGCAAGTTCCGAACTCGCCGGCGTTGTCGGGACAGACGGTGTACATGCAGGCGTTGACGGTGGCTCCGGGCGGTGTGCCGGACGTGACGAACGTCGCCGCGCTGACGATCGCTCCGGGGCCGGGGCCGTCGTGGGTCGACCAATCGGTGAACGTGCCGGCATCGGCGCAGACGACCGCGAGCCACAGCGCCGCCGCTGGCGACATCGATCTCGATGGTGACCCCGATCTCGTCGTCGCGACGGACGCCGGCGTGCTGATGTTCCGCCACGACGGCGCGCTGTCGTTCGCGGACGTGAGCGCGGGATCCGTGCCGTTCGGTGCGCAAGTTCCGACGTATCGAGTCGAGCTGTTCGACGCGGACGCCGATGGCGACCTCGACGTGTTCGCCGGCGGAGCGGTCGGTGATCCGAACAACGGCCCGTTGCCGAACGTGCTGCTCGTGAACACGGGCGGCTTCGGCTTCGCGCTGGATGGGACCTTCCCGTCGACGCCCGGCGTTCCGCAGGACGTGGTCGCCGCCGACTTCGACCGCGACGGCGACGTCGATCTCATGATCGCGAACGGCAAGGACACCGTGCACTCGCTCGAGCAGCACGCGCCCAACACGCTGCTCGTGAACCAGGGATTCGCGCAGGGTGGTGTCGCCGGGAAGTTCGTCGAGGACGCGGCGTTCACGAACGCGGCGTGGAACGTGCTCGGCTTCGCGAACCTTGGTGTCGCGGCGGGTGACATCGACAACGACGGCGACATGGACGTACTGTTCGCGCGTTCGGACACGAACGGCTCCGACGGTACGCCGGGACAGCCGAACGTGCTGCTGCGCAACGACGGCAACATGGTGTTCACCGACGTGTCGACGCAGATCACGAACGGCTTCTCGGACAACTCACGCGGCGCGCGGTTCGGCGATCTCGACGGCGATGGCGACTTGGATCTGATCGTCGCGAACTCGGGCGTGTCGATCCTGTCGGCGGCATCGGGCGAGTACTACCGCAACGACGGCGCGGGCAACTTCACCGAGGATTCGGCGTCGTTCCCGCAGATCGACGAGAGCGAGACCGCCATTCGCCTTGGCGTTCAGTTGGTCGACGTCGATCTCGACGGTGATCTCGACGTGCTCGAGCACTGCCACGAGTTCTTCGACTTCGACTTCTCGACCGGTCAGCAGACCGGCGGTGACGATCTGCTGTTCCTGAACCTCGGCGGTGCGCAAGGCGGCATTCACGGCACGTTCGCGTTGGACTCGACGTACACGAGCTTCGGCATCTTCATTTCGACGGACGCGGTGTTCGCGGACTTCGACCTCGACGGCGATGACGACGTCTACGTTCCGTCCGAGGGCAAGTTGCTCATGCCGACCGTGGCCGTGGATACGTTGCTCGAGAATAAAAGGAACTGAGGGCCTGCGCGGCCGGCGGCCCCAGGGGGGCCCCCCCCCCGCCGCCGGCCCCCGCCCCCCCCCCCCCGGCGGGGGGTCCTCTGGCCGCCCTGGTGCTGTCCGCCATCGGATGGCCGCGCGGGGGCGCGCCGCGCGTTGGCGGGGGGGCCGTCGCGCGGAGGGGGCTCGTTCGATTTCGGGACGGGCAGGAGCGCGCCGCGTTTCTTGCTCGTGGGCTCGACCCTGGTGCAGCGTGGACTTCCTTTTGGGGATGCGGCCGGCGAGCGGCCGCTTGCCTTCGTTGGGAATGCGCGGGCTGACGCCCGCGTTCTTCTTTGAGTAAGAGGAGCCGCCGCGCCCATTAGGTCGCGGCGGGCCCTGGGTTGGGTGGAGGCCGAGGCCCCGCGGTGGCCCCCGGG
>JBPOIU010000219.1:0-14170 GCA_052034255.1 Planctomycetota bacterium | reverse complement strand
AGGTCAACGCGCTCGGCAACAAGACACTCCCGGTGAAGCTGATTCCCGGTGCGTTGGGCAGTTTCGTCGCGCAGGCGTTCGTCCAGGACGCCGGCGCACCGTCGGGATTCACGACGACGAACGCCGTCCAGGCGACGTTGCCGTGATGTGCGCGCACTAGAGAGCCGTCGAAGGGGGATCTCCATGAGCTTTCGCAGACACGTCGTGCTCGGTCTCGTCGCGCTGGCACTGCCGCCGGTGTTCGCTCCCCTCGCGTCCGCGCAGTTCTCGACGCTTGCCTGGACGTACGCCGGAGACACCAAGGGAACGGGCACGCTGACCGCGACGACGATGACACTGACGTCGCCCGACGGCGGCTGCGGCCAGCCGATGCCTGGCGTCGCGTACTTCGCGACGACGATTCCGCTGACGGGCACGGTGCACGTCCACCTGAAGTTCGACAACCAGGACCTCGAGGACTGGCATCTCGAGTACCCCGTGATGGTCGTGAACGGCGTCACGACGAAGATCACGGACTGGGGATACGACTTCGAGGGCGACGTCGCCCTGCCGGTGCAAGCCGGCGACGTGTTCGGGCTCGGAGCGTGGTCGGTCGACTGCATCTTCGGTCCGAGCGTCGCGGAGTACTCCCAGTTCCAGCTCGTGCCATCCGCGCTGTCCGACCTCGGCGACGCGACGATTGCGACGTACGACGGCAAAGTGGTCGAAGCGAACTTCGGCAGCCTGCTCGAAGCGGCGGGCGACCTGGACGGCGACGGTCGTTCGGATCTTCTGGTGGGTGAAGAGATCCCGCCGACGTTCGATCCCGTCGTTCGGTCGGTGCACGTGATCTCGATGCGCGTCGGCGGCGAACTCGGCTCGCTGAGCGATGGTCTTCCGGGCACTGCGTTCGGAGCATCGATCGCCGCGCTCGGCGACGTCGACGGCGACGGCGTTCCCGACATCGCGATCGGCGCGCCGCTCGACGACACGAGCGCTCCGAACGCTGGTGCGATCCACGTCTACTCGGGCCGCACCCGGACCTTGCTGTGGAGCAAGGCGAGTCTGCCCTACACGGATCAACGATTCGGAGGCTCCGTCGCCTCCGCCGGGGACGTCGATGGCGACGGCTTCGTCGACGTCGTGGCGGGTGCGGTCGGTCCCTTCGGCAGCCAGACCTCGCACGCGAGAGTCTGTTCCGGACCCGACGGAACGACGCTCCTCACGGTCCACTCGGCGCCTGCCGGCACCAATTACGGCGTCACGGTCGCGGGCATCGGCGACCTCGACTTCGACGGACACGACGATTTCGTCGTCGGTGCGCCGGGGCATCCCTCCGCGCTCGGTCCGCAAACCGGTCGCGTCTTCGTGCACTCGGGTGCGAACGGACAATGGGTCGGGTCGCTCGACGGGCTGGCGGGCACCGAGGGCTTCGGTATGCCGCTGCGGCGAGGGCCGGATCTCGATGGGGATGGCCGCGACGAGGTCCTCGCGAGCGCGCTTGGCGCGTGGAACGGACTCGCGAAGGGCGTCGCACGCTTGGTCTCGCCGGTCACCGGCGCGATCGTGAAGAGCTTTTTCGCACCGCCGAGCGCCGTTGAGTTCACGGGCTCGCTTCTCGCCCGCGGCACCGACGCCGACGGCGACGGCATCGGTGAGTTCGCCATCGTTTCGCTGATCCCCGGTGGCACCGGAGGGACCGCGCGCGTGTACTCCGGCGCCGATGCCCATTCGATCGGCGAAGTGTCGAAGCCGTACGACGACCCGATCGCGTCGATCGCGTTGCTCGATCACAATGGCGACGGCCGGGCGGATCTCGCGCTCGCGGATGCGTTTCACACCGTCGGAACAACGTGGAGTGCGGGCCGCGTCGAGATCCGCAGCATCGCGTGCGGCGACGTGTCGACGATCGGCTTCTCGTGCACGGCATCGACCGGAATTGCGCCGACGCTCGACGTCGGTCATTGCGCCGCGCGTGGGACGTCGTCCGAGATCCGGGTCCAGCACGGCACCGGCGGAGCGCTCTGCGTCCTCTTCGCCGCGGTCTCGCAGTCGTTGATTCCGTTACCCGGTGGCTGCTTCCAGTACGTGCCGCAAACGTCCACTCTTGTCGCCGCCGACTCGCTGATCGGGCTCGGGCCGGGCAATGGCGCGCACTCTTGGACCGTGCCGTTGGCGACAACGTCGCCCGCGACGTTCTTCGTCCAGGCTCTGGTCCAAGACTCGGGCGCGGCGACGGGCTTCACGGCGACGAATGCGGTCCGCGTCGACGTGAACTGACGCGAACGATCACCGCGCCGACGCGAACGCTCCGACCCGCTCGTACACGACGATGACGGGGTGCACGGCCGCTCCGAGCACGATCGGATGCCGGACCGGAGGCACGAACTCGCGCGCTCGAACGAACTTCGCGTCCAGGTACTCGATCGTCGGTTCGCTCGCGATCGCGAACGTCGCGCGATCACGCGGCATGTCCGACAGGAACCACGACAGCATCAGCACGTCGGGAGCGGGCGGTGCGCGCTGCTGCGTCGCGCTCGGCGAGAGCGCTTCGACGCGCGGCCACGGCGGCAACAGCAGATCCGCTCCGTTCAAGGACATCGAAGCCACGATCGCGTGCTCGGGTCGGTAACGCTCGCGCACGAAGCGCTCGGCGGCGACGCGCGAATCGGTCGCGCGAAGGACTTCGAACTCACCGACCGTCGACCATGCGTTCGAACCCAACACCAGCACGGCGCACGCGGCCGCCGACCGCGTCCATCCACGGCGCGCCAACGCGGCGATCGCGGCGCCCGCCAGCGCGATCACCGCGAGTTGCATCGGCAGCGTGAAGCGCAGCATCACGTAACCGATCGGCGCGACGAACGACGCGAAGTACGCGAGCGAAGGCGTGACGATCAGCAGCACGGCGCGCGGCCGCGACTTCGCCAACACGAAGGCGGCGATCGAGCCGAGTACGGCGCACGGCCATCCGACACCGTCGACGACGAGTCGACCGACCATGCCCGCGAGGCGCGCGATCCCCGCGAACGTCGCGTCGACTTGGCGGAACGGCGCGGAACCGTCGCCACGCACGAACGCGAGATGGGCGCGAAACCACTCGGTGTCGAACGGAAGTCCGGGCAAGAGCAACACCGGAATCACGCCGACGACGACAGCAAGCGCGAGTGTGCCGCTCGGCAGGCGTCGTGCGCGACCCTCGGCCAGTTCGCCGGGGCGCGCGAAGGCCCACAGCGCGATCGGCGCGAAGCCGACGAACAGACCGTAGGCCTGGTCCTTGGTGCCGACCGCGAGCCCCGCGCACAGCGCGCCGGCAATGAACCGACGGGCATTGCCACTGGTGATCGCCTCGTTCACGAACGCGAGTCCGAGCAGCGCGAGCGCGAGGTACGGCACATCGGTGTTCAGTTGCTTCACGTAGTGGACGACCACCGGTGTGCACGAGCACGTGGCCGCGGCGACGGTCGCCGCTTCGGTACCGAACACCGAGCGGACCCAACGCCACACCGCGTACACGAGCAGCAAGCCGAACGACGCGACCACCGCGCGACCGACGAGGATCAACTCGGAGACGCGCTCGCCCACCGCGTCGGGTTGCGTGAGATCGGCCTCGGAGCGCCAAACCTGCGCCGCACGTCGATCGAGGTCCAAGAACAGCGCATCGACCGAACCCGGTCCATGGACGACCTGCATCCACGCGCGCTGGACGAGGCCGACCACACGGAACATCAACGCGGGGTACCGCAGCGCCGACAGCGACCAGCCGTACGGCCCGGGCTCGAACGGCGCCATCGTCGTTGCCGGATGCAGCGCGTCGACCGAACGATCGACCACGATGTCCGCGAGTCCGTGATCGAGGCGGACCGCGAACGTGATCGCGGCCGCGAGCAGAATGGTGAGCAGCCAGCGCCGCTCGCGATTTCGTTCCATGCGATCCCCCCGCATGTCGACGGCCCCGCGGGATTCCGGGCGGCCCCGGGAGCATCGTCGGGACGGCAGGATCCCGCAGGCTCCCCGAGCCCGAGTCGACCCCGAGCTCCACTCCGCGAGCGAGCCTAGCAACCGGCGATCGCTACCGTCTCGCGCCCATGACGTCCTCCCTGGTCGGCAACGCGTTCGCGCTCGGTGGCGCCACGGTCTGGGCGATTTCGAGCCTGTTGTTCGCGAAGACGCGCCTCTCGCCGTACGCGCTGAACTTCGGCAAGAACACGGTCGCGCTGCTCGCGTTCCTCGCGACGCTGGCGTTCCTCACGCGCGGCGAGTCCATGTTCAACGCCGACGCCTCGATCGTCGCGACGCTCGCGGCGAGCAGCGTCGTCGGACTCGTGCTCGGCGATTGGTGCCACTTCCGTGCGCTGCGCTTGCTCGGACCGCGCAAGGCGCTCGTGCTCGAGACGTTCGCGCCGGTGTTCGCCGCGGCGATCGCGTACGGATGGCGCGGCGAAACGCTGACGCCGGTCCAGCTCGCCGGCATCGCCGCGACCGTGTTCGGCGTCGTCCTGGTGGTCGGTGAGGCGCATGGCATCGCGCGCCCTCTGTCGTCACGCGAGCGGTGGGTCGGTGGCGCGTTCGGTGTGCTGGCCGCGCTCGGTCAGGCCACCGGCGCGACGTTGTCGAAGATCGCGGTGGTTGCGCTGGAGTCGTCACCGGGCGCGCCGCAGCACGCGGCGCTCGAAGCTTCGACCTGGCGACTGATCGTGGCCGCCGCGTTCGGGATCGGGATCGCGGTGTTCGCGCGCGGCACGCGCCAAGAAGCGAGCGAGATCGTGACGCGCCGCCAATGGCCGATCCTCGTGCCCGCGGCGCTGTTGGCGACGTACGCCGGAGTCTGGTGCAGCCTGCTCGCGTTCCAGCACGCGCCGGTCGCGGTCGCGTCGACGCTGCTCGCGTTGAGTCCGGTGTTGATCCTGCCGCTCGCGCGGTGGCTGTTGGACGAGAAGCTCTCGACACGCGCGGTCCTCGGCGCGCTGATCTCGGTCGCAGGATGCGCGGCGCTGTTCATGGCGTGAGCCGGGGGCAGGCGGCGCCACTCGGGGACAGACCCGGGTCTGTCCCCGCTCTGTCCCTCATCTGTCTCCGGCGCGCCAGGCCTCTTGCGCTTCGAGTGCGGCAAGCGCTTCGGCGCGCTCGGCGTCGCCACTCCCCGTGAGGTCTCGCAGCGCACGGGCGACGTCGTCGATCCGCTGCCGCACGCGCTCCGGCGAGTCGAGCCCGAGGTCACTGCGCCGCCACAACACGTCCGCGGGCGCGTACACGTCGTCCGTCGCGACGAGGCGTTCGAGCGTCGCCGCATCGAGCTCGCTCGGGCCGTCCATCGGCTCGGAGTCGACGTCGAGCCCGAGCCCGCGCGTCGGCGAGCGCGCCGAAGCGTCGCCGCGGCCGAGGCTCGCGGAGAGGCGCGCTCCGAGCCGTTCCGCCATCGAGCGAAAGCCCGTGAGCTTGCCGCCCGCGATCGTCCACACCACGCCCTCTTGCATGACGCATTCCTCGCGCGAACGCGCGGAGGCCCGAGCGGACGACGCCAGCAGCGGACGCAGGCCCGACCACGTCGCGAGCACGTCGTCTTCCGTCAGCGCCGCGCCGCGCACCAGCGCGTTCGCCGCCTCGAGCAAGTACGCGACTTCCGCGCGCGTCGCGCGCACCGGCTCGTTCGGCTTCGCATCGAGATCGGTCGTGCCGATGACCGTGTGCCGGTCCCGCCGCAACAGGAACATCACGCGCCCGTCCTGCGGCGCCAGCATCGTGATCGACGCGTGGATCGGCAGTCGCTCGCGCGCGAGCACGACGTGCGACCCGCGCGTCGGCGCGAGCCAGCGACCGCCAAGTCCCGCTCGTTCGCGCAACGCTTCGGTCGCCGGACCACCCGCGAGTACGAGCGCGCGCGCCGCGACGACGAACGACGCGCCGTTGGTGCGATCCTCGACGTGCGCGCCGACGCCGGACTCGGTGCGATCGACGCGCGTCAGCGCGACCCGGCTCACGCACGTCGCACCGCGCGCAACCGCGCTGCGAACCACCGCGAGCGTGAGCCGCCCATCGTGCGTCCGCGCATCGGCGTAGCGCGCTCCCCCGGCGATCGCGCCGACGTCGATGCCCGGAACGGTCCGCGTCAGCGATCGCGCCGACACGAGCGCGGGCCACGACAGCGGTCGCGGCAACGCCAACGCGGTGTACGCGCACAGCCCCAAGAACACGGTGCTGGGGCGCAGCCGTTCGCCGCGCCGCAGCGCGAACACGAAGGGCTCGCGCTGCACAAGCCCGGGCGCCGCATCCAGCAGCCAAGCCCGCTCGCGCAGCGACTCGCGCACCAGACGAATGTCGCCGTGCTCGAGGTAGCGCAGACCACCGTGGATCAGTCGCGACGACGCCGACGAGGTCGCACTCGCCCAATCACCCCGCTCGATCAATGCGACCGAAAGGCCACGGGCCGCGAGGTCGAACGCGCATCCGGCGCCCGTGATCCCGCCGCCGACGACAAGCACGTCGAATCGGTCACGCGCGAGCGTGTCGATGCGGCGACGACGGGCTGGAAAAACGGTGGGGGTCAAGGGCATGATCCGTAGCCGGACGGATCGGCATTCTCGCGCCCGAAATCGGAGTGAGGAGTGCGGGAACGGCGCGATCGGGAGGATTCGCCGCGCTCATGGCGCGCTCGGCAAACGTGACGGACCCTGCGATCCTTGCTCCCCTGCGATTCCTGCTCCAACTGTTCCCCCTGTGATCCCTGCTCCCCCTGCACCCCTCGTCACCTGCCTCCTCGTCCGTTCCGTCAGAGCTCTCCAAGAGGGAGGCAGGTGACGAGGGATGCAAGGTGGGCAGGGATCGCAGTGGGAGCAGGAAGCTCTCGGTTGCGGACGGCTGCGTCCCTCAGCCGCCGAGGTACTCCTCGCTCCGTTTCCGACGCGCATCCACTTCACCAGCGCGTCATTCGCCGAGCCCACGATCGTCGACGTCGACCCGCGCACGGTCGACGACCGCGTGATCGACGTGGTGTTGCGGTGAACGCAAACGCTCGGCGAATGTGACGGACCCTGCGATCCCTGCTCCCCTGCGATCCCTGCTCCAACTGTTCCCCCTGTGATCCCTGCCCACCTGCACCCCCTGTCACCTGCCTCCTCGTCCGTTCCGTCAGGCTCTCCAAGAGGGAGGCAGGTGACGAGGGATGCAAGGTGGGCAGGGATCGCAGTGGGAGCACGAAGCTCTCGGTCGAGCCGCCTGCGTCCCTCAGCCGCCGAGGTACTCCTCGCGCTCCGTCATCTCCGGACTCCACGTGCAGCACAGGTTGCGATCGCCGTAGACGTTGTCGACGCGGCCGACGTGGGGCCAGAACTTGTGTTCCTTCGTCCACGGCGCTGGGAACGCGGCCTTCTCGCGCGAGTACTTGCGGTCCCAGGCGTCGGAGACGACGACCTGCGCCGTGTGCGGCGCTCCCTTCAGCACGTTGCTCGTCTTGTCGGCCTTGCCGGTCTCGACCTCACGGATCTCTTCGCGAATCGCGATCATCGCGTCGCAGAAGCGATCGAGCTCGGCCAGCGATTCGCTTTCGGTCGGCTCGATCATCAGAGTTCCCGGGACCGGGAACGACATCGTCGGCGCGTGGAAGCCATAGTCCATGAGGCGCTTCGCGACGTCGTCGATCTCGATGCCGGCCTTCTTCGTGATGTCGCGCAGGTCGACGATGCACTCGTGCGCGATGCGTCCCTTGGTGCCGCGGTACAGCACCGGGTAATGCGCATCGAGTCGCGTCGCGACGTAGTTGGCGTTCAGGATCGCGGTCTTCGTCGCGTGCGCGAGACCTTCGGCGCCCATCATCGCGATGTAGGCGTACGGGATCGGCAGGATGCCGGGGCTACCCCACGGCGCCGCCGACACCGCGCCCACGACCGAGCGTCCGGTCGACACGACGGGATGCGCCGGCAAGTACGGCGCGAGGTGCGCCGCGACGCAGATCGGGCCCATGCCCGGACCGCCGCCGCCGTGCGGAATGCAGAACGTCTTGTGCAGGTTCAGGTGACAGACGTCGCCGCCGATGTCGCCCGGCCGGCACAGGCCGACCATCGCATTCATGTTCGCGCCGTCGAGGTACACCTGGCCGCCGTGGTCGTGGACGATCTTGCAGATGTCCTTGATCGACTCCTCGAACACGCCGTGCGTCGACGGGTACGTGACCATGATGCACGACAGCGTGTCCTTGTGCGCCGCGGCCTTGGCCCGCAGATCCGCGACGTCGATGTTGCCCTTGTCGTCGCAGAGGACGGCGACGATGCGCATGCCCGCGAGCGCGGCGGATGCCGGGTTCGTGCCGTGCGCCGACGTCGGGATCAAACAGACGTCGCGCTTCATGTCGCCACGCGCGTGGTGGTAGCCGCGGATCGCGAGCAATCCGGCGTACTCACCTTGCGAGCCCGCGTTCGGTTGCATCGAGCATGCGGCGAATCCGGTGACTTGGCACAGCCAGCCTTCGAGGCGACGGATCATCTCGCCGTAGCCCTTCGCTTGCGCGACGGGCGCGAACGGATGCATGTTCGCGAAGCCCGGATAGCTGACCGGCGCCATCTCGGCCGTGGCGTTCAACTTCATCGTGCAGGAGCCGAGCGAGATCATCGACGTCGTCAGCGACAGGTCGCGCGACTCGAGGCGCTTCATGTAGCGCAGGAGTTCGTGCTCGGTGTGGAACCGGCGGAACACGGGATGCGTGAGGATCTCGCCCGTGCGCGCGAACGCGGCCGGCGGGCCGTCGATCTTCGCGGCGGCCGCTTCGGGAGCGAACGCGCCGGCCTTGCCGCCGAACGCTTCATGCAGATCGAGCAGGTCGCAGACCGTGACGGTCTCGTCGAGCGCGATGCCGAAGTCGCCGTTGTCGAAGCGGCGCACGTTGATCTTCTTCGCGTCGAGCGCGGCGAGGATCGCGTCGGCCTTGCCGGAAGGCGGAGTCACGCGGATCGTGTCGAAGAACGTCGCGTGCGCGAGCTTGCAGCCGAGCTGGACCAGGTTCTCCGCGAGCACACGCGTCGCGCGATGCACGCGCAGGCCGATGTTCTTCAGACCTTCGGGCCCGTGGTAGACCGCGTACATCGACGCCGTGACCGCGAGCAGGACCTGCGCCGTGCAGATGTTGCTCGTCGCGCGATCGCGGCGGATGTGCTGTTCGCGGGTTTGCAGCGCGAGGCGCAACGCGGGATTGCCGTTGCTGTCCTTCGACACGCCGACGATGCGGCCCGGCATCTTGCGCTCGAACCCGAGCTTGCCGGCCATGAAGCCCGCGTGCGGCCCGCCGTAGAACAACGGCACGCCGAAGCGCTGCGAATTGCCGACGACGATGTCCGCGCCGAACGTCGACGGCGGCTTCAGGATCGTCAGCGCGAGCAGATCGGTCGCGACGCACAACAGCGCGCCGGCGTCGTGGACCTTCTTCGAGAACGCGGACCAGTCGACGAGCGCGCCGTCGGTGGTGGGGTACTGGATCAGCGCGCCGAACACGTCGTCCCCGAACGTCGCGGTCGCGGCGTCACCGACGACGACCTTCAGTCCGAGCGGCTCCGCGCGCGTCTTCACCACGTCGATCGTCTGCGGATGGCAGTGCGACGCGACGAAGAACGTGTTCGCGTTCGGACGGCGCTCGAGATGACGCTTGCAGAGCGTCATCGCCTCGGCGGCGGCGGTCGCTTCGTCGAGTAGCGACGAGTTCGCGACTTCCATGCCCGTGAGGTCGAGCACCATCGTCTGGAAGTTCAGCAACGCCTCGAGGCGGCCTTGCGCGATCTCGGCCTGGTACGGCGTGTACTGCGTGTACCAGCCCGGGTTCTCGAGGATGTTGCGCATCACGACCGGCGGCGTGATCGTGCCGGAGTAGCCGAGGCCGATGTAGCTGCGGCGCACTTCGTTCATCGCCGCGAGGCCGCGCAACTCCTCGAGCACTTCGCGCTCGGTGCGCGCCGGAGCGAGATCGAACTTGCCCGTGAAGCGGATCGCTTGCGGGATCGTCTCGCCGATCAGCGCGTCGAGCGACGTGGCCTTCACGGTCGACAGCATCCCCGCGGTGTCCGCGGCGGGCTTGCCGAGATGGCGGTCGATGAAGCGGTCCGAGGACGCGAGACGGTCGGATTCCTGGTGCGCGGTCATGAGGGTCCTTGCGAGGGCGGTTCACGGGGCGAGGTGAAGCCGGAGAGGGTAGCCGGACGGGGGTGGGAGTCTCAACTGCGGCATGGGGGCGCGGCGGGGGTCGGGAAGCGGCCAGCGGCGGAACCGCAGACCGTCGACTGCCGATTCAAGCCCCTTGCCCGACGAGACTTGTCGCGGGCGTGAGTCGCTCGTCAGACCAAACGGTCGAGCATGGCCCGCTGCTCGGGGGTCAGCGCATCGGCGAGCGTGGGTTCCGCCTCGATCAAGGCTTGGACGTCTGCCAGATCCTGTATGCGCTTGGATCGCCTCCGCGCAGGATCCGACCCGGCGCGCAACTTCTCACGCAGCAAGTCGGGCTTCGCCAAGACGCGGATCGTCACTCCGTCGAGTTCGACGGCGATGGGGCGGCCGAGCGCGACATGCAGGGCCGGATCATCGGTGAACTGAATCGGAATGCCGTCGGCGCTCTTCCAGTTCTCGGAGTGCTCGAATCGCCCGACGAACGCGAATCCACCCGCCGTGAGGCGATCTCGGGGAAGTTCGTCGATCCGCTTCACCGCGAGATCGATGACAAGAGTGGTGCGGGGATCTTCCTGGTGGATCTGCAGCGCGACGCCGCCGATGACGGCGTACGGCGTTCCGGCATCGACGAGGATCTTCGCCAATGAAGCCAGAGCCGGGCGCTTGGATCGTTCCATGTCGCCTCGCAACGCGTGCCAGAGTTGGTCGAGCTTGAAGCCCGTGTCGAGTCCCTTGTGGATCACGACCGGAAGATCCCGTGCCGAACGGTGGTCAAGGGGATCGCTCTCGGCGCACATCACAGTTCCACGTCCAGGCAAGCATCCGGGCGCAGTTCGATCGAGATCCGACGCGGCGGCGCGTCCTCCGGATCGGACTCGGATTCGACGAAGAGGGCGTCGACCGACTCGGGCAGCCACAGCGTGTCCGAGGGCTCGGTCGAGTCGATCCGAAGCATTCCGGAGCCACCGGTTCGTGTTCCGCGCGACGATCGGCGCCTGAAGCTGGACTTCGAGGGCTTGACCCAACACGGGATCGACGACGCATTGGTCGCGATGATGCGCAGCGGGCACAACCGATCGACTACGAGTTCGATCGATTGCGGCACGGGGTCGAACGTGAGATGGACGGACTCGATGTCGTCGCCCCACGCAGCGATCGCGACGGTCCCGTCTGCGACGTCATGCAGTTCGAACCGTCCGTCCGCGTCGGTCAGGCACGACTCGCCGACCGCGGTGAGCGGGTTCACCGAGCACGAATACTTGGGATGCAGGCGCACCTCGATCCGAGGACTCACGACGACTCGCTCCACGGGTCGACCCGTTCGCGTACGGACGATGCCGCGCACCGAACCGCCTCGCGGTTTCGATGTGGGGAGCCGCAGCAGGACGTCGGAAGCGCCGGCGGGCGTGGCTCGCGCGACCGCGTGGCGCAACGGACGCGAGGCCACGGCATGGACGTCGTACGTTCGATCCGCGAATGCGCCGAACCAGAACGTCCCGTCGGCGCCCGTTCGAACGACCGCGAATTCGTACGCCGCGTCCTCCCAGCGCAACGCTTGCCAGCCGGTGAGCTGACGGCTCGCCACCCAGCCGAAGAACGTGCCGGACTCGAGTGCGACGTCGGCATTCACGACCGGCGCTCCCTCCGCGTCGACGACTCTGCCTTGAATCGTCGTCAGCGCGGAATCGAGGACGATGCGGACCTCCGGTTCACTCGTCGCGCGCGGACGAAGATCGGGCGCGATCGCGAAGCGCCCATCGCGCGCCAGCGCGTGGAGTTCATCCTCGACGAGGTTCGGCCAGCCCGCGTACGACGCCTCGGCATCGACCGCGAGCGTGAACCGACCCTCGGAGTCGGTCCGCAGGCTCTCGAGGTTCCAGTGCACGAGCACGTCCGCGACCGCGACGCCGCTGGAATCGACGACGCGGCCACGCAGCATGCGCGTGCCCGGAACGGTGCGGGCTCGCCACTCGGCGTGCCGTACGCGCCATGCGTCGAGCGGCACGGCTTCGATGGCGCCGTGCGCATCGCGGGTCGGCCATGCGGCGGCTTCGAGGGCGACGAACGCGAGGTCCTCGATGGCTGGATGGTCGAGATACGCGAACGGCTCCGCGCACGCGGCGTCGATGAGACGTCCGCTCGTGAACACCCACCGCGCGTGCTCGACGTCGTTGGACCATGCGTGACCGGTTCGCTCGAGCGACCACTCTTCGAGGCATGCGACGAGCACCGCGAATGCCGTCGTCGACGCTGGCAGATTCGCGTGGCGTCGCAGCAGCGCCGCGACGACGCGCCAACTCGACGTCGCGATCGCGACGTCGATCGGCAGTCGGCCGCGGTCGTCGGGAGTCGTGGCCCGAGTCCAGTCGTCGCGCAGCAAGGCGTGCACGCGACGCAAGCGTGTCGACGGTGCGTCGTCGGTGATCGCGTCGATGAGGGGGTGGGGCTGAAGCGGAGCTTGGCTCATCCGGCGCGTCGACACCGATCGCGATTCAATGGCTCAGTTCACGCTCAACCGAATCCCATTCGTCGCCGCGAAGCCTCCGGGTGCGCCCAGGTCCGCGACGAATGCCTGCATGAAGATCGACGCCGCGGGAGTGCCGACGGGAATCGTCGCGTTCAACGTGATCGAGCCGCCGCCAGGACCCACGCCGAACAACGGCACGACGACGCTGAGCGGCGACGGTGCGACCAGCAGTAAACAGCCGTTCGCGAGCGGGACGTTCGCCGTGCCGGCCGACAACAGGAGCACGCACGGCGCGCCACCGAGACCGTTGGCGATGCGATACGACACGGGCGAGCCGTCGTCGAAGCAGCCGTCGTACTCCAACAGGTCATCGAGCGTCGGCGTCACGGCGCCGCTGCCAGGACAGCCCGCGCCGTACTCCGCGAGCGGATTCGGCTGCGTCGCATAGACGAGCACCGTGCTGGGCTGGGAGTTCGGCGGATTCCCCGCATTCGGGCACTTCGTGAACAGGACGCCTTGATTCGGCCCGCCATCGCCAAGCGCGAGCGTTTGGCCGAACTCCGTGCCGAAGATCGCGGACGGCGTGACGAGCATCTGCCGTGGCACCCAGTCGTTCGCCGTGCGCTCGTAGACGTGGACCGCTCCGCGATTCAGCACGCCCTGGCTGTACCCGATGTCCGCGACCGCGAGCCGCGAACCGAGCAGGGCGACTGCGCCACCGGGCGCGAACGAACCGGCCGGGATCAGTTGATGCGTTTGGAACCAGAACGGACCGCTGCGGGTGAACACCAGCGCGCCGATCCCGTCCGACGTCGAGACCAACGTGTCGTCATCGAGATCGATCTGCTGCGCGATCCGATGCTGAGCGGGGTTCGCGGCGGTCAGTCGAGCCGTGGCGCTCCAGGTCCCGGACTGCTGCTCGAACACGTGCAGCGCGCCGACTCCGGTCGTCGCGACGGTTTCGTCCGGAGCCCCGATCACGAGCGTGCTCCCGTCGATCGCGATCGAGGACGCGAAGTGAGCACCGGTCATCGGAGTCGGCGACGCGAGGACTCCTGCGGGAATCCAAGCTCCGGAGACGCGCTGATAGACGTACGCGACCCCCGCTTGGGCGTATCCGAGCGTCGGATGGGCTGCTTCCGGAGCGCCGACGACGACGGTGTCCGCGTCGATCGCCACAGCTGCGCCGAACCGCGTCCCCGAACCGATCTCCGGAAAGTGCGCCACCTGCGCCCAGACGCCATGGGTGCGCTCGTAGATCCACGCGTTGCGGATCTTCGAACCGCCGATCACGAGTCGGTCGCCGTCCAGTGCCAACCGATCCGCGAAGTACTCGGGCGAATTGTTGATCGTGGGCGATCCGACGATCCGCACTCCCGCCGCCCAGGTTCCGTTCGGCTGCCGCACGTACTCCGCGGCGACACCGACGGTTTTCTGCATCACGACCTCGCGCCCGGACACGAACGCGCGGTCCCCGGAAACCGTGATCGCCTGCGGTGCGACGAAGTGGGTCGTCAGCACGTTGCCCTCGGCATACAGGCTGCCGACCGGAGCCACGAACGACTGCTGCAGCGGATCGAC
>JBPOIU010000031.1:0-88910 GCA_052034255.1 Planctomycetota bacterium | reverse complement strand
GGCGCGGGGCCCGGGTGGGGTTCTTCCGCGCGGCGGTCCGGGTCGACGCGGATGGCGGGGGCCGGAGCCGCGTGTGTCCCCGTCGTGCGCCCGTCGTGCGCCCGTCGTGCGCGCGCGGCGGAGCGGCCCTCTTCGCGACTGGTGACGGAACGCGAGCGGCGAGGCGAGCGTCGCCCCTACGGGCGACGCTTCAGCGCACGCGACCGCACGTCACTTCAGGATCTGGCGCGAGATCACGAGGCGCTGCACCTCGCTGGTGCCTTCGCCGATCGTGCACAGCTTGGCGTCGCGCCAGAAGCGCTCGACCTCGTACTCGGTCGAATAGCCGTAGCCGCCGAGCACTTGGATCGCGTCGTAGGTGACCTTCATCGCGACCTCGGACGCATGCAGCTTCGCCATCGCGGACTCGAAGCCGAACGGACGCCCCGCGTCCTTCAGCCGCGCCGAGTGATAGACGAGATGGCGCGCGCACTGGATGCCGACCGCCATGTCCGCGAGCTTGAACGCGATCGCTTGGTGATCGGCGATGCGCTTGCCGAACGTGACGCGTTCCTTCGCGTACTTCTTCGCGCGCTCGTACGCGCCCTGCGCCAGACCGAGCGCCATCGCGCCGATCGAGATGCGGCCGCCGTCCAGCGTCTTCATGAACGTCTTGAAGCCTTCGCCTTCGGCGCCGACGCGGTTCTCGACCGGGACTTCGCAGTCCTCGAAGATGAGTTCGGCCCAGTCCGAGCCGCGCGTGCCGAGCTTTTCGAGCTTCTGCCCGAGGCGGAAGCCCTTGAACGACTTCTCGACGATGAATGCCGAGATCCCGCGGCCGCCGGGCTCGTCGCTGGTTTTCGCCGTGGCGATGAAGGTCTCGCCGATGTTCGCGTTGGTGATGAAGATCTTCGTGCCGTTCAGCACGTAGCGATCACCCTTGCGCACCGCCGTCGTCTGCGTGCCGCCCGAGTCGGAACCCGCGTTCGGCTCGGTGAGCCCGAACGAGCCGAGCTTCTTGCCCGACGCGAGGTCGGGCACGTACTTGCGCCGCTGCTCGTCGCTGCCGAACGCGAAGATCGGATAGGTGCACAACGACACGTGCGCCGCGAGCGTCAATGCCGTCGAACCGCAGACGCGCGCGAGTTCCTCGATCGTGAGGATGTACGACAGCGTGTCCATCCCGGCGCCGCCGAGCTCCGACGGGATCGGCACGCCGGTGAGGCCGAGCTCGCGCATCTGTGCCCACAGGCTCATGTCGAACGTGGACGTCTTGTCCATCGTCATCGCGCGCGGGGCGACCTCTTCTTCGGCGAAGCGCCGCACGGTGTCGCGCAGCAGCGTCTGCTCTTCGCTGAGGTCCAGGTTGAACGCGGTGGAGTCGGTCGTGGTGTCGCTCATCAGTCTTCCTCGAACGCCATTTCGTGATCGGCGCGCTTCTTGGTCGGCGCGGCCGGTGTGGAATGCAGATGCGGAACACTCGGCGCGCGGAGCTGCGTGACGTCGCGCAGCGCGCGCGGAGCGGGTGCGGGATGCCCATCCGCGTCGGAGCGACCGCCCTCGCCGACGTCGTCGACGTCGAGGAACTCGGCGGACCGCCCCGCGGCGACCCAGGCGATCAGCGCGCGGCGCGAGAACTTCCATTCGCGCCCGATCTTGCGGCCGGGAACTTCGCCTTCGCGCAGCACCTTCTGGAACGTCTTCAACGAGACGCCGAGCAACTGCGCCGCCTCGTCGACGGTCAGGATCTCGCGTTGCGGCTCGTCAGGTCGCGGACCGGTCATCGGGAATCCTCCCTCGGTTGCCTCACTCGACCCGCGCCGCGCGGCGCTTGCCCACTTCGTCTCGGATGTACGCCGCGATGTGCTCGAGCGCGGTCCCCGGCCCGAACAGCCGGCCGATGCCGAGCTTCTCGAGTTCCGCGAGATCGTCGTCCGGGATGATGCCGCCGCCGGTGATCAGGATGTGCCCGGCGCCTTTTTGGTCGAGCAGACGCTTCACCTTCGGCAGCAGCGTCATGTGTGCGCCGGACAGGATCGACAGGCCGACGACGTCGGCGTCTTCCTGGATCGCGGCCTCGGCGATCATCTCCGCGGTCTGGTGCAGTCCGGTGTAGATGACTTCCATTCCGGCATCGCGCAGTCCGGCGGCGACGACCTTGGCGCCCCGATCGTGGCCGTCCAGGCCCGGCTTCGCGACCAGCACGCGGATCTTGTCCATCGCGTCCATCGAGCGTTCCTCGTTCCGTGAGCGTTCCGTTGGCGTTCCTGGCGAGCTCGTTCCGAGCGAGTCCGGTCAGAACATCGGCGGTTCGTGGTACTCGCCGAACTCCGCCTTCAACGTGCGGATCATCTCGCCGAGCGTGCAGTACGCGAGCGCGCCGTCGACGAGCTTCGGCATCAAGTTCTCGCCGCGCTGCGCCGCCTGCTGGATGGCCGCGAGCGCGGCCTTGACCTTGGCGTCGTCGCGCGTGCGCTTCAGTTCCTTCAGCCGAGCGACCTGCTCGAGCTCCGACTTCGGATCGACGCGCAGGATCTCGAGCTTCTCGTCGTCGTGGTCGACGTAGTCGTTGACGCCGACCGTGATGCGCGCCTTGCTGTCGTGGTCCTGTTGCGCCTTGTAGGCCGAGCGTTGGATCTCGCGCTGGAACCAGCCGTTCTCGATGCCGCGGATCACTCCGCCCATCGCGTCGATCTTGCGGAAGATCTCTTCGGCCTCGGCTTCCATGCGATCGGTCAGGGCTTCGACGAAGTACGAGCCCGCGAGCGGATCGGCGACGTTCGCGACGCCGGTCTCGTGCGCGAGGATCTGCTGCGTGCGCAGCGCGATCTTCACGGCCTTCTCGGTCGGCAGCGCCAGCGTCTCGTCCATCGAATTCGTGTGCAGCGACTGCGTCCCGCCGAGCACCGCCGACAGCGCCTGATAGGCGGTGCGGACGATGTTGTTCTCGGGCTGCTGCGCGGTCAGCGACACGCCCGCCGTCTGCGTGTGGAAGCGCAGCAGCATCGAGCGCGGATTCTTCGCCCCGTAGCGCTCCTTCAACCGCTTCGCCCAGATCCGGCGCGCAGCGCGGTACTTCGCGATCTCCTCGAAGAAATCGAGGTGCGCGTTGAAAAAGAACGACAACCGCGGCGCGAACGAATCGACGTCGATGCCGCGCTGTTGGCCGAGCTCCACGTACGTGAAGCCGTTCGCCAACGTGAACGCGAGCTCCTGGACCGCGGTCGAGCCCGCCTCGCGGATGTGGTAGCCGGAGATCGAGATGGTGTTCCACTGCGGGACGCTCGTCGCGCAGTACTGGATCACGTCCCCGACGACGCGCATCGACGGCTGCGGCGGGAAGCACCATGACTTCTGCGCCATGTACTCCTTCAGCACGTCGTTCTGCGTCGTGCCGCGCAGCTTGTCCAACGCCACGCCCTGCTTGATCCCGACCGCGAGGTAGAACGCGAGCAGCACCGCCGCCGGACCGTTGATCGTCATCGACGTCGAAACTTGGTCGAGCGGAATCCCCTGGAACAGCGTTTCCATGTCCGCGAGCGACGCGATCGCGACACCGCAGCGACCGACCTCGCCCTCGCTCATGGGATCGTCGGAGTCGTAACCCGTGATCGTCGGGAAGTCGAACGCGACCGACAGGCCGGTCTGGCCGTTTTTCAGCAGGTAGTGGAAGCGCTGGTTGGTCTCGCGCGCGGTGCCGAAGCCCGCGAACTGACGCATGGTCCAGGTCTTGCCGCGATACATCGTGCGGTGGATGCCGCGCGTGAACGGGTATTCGCCCGGCACACCGAGATCGCGTGCTTCGTCGAGATGCGCCACGTCGGAGCCGACGTAGTACGGCTTCAGCTCGAGGCCCGACATCGACTTCACGGCGCTCTCACGCGCGTGCAGCCCGTCCGCCTTCGGATCGCTCGTCGTCGAAGGTTGCTTCGGAGTCACGACTTCCTCGCTTCCTGATCCACCAGTCCGAGCTCCAGCAGCAACTCGCGCGCGACCGCGTACGGCGAGCGCGGCGTCGAGGACTGGAGTGCCTCCTCGATCCGTCGTTCCATGCCCTTGCCCGCGAACGTGCGCTCGCGCAAGGCTTGCTCGAGCAGACGCCGCACCTTCTCGGCCGCACGCGCCGCACGGCGCGTCGCGAGCCGGCCGCTCGACGCACACCGCGCGCGATGCTCGTCGATGCGGCGCGCCAACTCGTCGATGCCCTCGCCGTTCATCGCGACGGTCTGGACGATCGCGGGCTTCTCCTCGGCGTCGGCGCGCAGCTGGAGGACTTCTTCCAACTCGGCGACGACGCGTTCGACACCGGGTCGATCGGCCTTGTTCACGACGAACAGGTCGGCGACCTCCATGAGCCCCGCCTTCATGGCCTGGACCGCGTCACCGGTGCCGGGGACGAGCACCACGACCGTGGTGTCGGCGGCGCGAGCGACGTCGATCTCGGATTGGCCGACGCCCACGGTTTCAATGAGGACGCGATCGTACCCGACCGAATCGAACACGTCCGCTACGTCCTCGGAGGTGCGTGCCAAGCCGCCGAACCAGCCGCGGCTCGCCATCGAGCGCACGAAGCAGCCCGGGTCGAGCGTCAAACGATTCATGCGCACGCGGTCACCGAGCAGAGCGCCGCCCGTGAACGGGCTGGTCGGGTCGACGCAGATCACCGCCACGCTCTCCTGGCGCTTGCGCAGATCGAGCGCATAGGCTTCGACCAACGTGCTCTTGCCGGCTCCGGGCGGACCGGTGAAGCCGATCCGGTGCGCGTGCCCCATCGCCGCATGGATCGCCGGATGCACCGTGGCGAACTCGTCGCCGCCGCGCTCCGCCAGCGTCAGCAGGCGTGCCAGCGCCACGCGATCCCCCGATCGCGCCCGCTGGTTCCAAGCTTCGGCTCGCGCGCTCGTCGCCGTCACGCGGTCTCGCCTTCCTTGTCAGGTCGCCGACAACACGTGCTTCGCGATCACGAGATGCTGGATCTCGGTCGTACCTTCGTAGATCTCCGTGATCCGCGCATCGCGCATGAAGCGCTCGACCGGGAAGTCGGTCGTATAGCCGGCTCCGCCGTGGATCTGCACGGCTTCCTCGGCACAACGATTCGCCATCACCGAGGCCTGCATCTTCGCCATCGACGCGGCGACCGAGCACGGCTCGCCGCGATCGCGCAGCCATGCCGCTCGGCGCACGAGCAGTCGGGCCGATTCGATACCCGTCGCCATCTCGGCGAGCTTCCACTGGATCGCCTGGAAGTCCGCCAGCGGGCGATTGAATTGCTTGCGCTGCTTCGCGTACTTCAGCGACGCGTCGAGGCAGCCCTGCGCGATGCCGATCGCCTGCGATGCGATCCCGATGCGGCCGCCGTCCAACGTGTCCATCGCGACCGAGAAGCCCTTGCCGACTTCGCCGAGGACGTTGGACGCCGGCACGACGCACTGATCGAGGACGAGTTCGGTAGTCGACGACGCGCGGATGCCGAGCTTGTGCTCGGTCTTGCCGGGACGGATGCCCGGCATCGTCTTCTCCACGACGAACGCCGTGATGCCCTTGTGCTTCTTCGTCGGGTCATCCATCGACGTGCGCGCGAACACGATGAACACGTCGGCGTACGCGCCATTCGTGATCCACATCTTCACGCCGTTCAGCACGTACGTGTCGCCACGCTTCTCGGCCTTCGTCGCCTGATTGGCCGCATCCGATCCGGCTTGTGCCTCGGTCAGCGCGTAGGCGCCGAGCCACTCGCCGGAAGCGAGCTTCGGCAGGTACTTGCGCTTCAAGTCGTCGGCTCCGAAGCGCAGGATCGGCGTCGCGACCAGTGAGTTGTGGACCGACAGCGCGACACCGAGCGAAGCGTCGACGCGGGAGACCTCCTCGGTGATCAGAGAACCGCCGAGGTTTCCGAGCGACGAACCGCCCCACTCCTCCGGTACCGATGCGCCCATCAGTCCGAGGTTCGCGGCACTGCGGATCAGCGCGAGCGGGAACTCATGGGCTCGATCGCGGTCGGCCGCGTGCGGCGCGACCTCGTCGTCCGCGAACTTGCGCACCGTCTGCTGCAGCAGCACCAGGTCTTCGGGCAGGTTGAAGTCCATCGCGTCGGGCTCCAGAGCGTGGTCGTTGCGTTCGTGTCGAGTGCCGCTCCGGCGGCGGCGTTCGAACTCGGTTCAGGTCGTCGTGTAGACGTGGAAGCCGCGGCCGGTCTTGTTGCCGAGGTGACCCGCGGCGACCATGCGCCGCAGCAGCGGGCACGGCCGGTACTTCGGGTCGCCCAGTTCCTTGTGCAGCACTTCCAGGATCGACAGGCAGACGTCGAGCCCGATGAAGTCCGCGAGGCGCAACGGCCCCATCGGGTGGTTCATGCCGAGCTTCATGATCTCGTCGATCGCCTCGGCGGTGGCCACGCCTTCCATGAGCGCGTACATCGCCTCGTTCAGCATCGGCATCAGGATGCGGTTCGCGACGAAGCCGGGGTAGTCGTTCGCCATCACCGGCGTCTTGCCGAGCTTCTTGGTCGCGTCGACGATCAGGTTCAGCGTGTCGCTCGACGTATCGAGGCCCTTGATGATCTCGACCAGCGTCATCAGCGGCACCGGGTTCATGAAGTGCATGCCGATCACGCGGTCCGGGCGCTTCGTCGCCGCGCCGATCTTCGTGATCGAGATCGACGAAGTGTTCGACGCCAGGATGCCCTCGGGCTTGACGATGCCGTCGAGCTCCTGGAACACGCGGGTCTTGACGTCGAGCTGCTCGGTCACGGCTTCGATCACCAGATCGCAGTGCGCGACGTCGACCAACTTGGTCGAACCCTTCAGGCGGGCCAACACGCCGTCGACGGTCTGCGGCGCGAGCTTGCCCTTGGACTCGAGGCGCTCGAGGCTCTTGCGCACCATCGACAAGCCGCGCTGCAGCAGATCTTCCTTCACTTCGACGAGCGTGACTTGATGCCCGGTCGACGCGAAGACCTGCGCGATGCCATTGCCCATGGTGCCCGCACCGATGACGCCGATCTGATTCATGGGAGTCCTGCGTGAGAGGTCGAAAGAAAGGATTCGAGTTCCACCGCAACGCCGAGCGGCCGCTCGCGCGGCCGCTGGCTTCGATGCGACTTCAGGCGATGCGCTCGACCGCGAGCGCGACGGCGTTGCCGCCGCCGAGACACAGGCTCGCGAGGCCGAGCCGCTCGTTCTTCTGCTCCATCGCGTGCAACAGCGTGACCAGCACGCGGCAGCCGGAAGCTCCGATCGGATGCCCGAGCGCCACCGCGCCACCGTTGACGTTGACGCGCGCCGGATCGAAACCGCATTCGCGCGTGACGGCGAGCGCCTGCACCGCGAACGCTTCGTTCAGCTCGACGACGCCGTACGCGTCCGCCTTCAATCCGAGCTTGCCGTTCAGGTTCTTCACCGCCTCGACGGGCGCCATCATGACCCACTCGGGAGCCATGCCGCCGGTCGCGTAGCCGAGGATCCGCGCGAGCGGCTTCAAGCCCCGACGCTTCGCTTCCTGCGCTTCCATGACGACCACCGCGGCGGCGCCGTCGTTGATCGTCGACGCGTTGCCGGGCGTCACGGTGCCGTCCTTCTTGAACGCCGGACGCAGCTTCGCGAGCGCATCCGCCGTCGACTCGGCGCGCGGTCCTTCGTCGTCCTTGATCAGCACCGGCTCGCCCTTCTTCTGCGGGACGGGGACCGGCGTGATCTCATTCGCGAACTTGCCGGCCTTCATCGCGGCGACGGCCTTGCTCTGCGAGTTCGCGGCGAATTGGTCCTGCTGCTCGCGGCCGATCTCGTACCGCGTCGCGACGTTCTCCGCCGTGATGCCCATGTGATAGTCGTTGTAGATGTCCCACAGACCGTCATGGACCATCGCGTCGAGCAGTTGCGTGTGACCGAGGCGCGCGCCATTGCGGCCCGACGGCAGCAGGTACGGCGCGTTCGACATCGATTCCATGCCGCCCGCGACCAGGCACTTGGCGTCACCGGCGCGAATCGCCTGCGCGGCGAGCATCACCGACTTCAGCCCCGATCCGCAGACCTTGTTGATGGTCACCGAACCGATCGCGTCCGGTAGCCCCGCGCCGCGCGCGGCCTGACGCGCCGGGTTCTGGCCGAGACCGGCTTGCAGCACGCAACCGAAGATCACTTCTTCGACGTCGGTCGGCGCCACGCCGGCGCGCGCAACCGCATCCTTGATCGCGATCGCGCCCAACTCCGGAGCGCGCATCGACGCGAACGCGCCTTGGAACTTGCCGATCGGGGTGCGGCACGCGCTGACGATGACGGCTTCCAACATGGCGCTCTCCCAAGACGGGTCAAAGGCCGAGGATGTTAGCGCACCTTCATATGGATCCCAACTGCGGCGGTTGGTCGCTCGACGGCACGGGGAGTGCCCGCCATGCAGCCGGCGCCCGCGCGAACCGGGGATGTCACGCGTTCGAGGGCATGGAGGCGGGCGGCGGAGCGGACGCCGCGGACGAGCGACTGGCCAGGACCTCGCGGTAGATCTGTTCCACGCGCGGAGCGCGCACCGCGAGCGTCATGCGTTCGAGCACGCGCTCTCGCCCGGCCGTCCCCAGTCGTTCGCGCAGCGCAGGGTCGTTCATCAGGCGCACGATCGCCTCGGCCATCACCCCCGGCTTCCGGCGCGGGACCAGGATGCCGGTGACTTCATCGGTGACGAGTTCCGGATTGCCGTCGGTCTGCGTGCAAACCACGGGCTTCGCCATGGCGAGGGCTTCGCGCACCGTTCCGGTCAAGCCTTCGTCGCCGACCGACGCGTTGACGACGACATCCGCCGCGGCGAGCAGTTCCGGGACGTCCGACCGCCAGCCGAGGAAGCGCATGCGATCACCGCAGCGTTCGTTCGCGAGGCGTTCGTATTCGGCCCGTCGTTCCGCCTTCGCGTCGCCCGCGTGCAGAGCGACGACGTGGGGATGCTGCGCCATCACGCGCGCGAACGCGTCGATGTACGTCGCGGGGTCCTTGCGCGGATTCAGCTCTCCGAGCGCGAGCAATACGAACTGATCGGCGGCGATGCGAAGCGCCTTCCGCGCCGCCGCGCGATCGATGCGCTGCGGATCGAAGCGATCGACGTCGAAGGAGCCGTAGACGACGTCGACCTTCGCGGCGTCGACGTTCTGCTCCACCAACGCGTCCTTGACGGCCTGCGCGACCGCGATGATCCGATGGACGCACGGCGAACGATGCGCGATCGCGATGACGACGTGCCGAAAACGACGCGTCGTGCCGCGCTGCGAGATCAGCGCGGGCGGCTCCATGCCCGCCGTCGCGGCCAACACGTAGAGCAATGCCCGATCGCGATGGACGTGGATCACGTCGTGCGGGATCGCCTTCAGCATGGCGCGCATCCGCATCACGCCGCGCGGCGACATCCAGACCCGCTGCGGAGCGCCCATCGGCAGCATCCGGAAGTCGAGCCCGGCATCCGACCAGGGCTTGAACGTCGCGTGCGCCTCGCGGCGTCTCGACTTGCTGTTCGCGATCACGGTGACGTGATGGCCCGCGCGCTGCTGTTCACGCGCGAGCAACAGCGCCTGGATCGCGCCGCCGCGCGTCGCATCGGTGTGACTGAGGACGTGGACGATGCGCAGCGGCCGGTCGCCGGCGACCACGATCGGCGGCTGCGGAGTGCGCGCGAGCACGCGGGTCGCGATGGACTCGGCCAGTCGAGCACGCCGCGATTCCACGACGCGGACCAGCCCGAACACCGCGATCAGGAACGTGAGACTCGCCATCGCCAGCGTCAGGTGTTGCGCCTGCGACAGCGCTTCGGGGATCGCGGAGTCCGCCACGCGCGCGCGCCCCGCGACGCGGGTCGCAAGCGCGTGGAGCTCCGCCGCACATGCATCGAGCTGCGCCGAAACGTCGGTGGCCTTGCGTACCGATACGGCCATGTCGCCACCGGGCACTCGGACCTGCGCGACGACTTGGCGGACGGACTCCTCCGCGACGTCGACGAGTCCCGTCAGCGCGATGCTCTCGTCTTCGTGCAACATGTGTTCGAGCTGCAGTTCGGCCAAGCGGTCGTTCTGCCGATCGAGCGCGACCAGCCGATCCTCCAACTCGAGCGCCAGCGCCTCACGATCCGCGGCGGTCGCCGGCAACAGTGTCGAGATCACCGCGGTGCGCAAGTCGAGCAGCGACTGCAGCATGTCTTCCGCCCGGTCGAGACCGACGACTCCCTCGTCGAGGATCAGATCGATCTCGCGCTGCGCCTTCTCGACCTCGCGCACGCTGACGAACGCGAGGGCGCAAAAGACCAGCAGGACGACGAACGCGAAGACACGCGCGCGCGTCGAGGACAGATCGATCATGGACTCCTCCACCCTGCGGCACCGCTTGGCGGCGCGAGCGCGCTCGAAGTCGCGTCGCGATGCTCGTCGATGCGGGACCACCGGCAAACACGAGGCACACGATGGTGGCGATCGCCGCGGACCGGTGCAACCCCGAAAGGGTGCCTCGATCGCCACGTGGTTTCAGCCGGGCAACGCTTCGAGTTCCTGCCAGCGTGCGTAGGCCGCGTCGATTCGCTGACCGAGCTCCGCCAAACGCGTGCCGTTCGCGGCGATCTCGTTCTTGTCGCGCGCGAAATAGCCGGGTTTCGCCATCTCGGCGTGGATGACTTCGCGCTCGGCTTCCCAGCCTTCGATGCGCGCGGGCAACTGCGCGAGTTCCTTCGACTCGGCGAAACTGCGCTTGCGCGGCTTTTGCGTCGGCGCACGTTCGGACGCGCACGGTGGCGCCGGATCCGGACGCGACGCCTGCGGTATCGGCGGCGCTTTGCGCTGCACCAGCCAATCGTCGTAGCCGCCGACGAAATCACCGATGGTGCCGTCGCCTTCGAGCACGAGCGTGCTCGTGACCACGCGGTTCAGGAACTCGCGGTCGTGACTGACGAGCAGGATCGTGCCGGGGTAGTCGATCAGCAGGTCCTCGAGGACTTCGACCGTCTCGGCATCGAGGTCGTTCGTCGGCTCGTCGAGCACGAGCACGTTCGACGGCCGCGTGAACAGCCGCGCGAGCAGCAGGCGATTGCGCTCTCCGCCCGAGAGATCGCGCACCGAGCCTCGAACCTGCTCCGGCCGGAACAGGAAGTCGCCGAGGAAGCCCACGATGTGGCGCCGACGACCGCCGATGTCCACGTGTTCGAGCGGCGTGACGTTCTGCGCGACCGTCTTGGTTTCGTCGAGTTCGCGATGCAGTTGGTCGAAGTACGCGACTTCGAGCCGCACGCCATGACGCACGGTTCCGGTCGTCGGTTGGAGTTCGCCGAGCAGCAACCGCAGCAGCGTGGTCTTGCCGACCCCGTTCTTGCCGATCACGCCGATCTTGTCGTTGCGCTGGATCAACGCGTCGAAGCCGCGGAACAGCGGTGGAGCGTCGCCGAAGCGGAACCCGACGTCCTTGCATTCGACGACGAGGTCGCCGGAACGCTCGGCGTGGGCCACGTCGATCTTCGCACTGCCTTGGATCGAGCGCCGCTGCCGGCGCTGTTCGCGCAGCCCTTCGAGCGCGCGCACGCGTGCGGCGGCTCGCGTGCGCCGCGCTTTCACGCCTTGCTTGGCCCAGGCCTCTTCCTTCTCGAGCAGCCGATCGGCTTCGGCGTCGTTCAACGCTTCCGCTTCGAGATCGGCGTCGCGTCGCGTGACGAACGCGTCGTAACCGCAGGCGTAGCTCTTCACGTCGCCGCGATCGAGGAACCACACGCGTGTCGCGAGTCGCCGCAGGAACGCGCGATCGTGCGTGACGAACAGCAGGCTCGACTTCACGCGCAGCAGCACGTCTTCGAGCGCTTCGATCGCCTCGACGTCGAGGTGGTTCGTGGGCTCGTCGAGCACCAACAGATCCGGCGCGGCGACCAACGCGCGCGCCAGCAGTACGCGTCGCCTTCGACCGACGGACAACGTCGACCATTCGGCGTCGGGCTCCACGCGCACGAGATCGAGGACGCGCTCGATCTCCGATTCGCGCGCGAAACCGCCGGCCTCTTCGATTTCGTGATGCAGCCGGTCGATCTCCTCGAGCTGGCGCGCCGTCGGCTCCGCAGGCAACGCGTGCGTCAGATGGTGGTAGCGCGCGAGCTTCTCGCCGAACGCCGGCAGGCCGAGCGCGACCACGTCGCGCGCCGGGCCCACGACGTCCGTCGGCAAGCGTTGCGACAGCTCCGCGATCGTCAGCCCCTGGCGCTTCGCGAGGATCCCCGACGTCGGAGCGAGCCGGCCGAGCACCAGCGACAACAGCGTCGACTTGCCGGCGCCGTTCCTGCCGAGCAGGCCCACGCGCTCGCCGGGTTCGATCCCGACGCTCACCTGGCGCAGCAGCGGTGGTCCGCCGTAGCCGAACTCGACGTCTTTGAGCGCGATCAGGGTCATGGGGCCGCGCAGGCTACTCGATCGACGCACGCGTTTCCGTCATGCGCCTGCCTCGTCCCGAGCGCATGAAGTCGCGATGGTGCCGAACCGATTGCCGCGGTTCGCGTATCCAAGGGCGGAATCGTTCGCCGCGGCACGCACTGCGCGCCGTGCGCGCGAGTGAGCCGGTCCCCGCGGATCGGCTGCTATCCTCTGGCCCCTTCGTTCGCCACGAGTCCATCGAGGTCCCGCATGCGTCGCACGTTCGCGTTGGTGCTGCTGTCGTCCGCGGTGTTCATGGCAGCGGTGTCCGCCGCGCCGAAGAACAAGGTCGGGGTCACCGCGAGCGTGACGCCGGCCGCGGCCAGCGCCGGCGCGCGCGTGACGGTGCGCATCGAGACCACGGTTCCCGCGGCGCATTGGATCTACGCGCCGGATTCGCAGAAAGGCGGCGGCGAGGCCGCGAAGGTCGTCTGGACCGCGAGTCCGGTCGCGAAGCCCGTCGGCGACCTGCGCTTCGCACCCTCGCACGAGAAGTTCGACCCCGCGTTCAAGATGAACGTGCGCACGTACGAGAAGAGCGACGGTTGGCTCGAGCAGGAGTTCGAGATCGACGCGAACGCCAAGCCCGGTGAGTTGCCGATCCTCGGCACGTTCACGCTGCAGATCTGCAATGACCGCACCTGCACGCGCGAGACGCACACGTTGCTGACGACGGTGGCGATCGACGGCGCCGACGCGGCCTCCGAGAGCGCGCATGACGTCCCCGCGACCGACACGGAAGTCGACGACACGGAGGATGCGACCGACCCCTCGGAGGACGACGAGGAGGACACGGACTCGCCGTCCGCTCCTTCGTCTTCGGTGGCGACGGCAAGGGTGTCACTCGACGTCGCATTCGAACCCGCGGAGGCTCGCGCCGGCGAATGGGTGACGCTCGTGATGAAGCTGTCCATGGCGAAGGGACAGCACACGTATGCGCCGGACTCGCCGAAGGGCATGGGGATCCCGACGACGCTGACCTGGGCCGCGAACAACGTCCCGCAGCCGGAGGGAACGCTGACCTTCGATCCCGGCAAGTGGACGCTCGATCCGGGTTGGGGGGAACAGGTGCTGTTCCACACCGGAACCGTCCTGTATCGCCAAGTGTTTCGCGTGCCACCGACGGCAACGCCCGGCCCGTTGCTGGTGATCGGGACGATGTCGGGTCAAGCGTGCGACGACCGAACCTGTGAGGATCACGCGCTGACGTTCGGGGCGCCGCTCACGATCCTCGCCGGCAGCGCGGACCCGGCCCGCGCCGGCGCGCCCCCGACCGCGCCGACCGCAGGAAACACGGCGGCGGCGAGTGGCGGCGACGCCGCGCCGGAGGCGACTCGCAAGGCGGCGGTCGGCGTGAAGGCCAAGACGTCGCTCGGCGCGTTCCTCGTCGCGGCAATTCTGTCCGCGCTGCTGTCCCTCGGCACGCCCTGCGTGTTCCCGATGATCCCGATCACCGTTTCGGTGTTCAGCAAGGACGCCGGCGGGAGTCGCGCGCGCTCCGTGTTCCTCGCCGTCGTCTACGCGCTCGGCATCGTGGTCACGTTCACGCTGTTCGGCGTGTTGACCGCGGTGTTCTCGGGCGCTCAGGGTGCGAACGCGATCGCGTCGAACGGCTGGGTGAACCTGACGCTCGGCACGCTGTTCGTCGTGTTCGCCGCGTCGCTGCTCGGAGCGTTCGAGTTGCGCTTGCCGAGCTTCCTCGTCTCCGGCGCGGCCGAGATGCAACACCGCCAGACCGGCGTGGTGTCCGTGCTGCTGATGGGGTTCGTGTTCACCCTGACGTCGTTCACCTGCACGGTGCCGATCGTCGGCGGACTGCTCGTCGAAGCGGCGGACGGCAGCTATTTGCGGCCGATCCTCGGCATGGTCGCGTTCTCGTCGACGTTCGCGCTGCCGTTCTTCCTGATCGCGCTGTTCCCGAGCACGCTGCGCGCGCTGCCGCAGGCCGGCGGTTGGATGAACGCGGTCAAGGTCACGATGGGCTTCCTCGAACTCGCGTTCGCGTTCAAGTTCCTGTCGAACGTCGACCTGTTGTGGAACTGGGGCATCATCACCTGGCCGACGATGCTGACCGCGTGGGTCGCGATCTTCGGCGTCGCAGCGCTGTATTTGCTCGGCATCATCAAGACGGCGTACGACGATCCGAACGCCGGTGTCGGACCCTACCGCCTGTTGTTCGGCGTGACGTTCCTGTCGTTCTCGCTGTATCTCGCGTCCGGGTTCTTCGGCACGAAGTTCCCGTCGATCCTGGACGGCTGGCTACCGCCGCGGGGCTACGGCATCGCGCACCTCGGCTCGGGCGGAGCTTCCCACGGCGAGTCCGAACACCTGTCGTTCCACCCGACGTACGCCGAAGCGAAGGCGGCCGCCATCGCGGAGCACCGGCCGCTGTTCCTCGACTTCACCGGCATCACCTGTGCCAACTGCCGCGCAATGGAGAACAACGTGTTCCCGTTGCCGCAAGTGAAGGAGCAACTCGCGCGCTACGTGCGGGCGCAGCTCTACGTCGACGGCGACCGACCCGACGCGAAGTTCAACGCGGATTTCCAAGAGCGCATGACGGGGATCACTGCGCAGCCCTACTACTTGTTGCTCGATCCGAACACCGAGGAGATCCTCGGCCGCTTCGAAGGCTTCGCCAACACCGACGGCTTGATCGCCGAGTTCATCGGCGAAGTGAAGAAGGTCGCGGATCAGTGGGATGCGGGCGGCGCGTGACCGTGGGGTCCGCGGGCGCGACCGGTGGATGTCGCCGGCGCGCGGATCCTGCTTGCTTCAGCGCATCGCGACGATCGCTTCGCGGCCACCCTGGCGTTCGAACGCCAGAATCCCGCTGCGCTGTTCACTGGTCGCACCGGCGATGCGGCGCTTCGCCTCGCGGATCGCGGCCAGGGCGGACGGTTCGTCGCCCGCCTGACGGTGCGCCTGAGCCAGGCCGAACCACGCCAGCGGCTGGGACGGGTCGACCGTGACCGCGGTCTGGAACGCGGCGAGAGCGCGGTCAGCCGCACCGACGTCGATGCTGATCTGACCCAGCCGAATCGACTCAAGTACCGATTGGCGAGAAGCTTGCGATGCGCCGGCAGAATCCGACAGCAGGCCGGAACCGCCGGTGAGGGCAGCGCACGTCAGCAAGCTGATCAGGATGTTTCGCATCGCAAACCTCCGCGTGTCCACGTTCAGAATCCAGGAGCGGCTCGCGCCGTCACACGGAATCCAGAGGCGAGTTCGCACTTCGAACCCGACTCACGCTTCGCGAAGAACTTGCGCTCCGAAGGCCAGGGTGGACTCGAAAACTTCACTGGCAGCGAATTCGGCGAGGAGGGCCGCGGGGAACAGCCGGCGGAACCAGCCCGTCCGCGCGGCCGGCGCGATGCCCAGTTCGGAAAACAGCGGCTGGTACTTCTCGGCCTTGTCGGACTCCGCGGCGAACTTGCGCCACAACGCGAGCGCGGCGTCATCGAAGCGGCATGCCCGGAGCCGGGACAGCGCCAGGCGCGGCTCGCCACGACGGATCAAGTGCATGCAAATGCCGGGTTCGAGCCGCGTGCGGAACTCGGGGTCGTCGATGCGCTCGAGCATCGCGTCCCACGTGCGGAGGTCGTCCTCGGCGGACCATTGCTTCGGATCGAGCCGCGCGCGCAGCTCGGGCTCCGGCGGCAACGGACGCGCGAGCGTGAAGCCGGCGGTGTAGCCAGCGGTGTGGCGCAGCTCGAAGACGTCCGACAGCCGGCCGACGCACAGCGCTTGCGCAAATGCCGTCGGCAGACCGAAGTCCTGCGACGCGACGTACGAGAACGCCGGATCGAGGTGCGGCTGGAACAGCGACAGCACATGCACGAACGGCTTCCGACCCTTCGGCGCGTCGAGGAACAGGATCTCGACGGGACCGCCGTCCCAGCGCATCGATTCGATTTCGGTCCGGTGCGCGACGACGGCCTCGAAGACCGGCTTCACGTGCGCGAGGAAGACGTCGGTGGTGTCGTCGCCGAGCCGCAGCACGCGCCCCACGTCGACCGATTTCTTCTGATCCCACGTGAAGCGGTCGAAGCAGTGCAACTCCCCCGCGATCCCGGAGTCGCGGAGGCCCGCGGCGAGGTGAGCCGACGACAGCCCGAGCCAACTCCCGAGTTCGACGACGGCGCCGCGTCCGGTGTACGTGCTCGCGACCAACCAATAGAGGAACCGGCACTCGGACTTCGAGATCTGCCCGGGGATCGAAGGCAGCTGTGGCTGCGTGACGTCGTCGAAGGTCCCATGCCGTCGCAGAGTGCGCGCCGTCCGTCGCGTCGTCGCGTCCATCGACGCCCTCAACCCGCGTAGAGCTGGATGTCGGTCCCAACGTGATCGGCGATCTCGCAGCACGAGCCGAGATCCTGGTGCCGCACGATCACGATGCCATCGGAGATCAGCGTCTGCTTCCAGTTGCGCCGCGGCGCGCCGACCGGCAACAGCTCCATCACCGCGACGTACTGGCCGTAGCGCGCGAGGAAGCCCTCGACACCGGTGATGCGTTGGATATGGCCTTGGCCCTGCGCTCGCTTGAAGATCGACGCCGCGTTGAACTTGCGCGGGAACGGCTGGTCGACGCGACCGAAACACACCGCCTGCGCCCAGCCGATGTAGACGTCGGAATCGGTGGCGAAGTTCATCAGGTCGGACGTGCGCGCGCCGGGCACGCGACCACCGATCTCGCCGAACACCGCTTCGCCGTCCTGCTTCAGGAACCACTCCATGTGCGTGAAGCCGTACGGGTATTCGAGCGCGCGGATGACGTCGAAGCCCATCTTCACGCCGGACCGCAGCCGCGGCGCGTCGGGATCGCGCAGAGCGATCGTCTGCGGCGAGATCCACTCGTGCTGGCGCTGGATCAGCGGCCGCGGGCGGTACCAACACACGTTGTAGAACCGCGGCACGTTGTCGACCGTGATCGTGTCGAACGTGAACTCCTCACCGTCGATGAACTCCTCGACGGACACCACCGGGACGTGACGCGTCGCTGCGAGCGCGGCCTCGAACTGCTTCGGATCGTCGCAACGATGCGTGTCGGCGGAGCCCGCGCCCGCGATCGGCTTGATGATCAGGGGATAGCCGATGCGTTCGGCGGCGGCGCGCGACTCTTTTTCGTTCGAACACTTCGCGTGGCGCGGCGTGCGGATGCCGGCCGCGTCGAGCTTCTGCTTCATCGCTTCCTTGTCGCGGAACGGCAGCGCGGTGGCGACGTCCATGCCGGGCACGCCGAACGCTTCGCGCAGTTGCGCCGCGAGGATGATGAATGGCTCCCAGAGGCATTCGATGCGATCGAGCGTCAGACCCCGTCCGAGCACTTCGCGCCGGATCTCGTCGATCACGCCCTTCTCGTCGACCAGCGACTTGACCTGGACGTACGCGGACAACGCTTTGCGCGTGTCCTCCGAGAACGCGGCCACCGGCTGTTCACCGACGCCGATCACGCGCGCGCCGATCTTCGCCAGCGCTTGCGTGAAATAGCTCATCTCGACCGGGAAGCCGGGGGACAGCATCAACACGTTCATTGGAGTTCGACCCTCACGATCGAGACCAGGCGCTTCAAGCCCTCTTCGACGACGCTCGTCTCGGGATGGCGCAGGATCACGTACCCGTCGCCCTCGTAGGTCGTCGCGTGCTCTTGGCCAGCCTTCGGCAGGCGGACCTCGACGACCAGGTGCCCGAGCTCTTTCTGCGCGACGTCGAGTCCGTGGATCCGCACCACTTTGCCGTGGCCTTGGCCGCGTAGGTACGCGGCGCCCGCGGCGAACTTGCGCTGCGGTGGATCGAATGCGTCGTGGACCATCAAGCGCGCCCACGCCTTGTACATGTCGACATCGTGGCACCAACTCATCAGGGTGGTGAATTGCGCTCCGGGCGGACGCGCGCCGACTTCCGACACGGCGACCGACCCGTCCTTGCGCCGGAACCACTCCATGTGACAGAGCTGGGTGCCGACGCCGAGTGCCTTCAGCGACCGCGGCCCCACCGCCCGGATGCCGGCGAACTCCGGCCCGGAGATCTCGCGCGGCAACAGCACCGTCCACTGGATCCAGTCGTTCTCCTTCACCGTCAGTGGCGACGGCGAGTAGCGACTGATCGAATGCCACACGACCTCGCCGCGCACGGCGACCGCGTCGTAGCTGTGCTCGTCGCCGACGATGAACTCTTCGAGCATCATCGGCGCGCTGGCGTTCGGTGGGAACGAGCCGAGCGCTTCGGCCAGTTGCGTGTCGTTCTCGATGCGGAACGTGTTGCGCGCTCCCGCGCCGTCGATCGGCTTCATGACCAGCGGATACCCGACCGCGCCGACGAAACTCTTCACCTCGGCCAGGCTCGTGGCCTTCGTGTGCCGCGCACACGGCAAGCCCGCTGCGCGCAGCACGTCTTTCATGCGGGACTTCTCGCGGAAGTTCACGGCCGCATCGATCGACAGGCCCGGCAGTCGCAACGCGGCGCGCGCCTCGGCAAGCGGGACTTGCAGTTGCTCGAGCACGCCGATCAACCGATCGACGGGTCCGAGCCGCTGCGCGAGCTGTCGCACGCCATCCACGAGATGCCCCGCGGACAGCGCGTCCTTCACTTGCTGGAAGCCGGCCAAACGGCGCAGCAGTTCGGGGTCGAACGCCTCCTTCGGTTCCTGCGTCAGCAAGCTGACCACGCAACCGGGGACGTCCAACGTCGCCCGCAGGAATCGCAGGGACGTCTCGAATCGGAACGGGACCACGAACGCGACGTGCTGCTGCATGCGGCCTCCGGCGACGAAGGGCCGCGAGCTTAGCAGCCCGTTGCAGAAGTCGGACACGTGCCCCGGCCCGACTCCGTTCGCCGCGACGGCTCGGGAGCGGATCGCGGCCCCGTGCGGGGCCGACGGTCGATTCGTCCCCGCGCGTTCCTACACTTCGCGCATGAGTGACGCCCCGTTCACGCGAATCGCGACCAAGGTCTTGATCGACAACCCGTGGCATCGCTACTGCGTCGACCGCTACGTGCGGGCCGACGGCAGCGAAGGCGAGTACTTCTACGTCGACATGCCCGGCGCGGTGGGGATCATCCCGCGCTTCGACGACGGCACGACGTTGTTGTGCCGCCAATGGCGCTACCTGCTCGGTCGCCATCTGTGGGAGTTCCCGATCGGCGGCATGAAGCGCGGCGAGGACCCGCGTCATGCCGCGGAGCATGAACTCGAAGAAGAAGCGGGATTGCTCGCGTCGCGCTGGACGTACCTCGGTGCGTTCGCGCCGTACAAAGGTGTCTCCACCGAGCACACCCACTACTTCCTGGCCGAGGGCCTGACCGAGGTCCCCCAGCGCCTCGAACCCGAAGAAGACATCACGCTGCATCGCATGGCGTTCGACGCGGCCCGTGCGCGGCTGCTCGAGCAAGAGCTGTGCGATGCGCAGTCCTGGGGTGGTTTGATGTTGCTCGACCGTCACTTCGCACGCGGCGCTCGATGATCGAACTCGCGCTGCAAAACCCCGCGGTGGTGCCGTGCCTCGTCGCATGCGGCATCGTGACGGCGATCGCGATCGCATTGTTGATCGGTGCTCGTCGCGCCGACGCCCGCAACTGGATCTACGCCCGCGCGCCGCAGTTGCCGATCCGGTTGCTGACCGCGCGCGACGACGCCTGGGTCCGCGGCGTCGTCGAATGCGCGGCACCGATCACCGTGCCGCGCTTCGGTGCGCGATGCGTGTACTTCGAGTACCTGGTCGAGGAGAAGCGCACGCGCACCGTCCGCACGTCGAAGGGCGGAACGCGCACCGAGACGTACTGGGCGGTCGTGCAACGCGACGTCCAAGGCGTGCCGTTCGACTTGGTCGAGGGCGACCACCGCCTTCGAATCGACCCCACGGGCGCCGATCTGCACGACCTCGAGTCCAGCGGTTACGACCACGAATGGAGTCGGCGCTACAGCGCGGCGTACGTGCCGCTCGCCGACGAGCGCAGCGCGCTCGGTTGCGTCACGGAAGACGGCCACGGACTCGAAGCGCACGCCAACATCCCGCTCTTGCTCTGTCGGCGCACGCGCGACGCGTTCCTCCGCGGCGCGGAGACCGGCGAACGTTGGCTGCGCCGCTTCGGTTTCGCGCTGCTGTTCCTCGGCGTGCTCGCGGGAGCCTACGGCGGGTGGATGCACGTCCAGGGTTCCTACGTCGACCCTGTGTTCGTGCCGAAGTTCGCGGTCGTCGCGACAACGATCGCCGCGCTCGTCACGCTCGGGACCTGGGTCATGCACGCGTACAACACGCTGATCGCGTACCGCACCCGCACGCTCGCGGCATGGCGGCACATCGACGTCGATCTGAAGCAGCGCTTCGATCTGGTGCCGCGCCTCGCGACGATCGTCGCGGCCACCGCGGCGCACGAGCGCACGACGTTCGAGGAACTGTCGCGCCTGCGCACGGCGGCGCAGGACGCGCGTGCGGCGATCCGCGCCGAAACGTCGATCCGCGGCTCCGTCGCGCAGGTGCTCGCGCTCGCCGAGAAGTACCCGGAGCTGCGCGCGTCCACCGCGTACGCGAAGTTGCACGACCAACTCGTCGCGCTCGAGGACAAGATCGCGCACGACCGCACGTTCTTCGACGACTGCGCGACCGAGTTCAACACGACGATCGCGACGTTTCCGCGCTCGCTGCTCGCGCGCGCGTTCGGCTTCACGCCTTGGCCGTTGTTCGAGGCGACGCGAAACGAAGCGCGCGCTCCCGCGGTCGCCTGACGTCTTCGGCGGCCGTACGCCGCCCGCGGCGCGGTCTCGCGCCTTGCTTCGAATCGTGCTCGGATCGCACGAATCCGTGCCGACCGCCGACGATTCGGCGACACATCCCGTTGGCGAGGCGCGAGCGCGCCCCGCACGACGACTTCTCCCACACGGAGCATCCCCCCATGATCTCGAATCCTGATCACACCCCGCGCCGTGGGCGCGGGGCCGGCTGGCGGCTTGCCGCAACGTCCCTTTTCAGCCTCGGCGCACTCTGCCTCACGATGTCGAACGGTGCCGCGCAGACCGCGGCACCGTGTCAGAACGCCGGTGTCACGACGAACATCGCATACGTCGACGCCACGTTCGGGCTCGACTCCATCGGGCTAATCAACAACAGCCAGCTGCCGTTCTCGACCGTGAACGGCGCGATCCAAGGCCTCGTGACTCAGATTCCGACCACGACGGGCAACCCGCTCGGCGCGGCGAACCGCGGCCTCGTGATCATCAACCCGGGCATCTACTCGGTGGCGACGACCGGCGAGACGTTTCCGATCACGATGGTCGACTGGATCGACGTCCAAGGCATCGGCGCGAAGCAAGTCATCATCCAAGGCGACGGTTCGACGGGCGGATTCATGCCGTTCTTGCCACTCGCTCTCGAGAACGACTGCATGTGCGGAGCGCGCATCGGTGCGCTCGAGACGCTGTTCGACTTCAGTGGGTTGACCAACCTCGCCTACGACGAAATGCTCGACGCCGTGACGCTGCGAGGCGCCTACATCCAGGTGTACGCGGAATCCACGAACGGCGCGATCTTCGGCCGCATCTCGAACTGCGTGTTCGATCTCCTCGATCATTCGAACGACCCAACGTCGCTGATCGGCCCATGGTTCGGCATCTTGATGGTGCACCCGTGGCTGGGAGCGACGTTCGTCGATCCGTCGCACGCTCCGGATGTGCCGAACCCCGAGGAACCCGGCGACCCCCCGCACGATCCGCCCATCCCCGGCCCGACTGTCGGCGGCAGCATCGATAACGGCTACGCCGACGTGTACCTGAACATCTTCAACAACACGATGATCCAATCGTGGGAGCCGACGCCGACCGTGACCGATCCGAACGTCGGCGTCGTTCCGGTCGGGCTCGCCGCGGTGCCTCACAATGTCGCGATCTGCGACGTCAACGATCCGAGGTGCGATCTTGGCGCGGCTGGCGATCCCAACGCGATGCTGCGCGGAGTGGGCAACCCGAACATCCAGAGCAATCTGATTCGCGCCTTCGACACGACGCCACCGACCGCATTGCTCGGCATCGATGCCACGGACGTGACTTGCTTGATCGGTACGAACACCGGTCCGTCGAATGCGTTCGATCCCAACGCCGTCGGCGGTTCGACGCCTCCGCCCGCAAGCCCTGGTGGAATCGTGTTCTGCTCACAGATGTGGGTCAATGGAGCCGTTCAAATGATCGGCTCTCCACTGGCTCCGCTCCCGCGTTCGATTCCGCTGAGTCCGGCGGCGTTCTTGGGTTCCGTGCCGTCGCCGTACCCGCTCAACCCGAACGGCCTGACGGCCGGGCTCGATCCGGCATTCGTCGGCGAACTACTGACCAGCAATGGTTCGCCCGTCAGCGTCGGTTTCGATTGGCGACTGGTTCCCGATTCGTTCCTCGTGAATGCTGGAACCGGACCACTCAATCAGCTGTTGCGCGCCGTGAATCTGACGCAGCACGTCGACATCGGTTGCCCGTTCTCGTCGTTCGACTTCGACGGTGAGGGCTATGGCAATCCGCGCGTCCAGGCGACGCTGGCGAACGTCTTGAACACGTTGCCGATCGGCCCCGAAGTCGACATCGGGTTCGACGAGACCGGGATCTTGATCGACTGCGGCGTGGCGAACGACTCGGTCATCCATTCGAGCCCGGGGACCCTGTCTGGCCTCGCGGGACAGCTGTTCATTCCGCCGGCACCGATCGCACTGGGAGCCCACATCTACATCTACCCACAGGTCGGCATCCATTCGGTGTTCGCTCCGAATCCCACGGCGCCGCCGCCCGCCTCGGTTTCGTTCGCGACGTGGCCCGGGTCTTTGGTCCCGGCCGCCACGCTCACCGGCTTCGTCCCGGGGTTCGACGTCGATTGGGTGATTCCGTTCCCGGCCCGCACGCTCGTGCCGATCCAGTCGCTGGCCGCCGGGCTCTATATCTCGCCGTTTGACTGGTCGAACCACGGCATCGCGGTGCAGTCGTCGCCAGCACTGAACAACGGCGTGTACGAGGCCGAACAGGCCCTGTACTTCCCGTTCCTCGGCCCGACGGCGCTGCAGAACCATCTGTCGAACATGCAAGGTACGTTCGACTGATCGCGGCCCCCCGGGGCTCTCTCGGGTGGTGAACGATCCAGCAAACGGACGTCGGCTCTCCGCGCGCCAAACGCGCGGAGAGCCGAATTTATTGCGCGGGACCGCGTGGATCTCGATGCAAGATCCGCGCCGTGCCGCCCTGTCGGCGCGCGAACCAGGTTCTGCCTTCACTCACTGGTTCCCCGTTGATCCCACCGTCGTGAAGTTCCTCTTTGAATCGAGTCGATCGCAGCCCGTGAACCCGCCGCTTCCGGACCACGACCTCGTTCGCCGCGTCATCGCTCGGGAACCGATCGCCTGCGAAGCTTTCGTCGAACGCATGCGCTGCGTCACGCGGATCGTCGACGCGATGAACCGGGCTTCGGGCCGCCCTCTGGATGCCGACGAATCGCAAGATCTCGCGCAGCAGGCGATCACCGAGATCCTCGTTCACCTGCCGCAGTTCCCGCCGGGCGGCGTACTCGATCGGTGGGTGTTCTGTTTCTGCCGCAACGTGTTCTTGAACCGCGTTCGGAAGCACTGGCGCAGGGCCGCCTCTCCGCTCGACGCGGTCACCGAACCGGCGCAGGACGAACCGACGCGCGACGACCTGTTGGACATCGCCGTGTTCCACGAAGCATTCGCGTGCTTGAGTCCCGATGACCGCGCCTTGATCGAGGCGAGACACCTCGACGAGCTGACCTTCGATGAGATCGCTCGGCGTTGGAACATCCCCGCCAGCACGTTGAAGACACGCCACGGTGCGGCGATGCATCGACTTCGCCGTCGACTCGCACCGAAATTTGGATACCACCCGGATGACGGCGCGAACGACCGCACCGGCCGGGCGGGCGAGGGGTCGACATGAGTTCGACGGAAGACCCGATGCGCGAGCTCTTGCGCAGCGTGGCATCGGACCGCGAGCGGATCCTGCGGGACGCGGAGCAGGGTCAGCCTCCGGCGTACGAACGCCGGGTTCTCGACGAGCTCGGTGCTCGACTCGGCGTACGTCGACGCCGGCCCTACGTGCACCATGTGGCCAGGCTCGCTGCCGCGCTGCTCCTGATCGGGATGGGGACGTGGCTCATCACGATCCGGACGGAGACGTTCACCCGGCCCGAGGTCGAACTCGGTCATGGCGCGATCACGCCGCTGTCGCCGATCGGCCAGGTGCCCGCGTTCGAGGAGTTCCGCTGGCAGGTCACCGGGACCTCGCACCCCCGCTATGTTCTGGTCGTCGAATCCGCGATGCCCGGCAGTGAAGGCGCCGAAGTCCTGCGCAGGTCCGTGAGTACGGAGCGCCTGCGACTGACGCCCGCCGAGATCTCGCGCCTGCCGACGAGGATCACATGGCGTGTGACGTGGCTCGATTCGACGGGACAACCTCTCGACTCGGCGTCCGCATCGTCCTGGCGCTGATTGCGGCGTTCGCTGCCGCGAATTCTCGAGTCGGATCCGCGATGACGATCGCGTCCACCGCGGTTCGAAGCGGAGCCGAAGACCCTCCGCTCGCCACCTATGAGGCGATCATCGGTCGGATCGATTCCGGCGCAGCGATCGACCTCGCGGACGCGAAGCGCTTGGGATCCGCGGCGCGCGCGCTGTTCCAGGACGACGGACCGACACGACTCGACAGCGCTCGATTGATTTCGATCCTCGACCGGACCACGACTGAGGTCCTTCGCGCGGGACACGCGGACGGCGCGTCGTTCTTCGCGGCTCTGCTGGCCGAGGAGCTGATCCGGGCCGGCCGCGCCGCGGACGTCGATCGGATTCTGGACGATCGAATCCGTGAACTCGAAGCACGGCGCGCGCAATCCGTGCCGTTCGCGTTGACGAAGTTGCATCGCGCATTGCGCCTGTGCGGCGCACTCGATCGGCTCGACGCGATCGGCGCGCGCTGCGAAGCGCTGCTCGTCCCGCTCGAGGAGTGCGCCGAGAACGACGCATGGACACGGGCGCAGTGGTTCGGTCTGTTCGAGGAGCGGGTTCAGCTCGCCGAGGATCTCGGGCAACCCGATCGGATGGGGTACTGGACGCGGCAGGCCCGCGTGGCCGCCACGGGCCTCGACCCGATTCGGTTTGCGGCGAATCACTGCAATCTGCGCTTGATGGAGATCGACGCGGCGACCGCTGCCGGTGATCAGGCGACCGCGTTCGACGCGATCGAGCGCGCGGAGGCGGCGGGCGACCCGATTTCACCGCTCGAGTTCCGGCGTGCGCTGGCATCGACGCGCCGCGGATCCGATCCCCGCGCGTGGGAACCGGCGGTGTCGATCCAGGTCTTGCGGCGAGCGAGCGAGGACGACGGGCTCAGCGCCGAGAATCGCGCGCGCGCGCGAGTCCATCTGGCGAGCCTCCTGCTCGGAGCCGGCGCATACGACGAACTCGCGCGATTGACGTCGATGTCGTCGAGCTCGATGCCCGGATCCGGATTGCGTGTGCTCGAGCTGCTCGGTTTCCATGTCGAAGCATTGCTGCGCCTCGAAACGGAGACGACGGCGGCGTCGTTGGCCGCGGCCAACGCTGAACTGAAGACCGCGATCCTCGACCGCATTGCGATCTTCGGCCGAGTCGGTGCCGTCGACACCGGAGCCGGTCCGCTCTACTTCCCGACCGTGCGCGCGGCGTACGCCTCGTGGATCGAAGCCACGCTGCGCCAGGATCCGGAGCGCGGAGCCGAGCATGCGCTCGAACTCCTGCTTACCGGGCAGGAGGCCGGGACCTTCGCGCGCCGCGTCGGTGCACGCTGCGGAACGCTCGCCGACATCCGGTCGCGCGTCCTCCTCCCGGACGAAGGCCTCGTCCTGTTCTTACCGGCTCCGCGCCGCAACGGTTACGTGTTCGCGATCGACGCGCAGGGTCTGGCGCTCGCGCCGATTCCCGACAGCTCCGAGCTCGCGGACGCCGCGGCCGCGCTGTTCGAGCACTGCTCGTCACGTCCGGCGCGAGCCGCGGACGGCGCGGTGTCGTCCGCCGCGACGCGCGCGGTGACGTCGCGACAGCGGGCGTTGGGGAACGCGTTCTTCCCCGAACCCATCGCCCGTCGCATGGCGACGTGGAAGCGGGTCGTGGCCTGCGGCGCGGACGTGATCGGGACGATCCCGCTCGAAGCATGCATCGTCGGTGATCGGGCCCTCGGCCGCTCGCACGCCATTCGCCACGTCGCGTCGGTCCCGATCGCGGCCTACGTGGCGACGCGAACTCGACACGAGGGCACGCGCAGCGGACTGGTGTTCGCTGCAACCGACCCGGCGAAGCCGTTCAGCGCTCAGGACTCGCGCGTGGTCCCGTTCGACGTCGACCGCGATCGGCTCGGCGCGATCGCGAAGCAGCTCGACGCCGCGTTGATCGCGGGAGACGACGCGACGGCCGTCGCTCTGCGCGCATACGACGGCTCGCGCGCGACCGCGCAGATCGTCATCGCGCATGGAACTCTGGATCTTCGGCGCGTCCGCCCGGTCGTGCTCGCGTGTGCGGGCGACTCACCAGACGCGTCCACGTTCACGACTGACGACGCCGAGGCCTGTTCACCGGCGCGCACCGTCGTGCTGCTCGCCTGCGGTGCGGCGCGTGGGCCGCGTCGCGCCGGCGACGACGGCTTGAACCTGCTCGGCGGCGCTCTGCATTGCGCGGGTGCCCGCACCGTCGTGCTCGCCGTCGGCCCAGCCGATCTCGAGTCGAGTCTGCGAATCGTCGAGGGAATCGCGCCGGCCCTTCGCGAACGCGCCTCGGTCGCCGAGGCGATGCGCGCGGCGCGCGATCACCTGGCGACCGAGAGTCGTTTCGATCATCCGTACTTCTGGGCGCAGCTGCAAGTCAGCGGAGCGGACGATTGAGGCCGCTCGCGCTCCAAATCGTCGATCAGGGTCGGCGCGGCGGAGGGGGAGGCGGGCCGTTCGGATCGAACGGGTCGACGTTCGGCACCGTCGAGGTGCCGCCGCTCGCAGCTCCTCCCTTTTTCGTGCCGAGGCCGACGACCTCGTCGAGTTGCTGGAACAGATAGTCCGAGTCCCACCCATTTGGGTACATCGACGAGTCGGCCATCACGGACGTGTACGGATTCGGATCGCCGCTATCGAACGGCACGACCGCCGAATCCACGACGAACCTCGCCGAGAACACGGGCGGACCGGAGCTGCCGTAGAGGTTCTCGAACGCGCCCTGATCGGCTTCGAAGCCGTCCTCCGAGCCGTCACAGACCAGCGTCGCGACTGGGCCGGTCGACGCGTATTCACCGTTGGTGTCGACGTCGACCATGCGCAGTTCGACGTAGAGACGATCACCCTCGAGCGGCTGCCAATCCGATTCCACGAGCACGTCGAACAACACGGGGATCGACCAGGATGCACCGGTCGAAATCGTCTCGTGGTGGACGAGTTCCGGCGACACGCTCGCACCGACGGCCTTGATCCATGCCTTCACTTCCAGGACGTCGCGCGATGTCGAGACCTGCGGCGCCTTGAGCGGCAATTGGATGCGAACGGATTGCGTGTAGTTGTAGACCGTCAAGCGCGGCAAGTCGTCGCTCTCGATCTCGATCGGAAGGACGCGCAGGTCGTTCTCGTCGATGCGCTGGTTGCGTGCGACTTCGAGCTTCGTCGTCGGTTGGCACAGCATCGCGACGTCGAGGTCGGTGTCGGCGTCGAGGTCGGCGATCACGGGAGTCGCCGCGTTCGATGCGAAACTCACCCCGTAGCCCGCGAGCGTGTAGAGCTCGTACGCGCTCCACGAGTAACTCTCGGAGCTCGAGGTCGAACTCGACACGTTGACGAGGATCACTTGATCGCCGCTGAATCGATGAGAGATCAAGACCTCGGAATCGCCGTCCGCATCCAGGTCACCGCTCGCGACCGCGGCGACGTCCAACGGACCGATGACGATGCCCGTCTCCGTCACGCCGTCTCCGACGACGTGAATCGCCTGATTCGACGATCCAGTGACGTTGGTCACCCACGCGAGTTGATCGCCGGTGCGCCCCTTGTGTCGAACGGTCGTGATGCAGACGCCCGACGCCGAGGCCGTCGACAATACGGTGTTGCTGGTGTCGATGACGGTCAAGCTCGAGGCGGTCATCAACGCGATGTCGGCGTCCCCGGTTCCGTTCCAGTCGAGGACTTCGACGTCGAGGATGTCCGACGCATGGGTCCGAATCACCGAAGTCGTCCATGCACCGCCCGAACGATAGAGCTTGTAGACGGTGCGTGCGTCGCTGCCGACGACGACGAAGGCATGCGTCGAAATCGCCGAGCCGCTGACGGGTCCGCGAATGAACTTCGCTCCCGTCAGTGGACTGCCGACGATCGTCGTCGGCACGATCTGATCGTTCGTGTCGAGCGTCCACAGCGAGGCGCCGTGGGATCCAACGCTCAGGAACGCGTCGGTCTTGTCGGTGCCAGCGCCGGTCCATGTCAGGAGGTCGGTCGCCGTACGCGAACCCACCGCATGCAGGCTCTGGTAGACGTCGGGCGCTTGGACGAACAGGACTTCACCGCTTCCGGTGCTCGGATCGATGACGAGCGAGACGAAGTCGGTGTGGCGATCACCGTCGAAGTCGCCGACGGCGGCGTTGCGCCACGACACCGAGCTGGTCGGGATCGTCGATGGCACCGGGTAGTCGTACGTCGCCCAGTACAGCTGGCGCGCATCGGCTGCGGGCGCGAGCGGAATCGCTGCGGCGGCGAGGAGCGAAAGCACATGACGTTTCATGGAGAACCTCGGGGGTAGGGCGCACACGCCACCAAGTCCTACGGCGGCAGTGACCTGCGGGGTCGGGGCTCGGAGTGGAGCCCCGTCGATTGGGGACATGTCGCGACGCGCCCGATTGGACGGAGAAAAAAGAAGTTCGCCGTCGATCACCGAGAACCGGCCGCGCCAAACGCGGCGACGACGCGCGCGTGCCCGTCGTCGACCTCAATGCGCGTGGACGAGCGTCGTCGCGTCGAACACCGGGCCGTCGACGCAGCAGCGGTCGTAGCGGTAGCCCTGCGGATAGCGGTCGTCCTTGACCATCACGGCGCACGCGTTGCAGACGCCGTAGCCGCACGCCATGAACGTCTCGAGCGACAGCCGACACGGCGTGGACGATCGCGCGCTCACCGCCGCGACCGCTTCCATCATCGGATCGGGACCGCAGCACAGGACGTCGGCAGGACCCTCGGCGAGCGCTCGTTCGAGCAGCGCCGTGACGCGGCCCTGCACTCCGAAGCTGCCATCGTCGGTCGAGCAACGCACCTCGATCGGCAGAGCGGTGAAGCGTTCGAGGTCGTAGAGCATGTCGCGCGTTCGACCACCGAACAGCAACAGCGGTCGTTGCGCGCCGAGATCGACTCGCCCCGCCATCCACTCGCGATACAGCGCGAGGAACGGCGCGATCCCGACGCCACCCGCGACGCCGATCGGACGGCGGTCGCGCGGCAACGCGGTGATGCCGTTTCCGACCGGGCCCGCGACGTAGACCGATTGCCCGGGACGCGCGTCGGCAAGGCCTCCGGTACCGCGGCCCACGCGCTTGACCAGGAAGTCCCATTCGCCCGGCCGCGCGTCGTAGATCGAGAACGGCCGCGGCAGGAACGGGAAGTTCGCGTCGGCCGGAATCGACAGCATCGCGAACTGGAACGGCTCGACCGTCAGGTGCGCGGGCACCGCAACCGTCAGTACGGCGGCATCCGGCGGGAGTTCACGGTTCGCGAGCACGGGGGCATGGAAGGCGGGCATGGCCCGAAGTCTCGCGAGTTCGCCGACGTGAATCCAGCGGGCAGCACCGACCTTTCGCGAGGGATCGCAGCCGGCCCGCGCAGCACGCCGCGACGTCGATCACCGCGGCCGTCCGCGTCGGGCGCATGCCGTCGGACTTCTTCGTCCGCTGGCGAACGGCACGTCGAGAAGGTCTGCTAAAGTCCCGCCCTCACTCCGGCGGGATCCTCGATGCAATACGGTTTCCTGATCGATCATCGGCGGTGCATCGGCTGCCACGCCTGCACCGTGGCCTGCAAGTCCGAGAACGAAGTCCCCGTCGGCAACTTCCGCACGTGGGTCAAGTACGTCGAATCGGGCAAGTTCCCCGAAGTGAAACGCAGCTTCGGGGTGTTGCGCTGCAACCACTGCACGAACGCGCCGTGCGTGACGATCTGCCCGGTCACGGCTCTCGACAAGCGCAAGGACGGCATCGTCGACATCGACAAGGACGCGTGCATCGGTTGCCGCGCCTGCATGCAGGCCTGTCCCTACGACGCGATCCATCTCAACGAGGACTCGGGCAACGTCGAGAAGTGCCACTACTGCGCGCATCGCATCGAGGTCGGTCTCGAACCGGCGTGCGTCGTCGTCTGCCCCGAACAAGCGATCGTGCCGGGGGACCTGCACGATCCAGGGTCGAAGATCGCTCGCATGACGAAGGAGTTCGCGACCGAGGTGCGTCGCCCCGAACAGAACACCGGGCCGAACGTCCACTACCTCGGACACGACCCCGACATCCTGCGACCCGGAGTCGCCGAGCGCCCGTCGATGTACCTGTGGTCCGACCGTCCGCCGCACAAGCCCGAGGCGTGGCCGACGCGCGATGACGTCGCGCCGAAGAACCACACGCGCGTCGTGCTCGACGCGGGCCACCGCGTCGAATGGGGCTTCGCGGTCGCGCTGTACCTGGTGACGAAAGGCGTCGCCGCAGGAGCCGCGCTGCTCGCGCCGTTCCTCGCGGCGCTCGGCGTCGGGGGCTTCGCGCAGGCGTACCTGCCGGAATTGCTCGCGCTCGCGTTCACGGGGATCACGACGTTCTTGCTGGTCGAGGACCTGACGCGCCCGCTGAAGTTCTTGACGCTGCTGACGCGCCCGAACACGAAGAGCTGGTTGGTCCGCGGCGCATGGATCCTGATCGGGTTCTCGACGCTGACGACCGCGATCCTCGGTTTGCGCTGGCTCGGACAGGACCAACTCGCGGACACGCTGCGCTGGGTGAACCTGCCGTTCGCCGCGCTAGCGGCCGCGTACACGGCGTTCTTGTTCAAGCAGTGCGAAGGCCGCGATCTGTGGCAAGGCTCGCTGCTGTTGCCGCAATTGCTCGGTCAGGCCATCTTCCTCGGCGCCCTCGCGTTCGTGCCGTTCGCGGGCACGCTGTCGACGCTGGCTTGGGTCGGCTGGTGTGGCTTCTTCGTCCACACGATGGTCGCCCTGCTCGAGTGGAAGCTGCCCCATCGTTCGGCGAACGCGCGACAAGCGGCGGGCTTCCTCGGTCGAGTCCGCCTGTGGTCACTGCCGGCATTCGCGGTCGGGTTGGCACTGGTGTTCGCCGCTCAACTCGGCGCGCACTTCGTGCCGCCGATCGCGTTCGTGCTCGCGTTCCTCGGCCTGTTGTTCCACGAGCACGCATTCGTGCGCGCGGGCCAATTACCCCCGTTGTCGTGACGTCTCCATCCCGCCGGCACGGTTCCGTGGTCGCCGGTCTTTCCGTTCGCCCGCATCGCAACGAGAGTCCTCGATGGAAGAACCCGCACCGATCACCGTGACCCCGCTCGAGTCGTTCCCGCCGCAGGATCGCTGGGACGACTGGGTCGAGTACGACCCGAAGGCGTGGCCGAAGAAGGTCGAACGCCATTACGCGCTGGTGCCGACGACGTGCTTCAACTGCGAAGCCGCCTGTGGGTTGATGGCGTACGTCGACAAGGAAGACCTGTCGATCCGCAAACTCGAAGGCAATCCGCACCATCCGGGATCACGCGGCCGCAACTGCGCGAAGGGTCCGGCGACGCTGAACCAGATCCAGGATCCCGAGCGCATCCTGTTCCCGCTGAAGCGCGTCGGACCGCGCGGCAGCGGCAAGTTCGAGCCGTGCTCGTGGCAGGAAGTGATCGAGGTCTTCTCGACGAAGATCCGCAACGCATTGACCGCCGGACGCAAGACCGAGGTCATGTATCACGTCGGTCGCCCTGGGCACGACGGCTACATGGACCGCGTGCTGCAAAGCTGGGGCGTCGACGGCCACAACTCCCACACGAACGTGTGTTCGGCCGCGGCGCGCCTCGGGTACGCGACCACGATGGGCGCCGACCGTCCGTCGCCGGATCACGAGAACGCGAAGTTCATGTTGCTGCTCTCGAGCCACCTCGAGACCGGCCACTACTTCAACCCGCACGCGCAGCGCATCATCGACGGCAAGATGAAGGGTGCGAAGATCGCGGTGATCGACGTGCGTCTGTCGAACACGGCGTCGGTCGGCGACTATTGGCTCGCGCCCCATCCGGGCACCGAGGCGTTCCTGTTGCTGTCGTTCGCGCACGTGCTGCTCGCGGAAGATCGCATCGACCGCGACTACCTGCGGCAGTGGACGAACTGGCGCGCGTACCTCGCGGCCAAAGCCCCGGACAAGGCGCCGACGTTCGACGCGTTCATCGATGCGCTGAAGGCGGAGTACGCCGTGTACACGCCCGATGCCGCGGAATCCGAATGCGGCGTGCCGCGCGGCACGATCCTCGCGGTGGCGCGCGAGATCGGCGCCGCGGGGTCGGCGTTCGCATCGCACGTTTGGCGCAACGCCGCGTCCGGCAACGAAGGTGGCTGGGCGGTCGCGCGCTGCCTGGCATTCGTGTCGACGTTGGTCGGAGCGATCAACGCCAAGGGCGGCACGAACTGCAACACGTCGGACAAGTTCGTCGCGGCGCCGTTCCTGAAGCCATCGCCGCAGCAAGTGTGGAGCGAACTGCTCTATCCGAAGGAGTGGCCACTCTCGCATCACGAGCTGTCGTACCTGCTGCCCCACTTCTTGCTCGAAGGTCGCGGCAAGCTCGCCGCGTACTTCACGCGGGTCTACAACCCGGTCTGGACGAACCCCGACGGCATGTTGTGGGAACAGGTGCTGAAGGACGAGTCGTTGATCGAGCTGCACGCCGCGTTGACGCCGGTGTGGAGCGAGACCGCGCAATACGCCGACTACGTGCTGCCGATGGGGCTCGGGCCCGAGCGCCACGACGTGATGAGTCAGGAAACCCACTCGAGCAAGTGGATCAGCTTCCGCCAGCCGGTCGTGCGCGCCTACCTCGAACGTCAGGGCAAGCGCGTCGACACGACGCGTGAAACGAACCCCGGTGAGGTCTGGGAAGAGGACGAGTTCTGGATCGAGTTGTCGTGGGCGATCGACCCCGACGGCTCGCTCGGCATCCGCAAGTACTTCGAATCGCCGTATCGCAAGAACGAGAAGATCACGATCCACGAGTACTACCGCTGGATGTTCGAGAACTCGGTGCCGGGCCTGCCGGCGGCCGCGCAGAAGGTCGGCCTGACGCCGCTCGAATACATGCGCCGCTACGGCGCGTTCGAGATCGAGCGCGACACGTGGAACGCCCACGAGAAGCCGATCGCGCTGGATGGATGCGACGTGTCGACCGAAACCGGCGACGTGACGAAGGGCGGCAAGACCGTCGGCGTGTTGCTCGACGGGAAGCCCGTGGCCGGCTTCAACACGCCGTCGCGACGCCTCGAAGTGTTCTCACCGACGCTCGCGGATTGGGGCTGGCCCGAATACGCGACGCCGACCTACCTCCGCAGTCACGTGCATCGCGCCCACTTGAACTCAGGAGCCGGTGAGTTCGCGCTGGTGCCGACGTTTCGATTGCCGACGCTGATCCACACCCGCTCGGCGAATGCGAAGTGGCTCGTCGAACTCTCGAACACGAATCCGGTGTGGATCCATCGCAAGGACGCCGAGCGGGTCGGCGTGAAGACCGGCGATCTCGTGCGCGTGACGACGCGTATCGGCTACTTCGTGAACAAGGCGTGGGTGACGGAGGGGATTCGGCCGGGTGTGGTCGCGTGCTCGCACCACTTGGGGCGCTGGCGTCTGTTCGACGAAGTCGGCACGGATCGTTGGGCATCCGCGCTCGTGAAGCGCGAACAGACCGGCAACGGCGTCGTCAAGTTCACGCGCCTGGCGGACGTCGGCCCGTTCGATTCGAAGGACCCCGACAGCAAGCGCGTCTGGTGGACCGATGGTGGCGTGCACCAGAACGCGACGTTCCCGGTGCAACCCGATCCCGTGTCCGGCATGCACTGCTGGCATCAGAAGGTCACGGTCGAGAAGGCGAAGCCCGGCGACCGCTACGGCGACATCGAAGTCGATCCATCGAAGTCGATGCAGATCTACCGCGAGTGGTTGGCGAAAGCGCGGCCCGCTCCGGGTCCGGGCGGATTGCGCCGACCGCTGCACTTCGCCCGCGCCGTGCGTCCGGCGGACTCGGCCTACAAGACCTGATCGCGCGAACCACCGGCGCGCGACACGCTGGGAATTGCGCGAAACGAAAAAACCAGCCGAGCGGACGTGCGCCCGCTCGGCTGGAAAACTCAAATCCCACTGCTCTTGCGCGACCGAAGTCACGCCCCGGAGTTCCTCGTGCGGACCGAAAGGGGAGTGCTCCGAACCCGACGCCTCGAGAGTCCCCCCGGACTCTCCATACCCCCCACACAGCATCGATTCCCGGAGTTCCACTACAAACCCGTTGAGCACCCGGTGGGTTCCCATTGGGCTCCCGCTGGGCACCCGCTGCTGGACGGGTTCAGAGCACTCGATTCGAATCCGCACCGGCTGAAACGGTAGTTCCGGAAGCCGTCCGCCAAGTTTCTGCGGGATCTTTCCGGATGACACGCTTCGAGCGGCCGAAGTTGCGGCGTGGAACGCAGTTCCGTCAGTGATACGGCCTGCTGGTGTCACCGCCGGTCGAGTCGAACAGGCCCAAGCAGGGCGCGAGTCGACGCCGGGTTCAGGGGGCGTCGCGCGGCACGAACTGCCACCGCACGCGAGTCAGGTCATAGCGGCGAAAGCGAAAATCGCCGGCGCTCTGCGCTTCGATCCGGACGCCACGCGCGTCGGTGTCCACCTTGGTCACGACCACCGTGTGCCGATCGTCGATCCGCAACCAATCCCCGACCGCGACCGGCGCGGCAGGCGGTGCCGCACCCGCTCCGGGGACGGCGGGCAACGTGGTCGCGCCGCACTGGTGCGCACCACGCCGCTCCATGCCTGCCGCGAAAGCCTCCGCTCCGCAGCACAGATCGCACGCGTCGCAGCGCCAGTCCGGCGCGGACTCGAATCCGAAATACGCGTGGATCGCGCGCTTGCGACAACCGGCATCGCGCACGAAGCGCACGACGTCGAGCAGTCGCGACAGGTCACGCTCGCGCTTGCCCGCGGGGACGATCCGGGTTTCTTCCCCGGGTGCCAGCGGCCGCACCACGCGCAGTGAATGGTCTTCGAACGTCCCGTCGACGATGCGCTCCGCGCGCAGCAACGCGATGGCGGTCTCGACCCGACCATCACCGCGGGCCTTGACCAGCAACGCGTCGCGCAGATCGTCGGCCTCGCGCGCATGCAGCGTGTCGCCCCACGCCAGCAACTGCGCCACCACACGGCGGAGGAACTCCGCGTCGGGGTTCGCCCATTCGACGAAGCGCTGCTGCACGGCGACGTCCTCGACGTCGTACAGCAGCTCGCATGCGCTGAGCGCGCCGTCGCGGCCAGCGCGACCGATCTCCTGCGTGTACGCCTCGACGCTGCCCGGCACCTGACCGTGGACGATGTAGCGGATGTCGGGCTTGTCGACACCCAGCCCGAATGCGTTGGTCGCGAGCAGCAAACCATCGCGAGCGTCGAGGAAGCGCCGCAGCACCCGCCGTCGCTCCGACGCCGACAAGTCGCCGTGGTAGACGTCCGCCTCGATGCCGAGCGCGTGCAGTCGCTCCTGGGTGCGCTGCAGCTCTTGGATCAGCGCCATGTAGACGATGCCTGGACCGCGCAGCGTGGTGGCGATCTCCGCGATGCGCGCGACGCGTTCGTCGGCGCCGTGGATCTCGCGCACGAACACGCGGAGATTCGCGCGCTCGATGCCGAGCGAGAACGTCCGTGCCTGCGGGATGCGCAGCGTGTCCTTGATCGACTCCTGCGTGCGCGGCGTCGCGGTCGCGGTCAGTGCGAGCGTCGGCGGATCGCCCAGTGCGGCCCGGATCTCGCCGACCTTGCCGTACTCCGGCCGGAAATCGTGCCCCCACGCCGACACGCAATGCGCCTCGTCGACCGCCAACAACGCGATGCGCTGCGGCAGCAGCGCCGCTCTGAAGGCGTCACTGCGGAAGCGCTCGGGAGTCACGTAGACGAGCTTGAAGTCCCCGCGCGCGAGCGCCGCGACGCGTCGTTCGCGCTCGTCTCGCGACAGCGCGGAATTGATGAACGTCGCCGGCAAGCCGCGCCGAGTGAGCTTCTCGACCTGATCCTGCATCAACGCGATCAGCGGCGACAACACCACCGTCACGCCGGCTTGCAGCATCGCGGGCAGTTGGTAGCAGATCGACTTCCCCGAACCGGTCGGCATCAGCACGACCGCATCCCTTCCGGCCAGCACGTGTTCGACGACGGCGCGTTGGCAACCGACGAACGCCGTGTGACCGAAATGGCGCTCGAGCGCCGCGAGGAGGGGATCGTCCGTGTCGTCCATGGATCCTCCATTCTTGCCCCGACCGGCCCCGGCCTCAACGCCGGGCCCGTGCTCCGCGACAGGCCGCCACGCGCGGCCGCATGCCGCACGCAAAGATGTATTCGAAATCCGTGATTTACGAATACCTTCGGGACACAACGAGCCGAAGCTCATTCATCCGCGGAGGCAACCATGGATCGTGACCTTCCTTCGACTTCGGTCTCGCGCACGCTGCGCGACCTCGCCCTCGAGCGCTCCGACCGACTCCACGTCCTCATGGAGTTCGGACTCGACGCCTGTTGCGGCGGTGGGCGGACGCTGGCCGAGGCCTGTGCCGAGGCGAAACTCGACCCTTCGGTCGTTCTCGATGCGTTGCGCCGTCTCGACGCCGACACCCCCGTCCCCGCGACGTTCGACGCCGCGCGCGCGACGACGGAGGCTCTGCTGACGCACGTGTTGGATCAGCATCACGCCTATCTGCGTCGCGAACTCCCGCGCCTCGCGGCGCTCGCGGACAAGGTCGCCGCCGCGCACGGCGCGCGCCATCCGGAGACCATCGAACTGAAGAACGAGTTCCGGGAGTTCGCGATCGAACTCGAACTGCACATGCAGAAGGAGGAGATCGTGTTGTTCCCGACCATCGCGGGACTCGCGCGCGGCGGCGGTCGGATCCACCACTGCGGCATCGACGGGCCGATCGCCGCGATGCGCTACGAGCACGAACGCGCCGGCGACGCGATCCACCGCTTCCGCCGCGGGACGAACGGCTACCGCGCGCCGAGCGACGCCTGCGCGACCTGGCGGGCCTGGGTCGATGGGCTGCGCGCGATGGAAGCCGATCTGCTCGAACACATGCACGAAGAGAACAACGTGCTGTTCCCGCGAGCCTTCGCGCTCGCCGCGGCCCTGCACTCGCCGTCGGGAGCGTGACCCGCGGCGAGCACTCTGTCCGTCAGTTGAGCGCCTTCTTCGACTTGATGGCGCCGATGAACGCGCGGCCTTCGCGTGCGAACGCGAAGCTGCCCGCCACTCCCGTGGCGCGGAAGGCGCCCGTGCTCGCGGTCTTGCCTTTCAGCTTCAGCGCGAACGTCGCGATGCCGGTCTGCTGCGCTTCGGGACCGACGCCGAACGACTGCAGCGTGCGCAGCTTCGGCGACGGCGCGAGTTCGAATCCCGTCCCCGACCACGTGCGCGTCGCGAACAGCGTCGCGAGATCGAGCGCCGTGCCCGTGTCGTCGATCAGGTCGATCTGGACGAACCCGGAGCCCGGCAGCACGGACAGCGTCGCGGTCTCCTTGACGTTGACCGTCGACAGCCCGATGCGATCGGCTTTGCCCTTGATCGTCACGCTGAAGCGCTGCGGCGCGATCGCGAGGCCGGACGGCGCCTGCGTCAGGCCGGTGATCGTCGAGAACGGCGCGCCGAGCGCATCGAATACGACGATGCGCGCCGCCGCCGCGTCGGTGACGTAGAGGCGACCATCCGCGCCGCGCGCGCTGCGCACCGGCGAAGCGAGCGGAGAACCGCTGCCCAAGGTCGCGACGACGTCGCCCGCGGCATCGAACGCCAGAACTTCGCTCGAGCTCTGCGATGCGACCCACAGGCGGCCGTCGGCGCCGAGCTCGACGCGCGCGGGCGCGACCAACGTCGAGCCCGCTCCGAGCTCGCGCAGCAAGGCGCCCGAAGAGTCGAACTCGAGCACGCGGTTGGTGCCCGCCGACGACACGAAGACGTGCCCCCCGGGCGTCCCCGCGATCCCGCGCGGGACCGTGAGTCCGCTGCCGGCGCCGAAGGAACGCAGGAACGTGCCGTTGCGATCGTATTCGTAGACGAGGTTTTGATTCTCGGAAGCGACCAGCAGGTGACCGTCGGCCGTGAACGCGACCGCGACCGGATTCGTCAAACCCGAGGTCGTGCCAACCGCACCGACGACCGCGCCGCCCGCGTCGATCTTCGTCACACGGTTCGAACCCCGCACCGCGACGTACATGAGTCCGTCCGGGCCGAACGCGACGTCAGCAGGCTGATCGAAGTTGGCGAAAGGTCCGTAACTCTTCACCGCGGTGCCGTTCGACGCCACCTCGACGACGAGATCGGCCGAAGTCGCGGTGTAGAACAGATTGCCGGCCGTGAACTCGGCGGCGACCGCGCGGGACGCCTGCCCGCACAAGCCGATGACGATTCCGGCGCTCCACGCCATGATTCGACGCACGAAGGTCTCGCTTTCACGACGACGGAGCCCGACTCGGGCTCCGCACGCTTCACCCACCCGGCCGACAGTCGACTGCGCGAACCGCGCCCGGTCAAGCTTCGAGGGGATTGCATGAAACCACTGCCGTGGTTCTTGCCGGCCGGTGGAGCGCCTGGATTCCCGGACCCGCGCCATGCCGAGGCCGACGGATTGGTCGCGTACGGCGGGGATCTGTCGGTATCGCGCCTACTGGATGCCTACGACCACGGCATCTTCCCGTGTTTCGGCGAGGACTCGCCGCCCCTGTGGTGGTCCCCGCATCCGCGCGCGATCGTGACCCCCGCGAGCCTGCATGTGTCCCGCCGCCTGGCGCGGACGTTGCGCGGATCGACGTTCCGCTGGACTTGGAACACCTCGTTCCCGGCGGTCATCGATGGCTGTGCCGAGGGGCGCCCGGACCCGTGGATCCTGCCGGGAATCCGGGCCGCCTACGTCGAGCTGCATCGCCTCGGACACGCGTTCAGCATCGAAGTGTGGAGCGGCACGGCATTGGCAGGCGGACTGTACGGCGTCCAACGCGGAGCCGCGTTCGCGGCGGAGAGCATGTTCCATCGCGCCACCGATGCGTCGAAGGTGGCGTTGGTCGTGGCGGTGCGCAGCCTGTTTCGCGCCGGCATCCGGCTGTTCGACGTCCAATACGTCACCGAGCATCTCGCCAGCATGGGTGCGTTCGCGATCGCGCGCGCCACGTACCTCGACCGGCTGCGGCAGGCGCGCGCATGCACCGTCGACCTCACGCACCTCGCGCTCGACCCGTTCGCAAAGACGCCCGAGCCGTGATCGGCCGAGTCACGAGCGAGCGGTCGAGACCGCGGTTGGCAGCGAGGCGTCGCCTCCGGATGCGGTGCGGCACGGCGCGGCGCGCGACGTCGGTTGGCACTTTTTGCCTGCACGTGCGCCTCGGCGAATGCCGATCCAGGAAGCGATCCCTGGGATCGCGCCGCGTGCGCCCGCTCGCGGCCACTCCCCTCCCACCCGCCCACGGAACCGCCGCATGCTCGACCTCGACGCGGTGCTCGCCTCCGCCCAAACCCTGAAGCCGCTGCCGGCCAGCGTCGCGCGCCTGACGGCCATCGTGTCGAAGGAAGACGTCGACCTGCGCGAAGTCGTCGAGGTGGTCCAGCTCGACCAAGCGTTGACGGCGCGGATGCTGAAGGCGGCGAACTCGGCGCTGTCCGCGTCGCGCTCGCAGATCGGCACGGTCAAGGATGCGGTGGTCAGGCTCGGATCGGGACTCGTGCTGTCGTTCGCGATGGCGAGTTCGGTGAAGAACACCGCAGGCGGAGCGCTGCCCGGTTACGGCCTCGGCGAAGGCGAACTGTGGCGGCACTCGGTGGCCGCGGCGCTCGCGGCCGAGGTACTGAAGCCGCTCGTGCGCAAGGTCTCGCTGCCGCCGGAGGCCTTCACCGCCGCGCTGCTGCATGACATCGGCAAGCTCGTGCTGAATCGGTTCCTCGACCGCGACACGGCCGCATCGGTGCACCGGGCACGCGCCGAAGCCGGACTCGATTTCGAAGCGGCCGAAGCCGCGGTCCTCGGCATCGGTCACGGAGCGCTCGGTGGCACGATCGCGCAACGCTGGGGCCTGCCGGACTCGATCGTCATCGGCATCCGCTTCCACGAGAACCCGAGTCGATCGCGCGAACAGGAAGCCGCGGCCGGCGCGACGCACGACGACAAGGTGTTCGCGGTCGCGGATCTGGTGCACGTCGCGAGCAACCTCTCGAACCACAGCACCGTCGGTCCCACGGACCAAGCGACGATCCCGGAGCTCGACGGCGAGGCCTGTGCCCGCCTCGGACTCGATGCCGCGCTGTTGACCAGCGCGGCGCGCGCCGTCGAGACGCGACTCGAGGAAACACTCGTTCGCTACGGCTGACGGAGCGGGAAGAGACGTCGCGCGGGGATCCGAGTGCGCTCGCGGCCCGCGCTCAAGGTCGTCGCGCACCCGCCAACACCGCGTCGATGAACGCGCGCAGGTGTTCGCGGTACTTGTCCGGCGCGACCTGCCACACCTTGCCGTGATCCGCGTCGGGCTCGATCCACAGCGTCTTGTTCGTCGCGGGCGTCGGAATCGCGTCGAACACCGCCTCTGCCGCTTCCGGCGGACAGCGCGCGTCTTCGGCTCCGCCGATCACGAGCACATGCACCTCCGGCGCCAGCGCTCGTAGAGCGACCTTCGGCGCGACGTCGTCGATCGACGTCTCCGACCACCGGCTGAGCGCGCGCTTCAGGTCCGACCACGCCCAGCTCGGAACGAAGCGGCGGCGGCCGTTCACCATGCGATCGGCGACGGCGCCCACCGAGTCGATCGGCGCGTCGAGGACGAGCCCCGCCAAGCGATCGACGTGCGGCGCGGCGAGGGCCGTGGCCGCCGAACCCAGGGAAACTCCGAACAGCACGAGCGGCAGATCGCGCAGGTCCTCTCGCTCCCGCACGAACGACACCGCGGCGACGACGTCGAACGACTCGTGGTCGCCGAACGTGAACGTCGCGTGCTCACTGCGGCCGTGGTTGCGCATTTCGAGCAGCAGGACCGCGCCGCCGAGCTCGCGGAACATCGCCCCGACCGTTTCGATCTCCAGCGCCCCGCGCCACAAGCCATGCGCGAGCACGGCGACGAACCGAGGCGGCGCCTGCGCGGGCAGCACCAAGAAGCCTCGGAGGCCGACGCCGTCCCGTGCCTCGAAGTTCACTTCGTACGGCGAACGCGGTTCGGTCGGATCGCGCGGCGAGGTCTCGGCGTCGGCGGGCACGTCGCGCCAGTTGCGACGCTCCTGCAGGATCCAATGACCGTCCGCGGCGATCTTGGGCCCGGTGTAGAAGATCTCGTCGCCCCGCGTTCGCGCCATCCGCACCGCGAACCACGCGGCGGCGTTGGGCGCGGTCACGAACACGTGCAGCGGAATGAACACCAGCGCGAGGCCCAACACGGGCCACCAGAAGCGCCGCGGCTTCTTGTGCGCGAGACGCAGCACGAGCCACAGCAACAGCGCGAGCGCGAGCCAGATGCCCGTCCCGATTCCGACGACGATGCCGAGGAACTGCACGTACATCGAACGACACCGCCACGCCGGGACCGAGCGAACGCATCCGCGCGACGCTTGCAGCCGCGCATCCGGGCCGGATGATAGCGGGCCGGTTCCGAAACGACGTCCGCACCGTCACCGCCCGCAACACGCGTCGGCGCGAACGTCCCCCGTTCCCCTCGTTCGTCGATTCACCGCTCGGAGCGCCGCATGCGTTGGCTCGGATTCGTCGTCGGTGGTCTCACGTGTGCACTCTCGGCGTGTTCGACGCCGCGCGTCGAAGTGCCGCCCGAACTACGGACCGTCGCGGAACGCACGAACTTCGAAGCGACGGCGCTGTACGCCGACGTCGTGGAGTTGGTCGATCGCTTGGTCGCGACCGACCGCACGCGCGCGCGCCGCGAGGACTTCGGAGTCAGCGTCGAAGGCCGCCCGCTGCCGTTGCTCGTGATCGGGGAACCGCCGTGCGCGACGCCCGAAGCGGCGCGCGACGCGGACAAGCTCGTGATCCTGTTGCTCGGCAACATCCATGCGGGCGAAGTCTGCGGCAAGGAAGCGCTGCTGATGTTCGCGCGCGATCTGCTGTTGAACCCACGCCATCGCGACAACCGCGCGATCCTCGACCAATGCGTGCTGCTGATCGCGCCGATCTACAACGCCGACGGCAACGAGCGCATCGACGTCGGCAATCGCCCGGGACAGATCGGGCCGATCCGCGGCATGGGACAGCGAGCGAACGCGCAGCGTCTCGATCTCAATCGCGACTACGTGAAGCTCGAAGCGCCGGAATCGCGCGCGTTGGCCGCGCTGTACGACCGCTGGAATCCCGCGTTGACGATCGACACGCACACGACGAACGGCAGCTTCCACCGCTACGAACTCACGTACGACGGTCCGCTGCACCCCGCGACCGAACGCCCGCTCGAAGAACTCGTGCGCGGGCGAATGCTGCCGGAGATCACGCGGCGCCTGTTCGAGCGGACCGGCTATCGGACGTTCTTCTACGGCAATTTCGACGCGAAGCGCGTGGCGTGGGAAACCTACTCGTCGCAGCCCCGCTTCGGAGACCCGTACCGCGGGCTGCGTCAACGCGCGTGCATCCTGTCGGAAGCCTACGCCTACGCGGAATTCGCGACGCGCGTCGACGTCACGCTCGAGTTCGTGCGCGAGTGCGTGGACTTGGCCTGCGACTGGCGGGCGACGCTCGACGACACGCTCGCGCGCGCGGAAGCCGAGACGATCGCGAAGGCGACCCGGCACGGATCCGATCCGGTGCCGATCCGCACGCGCATGGCGGCGGCCCCTGCGCCGGTGACGATCCTCGGCGTCGTCGAAACGACCGATGAACACGGCAAGACGCATCCGACGACGACACCGCACGACGTCGAGGTCCTGCACTACGACCACTTCGAAGGCACGCTGACGGTCGAACGACCGCGCGCGTACTTGATCGATCCGAAGTGCGAGACCGTGATCGCGAAACTGCGCGAGCACGGCGTGGTCCTCGAGCGCTTGGAGCAGCCTCTCGAAACGCCAGTCGAGATCCAGATCGTGAAGAAGGTCACGACCGCGAGCCGTCCGTTCGAAGGTCATCACGAGGTCTCGGTCGACACCGAGACCATCGCGGCGACACGGACCATTCCCGCGGGTTGGATCCGCGTCGATCTGGCGCAACGGCTCGGCACGCTGTGCGTGATCCTGCTCGAGCCGCAATGCGAGGACGGGCTCGTGACGTGGAACTCGTTCGGTCCCTGGCTGCGCGAAGGCGAAGAGTTCCCGGTCCTCCGCGTCCCACGCCTCGGTTCGCCCTCCGCCGCGCTACCCGGTGGACCGACGGCGACCCGCCCGTAGACTCCCGCGCCTGCCTTGACGTCCACGGCGCGCGATGAGCGGCCGGCGGCGGCGCCGACGCCGCATCCTGCCGCACGCATCGCTCCGCTCGCCCCTTCGAGGAATCCATGACGACGACCGACGACGACCGTGGCGCATTCCGCGACGTGCCCTACATGGGCGTGATCTGGGTGGTCGCCGAGGCGATGAAGCTCGGCTTCCGCAATGGTCATCCGGATTGGTGCAACCTCGGGCAAGGTCAGCCCGAATGCGGCCCGATGACGGGCGCGCCACCGCGCATCGAGTCGGTCGACATCGATCCGAGCGACCACGCCTACGGTCCCCTCGAAGGCATCCCGGAATTGCGCGAGCGCGTCGCCGCGCACTACAACCGGCTGTTCCGCAAGGGCAAGCGCAGCCAGTACGGGCCGCAGAACGTCGCGATCGTGCAAGGCGGCCGGCTCGGCCTCACGCGCGCGATGGCCGCGCTGTCGTCGTGCGTGGTCGGGTACCAGGTTCCCGACTACACGGCGTACGAGGACATGCTGACGACGCACCTCGCGCGGCTGTCCGCCGTACCGGTGCGTGCTCGCCCCGAGGACGGGTTCACCGTGCCGCCTGCTCGCTTCGAACGCGCGGTGAAAGACCTCGGCCTGTCCGCGTTCCTGCTGTCGAATCCGACCAATCCGACGGGAGCCCTGCTCTCCGACGACGCGTTGGACGGGCTCGTGCGCATCGCGCGCAAGCGGCGCGTGACGTTGTTGCTCGACGAGTTCTACAACCACTACATCTATACGGCCGATGGCAAGCCGGGCGCGGGTCCGGTGTCGGGCGCCCAAGCCGTCGACGACGTCGAGCGCGATCCGGTGGTGTTGATCGACGGACTGACGAAGAGCTTTCGTTATCCCGGCTGGCGCGTCGGCTGGGCGGTCGGTCCGAGCGCGATGGTGCAGAGCATGGCGCGCACCGCGTCCGCGATCGACGGCGGGCCGTCCCGCATCGCGCAGCGTGCCGCGCTGCTCGCACTGGAACCGAAGCGTGCGGATCAGGAGACCAAAGCCGTGCGCAAGGTCTTCGCGCAGAAACGCAACGTCATGCTCGATGCTCTGAAGCGTCTCGGCGTCCGCTTCGCCCACGAACCGCTCGGCACCTTCTATTGCTGGGGCTCGCTGGAACGGCTGCCCGCGCCATTCGACGATCCCGACGTGTTCTTCCGTCGCGCGCTCGAGCGCAAGGTCATGACGGTCCCCGGTCGGTTCTTCGACGTGAATCCCGGCGGATATCGACGAGGAGCTTCGCCCGATGCATCGTGGATGCGCTTCTCGTTCGGTCCGCCGCTGGACAACGTGAAACTCGGTCTGAGCCGACTCGAGCAGATGCTGCGCGAAGGTTGAGACAACATGAATCCACCCGATGGATTCATGTGCTCGGCCTCACCAGACCGGCGCGTCCTCGCGCTGGTTCCGCGCGCATGCGGGACTTCCATGGGCACGTTCGCTCGCGTGATCTTCGCCGTGTGGCTGATCGCAGGCGCGATCCGCGCCGAACCGCGCCCGCCCGAGGCGGGGGCGGTCCTCGACCGCGTGGCGGCGGCGCTCGATCGCGGCGATCTCGACGCGGCGCAATCCGATCTCTCCACGCTCGAGCACATGGAGTTCGACGCGGCGGATCCGCTCGCGCGGCGACTCCTCGGCTTGCGTCTGCGCGCGGCGGTATGGCGCGGCCGGTTCGACGTCGCGGCGGAACTCGATGCAGCGCTCGCGGCGCTCCCGGTCGACGCGACGTTCGCGGGCGAGGTCGCGTTCGCTCGTGCGGAGTTCCAGCGCTCACGACCGCAGCAGGACGCAGAGCGACAGCGCGCCGCGCTGTCGGCGGCGGAAGCGCTGTACGGAGCGTCGCTCGAAGGGGCTACCTCGTTGCAGCGCGCGATCCGCCTGGAATGGCGCGGCAACGTGCGCACGAGGCTGCGCGCGGTCCACGCCGCCGATGGCGATTTCCGTGCCGCGGAGGCGGTGTTCCGCGCACTCGGCGAGGCGCGCTCGGCAGCTCGGTGTTTGCGGCGGCGCGCGACGAACCTCGCGGTCGCCGGTGATCCCCGGCTCGCGCTGCGCGTGCTCGCGCGCCACCAGGCGGAACTCGAACGCATCGCCGACGCGGGCCTGCTCCCCGAACTTCGGGACAGCGTCCATCTCGCCGCGGTGTTGGCGGTGCGCTGCGACGATCTCGACCTCGCGGAATCCACGTTCGAACGGCAGCGCGCGCTCGACGCCGGCCTCCAGGCCGGCCTCACGTTGAACGACATGTTGTTCTGGTCCGATCGCGCGCAGCGGTTGCAAAGCGACCTCGTCCTCGAGCTGGCGCATCTCGCGATGCGTCGTCCCGCCGACGAGGAACGCGCGCTCGCGCTCGCCGAGACGGTCGTCGACCACCTGCAGGCGACCACGCTGTCGACCGCGTTGCGCCGCTCGAACGCCGCGCGGGGAATCGAGCGTGCGACGACGACTCCGGAAGTCGATGCGGACGTCGCGCGATTACGGCTCTTCTGCGCCGTGCCGCACGACTCCCCCGCTGAACTGGTCGTGATGTACCGCCATCGCGAACGATTCGCGCTGCGGAGTCTCGGTCGGTGCGACGCGATCGAAGCGGTGGCCGATCGCTTCCTCGAGCAGTGGTTCGCTCCCGACGGCCTGCGCGGCGCCGCGGCGGACTACGCGCGCGATGCCTTCGCGTTGTTCGCGTCGCTCTGCGGTCCGGTGGCCGACGCGTTCGCCGACCCCGCCGTGGCGCCACGGCGCCTCGTCCTGCTCGTGAATGGCCCGCTCGAGGGGATCCCGTTCGAGGCCTTGGTCACCGCACCCACGACCGCGGCGTCGTTCGCCGCGCTCCCGTACGTCGTCCGTTCCACCAGCGTGCTGCGCGTTCCGGCGCTGTCGACGCTGCGCGCGCTCCCCGCGCCGAACGCGGCCGATCGCGCGGTGGCGGTGCTGGACCCGCAACTCGACGACGCGCGACTCCCGCGTCTGGTCCACGCGCGGGGCGAGGCGACCGCGCTGTGCAAAGCGCATCGGGATTGCGAGATCCTCGAAGGTCCGATGGCGACGTTGCCGCGCCTGCGGGCGGCGTTGCGCCGGGCGCCGACGGGTTGGCTGCATCTCGCGTGTCACGCGGAATGGACACGCGCGGATCAACGCCGCGCCGTGCTGCGCCTTGCGCCGGGCGCGGGCCTGGATGGTCGATTGGATCTCGAGCGTGTCGCGGGCGCCGACGACCCGCTGCCGTTGACTCCCGGCGTTCGCGTCGTGCTCTCCGGGTGCGGCACGGCGCTCGGACCGCTGCGGCCGGGCGAAGGCATGCTCGGTCTGTGGCGCGCGTTCCTGTTCCGCGGCGCGTCCTGCGTCATCTCCACGCTGCGACCGGTCGACGACCGTGCGGGCGCCGCGTGGATGGCGGCCTTCCATCGCCACGGCGCGAACCTGCCCGCGGCCGACGCTGCGCGCGCCGCGTCCCTCGATTGGCTGGACGGCACGGCCCGGCCGCGCTTCCCCCGAGGATTCGCCGCGACCGATACCGCACATCCCCAACTGTGGGCGATCGCGATCGTCGTCGGCAACGATGGTGGTCCGCTGCCGTGACACGGCACCGCCGATTTCGTCGGCGCGAGCCTGTATCCGCGCACCCTTCCATGCGATAACGGTCCCGCGAAACCGTCCGACGACCGTCCGACGCATGATGCGTGGAGCAACGGGACGAGCGGGGCTCGAGGCACCACCCGAGCCGAGCTGGTCGACTCGACGCGATGCCGGGAAATGGCCTCGGGCGGACGCATCGAATCCGTTCTCCCGCGTGATCCACGTCGCTTCCCCCACGAGTCCATGCACGAGCCCCTTCCCCACCAGCGCGCCGCCGGCATCGTCATCTACCTCCGCTGCGAGGCGGGTGTGCGTTTCTTGCTATTGCGCAACCGGATGCATCACACGTGGGGCTTCCCGAAGGGGCGTGCCGAGCGCAACGAGACCGCACTCGAGACCGCGTACCGCGAGACGCTCGAGGAAACCGGCATCCGCACCGTGCGGCTTCACCCGTCGTTCCATGCCGAGATCGCCTATCCGGTCCGCGGTAGCCAGGGCCGCCTGCTGAAGACGGTCGAGTTCTTCCTCGGCGAGGTCGGTGACGACCGCGTCGTCCAGTCCCACGAACACGACGACACGTGCTGGGCGGGTTACGAGGACGCGCACCGGCTGCTCGCGTACCCCGATCTGCGGCTCGTCCTGGAACAGGTTGGCCGCACGCTCGGGTTGCCCCCCGTTTGACGGGACGTCGCAAGATTCGAAGGGCCGAACGCCGGGCAGGGCGTCGGATTTCTTCGACGGGCTGCTAGCCTGTCGCGTTTTCCCGACGCGGTCATTCGCGGCCGACACGGACCCAACTCCGACCCATCGATGGACGAGCACAAGAGCACGATCGCGAAGCTGGTGGCACAGGCGCTTTCCTGCCCGGAAGCGCAAGCGCTCGCGTGGATCGAAACGCCCAAGGAAGCCAAGCTCGGCGACTACGCGCTGCCGTGCTTCCAACTCGCGAAAGAGCGTCGACAGAGCCCGGTCGCGATCGCGACCGAACTCGCGGGCTCCCTCGCCCCCTTGGCGCGCGGAGCGGGCTTCGAGTCCGTGCGCGCCGTCGGCCCGTACGTGAACTTCACGCTCGACCGTGGCGCATTCGTCGGCTCCACACTGCAAGCGATCCTCGGCGAGGGCGATCGCTACGGCGACAGCGACCTCGGCGCGGGCAAGACGGTCGTCGTCGACTTCTCGTCCCCGAACATCGCGAAGCCGTTCGGCATCCACCATCTGCGCTCCACCGTCATCGGCGCCGCGATCGCGCGGCTCCATCGGCGGCTCGGGTACCGCGTGGTCGGCATCAATCACCTCGGCGATTGGGGCACGCAGTTCGGCCAATTGATCACGGCGTGGCGCCGTCACGGCAACGAGGCGCGGCTCGACGCCGAGGGCATCCCGTACCTGCTCGAGCTCTACGTCGCGTTCAACCAGGAGCTCGCGACGAATCCCGGTCTGCGCGACGACGCACGCCGCGCCTTCGCGGAACTCGAGCGCGGCGATCCGGAAGCGCGGCGGCTGTGGAAGCGTTTCCGCGACGTCAGCGAAGCGGAGTTCCGGCGCATCTACGACTTGCTCGGCATCCAGTTCGACGCGTTCACCGGCGAGTCGTTCTTCGAGGACAAGATGGCGCCGGTGGTCGCGGAGCTCGCCGCGAAGGGCCTGCTCCAGGAGAGTCGCGACGCGCGCATCGTCGATCTCAGCGCCGACGGACTCGGCATCTGCTTGATCCAGAAGGCCGACGACTCGAGCCTCTACGTCACGCGTGACCTCGCGGCGGCGATGTATCGCCACGCGACGTACGGCTTCACCAAGGCGCTGTACGTGGTCGGCGGCGCACAATCGCTGCACTTCCAGCAACTGGTCCGCGTGCTGCAGCTGCTCGGCCGCGAGTTCGCGAGCGGCGTCGTCCACGTGCCGTTCGGCATGATGCGGTTCAAGGACCGCAAGATGTCGACCCGCAGCGGCGACATCCTCCTGCTCGAGGACGTGCTGACCCAAGCCGTCGCGCGGGCCCAAGCGATCGTCGCCGAGAAGAACCCCGCCCTCGCGCAAGACGCGGCCGTCGCGAAAGCGATCGGCGTCGGGGCCGTCGTGTTCAACGACCTCAAGAACCGCCGCGTGCGCGACATCGTGTTCGATTGGAACGAGGTGCTCGCGTTCGAAGGCGAAACCGGTCCGTACGTGCAGTACTGCTACGCCCGCATCGCGAGCGTCCTGCGCAAGGCCGGCGCGAAATCGGACGCAGAGCTCGCGCGTGCCGACTTCGCGCGCCTAGGGACCGACGTCGAACGCGAAATGGTCCGCAAGATGTCGGACTTCCGCGGCGTTCTGACCCGAGCGGCGGACGCCTGCGAACCGTCGTTCGTCGCGGACTATTTGCTCGAACTGGGCGCGATCCTCAACCGCTTCTACATCGAATGCCGAATCCTCGGCGAAGAACCTGCCACGTCCGAGGCTCGGCTCGCGCTGGTGCGCGCCGCGCAGATCGTGCTGAAGAATGGCCTCGCGGTCCTCGGACTCGAAGCCTTGGAGGAGATGTGAAGTCATGGACGAACTGAAGAAGCTGATCCGCGACATCCCCGACTTCCCCAAGAAGGGGATCCTGTTCAAGGACGTGACCCCGCTGCTCGGCAGTGGCGAGGGCTTGCGCCTCACGGTCCGCAAGCTCGCGGATCTGCTCGCCGGCAAGAACGTCACGAAGATCGTCGGCATCGAGTCGCGCGGCTTCATCTTCGGGACCGCGCTCGCGCACCAGATGGGCCTCGGCTTCGTCCCGGTCCGCAAGCCGGGCAAGCTCCCCTACCAGACGGTCCGTGAGTCGTACTCGCTCGAGTACGGCACCGACGCGATCGAAATGCACCGCGATGCCGTCGCGCCCGGTGAGCGCGTCGCGATCGTCGACGACCTGCTCGCGACCGGCGGCACGATGGCCGCCGCGGCGAAGCTCGTGCGCGCGGTCGGCGGCGAACCGCTCGCCGGCCTGGTCGTGATCGAATTGAAGCTGTTGAACGGACGCGAGAAGCTCCGCGGCCTCGACGTGCACTCCCTGCTGCAGTATTGAACGTGTTCGCGCTTCGAGTCGCTTCGCGCTGCGTTGCTTGCTTGACGCTCGGCCTCGTCCTCGGCTGTTCCGAGGGCTCCGAGGCCGAGCGCTCGTTCACCAAAGCGGCCGATGCGATCGAGCACGCGGAGCGCTCGGGCGCGATCGAGTCGGCGGCGCGCGATTGGCGCGCGCTCTCGGACGACGCTCCGACGCGCGAGACGCGGGCGCGCGCGGAACTCGGGCAGGCGCGCTGCGAGGCGGCGCTGGCCGCACGGGACCATGGCAGGAAGTTGCTCGAGTCCCTGTCGGAGCGCGTGGGATCGCACTCGCTCGCGGCGCTCGACGCGATCGCCGCGGAACAGGCCGCACGCTTCGTCGGAGGCCCGTTCGAACGCGAGTTCCGGGAACTCCAGGACGAAGTCCGCGTGACGTGCCAGGCGCGTTGGCAAGAAGCACGTGGACGCCAGGCGGCGATCGCGCGCGAGATCGTCGGGCGCGGCGAGTTCACGGCCGCCCTCGATTACTTGCAGGGCATCGAGCGTGAGCGATCGCCGGACGATCGCTCCGACATCGAACTACTGTTGACGGAACTGCAGTCGGCTTCGGAGCGCGCCGCCGATCAAGTCGTCGATCAAGCGGCGGCGTTGGCGGCTTCCGATCCGACCGCCGCGCTGACGACGATCGACGACGCCATGGCGCGTTTCCAAGGCACGAGCGGCTCGGCGAAGCTCGCGCGCGCGCGCGTGGAGCGCCTCGAACTCGTGCGCCAATCGTCGTCAGTCCGCAAGATCAAGGACGACAAGACTCCTTCGAAGTCGGGTGACGATCCTTGAAGCGCGCGGCGCGCGGTCGAATCGCCCTGTAGGGTGCAAGCGGCGAGCGGCACACGAACGCGTGGAACGGCGACGGAACCCTTTTTGAAACGCCCGTTTTCTTCCGCGGAAATCGTGGGCTAGAGTGAACCGCGACTCGCTCCGAGCGCCTCGGAGTCGATCGCCAGAAGGTGGAGCGTCCATGGTCACGGATTTCCAGGATCGCCTGCGCCAGATTCGCGAAGAGCAAGATCAAGCTCAGCGCCAGGCCCGCGCGGCCGAGGCCGAGCGCGAACTCGCCCGAGCGTCCGCGGTCGAACTCCGCCTCGAACGGCGCGAGCAGCTCGAGCACGTGATCGACGAGTACGCCCAGAAGTTCAGCGGCGAGGTCGTCGGCTTCGTCCGGACCAAGTCGTTCTTCGAGGGCAAGTACCGCATCGAACTGCACTGCGACGAAGTGCTGTTCGACGCTCAAGGCCATCTCGGCAAGTTCTTCTCGCGCTTGACGTTCCTGCTCGAGATCCAGCCCGACGCCGGCGCGATCCAGGTGCACGTCAAGAAGACGGTGATCAACGGCGACCGCGATTCGTCCACCTACTCGGTCGACTACGGCACCGCCGATCTCTCCGGGTTCAGCCGCTTCGTCGAAGAACAGTTCGTCGAGTTCGCGGCCGACTTCCTCAAGTTGTCGCGCGGACGCACGTTGAAGCCCGTCCCGACTCCCTGAGCGACGGCTCCTCCAATCGACCAAAGCGCGGGGCGTCCGGCATCGCCGGGCGCCCCGCGCGCGTTGCAGGCCCCTCGTTCCACGCGGCCAAACTTCCCGCCCACCGGCCATTCACGCCTTCTCCACCGATGCAGCCCGGCTTTTCACAGCTTCTCCTCAAGCCCAAACGGTCATGTCCGAATAAAGTGTATAAGCTGACATTTTCCAGCTTGACCCGAGACTACCGCCGGTACACTCTGCGCCTGGACGAACGCCGCTGCGCCGTGTGACGGCCACCGTCCAAGGGCAAACCTCCCGAAAGGGAGGGACGCAAAGCTTCAGGGCCTAAGCCGCTCATCGATGGAGCGGGATGGCAGCCAGTTGCCGACTCGAGCGCGACGAGGAGACGCCGCACGACGAGTCGAAAAGGAGATCCGATGAGCCGCGAGTCGACCCGCGCCAAGATCAACGCCCCCTCGTTCCTCACTCGCCATCGGCCGGCGCAAACGCGCACCGAGACGCCGGTGAAAGAAAACGGCGAGACCCCCGCGAACAACAGCGAGATCGACGACGTCTGGCGCCAATACAAGGCGCAGGGCTCGCCGGAGCTCCGCAATCAGCTGATCGAGCGCTACATGCCGCTCGTCCGCTACATCTCCGAGCGCCTGCTCGTGAGTCTGCCGAAGAGCATCGAGCTCGAAGACCTCCAGAGCGCCGGCGTCTTCGGCCTCATGGACGCGATCGATGGCTTCGACCTCGAACGCGGCATCAAGTTCAAGACCTACTGCACGACCCGCATCCGCGGTTCGATCCTCGACGAGCTGCGCTCGCAGGACTGGGTGCCGCGCCTCGTGCGCATCAAGGCCGGTCAGATCTCGCGCGCCGAACAGCAGCTCGAGATGGAACTCGGTCGCGCGCCGACCGCCTACGAGATGGCGAAGAAGCTCGGCATCTCCATCCACGACTACTCCGACCTCAAAGAGGCCTCGTCGGCCCGCACGATCTTCTCGCTGTCCGAGAAATGGGACGAGCGCGACGACGACGACTCGTTGAGCAAGATCGAGGTGCTCGAGGACAAGCAGGGCGCGAATCCGCTCGACGCCTTGAACCAGAAGGACGTGATGCACGCGATCACGCGCTCGCTCTCCCGCAAGGAGAAGCTGATCGTGATCATGTACTACTACGAAGGTCTGACCATGCGAGAGATCGGCGAGATCCTGAACCTCACCGAGTCGCGCGTCTGCCAGATCCACTCGAACGTCATGAACAAGCTGAAGGTCCAGCTCGACAAGGTGCGGGGCAAGCTGCTGACCTGATGCGTGGTCGACTCGCCGCCGACGGCGCGCGCACGACGAGGGCTCCGACGGGAACGGCGGAGTCCTCGTCGTGTCTTGGTGCGGGGGCCCCGAGGGTTCAGCGCGCCGGGAGCTCGACGACGCAGTGCCCATCGTGCTGGACGCGAATCGCGGTTCCGGCGGCGACGTCCGTCAGCTCGGTGCGCCGACCGTTCGTCCAACGGATCACGACGCTGCGCGGGTCGTGGGGAACCGCGAAGAACGCGCGTGGATCGTTCGCGGCGCAATACGAGCCCGGATGCCCGACGATCCGCCGCTGGACGATGCCGTCGACGTCGACCTCCACCACCGCGCCGCGCGCGGGCGCGCCGTGTGCGTCGACCGCGTGGACCCGCAGCGGACGGTGCACGCGCGCGCAGTCGTTGCGCAGCAAGACGGCGGGACCCGCGTTCTGCGCGATCAATGCGTCGAGATCGAGGTCCCCATCGACGTCGGCCAGCGCCAGTGCCCGCGCGACGCGGGGTTCGGCGAGCGCGGGCGCCGCGCGGGGGCCGAGTTCGGTGAATACGCCACGGCCATCGTTCTCGAACACCAGGCAACGTTGGCGGAACGTCGTCGGCGTGCCGGGTTGGATCGTCTCGACGTTGTCGATGATGTGACCGTTCGCGACGAACAGATCCTCGTCCGCGTCCAGATCGAGATCGACGAACGTGGTGCCGAATCCGACGTACGGCAGCGACACCACACCGAGCCCGCGCGGGAGCGTCGCGTCCTCGAACACGAGCGCATCGAGCTGGCGGTACAGCGTGTTCGTTTCCTGGTCGAGGTTGGTCACGAACAGGTCGAAGCGGCCGTCACCGTCCGCGTCGCCGACCGTGACTCCCATGCCGGCTTGTGTGCGGCCGTTGACGTCGTACGCGGCATTCGAGTCACCCGAGACGTCGCGAAACGTGCCGTTGCCCTCGTTGCGGAACAAGAAATTCGGCGTCGAGTCGTTCGCGACGTAGAGGTCCTGATCGCCATCGAGATCGAGGTCCGCCGCCACGACGCCGAGCCCCTTGCCATCGACGTCATGAATGCCCGCTGCATGCGTGACGTCGCGCAGGTTGCCGGCGCCATCGTTCTCGTACAGCACGTCGGGCGCGGCGCGGAAGCGATCCGGATGCGGATAGGCCACGAAGCCCTCACCACGCGGGGACATCGCCAATGCGGCCGCGAGGTCGTACTCGACGTAGTTCGTGACGTAGAGATCGAGGTCGCCGTCACCTTCCTTGTCGAAGAACACCGCGGACGCGGACCACGACGGATCGCCGCAACCGCTGGTGGACGTCACGTCGACCAACGTCCCTGATCGATTCGCGAGCAGCACGTTCGGCCCGTAGTTCGTGACGTAGAGGTCCTCGTCGCCGTCGCCGTTCACGTCGCCGACCGCGACGCCTTGCCCGTAGCCGAGATCGGCGCGCGGAAGGACACGAGCGGTCTCGTCGCGGAACGTCCCGCCGTCGTTCACGAACACGGCGGAGCGGCCTTGGTCGCCGCGCGGGACGTCCCCGAGTTCACCGCTCTGCCCGAGGAAGACGTCGAAATCGCCATCGTTCTCGAGGTCGAACCAACCCGCCGACCCGCCCATCGTCTCCGGCAATTGCCGCTGACCATGCGCTCCGTTCGCGTGCCGAAACGCGATCCCACTGTCCGCCGTCACGTCGACGAACGAGAACGGCCCGGGCTGCGCGGAGTCCGCTCCGCATCCCGCCAAACCCAGCGCGCATCCGACGACCGAGGCACGCAACAGCGGACTCATGGTGGACCTCCGGCATCGCGCTCGAGCCGCTCCCGCTTCCGTGCCAGCGCGACCTTCTTCGGAGCGAGCCGCTCCGCCTCACGCAATGCGGCGACGGCGCGCGCCGTGTCGCCATTCGCGAGATAGGCGTCCGCCAGCACTTCGATCGTGCCCGCATCCGTGCCGGAGGTGCGATCGACCGCGGCACGCGCGATCGCCACCGCCCGCGGAGCATCCCGCGTCACCGCGGGACCCGTCGCGAGGAAGCGCGCGTACTCCGTCAACACGCCCACGTCGTCGGGGAGTCGCCGCAGCGCGGACTCGAATGCTGCTTGGGCTGCCGTCGGATCCCCGTCGGAGGCACATGCGGTCGCGAGCCGCGTGTTCAGGTGCGGGTGCTCGGGGAACCGTTCCAGCGCCTGTGCGAGCTCGGCCCGCGCACCGGACCGATCCCCGCCCTTCTCCAGCACGTCCGCCAACGCGAGCGACGCTTCCGGTGTGTCGGCCTGACTCAGCATGCCCAGGTCGTCCAGTCGACCGAGGCGCCGATGCGTCGCCGTGACGCGCGTGGCGTCGTCCAGTCGACCAAGTGCGCGATACGCACGCGCGAGCTTGAACTGCGCGCCCAGGTGGTTCGGGGAGCTTTGGACGACGCGTTCGAGTCGCGTCGCCGCGGCTTCGGCGTCGCCGTTCTCGAGCAGCAACGTGGCCGCCTCGTAGTTCGCATCGAGATGATCGGGCTTCATCTCCAACGCACGCAGGAGCACGCGCAGAGCCTCGGCGCGTCCCCCCACCGGATCGGCGAGCACGCGGGCCTTGGCGTCGGCCACGAGCAGCGCGACACTCTCTTTCCGCGCCAGGCCGGCGTCGATCCAAGTGCGTGCAGCGGCGACGTCCCCGGACGCGAGCGCGAGATCGACCAGGATGATGCGGGCTTCGATTTGGTCGGGATCGAGCGCGAGCGCATCGCGCAAATGTCCCTCGGCGCGCGCGCGCATCCCGCCTTGCAGGTAGGCCTTCGCCAAGTCGACGCGGGCGTCGGCGTCGCGCTCCAGAGTCGCGATGCGGCGCTCGAGACTCTCGACCTTCGACTTCACGCGCTGGAACGCGGGCGCTTCGCGCAATCGGGAGTCGTCGACGTCCGCGGTCGACGAAGTCGCGGCGTCGTCCGCACGCGAACATGCGGCAACGCACGAAATGAGGAGAGCACCGAGCCGCGGTAGGCCGAGACCGCGTCGAACCCAGAACACGGGCCGGATGATACCACTGGCCAAGAACCGGCCAGGAAGGCGTTTCGGGGCGCTCGGAGGCATGCTCCTCCAGGGCACCCCTCCCGGGGGCCGACGATCGGAAACAGCGCCGGATGCTTGCCACGGGCGCTCGTGCCGGGTTTGTTGACCGCATGCGCACGGAACGGTGGAACTTCCGCGGAGTGGCGCTCGCCGTCGGCGTGCTGGCCATCGGGCTCGCGTTCGCGGCGCCGGCGTTGGGGACGTCCGCGGTCGCCCGGCGCTGGCTGGTCGACGTGCCGCTCGCCACCTGTTCCGCCCATGCCGACGGTCCGCGGGAGTACAACGCCGGCCGACTCGAGCGCGAGTTCGAACGGCTGCCGGACCGACTCCGCACCCTCGGTCTGGCATTGGGGCTCGCGGCCTTGGGACTGGCGGCCGCGGGCTCGCGCGAAGCGACCCGCGCCCATCCGCTCGGCAGCGTGCTGCTCGCGGGCGGCCTCGCGGCGAGCGGCCTGATTGCGATCGAACAGACCGACGTCGTCCACGCCGCCATGCGCCGGGGTTTGCCGCGAGCCACGCGCATCGAGCGCTTCGCGGAGCTCTATCCGGCGGCCACGAGCGCCGCCGCGGTCGTCGCAGCCACGGTTCCTTCCGATGCCCGCGTCCTGGTGATCGACTTCGCGGACCCCGATCACCTGCACGTATTCGGGTACGTGGCATTCCCGCTGCGGATCTACACACCGACCGACCCGAACGCGCGGTTCGACGCGACGACGTTCCGCGCCTTGCTGCGCGCCAAGCCCGACGTCGCCCGCGAATGCGCCACGCGCGGTTACGCGGCGGTGGTCGACCTCCGCGGGCTCGTCGCCGGCGATGCCCGCGCGATCATCCCGCTGCGCGCCGATGGCACGGAGCGTCCATGAGCGCGCTGTGGGCGGGACTCGCATTGTGTTCGACGTATGCCGCGGGCGACGTCGTGGCGCGCGCGACGTGCCGGGACGAAGCGCTGCGTCGCGGGCTCGCGTGCGTCCTCGGGCCCGCGATCATCGCCTGGGTGGCGTTCGTCGGCAGCCTCGCCGGCGTGACGTGGACCACCGTCGCGTTCCGCGCTCTCGGCTGCGTAACGCTTGTCGTGTGGCTGGCAAGCGCGTGGCGCACGCGGCGGAGCTCGGATGCGGCCGCACCCGCACCTCCCACGCCATGGTTCGAACGCGTGGCCCGCGTCGCGGTGCCCGTCGCCTGCCTCGCCCTCGGCATCACGTTCGTCGCGTGGCTACCCCCGGCCAACGACGCGTTCTCCAACTGGGGGCTGAAGGCGCTCGCACTCGCACGCGACGGATCCGTGCGGACGCCGGACCTGGTCGAGGACGGGCGCTTCCTGTTCCATCCGAACTACCCGCTCGTCGTGCCGCTCGCTCAGGCGTTCGTCCACGGTTGCGTCGGCGAACCCGCCGAAGGCCCCGCGCGCGGCGTGTTCCTGCTCGCACAGCTCGGCGCTGGGCTGGCGCTATTTGGCGCGTTGCGCACGCGCGTCTCTCCCCGACTCGCGGCTCTGGCCGGAGCGATGTTGATCGCCACGCCGCAATTCTGGCGCAGTGGGATCGACTTCCGCTTCCCCGGCTCGATCCCGGCCGGTTACGCCGATCCCATGTTCACCGCCCTCGTCGCCGCGACGCTGGCGACTGCGTTGACGTGGGCGCAGCGGCGCGACGCACGCAGCGCCGCGATGCTCGGCGCCTGCGTCGGGTTCGCGCTGTTCACGAAGAACGAGGGCCAACCGCTGACGATCGCGCTCGCCGGTGCCGGAGTGCTCGCGCTCGCGGTCACGCGATTCCGAGCGTCGCGCGGCGGTGACCTGCGCACGCTCGGTGTGACGCTGGTCGTCGCCACTGCCCTCGCGGCGCCGTGGTTCGCGTACCGCGCGCAGCTCCCGGCACGGGACGAGAATTATCAGGAGCAGATCACCACAGAACGCCTCGAAGCCAACGCCTGGCGCGGCGGGGTGATCGTCCGCGTCGCGGTCGGCGAAGCACTCGCGGTCGATCGGCACGGCGTGGCGTGGATCGCGCTCGCAGGCGCGCTCGTGCTCTGCGTGCGACGCATCGCGCGTCCGGCCGTCGTGTTCACGCTCGCCGTGTTGTGCGCGATGGCCGTCGCGTACGCGTTGGTGTTCGTGGTGACGCCGCTGCCGATCGTCGATTCGCTGGCGACCTCGATCCCGCGCACGTTCTTCCACATGGCGCCGTTGGCGATCGCCGCGATCGCGCTGCTGTGCGACCCGCGCGAGGGCGAGCCGTGAGCGACGACGGACTCGAGCGCTGCGCGGGCGAGCATCGCGACCGCCGCTTCGGCCGCCGCGTCGACGTGCATCGGACGGCATCCTCGACGCAGGATTTGGCGAAGCTCGCCTACGCCGAACTCGGCGCGGCGAGCGACGGCCTGGTCGTCACCACGCACGAGCAGACGTCGGGCCGCGGGACCCGTGGACGACGGTGGTGGTCGCCTCCCGGCGCGGGACTCGCGTTGTCGCTGGTGGTCGTGCCGCACCGCGCGTTGGCTCGGCCGGCGTGCGTCACCCAGCTGGCCGCTCTCGGCGTCGTGCGCGCGGCTTCGGCCTACGGCGGCGTGCTGCGCGTCCGCTGGCCGAACGACGTCGTGGACGCGGATGGCGCCAAGGTCGCGGGCATCCTGGCCGAAGCACTGGACGGCGGTCGCGCGCACGTGATCGGGATCGGCGTCAACGTCCTGGTTCCGAACACGCCGCCCCCTGAAGAGCTGCGCGAACGACCGGGCTCGCTGCAGGCCGCGGGCGCGCGCTTCGCCGACCTCGGCTCGGCTCTCGATGCGGTCCTGCACGGACTGGAACAGGAGTGGCGCGCGTTCGAGCTCGACGGCGTCCCCGCACTGGCGCACCGGTTGAACGCGCACGACGGACTGTCGGGGCATCGCGTCGAGCTCGCGCGCGGCCACGAACGCCGCGTCGGAACGTTCGCGGGCGTGGACGCGGACCTCGCGCCGATCCTCACCCATGACGACGGTTCGAGGACCACGTGGGCCGCTGAACTGGTCGAGGTCATCGCGATCGACGGCGTGCCGCGCGACGGACGTGGCCGCGACGGGACGAGTCCGACCGCGTGATCCCCGAACCTCGAACACCGGAGCGAGCCAACGCGGCGAAACAATCGGCGCGCCCCCTTGAATGTGTCCTTGGTCGCTAGAGAATCCGCGCGTGCGCCTGTCCATCGTCATCCCCGCCTTCAACGAAGAGGCGGCCATCGGCAAGACCGTCCGCTCGTGTCTCGACGCGCGCGCGGCCATCCGCGCCGAGGCCGGCCTCGACGCCGTCGACGTCATCGTGGTCGACGACGGCTCGTCCGATCGCACGGCCGCGATCGTGCGCGAGATCGCCGACGCAGAGCTCGTGCAGCACGGCGTCAACAAGGGCTACGGCGTCGCGATCAAGACCGGCTTCGCGGCGGCGCGCGGCGAATTGCTGTCGTTCCTCGACGCCGACGGCACCTGCGATCCCCTGCTGCTCGGCCGGCTCGCGAAGACGCTCGTCGAGCAGGACGCCGACGTCGTCTCCGGCAACCGCTTGGCGCCGGGCAATCACATGCCGCCGATCCGACGGCTCGGCAATCGGCTGTTCGCGACGATGATCAACGTCGTGTCGCCGCAGCACGTCACCGACCTCGCGAGCGGCATGCGCGTGATGCGACGCGACGCACTGCCGAAGCTCGCCCCGCTGCCCGACGGCATGCACTTCACGCCGGCGATGAGCGCGAAGGCCGTGTTCGACCAGTCGCTGAAGCTGGTCGAAGTCCCGATCCCGTACGCCGAGCGCATCGGCACCTCGAAGCTGTCGGTACTGAAGGACGGCCAACGCTTCCTGCGCGTGCTCGGCGAGATCGCGCTGTCGTATCGACCGTTCGCGTTCTTCGGTGCGCCGGGCCTGCTCTGCCTCGTGATCGCTGGCCTCTACAGCGCGCAACCGATTCGCCATCTGCTGGACACCGGCGCGCTGCCGGCGGACGCGATCTACCGCGTGTTCACGATCGTGGTGCTGACGGTGACCGGGATCACGCTGCTCGGGACGGGCTTGGTGGCCGAAGCCGCGACCGCGATCTTGCATGGCCGGCGCGGCCCCCCGCACGCGCTGCATCGCATCTGCGACGCGATCCTGCTGTCGCACCCGTTCACGCTCGGCACGCTCAGCTGCGTGGCCGCGATCGTGCTCAATCGGCACGCGATCGCGACCTATCTCGAATACCGCCGGATCGACGACCCGTGGATCCAGATCGCGGTCGGCGGGCTGTTGGTGCTGCTCGCGGCAACTCTGTACGCGCTCGGGGCGCTGAAGAAGATCCTGTTGATGCTGGCGGACCGCCGCATCGCCCGCGACGAAGCGCTCAAGGCCAAGGCTTCCTGAGGCGGCTCGCCGGGCGATAGACTGCCCGGCTTCGTCTCGGTCGCTCCGACCGGGAAGCCCTGGAGCGGGTCGTGCGCAGTTTCGAGCGAACCGAACACACCATTCGACCGCTGACCTTCGAGCGCGGCTTCACCGCGACGCCCGGCGGTTCGGTGTTGGTGCGTTGGGGCCGGACGAAAGTCCTCTGCACCGCCATGCTCGAAGAAGGTGTCCCGCCGTTCCTGCTCGGCACCGACAAGGGCTGGCTGACGGCCGAGTACGCGATGCTTCCGGGCTCGACCCGAACGCGCAAAGCCCGCGACAGCGGCCGCGGCAAGGTCGACGGCCGCTCGACGGAGATCCAACGCTTGGTCGGCCGCGCGCTGCGCGCGTGCATCGACTTGCGTCGGATGCCCGGCATGACGTTGTTCGTCGACTGCGACGTCCTCGAGGCCGATGGCGGCACGCGCACCGCGGCGATCAACGGCGCCGTGATCGCTGTGCACGACGCGATCCGCCGCGCATTGGAGCGCGGCGAGGTCACGGTGTCCCCGTTGACGTCGCTGCTGTCCGCCGTGTCGGTCGGGAAAGTCGACGGCGAGACGTGGGTCGACCTCGACGCCGCCGAGGACAATCGCGCCGAAGTCGATCTGAACGTCGTCCTGACCGAGCGCGACGAGTACGTCGAAGTGCAAGGCACCGCCGAACGGGGCGCGTTCGACCACGCCCAACTGCTGCGCTTCCTCGACGCCGCGCGCGCCGGCGCGCACGCCGTTCGCGACGCGCAGCGCGCGGCGATCCGCGAGGACGCGCCATGAAATTGCTGCTCGCGTCGAACAACGCGAAGAAGCGCGCCGAGCTGGTCCGCATCCTCGGCCGCCACGGCGTCGAGGTGCTGGTGCCCGCCGATCTCGGCTTGACGCTCGACCCGGTCGAAGACGGGACGACGTTCGCCGAGAACGCACGCAAGAAGGCGCTGGCATTCGCGGCCGTGACGTCGCTGCCGGTGCTCGCGGACGACTCCGGATTGGCCGTCGATGCGCTCCACGGCGCCCCGGGCGTGCGTTCGGCGCGGTTCGCCGGCGAGCCCAGCGACGACGCAAAGAACCGCCGCTTGCTGCTCGAGCGTCTCGCGCACGTCGCGGCGCCCGCGCGCACGGCGCGCTTCGTCTGCGCGCTGGCGTTGGCGCAAGGCGCCGAGATCCTCGCCGAAGCCACGGGAACCTGCGAAGGCGCGATCCTGACCGAGCAGCGGGGTAACGGAGGCTTCGGCTACGATCCGCTGTTCCTGGACCCAGGCAGCGGCCTGACGTTCGCGGAGCTGGACTCGTCGCGCAAAGACGCTCTCAGTCACCGCGGCCACGCTCTCGACCACCTCGTGGAGAGCTTGCGCCGCCTTGGATGGATCGAAGGCCGAGCACCGTGACGTCCGCACGCATCCGCAACTTCTGCATCATCGCGCACATCGACCACGGCAAATCGACGCTGGCCGACCGCTTCCTCGAGATCACGGGGACGGTGCGCAAGGAAGCGCTCGAAGCGCAAACGCTCGACTCGATGGACCTCGAGAAGGAGCGCGGCATCACCATCAAGGCCAAGGCCGTGATGATGAAGTACAAGGCCGACGACGGTCAGCTCTACACGCTGAACCTGATCGACACGCCGGGCCACGTCGACTTCAGCTACGAAGTGAGCAAAGCGCTCCAAGCCTGCGAAGGCGCGCTGTTGCTCGTCGACGCCGCGCAGGGCATCGAGGCCCAGACCGTCGCGAACTACCACCTCGCGGAGCGCGCGAAGCTGCGCATCATCCCGGTCATCAACAAGATCGACCTGCCCACCGCGCGCCCCGAACTGATCGAGGAGGAGTTCGAGAACATCCTGATGCTGGAGCGCGAGCGCGTGTTGCGCGCCTCCGCGAAGACCGGCATCGGCGTCAAGGAGATCCTCGAGACCGTCGTGCGCGACGTCCCGCCGCCGACCGGCGATCCGGACGCGCCGATGCGCGCGCTCGTGTTCGACTCGGTGTTCGACGACTACCGCGGCGTCATCGTGCACGTCCGCGTGTTCGACGGCTCGTTCGGTCGCGGCGACAAGATCCGCATGAAGGGCGTCGGCTCGACGCACGAAGTGCTCGAGGTCGGGACGTTCATCCCCGGTTCGATGATCCCGCGCGATCGCCTGCGCGTCGGCGAGACCGGGTACATGATCGCGAACATCAAGACGCTGTCGGACGTGCGCATCGGCGACACGGTGTGCCTGGAGAAGGAAGCGTCGACCGTCGTCGCGCTGCCGGGCTACAAGGCGCCGCAGCACATGGTCTTCTGCGGCATCTATCCGACGCAGAACAAGGACTTCGACCAGTTGCGTCGCGCGCTCGAGAAGCTGTCGTTGAACGACGCGTCGTTCTCGTACACGCCCGAGTCGTCGGACGCCCTCGGCTTCGGCTTCCGCTGCGGCTTCCTCGGCCTGCTGCATATGGAGATCGTCCAGGAGCGCCTCGAGCGCGAGTCGAACGTCGACATCGTGCAGACCGCGCCGAACGTCACCTACGAAGTCGTGACCACGAGTGGCGATGTGCTGCGCATCGAGAGCCCTGCGCAACTGCCTGATCCGTCGCAGATCGAGGAGTTCCGCGAGCCGGTGACGAAGCTCGACATCATCGCCCCGGCCGAGTTCGTCGGCGGCTTGCTCGGCCTCGCGATCGAGCGGCGCGGACGTTTCTTGCATCAGGAGTACATCAGCGAGACGCGCGTGATGCTGTCGTTCGAGATGCCGCTCGCGGAGATCATCTTCGACTTCTACGACAAGCTGAAATCGCTCACGCGCGGCTACGGCACGATGGACTACGAAGTCATCGGCTTCCGCCCCGCGCACCTCGTTCGCTTGCGCATCCTGGTCAGCGGCAGCGAAGTCGACGCGCTGTCGACGATCGTGCATCGCGACGTCGCGGAACAGCGTGGCCGCAAGATGCTCGTGAAGCTGCGCGAGGAGATCCCGCGCCACATGTTCGAAGTCGCGCTGCAGGCCGCGATCGGCGGCAAGATCATCGCGCGCGAGAGCATCCGCGCGATGTCGAAGAACGTCACCGCGAAGTGCTACGGCGGCGACATCACGCGCAAGCGCAAGCTGCTCGAAAAGCAGAAAGAGGGCAAGAAGCGCATGAAGATGGTCGGTAACGTCGAAATCCCGCAGAAGGCATTCTTGTCGGTGCTCGGGATCACGCGCGACTCGGAGAAATGACGGCGGACGCCAGGCGTTCGCGCGTCCGGACCAGAGCTTCCTGACCCTTTCGCGAAACGAAACTCGAGACCCATGGCGAACGAACGCGACGGTGCCACGCCCCACTCGACGCCGCCCGAATCGAACGACGTACCGGCCTCCGCTGTGTTGATGCTCGTGATCGGCGTATTGATCGGATACGGCGTCAAGGAGTTCGCCGAACCTCTGCTCGACGACGCCCTGAAGCGGACGCAGGTCTGGCATTACGGCCGCTTCGCGATCGTCGGACTGTTCGGTTGGATGGGCTGGCTGTTCGGCGTCGGCAAGGGCCGCGTGGTCGCCGAGAACATCGAGTGCCTCGCGATCGCGGTCGTGATGGCGCTGATCCTGAAGCACTTCCTGCTCGAGGCGTACAAGATCCCGACCGGCTCGATGCAGCCGACGATCCTCGGCAACGACGAGGCGCAGATCTACGACCGCGTACTCGTCAACAAATTCGCATACCTGCTCGACGAGCCCGAGCGCTTCGACGTCGTGGTCTTCAAGTACCCGCTCGATCGCAGCAAGAACTACATCAAGCGCTTGATCGGGTTGCCGGGCGAACGCATCTCCATCGAGAACGGCAACATCTTCACGGCGACGAAGGGCGAGAGCGGGACCTATGGCCCGTTCAAGATCGCGCGCAAGCCGACGAGCGTGCGCGATGCGGTCATGAAGACGCTGTATCCGTCGGGCGTGAAGGGCGAGTCGTTCGCCGCTGCCTTCGACGTGCTGCGCGGGCAAGCTACGGCGGATGGCGACGAAGTCGCCGTGGGCGCGGACTCGCTCGTTCGCTTCGGTCACGGCGACGGCATTCGTGACCACTACCTCGACGGCTACGACCCGGACTGGGGCATTCCGCTGGCCCACTCCGCGAGCGGTTCCGAAGGTGCGAACAACGTCGCCGATCTGTCGATCGCGTTCGACGTCACGCCGGATGCGGGCTGCAGCGACGTACGCGTCGTGATCGCGGGACAAGGCCTGGAGCACCGTGCCGTCCTGCGCATCGACGGCGAAGCCCGACTCGAGTCCGGCGTGCTCGGAGGTGGCGACGCCGGGTTGGTCGGCCGGACGGGCGGCTCACCGATCGTCGGCACCGCCAAAACGAGTGGCTTGGCCCAGGGACGCACGTCGCGGGTCGAGTTCATCCACGTCGATCAGGAACTGCTGCTCTGCGTCGATGGCGATCCGCTGCTGCGCTACGCCTACGACGAGATGCCCTCGGCTCAGGCCGCGGAGTCCGGGATCGAGTTCGAGATCGTCGGCGGAACGGCCCGCGTCGCGGACCTCCTCGTGCGTCGCGACATCCACTACACGAAGTCGGGACGCGCGCCGCTCGGCTCGTTCGACGTGCCGGACGACGGCTTGCTCGTGCTCGGCGACAACACGCAGAACTCCAGCGACAGCCGGTACTGGAACGTGCAAGAAGTCCGTTTCGCGGACGGCACCAGCACCTACCGCGACATCAGCAACGCGCAGGGCGGCGCGCCGGATCAGTTCATCGACATCTACGGCGAGACGTATAGGCTGCGCCAGCGCTCGGACGCGACGTTCCACCAAGTGGCCGACGATCGCTTCCGGTTCGCGCCGCGCAAGTTGCTGCTCGGCAAAGCACTGGCGGTATTCTGGCCGATCGTTCCGCACTTTCGCTGGAAGCTGATTCGATGACGCAACCGGAAGCCCGGCTCCGCGTACCGCCGTCCGCCAATCCGCGACCGGCCACGCAGTCGCGCCCGTCGCAGGCGCAAAAGCCGCTGCTGGTCGTCCGCGGACTGGTGAAGATCTACGGCAAGCGCACGGTCGTCGACGGCGTCTCGTTCCACGTCAATCCCTCGGAGATCGTCGGGCTGCTCGGTCCGAACGGCGCCGGCAAGACCACGTCGTTCCATATGACCGTGGGCCTGATCACGCCGGAGCAAGGCAAGGTCGAGTTCGACGGCATCGACGTCACGCGTCACGCGATGTACAAGCGCGCGCGGCTCGGCATCGGCTACCTGTCGCAAGAGCGCTCGGTATTCCGCCAGATGACGGTCGAGGAGAACATCCTCGCCGTGCTCGAAGTGCGCGGGTACGCGCGCGCGCAGCGAGCGGAGATCACGCAAGCGCTGCTCGACGAACTCGGCATCGCGTTCCTCGCGAAGAATCGCGCCGACACGCTGTCGGGCGGCGAGAGTCGCCGCCTCGAGATCGCGCGTACGTTGGCGACCGATCCGCGACTGATCCTGCTCGACGAACCCTTCTCGGGCGTCGACCCGAAGGCGAAGGAAGAGATCAGCGAGATCCTGGTCGCGTTGAAGAAGCGCGGCATCGGCATCCTGCTGACCGACCACGACGTCCACTCGACGCTGAGCACCACCGATCGCTCGTACATCATCAGCGCCGGCAAGATCCTGCGCGAAGGCTTGCCGCGCGACCTCGTCAACGACGAGGAAGTCCGCCGGGTCTACCTGGGCCAACGGTTCCGCTACGACGACACTCGCGGCCAATCCCCCACCGCAGGCAACGCCGAAGGCGCCGGCTGATCGACACTCCGAATACGCGATGTTCCCCAGTCCTGGGGGCAAACAGCCATTTCCTGCCCGCGTTGCGGATGTTTCACCGCTGTTACACAACGGTGCACAACCTGTGGACCAAGGCGTGGAAAACCTGGAAGAACTCACCCGGCCACATCGGCCCCTCCGATACAAGGCATCCGCACTCCGTGCGTGGCCATTTCGACTGGGAGGGGCGCCGTGATCGAAGATCGTCCATCGGAGCGCGGAATCCTCATCGTCGATGACGAGGACGGAATTCGCGAAGCGCTCGCCAGCTTCGTCCGGGCCAGCGGTTACCCGCACGTCGTCGAAGCCCGCAATGGCCATGAAGCACTCGATTGCCTGCGCAAGCAGCGCTTCTTCCTCGTCCTGACGGACCTGACGATGCCGGGCATGGGCGGACTCGAATTGCTCTCGCACGTGCGCCGCGACTACCCGGACGTCGACGTCGCGGTGGTCACCGGCCATCTCGAACTCGAGTTCGCGATCCAGTCGTTGAAGGTCGGCGCGTTCGACTTCTTCAAGAAGCCGTTCCGCTTCGAGGAAGTGCTGGCGACGATCCACCGCGTGGTCGAGAAGCAGCACCTGCAGCGGCGCTCGCTCGAACTCGAACGCCTGAAGGAGCGCCGCAACGCCGACGAGTCGCACCTGAAGGAGTTCATGCTGGCGCTCGCGCACATCATCGACATGAAGAGTCGATACACGCGCCAGCACTCCGACCGCGTCTCGCGCATCGCGGCACTGATGTCCGAACGCATCGGTCTGTCGAAGGACGAGATCGACCGCATCGCGCTCGGCGCGCGCCTGCACGACATCGGCAAACTCGCCATCCCGGACTGCATCCTCGACAAGCCGGGCCCGCTGACCGCCGACGAGTACGCGATCATGAAGGAACACCCGGGACGTGGCGCCGATCTCTGCCAGCCGATCGCGTGCTTGGCGCCGGTGGTCTCGATGATCCGTTGGCACCACGAGAACCTCGACGGCACGGGATATCCGGACGGATTGAAGGGCGAGCAGATACCGCTCGACGCGCGGATCGTGCGCATCGCGGACTATTGGGATGCGATCACGTCGAACCGTTCGTACCGCAGTCCGATGGAACCGAGCGCCGCGATGGCCGTCCTCGAACAGGAGTGCGAGAACGGCCGCCTCGACCAGCGCCTGACCCACGTGCTGTTCGACCTCGCGCGCGCCGGCATGCTGCGTCATGCCGTCCTGCTACCCGCCGAGTTCGCGCACGCCTGACGATCGGGAACGACTCCCGCGCTGCGAGGCGGTACCGCATGGCGCTTCGAGCGGCCGGCCCGCCGCGATTCAGAGGCCGTGACACAAGCCCTCGCTTCGAGGAATTGATTCACAGCCGAACGCACAAGGTGCCGACGGCGGCGGCTGCCGCCGTATCAACAGGTCGTTCGCGTCATTCAACGCCGTACATCAGTGCCTGTTGAACGAGGCGGCGACTGCCGTCGCCTCGGATACCTGGTGAGTCCGGCGGCTGCGCCGCCTCGAACGTGAATCAATGGGGGGCAGTCCCCGTTGGGTCTGCCCCCAATTGATTCACGTTCTGTCAGTCGGCGGCGCGCGCGAGATCCGCGAGCTCTCGCGCCAGCGTTCCCGGATGCACGGGCGGCGGCTCCTCGTTGAACGCGATCGCCACGACCACGTCCGGGTCGATACTGCGGAAGTAGAACGTCACCACTTCACCGGTGTGCCCCGAGTGCGTGTACGCCGTGTGGCCGGCCCACTGCTGGAGTTCCCAGCCGAGCGCGTACTGCTCCAGACCGACCGTGTAGTACTCCCGCTTCGCGGCTTCGGACAAGATCTTCGTTCCGCGCAACGCTCGGTCCCACGCCAGCATGTCGGTCACCGACGCGACGACTCCGCCGGCGCCGCGATAGCCCCATGACAAGTCGTTGCCGTACTCGAACGCTTGTCCGGTGCCGCGCGCGTCGAGCGGAACGCGGTCCAGATCGAGATCGACGTCGCCGATGCAACGCGCCGTCGTCATCCGCGCCGGCTCGAACAATTCCTCGCGCAGGAACGACTCCCACGACTTCCCGGACTTCATCTCGACCAACGCCGCCAGCGCGAAGTACGCGGCGTTGCTGTAGTCCCACTTCGCGCCGGGTTCGGCGACGACCGGTGAGCCGAGGAACCATCGCACGAGAGCTTCCCGGCTACCGGCCTCCGCCTGCCCGAATCCCGTTCGAGGACCGATGCCGGACGTGTGGTTCAGCAGGTGACGGATCGTGACCTTGGCTTTGTCCTTCGGCACGTCCTTGAAGTGCTTCGCGATCGGGTCATCGATCGAGAGCTTCTTTTGCATCTGCAGTTTGAGAACCGCCGCGGCCGTGAACTGCTTCGTGACGGAGCACCAATCGAACACCGCGTCCGCTCGCATCGGGGCTTTGGTCGCCGCGTTCGCGATCCCATACCCTTTCTGCAGCAGGATCTTGCCCCCGCGCGCGACCAGCACGCAGCCGGACAGGCCCTGCGGAAAGCGGTCGGTCGAGCTGCATAGGGCGTCCAACTCCTTGCCGACCGCGCCGGCCACCACGACGGGATCCGTGGCATCCCCTGCCTTGCCCTTCTTCACCGGCTTCACGGGTTTGTCGAGCGGCCCGCCGAGCGCCGTGACCGGTCGACCGACGAGCCAAAGCGACAACACGACCGACACGCTCGTCACGACTCGCAGAGCGGCTCGCATCGACATCGACCTCCTGGCGGCAGCGTGGTTTCGTTCCGGGGTAGCTCGACCTCGCGTTCGAGTGACCGCGGCCTACTCGCCAACCCGCCGACCCGCCAACTCGTTGATGCCATGAGACGTGGCGGCAGCAAATCCGTCGGTGACTTGTTCGAAATCTCGCGCAGTTCGTGATGCGACCGGAGCCTCCTGGATCCCCGCCGGCGGCCAGCGGGCCGCGACGAAACGCCCAAGGTCGACGTCGTCAAAGCGGGTCCGACTTCGAAGTCCGGCTGATAAGCTCTTTGCCCCTTCGCGACCGGATCCGAGGAGCGCCGGGCGGGTGGCGGGGTCTTGCGACCCTGGCCATACGGCCGTCCTGGCTCGCCGGCGCGTCCAATCCCGGGAGCTCGCATGAACTTCGTCGCGTGCGTGAAGCGTGTGCCCGACACCGCTTCCAAGATCCGAGTCGGCCAGGACGGCCGCACGATGGACCCAGCCGGTGTGACCTACGTCGTCAACCCGTACGACGAGTTCGCGGTGGAGGAGTGCCTGCGCCTGAAGGAGAAGCACGGCGGCACCGTCACGGTGCTGTCGGTCGGCCCGGCCGACTCCTCCAAGGAGCTCCGCCACTGTCTCGCGATGGGCGCCGACCGCGCCGTGCTGGTCAAGGACGATCAACTCCAGCGTGACCCGCTGTCGACCGCGATGGCGCTCGCCGAGGCCTTGAAGCAGATCCCGCACGACGTGGTGTTCTTCGGCAAGCAGGCCGTCGATCACGACAACGCACAGGTCGGTCTGCTGGTCGCGACCTTGCTGGACCTTCCGGCGGTCGCCGAGGTCGTCAAGGTCGAGCTCGGCACGGGCAACGCCACGGTCCAGCGCGAAGCCGAGGGCAAGCTCGAAGTATTCGAGCTGCCCCTGCCGTGCGTGCTGACGGCGCAGAAGGGTCTGAACGAACCGCGCTATGCCTCGCTGAAGGGCATCATGGCCGCGAAGTCGAAGAAGCTCGACGAACTCGCGGTGACCCCGAGCGACGTGAAGGTCGAGGTCCTGAAGATGGAGCCGCCCGCCCCGCGGCCCGAAGGCAAGATCGTGGGTGAAGGCGCGGCGGCCGTTCCGCTGCTGGTGAAGCTCCTGCGCGAGGACGCGAAGGCGCTGTGACGGTGCGTGCATCCATCGACGGATCCACGTTCCCAACCATGACCCCAATGCGGAGCACGAACCCATGAGCCACACCATCCTCGCCTTCGCCGAACAGCGCGACGGCGTCCTGAAGAAGAGCGCATTCGAGGTCGTCACCGCCGCGGCGGCGCTGGCGAAGAAGCTCGGTGGCGCGAAGGTCACTGCAGTCGTCATCGCGACCCAGTCGGTCGGCAATGCGGCGGACCTCGGCGGCTACGGCGCGGACGAAGTCGTGCTGGCGACCGGCGAAGCGTTCGCGGGGTACGCCCCCGGCGCATACGCGCGCGCGCTGAAGGAACTGTGCGAACAGCGCAACGCGACCGCGGTGTTGCTGCCGCACTCGGCGCAGGGCAAGGACCTCGCGCCGCGGTTGTCCGCGCTGCTGCTGTCGCCGCTGGTCGCCGATTGCGTGGCGCTCGACGTCGACGGTGGCGCGATCGTCGCGCGCCGACCGGTGTACGCGGGCAAGGCGTATTGGACCGTCAAGCCGAAGGGCGGCCGCTTCCTGGCCACGCTGCGCCCGAACGTATTCACACCCGCGAAGTCCGGTGGCGCACCCGCGACACCCGTCGCGTGGCAGCCGTCCGCGCAGCGCGCACCGCGCGTCGTGCTGAAGTCGGTGATCGCTCCGGAGGGTGGAAAGACCGTCGAACTGACCGAGGCCGACGTCATCGTCTCGGGCGGTCGCGGCATGAAGGGTCCCGAGCACTTCGCGCTGCTCGAGGAACTCGCCGGCGCGCTCGGCGCGGCGGTCGGCGCCTCGCGTGCTGTGGTCGACGCGGGTTGGCGATCCCATGGGGACCAGGTCGGTCAGACCGGCAAGACCGTGTCGCCGAACCTGTACATCGCGTGCGGCATCTCCGGCGCGATCCAGCACCTCGCCGGCATGTCGTCGTCGCGCGTGATCGTCGCGATCAACAAGGACAAGGAAGCGCCGATCTTCAAGCTCGCGACCTACGGCATCGTCGGCGACGTGTTCGAAATCGTCCCTGCGCTCACCGCCGAGATCCGCAAGGTCAAAGGTTCCTGAGCACGGCGACGCGCGCCGCGCAGACTCCACGCGAGTCGACGTCGCTCGAGAGCGAACGCGCCGCGGCGACTCCCTCGAGCTCGCTCTCGGCCTTCCAGGTGGTGCTCGGCGACGGCAGTCGCCGAGTTCACGGGTGACCGGCGTCGATGGACGCGAACGACCTGTGAATGCGGCGGTCAAGAAGTCGGTCGCTTCGCGACCGGGGTGCCGCCTCGGACACCTCGTGAATTCGTTTCGGTGGGTTCACTCCGGCAACGTCACGCTGACGCGCGTCGACTCATGGGCGCGGACGGTGAACGGCGTGCGCTCCCGCACGACGTCGTCGATCGCGACCACGAGCACGTATGCGCCGGGAGCGATTCCGTAGCGTGTCGCGTCTCCGGCGCCGAGTGCATGCGTGCGGCGCACGATCCGTTGGCGTTCGTCTTCGATCGTGAACGACGGTCGCCCCGGCAGTGGACCGATGTGCGGTCGCACGACGATGCGCACTTCGCCACCGGCGCTCACGTCGACGTCCCGCACGAGCTCGGTCGCGCCGACCTCCACGACCCAAGGAGGGTCGTCGGCCGCCACCACGATGTCCGTCGCTCCGTCACCGCGGTCCGGACTCCAGACTTGCGGTCGATACGTGCCCGCAGCGACGCCGCGCACGACGAAGGACCCATCGGGGCCGAGCTCCGCGCGGGGACCTCGCCCCTCGCGCTCGTCGACGAAGTACAGCTCGGCGCCATCCCGCAACGGTGCGCCGCTGCCGCGAACGAAGCCACGCAGTGTCGCGCCTTCACCAACGCGCAGCGTCCACTCCCCGTTGTCGCCCGTCGCGACCGCGAGCTCCCGGTCGACGAACCCGAAACCCGGCACGACCACGCGAACGCGGGTCGGCGACGCCGGAGCGACATCGAGCCGCCAACTCGACGCGTCGAGGCGCTCGATCCCACGCACGACCGAGGGATCGACGGACTCGATCCGCAGCTCGGCGTCGGCGCGCGGTACGCCGGTCCGTGCGTCGACCACCCGAATCGCGCCGAAGCCGAGCGCTTCCTGCCGCGGAGGCAACCGCAACACGCACGGCTCGGGTCCCGCCATCACGCCGTCGACTTCCGTGACCCGCGACGGCGCCTTGGGGATCGAACTCGATACCGCGACGGCGTAGACGCGGTACGGACCGGCTGGAAGCCCGCGCAACTCGAACTGCCCCGCGACGTCGCAGACCGCGGCGCCGAGCCCGACCAGGGGGCCGTCGAGCGTCTCTTCGGGGCGTCGCGTGCGCGGCGTGAGCGGATCGCGCGGCGCGATCGACGCTTCCACGCGCACGAAGCAGCCGGCCGCGGGCGATCCGTCGGCTTCGTCGACGCGGCCGCGCAAGACGGCCTCGGGCGCGACGGTCACGCGCACGATCGAGGGCCGCGTCGACGGCGCGAGCGGCGGGGACTTGACGACTCCGTATCCCGGCGCGAAGACCAGCGCGGCGCACGCGGCGACCGGCGCATCGTCGGAAGCGAACGCGAGGACGCTGCGCCCGTCCGTGCCGGAACGCGGCCAGGTGAACCCCGGCGGCACGCTTTCGAACGCGGCGCCGGAGACTGGCGCCCCGCTCTCGTCGAGAACCTCGAGGATCGCCGACGCCGCGCTTCCCAGCACGAGCTCGCCGACGTCCACCGCGGCCCCCGGTCGCAGCTCGACATCGGCCCGCGCGAAGCCCTCCGCGCCGGAGACGGTCAGCGTCACGCGCGAGGGTGCTGGCTCGCGCAGAACGCACGACAGCGTGAAGCTGCCGTTCGCGGCCGAGGCGATGTCGGCAACGGCGTCGCGCAACGCATATGGCCAGGGCACGTCGACCACATCGCCCTCGAGCGCCACATGGGCGTCGACGGCATGGCGCCCCGAGTCGACCACGCGACCATGGACCGTCGAACGATGGACCACGGCCAGCGTGACACTCGACCGCGCGTCCGCATCCGTGGCATGGAGCGGAGCGCACGCGATCGCACCGTCCGGGCGGACGGCGGCGACGTAGCCGATGATCGCGCCGCCCTCATCCGCGAGCGACGTCGTCGCGGGACACTTGGCATGGCGCGGCACCGCGGAAAGCTCGCACGTCCCGTTCGCGTCGGTTTGAACGTCCGCCCAGATGCGATCCCGATCTGGCCCGAGTCCTTCGCGCGCGAACGGATGCTCCGCCGGCCCCTCGATCGACCACGCCACGACGCGCGCATCGGCCACGCGCGCGTTGCTCACGGCGTCGACGACGATCACCTCGAGCGCGCGCCCCCGTGTCAGCTCCACGTCGAGGGACGAGCCACTGCCATCTCCCGCCGCTGGAGCGTGGGCAACGGGCACGACGGCGGGGGCGAACCCGTTCGCACTCACGTCGAGCCACGCGTTCGACGAGGCGGAGAACGCCACGGACGAGCCCGCGACCGGAATGCCCTCGAGGACGAACGTCCCCGCCTCCGACGTCGTGCTCGCGCACTGCACGGCGAACGGCCCGAGCCACGCGCTGAAGCGAACGATCGCTCCGGCGATTCCCTGGCCGAACTCGTCATGCACTCGCCCGCTCAGCGCACCGCTCGGAGCGAGCCGGACAGCGTGATCGAGCGGGTCCGCGATCGCGATCTCGCGCACCGTGGGAGCCATGCCTGGCGCGACGACCGCGATGCGCGCGCTGCGCATCGCGGTGGAGACGGGGCACGAGAACGCTCCGTGCGCATCCGTCGTCACGACTTCGACCCCAGAGCGATTCGGATCCACCGCGAGGTCGACTCCGCCTGGATCGGCCGCATCGACCACGTAGACCGAAGCGCCGGGGATCGGCGCGTCGGCGAGCGTCAGCACGCGGCCACGCAGCACGGACGCCGCCGGTGCGGCGTTCGTCGCCGCAGCCGTGCGTTCGGATGGCGGCGATGCGACGTCCTCGGCGATCGCGGCCGTCGGCGCGCGGTCCGCCCCGGCGCGTGGTCGCGGCGCGAACGGCGCCGCGGGCCGTTCGGAAGACGCGTCGCTCGGGTCGACGACGAACCACGCGCCGACGGCCAACATCACGAGCGCTGCGGTGCTCCACACCCACTTCACGGCGATTCCTCCGGCCCCGAGTCCGGTCGCGACGGCACCCGACGCCGCGACGTCGAGCCGCGCCAGCGGAGCGAACGCCAACGCGAGAGCCTGCCGATCGCCGCCGAAGTCGCGGAGCAACGCCGCGCGCAGCTTCGAGAGCCCGCGCTTGCGCCGCGTCTTCACGGTGTCGACCGGCACGCGCATGCGGGACGCGACGGCGCGCAGCGACTGACCCTCGAGGTCATGCAGCAGCAACGTGGTGCGATAAGGCTCATCGAGCGCGATGACGGCCTGGATCAGCCGCCGGCGCTCTTCTTCGCGCGCCAGCACGTCGGCGACGTCGGCGCGATCCGCCGGACGCGGGGCGTCGACCAGCGATTCGCGCGCCTCGCGACGGCGCGCGCCGCGCAGCCATTGCAGCGCGCGGTTCCGCGTGACGCGCGCCAGCCATCCGAGTTCGTTCTCGGGATCGACGGATCGCCGGGTCAGCGCCGCGATCCACGTCTCCTGAACGACGTCGTCGCCGTGCCCGCCGACGATGCGACGCGCCAACGCGCGCAGCAGCGCCTCATGCGCGAGCAGGCGTTCGAACGACGAGCCGGGATCGACTTCGTGAGGGCCCATGCGGGCCACGATGCCGCCCGAGCCGCGGAGGAGTCCAGGTTTCCCGCAGGATTCGCGGCCGAACGCACAAGGTGCCGACCGCGGCGCCCCGGTTGCGCAGCGACCGCCTTCTTGACCGCCCTATCCACAGGTCGTTCGCGTCATTCAACGCCGTACATCCGTGCCTGTTGAACGGGGCGGCGACTGCCGTCGCCTCGAATACCTGGTGCGGGATCGACTACGTCCGAGAATCGTCGCTGGACGCGACGACTTTCAGACGTAGGAGATCAGTGACGGAAGTGACGGACTCCGCTGAACACCATCGCGATCCCGTGCTCGTTCGCGGCCGCGATGACTTCCTCGTCCTTGACCGAACCGCCGGGCTGGACGATCGCGACGATGCCCGCGCTCGCGGCCGCGTCGACGCCGTCGCGGAACGGAAAGAACGCGTCCGAGGCGAGCACGGAGCCCGCCGCGCGATCGCCGGCCTTGCGCACCGCGATCTGCACGGAATCGACGCGGCTCATCTGCCCCGCTCCGACGCCGATGATCGCTTCGTCCTTCGCGATCAGGATCGCGTTCGACTTGACGTGCTTCACCGCGAGCCACGCAAACCGCAGCGACCGCATCAGCGCGTCGTCCGGTGCGCGGCTCGTCACCACCGTGAACGCTTCGTCCGCTCCCTTGCGATCGGGATCCTGGATCAACAAGCCGCCACGCACCTTGCGGACGTCGAGCTCGGCCGCGTCACGCGAGCCGATCCCGGTCTCGAGCAGGCGCACGTTCTTGCCCCACTTCGGTCGCGTGCAGAGCACCGTCACAGCGGCCGGCTGGAAGGCCGGGGCGATGATGCACTCGACGAAGCGGTTCGGCTGCGCGATGCGTTCCGCGAGCTCGGTGCCGACTTCGCGATTGAACGCCAGGATGCCGCCGAACGCCGACACCGGATCGCCGGCGTAGGCGCGTTCGAACGCGTCGATGAGGGAGTCGGACACCGCGGCGCCACACGGATTCGTGTGCTTGACGACCACGGCCGCGGGGCGCTCGTACTCGCACGCCAGTTGGAACGCGGCGTCGCAGTCGAGGATGTTGTTGTACGAGAGTTCCTTGCCGTTCAGTTGGCGCGCCGTGGACACACTCGGTTCTCGCGCGTTCGCGAGCGGGAAGAACGCCGCCCGTTGATGCGGGTTCTCGCCGTAACGCAAGTCGATGCGCTTCGACAGGCGCAGGAACGACGGATCGATGGCGTCCTCGCCGCCGAACTCGGGTCGCCGCGCGAGGAATGCCGCGATCGCGCCGTCGTACGCCGCTGTGCGCTCGAACGCCTTGCGCGCGAGCCTGCGCAGCGTCGTTTGCGACAAGCCACCTTTCGTCGCCTCGAGTTCCGCGGCGATCGACGGGTAGTCGTCGGGATCGACGACGACCGCGACGTGCTCGTGGTTCTTCGCCGCGGCGCGGATCAGCGAGGGGCCGCCGATGTCGATGTTCTCGATCGCGTGGTCGAGCGCCACGGCCGGGTCGGCGGACACTTGCTCGAACGGATAGAGGTTGACCGCGACCAGGTCGATCGGCGGCAGCGCGTGGCGCTCGAGCGCGTCCAGATGCTCCGGCACGTCGCGACGCGCGAGCAGTCCGGCGAAGATCTTCGCGTGCAGCGTCTTCACCCGCCCGTCGAGCATCTCGGGGAAACCCGTGTACTGCGCGACGTCGACGACCTGCACTCCGGCGTCGCGCAGGACCCGCGCCGTATTGCCGGTGGACAGGATCTCGACGCCGAGCCGAGCGAGCGCCTTGCCGAACTCGACCGCACCGCGCTTGTCGGTCAACGAGATCAATGCGCGTCGAACGGTCGTCATGCGTCGTCTCCAGCGTCCGGAGCGCCTCCGGAACTCAGCGTGCCGCGGGCTTTCGCCTGCAGAAAAGCGTGGATGAACGGATCGACGTCGCCATCGAGCACTCCCGCGGCATTGCCGGTTTCGGTGCCCGTACGGACGTCCTTGACCAGTTGATACGGCTGCAGCACGTACGAGCGGATCTGGCGTCCCCACGCGATCTCGCTCTTGTCGCCCGCGAGACCGCGCAACTCGGCTTCGCGCTTCTCTTCCTCCAACTGGAACAACTTCGCCTTCAACATCTTCATCGCGGTCGCGCGATTCTTGTGCTGACTGCGCTCGCTTTGGCACTGCACGACGATTCCGGTCGGAAGGTGCGTCAGCCGGATCGCCGAGTCGGTCTTGTTGACGTGCTGCCCACCCGCGCCGCCCGCGCGATAGGTGTCGACGCGCAGGTCCTCGGTGCGGATCTCGACCGCGATGTCCTCGTCGAATTCCGGTGCGACGTCGACCGAGCAGAACGACGTATGACGACGCGCGGCGGCGTCGAACGGCGAGATGCGCACCAAACGATGGACGCCGACTTCGCAGCGCAGGAAGCCGTACGCGTATGGTCCCTTGACCAGCACGGTCGACGACTTGATTCCGGCTTCTTCGTGGCGGTTCTCGTCGATGAGTTCGAGGTCGAAGCCTTTGCGCTCCGCCCAACGCACGTACATGCGGAACAGCATTTGGGCCCAGTCGCACGACTCGGTTCCGCCGGCGCCGGCTTGCACCGTCAGGTACGCATTGCGCTGATCGTGCGGCCCCGACAGCAGCATCGCGAACTCGAGCTTCTCGCACAGTTCGACGGCGACTCCGAGTGCCTTTGCCACCTCGTCGAGCGCCGACTGCGACCCATCCTCGGCCGCCAGTTCGTTCATGACGACGGCGTCGTCGACGGCGCGCATCAAGGCCTCGTACGGTTCGAGGACCGAGCGCATGCGCTTGAGATCGGCGACCGTGGCATTCGCGCGATCGGTGTTGTTCCAGAAGTCCGGGGCGGCCATCTTCTCCTCGACGGCCGCGCGATTGCGCGTCAGCTTGACGACGTCAAAGAGAGTCTCGGAGCTGGACCAAGCGCTCTTGGAGATCGTGAAGGCGGCCGTCGAACTCGGTCATCGGTGGCTCCGGAGCCGGCCCGCGTGTCGGGCTGGCGGAAACCGAGGATTCTAGAGCCGAGATCGCGCAACCCTTCGCCGCCGCGAGAGAACTTTGCGCGCGCGGTTGGACGCATGCTCCGATCGAATCACGGAACACGCTGGCGTGGATCGAACGCCATACCCCCGATCAACTCGGGGATGCGAGAGCGGATCGAACGGCGTCGACGATTTGCTCCGGGGCCGCCAATGCGCCGAGCCCTTCCTCACCGCACGCCAAGCGCTTCGCCACCGGATCGATCACCGGGAACCGACGACCGCTGTCGATCGCGCGCAGCAGGTCGAGATTGCGCTGGACCAACGGGTTGTCCCACATCTGGGTGTTCATCGCTGGCGCCAGCAGCACTCGCTTGTGCGGCTCGAGCGCGAGCACCATGGACGTCAGTGCGTCCTCGGCGAAGCCGTGAGCGAGTCGCGCCAGGGTGTTCGCGGTCGCGGGAGCGATCACGACCAGATCCGCCCACCGTGCCCACGCGATGTGCGGAATGGTCGGGTCGGAGCCGATCAGATCGTCGACCAGGACCTCGTGGCCGCTCAGCGACGCGAACGTCAGCGGGGCGACGAAGCGCGTCGCGTGACGCGTCATCGCCACGCGGACCTGCACGTCGGCCTTGATCAACTGGGATACCACGTCGGCCGCCTTGTAGGCCGCGATCCCGCCGCACACTCCGACGACGACGTGACTCATGACGACTCCCGTCCCCGGCGAGCGGCATCGCCATCCAGGATGCGTACCGCTTCGTCGACCAAACCCCGCGCCAATGCGGGCTTGTCGGCGAACTCGAGAGTGCTGCCGTCGGCACGGATCAGTTCCGTCCGATGCGCGTGCGGACCGACTTCGTCGAGCAAATTCGCGACCACCGCACGCCCCGCGACGCGCCGCATCGTCGCCGTTGCGCGGCGGCGGAGCTCGTCGCGATCGATCCCTGCCTCGAGCTTGAACATGATGATCGGCACATGCGGGCGCTCGCGCGCGAACGCGTCGGCGACCTTGGGTGTCGGCTGCATGCGCACGACGAGCTCCGGCGCCGTCGACTTGATCTTGCCGTCGGTCTTGACCGGCGCGTAGTCCGCCACCGCCGCCGCGTGGATCAGCAGCTGCGGTGCGTCGTCGTCACCAAACGTCCGCAGCAGCAGTTCGAGCAGCGAACGCGCGGACTCGAACGGCCTCAGCGTCACTCCCGCCGGGACCGGCTGCGGTGTCGCGGATCCCACGCCATGGACCAACGTCACGCGATGTCCTGCGGTCGCGAACGCCTCGGCGATCGCGACTCCGAGCCGTCCAGTGGAGACGTTCGACACGTAGCGGACATCGTCGATGGGCTCGCGGCTCGGTCCAGAAGTGATCGCGACGTGCAGCGAGCGCAGGCGAGACCTCGCGTCAGGGCGCGGTTTGCACCGCGAGGATGTCGTCGACCTGGAGCACGGCGTTCGACGCCGCGGGCTTCAGGAAGGCGACACCGAGCACTTTGCGCATCGCGGTGTTGTGCAGGATGCCGGTCTGCGTGATCGTCTGCTTGCCGCCCGGCGCGGACGCATCGACCCACGAGACGTTCAGCTCGTACGCCCAGTTGCTCGCGAGACTCGTGCGGTCGAGGTGCAGCGCGAACTCCAGTTCCACGTTGGACGGCAGCGCCGCGCCAGTCGGACAGCCACCGGCGACCAAACCACCATCCGCGCCGGAACCCGACGCCGGATAGAACGCGGACGTCGGCTCATCGGTGATCAGGCCGAGATCGAAACAGCCCTTCACCTTCGGCAGCACGGTGCAGGTGATGTCGAGGCCGCCCGCCGCGACGACTTTGTTCTCGGCGAACAGACCTTGGAGGAACACTTCCTGGCCCGGAGAACCGAACAGCGCGGCATAACCGCCACCGCTTGTCGGGACCAGCCCCAGGCCGTTCTGCGACTTGCCCGCGAACGAGCCCAGATCGGCCACCGGAACCTGTGCCGATTGGTCGAAGGAGGCCTCGAACAGGACGGTCGAGCGGATTCCGCCGAGGGCCACGAGGCCACCGCAGATTCCGATCCAGCAGAGCATTGGGGCGAAGGGGCGCATGAGACCTCGAGGACGTGATTCCACGTGGCGGCGCTGGCCGGAGTATAGCCCTGCCCCTATCGGGTTTCGCCGCGGCGTTCCTGGTTCTTTTTCACCCTCGGGACGGTGTTTCGCGGTTCGCGGTGTTCAGGCGCCGTCCGGTTGCACTCCGGCGACGCCGCCGTGGCGTTCGAGGATCTTGTAGAGCCCGCGCAGCGTGATCCCGAGCCGTCGGGCAGCCTCCAGCTTGTTGCCGCCCGCGAGACGCAGTGAATGCGCCAGGATCCGGCGCTCCTCGGCATCCATGAGTTCTTTCCAGGTCTTGCCGAGGACATCGGCGGGAACGTCCACCTGGCCAGCGCGCAGGCTTTCCGAGAGGTCCCCGACCTCGACGGTCGCGCGGTCGCCGAGCAGCGCGGTCAACCGACGGATCTCGTTTTGCAGCTCCCGCACGTTGCCGGGCCACGGATGACGTTCGAGCGCGGTGAGCGCCGCTCGACTGAACGACTTCGGAGTCGTCGCCAGTTCGCGCGCGGCTTCGGCCGCGAAGTGCGTCACCAGCAGCGGAATGTCGCCACCACGCTCCCGCAGCGCCGGCAAGCGGACCTGCGCGACGTTCAGGCGGTAGTAAAGGTCCTCGCGGAAGGCCCCACGCTGGATGAGTTCCTGCAGGTTCCGGTGCGTCGCGGCGATCACGCGCACGTCGACATGGATCGGGGACCGTCCGCCGACGCGGAAGAACTCGCCGGATTGAATGGCGCGCAGCAGGCGACTCTGCAACTCGAGCGTCATGTCGCCGATCTCGTCGAGGAACAGCGTGCCGCCGTGCGCGACTTCGAACAGACCTTCGCGGTCGCGTTCGGCGCCGGTGAACGCTCCGCGCACGAACCCGAACAGCTCCGCCTCGATCAGTGTCGCCGTCATCGCCGCGCAGTTCACGGACACGAACGCCTTCTCGCGGCGCGGGCCGTTGCTGTGCAGCGCGCGCGCGACGAGTTCCTTGCCCGTGCCGCTCTCGCCGAGGATCAGCACCGGGAAGTTCGTGTCCGTCACACGATCGAGCAAACTGAGCACTTCGCGCATCGCGGCGCTGCGGGAGACGATCGCCGCGTAGTCGTAGCGGTTCGCGAGGGCGCGGCGCTCCGCGGCCAGGACGTCCTTCACGTCGACCAGTTCCTTCGCCTGCGCGGCAACGGTGTCCATCAACTCGCGGTTCAGGCGTTCGATGCGTTCGTTCGCCGCCGCGAGCTGCGTCGCGCGCTCCGCGTTTTCCGCGTGCAAACGCGCACGTTCGAGCGCGATGCCCGCGACTTGCGCGAAGTCCGCGAGCAAATCGAGGTGGCCTCGATCGAAGCAGTCGACGCGATCGGGATGGTCGACGTAGAGGCTTCCGAGCACGCGTTCGTGGCTGACCAACGGAACGCAGAGGATGGACAGCACGCGCAACTGGGCGATCGAGGAGATCGAGCGCAAGCGTTGATCGCGGAGCGCATCCGAGGTCACGATCGGCTGCCCGGTCAGCGCGACGCGACGCGCGACCGAGTGGCTGATCTCGAACTCGGGATTCTGGACGTCCTGCTCGACGAAATTACGAGCCGCGCGGACGTCGACCTTGTCGTCCTGGATCAGGATCACGAAGCCACGCCGCGCGCCGCACAGCTCGATCGCCGCATCGAGCATGATCGCGAGCAGGCGCATCGGCTCGAACTCGGTGTTGATGGCCTTGGTGATGTCGAGCAGGCGCTCGAGCCCGAGCAGTCGGCGTTCGACGCCGGCGAGCGCGCCGCCGCGTTCGCTGCGTCGACCCGCCAGTGCATCGAGTTCCTGCGACGCGCGAGCGATGTCTTCGCCGAGCGGCACATGACCAGCGGCACGCTGCGCGGCGAGTGCGCACTCGAGATCATCGCGCGCCGCGGACAGCCAGGTCGCGACGCGCGCGGAGCCAGCGCGCGAGCCGTCCGCACCGCCGCGTTTCGCGCGGTCCAATTGGAAGCGGGCGCGATCGACCAGCACTCGAGCGCGCTCGATCGACGCGCCCTCCGATTGCAACGCGGCGAGTGCGGTCGCGAACGCGGCCTCGGCTTCGTCGTCGCGGCCGAGGGCTCCGAATGCCAGCGCGCGAATGGCGGCGATCTCTCCGCGAACGATGCCGTCGGCGTCGTCGCCGAGCGCGAACGCCGCGCTCTCGACCGACATCGACGCGGCCTCACGATCACCGAGATCGCATTCCGCCGTCGCCGCGCGCACCAGGAACTGGGCGCGGCGTTGCGGTTTCAGCACGACTTTCGCGCGCGCCGATGCCCGACGCGCAAGCATGCGCGACGCGCCGGGACGATGTTCCCACAGGTGGATTTCCGCGAGCGCGTACGTCGCGTCGAGGAACGCGTCGCTGGAACGCTGACGCGCGAGTACGCGCAGGCCCGTCGCAGCACTGCGTCGTGCGCGAGCACGATCACCGCGCCATGCCGCGACACGGGCCTCGAGCACATCGAGCAACGCCAGGCCGAGTTCCCGACCGACCGCTGCTTCCGCGGCCCGACTGGTCTCCAGCCAACGTTGCGCCTCGGCGGCCGCACCGGCGCGCAACTCGACTTCCGCGAGGCGGCGAGCCGCCAGCGCCGCGTTCCGTGGTGCTCCGCCGCCCTCGAAGCAGCGTCGAGCGATCCCCGCGAGCGCGCGCGCCGCGCCGATCTCGCCACGCGCCAATCGCGCGCCGATCAGCGTCACGATCAAGGTCTCGACGTGTCGCAGCTCCCCACTCGAGCGGAACTCCGCCAGCGCCGGCTCGAGCACGGCGATCGCGCGACCGAACTGGCCGGCGTCGACGCGGATCGCCGCGTGATTGGACACCGCGAGCGCCGCCAGATCGCTTCGTCCCGCGGCCCGCGCGAGTCGCTCGGCCTCGACGTACGCCGCCACGGCCTCCTCGATCCGCGCGAGCTCGGCCAGTGCGTTGGCGCGCACGTTCAGCGCCGATGCGCGCTCCAGCACGGCGTCGGCGCTCAAAGCCTCGAGCGCACGATCGGCCGCCCGCAGCGCGGCGTCGGGCTGACCGCGCTCCTTCAACAGGTGCGAGCGCGTCAGCAGCAGCAGCCCGCGCGCGACGGCTCCGATGCCGGCGATCGCGAGCGCACGTTCGACTCGATCGAGCGCCTCGTCGACGTGTCCGCGCCGCGCGAGCACGCGCGCTTCGATGGCCGCGAGCGATGCACGATCGTCCGCCGGGCCGTCCTCGGCACGAACGGATTCGATCACGGCGAGCGCCTGCGCGTCGTCGCCTTCGAGATAGCGACAATCCGCGATCCACCGCGCGAACTCGACCTGGCGACGCGCCGCTGCCGGTTCGGCGAGGGCCAGCTCGAGATGGGCACGAGCTTCACGCGCACGCCCCTGCCGGCGCAGGCGGATCCCGGCCTCGAGCAGCGCAGCGACCGCGGACTCCGAACGACGGGCCCGCAAATAGGCGCGACCGACTTCGCCGAGCGCGATCGGGTCGTCCGCGGCGCGATCGCTCAGGCACTCCGCGACCGCTTCGTGATCGGCCGCGGACAAGCGCACGGAATCCAGGCACGCCGTCGCGAGGTCGTCACGCGACAACGCGACACCGCCGTGCGCGTCGCGTTCCACGCCAGGGATCCGCAGCAGACGCTCCCACGCGGCGGCGGGGGCGATGCGGGCACGTGCCGCGACGTCCGGCAATGCCGACGTCGTCGACGCGCACGCCGCGAGCGCGACGGCGGTCTCCTGGTCCAAGCCCGCGAGTTCCGTGGCGGCCGAAGCGAACTCCGGACCACGCAACGCCAAGCGCTCCCATTGGCGCGCCGCGTCGACGCGCACGACGCCGCGATCCGCGATCAACACGCCCGCGTCGAGCGCCGTCCGCAACGCCACGCGTACCGCACGCGGTTCGAACCCCGTTGCGCCGCGCAGGCGCGTGATCCACTCGATCGGCGCGTCGAGCCCGACCTGGTTCCGTACCGCCTGCCCGATGATCGCCGCGCTGGGCGGAGGAACGACGACGTCGACCACGTCGGGCGCGTCGATGCGGGGCCCGATGGCGATGGTGCGTACGTCGGGACGCGGCGGAGCGCGCAACACCACGTCGGCTGCGCCGACCATCAATACCGCGCTGTGGACCTCGAGTGCCGCCACGACGCGCGGATCGTTCAGTGCGTCGGCTTCGCTCGGTCGCACGTCGAGCAGCGGCCGCCCCAGCGCGGCGGCCAACGCCGTGACCGCTCGTGCCGCCTCGGCCTCGACGCCCCGGGGGACGACGATGCGCACCGCCCCACCGGCCGCGGACAGCACCGATTCGAGCCCGGGCATGTCCTCGCTGCTCGTGAACTCGAGCGCGTCCAGCGCACACCGCAGCGACGGCCCGGTTTCGAGAGCCGGGGAATCGCCGGTGAGCGGCGCGAACTTCTCCAGGACCTCGATCGCCGACGCAGGCCGCAGCGCGGGGTCGCGCCGCAGCAGCGAACGCACGAGATCGACGAGCGCCGGCGGCAGCTCCGACGCGACGACGGCAGGCAGGCGGAACTCGGCGCCCGTCTGCACGCGGACGGCGTCGACTCCGTGTTGTCCCTGCGTCGGCAGCCGCCCCGCCAGCACCTCGAACAGCAGCAAGCCGAGCGAGAACAGGTCCGAGCGCGCATCGGCGGCACGTCCGCCCAGGACTTCCGGCGCCATGTACGCCAAGGTCCCGGCGATGCCGGAGTCGATCGCGACCGGGGGCCTACTGAAACCGAAGTCGATCACGAACGCGCGCACTCGGCCGTCGACGCGTTCGACCAGCACGTTGTCGGGTTTGAGGTCGCGGTGGATCGCGCCCCGCCGATGCAACACTCCGACGGCGCGCAGGATCTGAGCGAACGCGTCGAGGGTCTCCGCGAGCGGCGCGGAACGGAGTGCGGCCGAGAACGGCTCGCCGCGTACGTACGGAAACGCCACGACCAAGGATCCGTCCGCCGGGTCGATCCGGACGTCGGTGGCCGCGACGAGGCTGGGATGGTGGATGGACAACAAGGCCCGCGCTTCACGCAGCGCCTGTTCGCGACCACCTTGGCCAAAGCGCTTCAGGGCGACGTCCGCACCGGTAAACGTGTCGCGCGCAAGGACCACGTTGCCGCTGATCCCCGCGCCGAGCGGGCGCAGCGGGCGGTAGCGGAAGCGAGATCGAGCAAGCAGATCGGCTACGGGTTCAGTCATCGGCGCCGCGAGGATACTCTGTCGGCGCTCGCGACGAGCCGCGTCGCGCACCGAAGGGAGTTCGTCATGTCGAGACGTTCGCAGTTCGCAGTCGCCGCGTGCGCAGCCCTCTGGGTCGGCGCACTCGCGCTCCAGGCCGGCGCCGACGTCGTCCACCTGAAGGACGGGAAGAAGGTCGAAGGCAAGATCGTCAGCGACACGCCCGCGGCGATCGAAGTCGAAACCAAGTTCGGCAAGCTGAAGATCGAGCGCAACCAAATCGCGCGCATCGAAGCCAAACGGATGCCGGCCGAGGAGTTCAAGGCGCGGTTGGAGGCCGCCGGCAACGATGCGGCGAAACTGTGGGCCGTCGCCGTGTTCGCCAAAGAGAACCGGATGAAGGACGACTACGAGCGCCTATTGAAGAAGGTGATCGAGTCCGACCCCCAGCACCGCGAGGCCAATGAAGCGCTCGGCAACGTCCAGTACGAAGGGCGCTGGTACACGCCGGAAGCCCTGGAAAAGGAGAAAGCCGCGTTCGCGAAGCGCATGACCGACGACGGCTTGGTCTTCTACAACGGCCGGTGGATCCCCGCGGATTCGGCCAAGCGCGAGCAGGGACTCGAGCAGTACGAAGGCGAGTGGATCCCGAACGCGGAGATCTACAAGCGCAAGTCCGCGAAGCTGATGCCCGAACTGCTCGGCATCAACTTGAAGACCTATGAAAGCGAGCACTTCCAGGTCCGTGTCGACAACGACGACGCGCTCGGAGCCGACATCACGACGCTGCTCGAAGACGCGTTCGCCGAGTTCGTCACGGTGTTCAAGCCGAACGAGCTCGAAGCGCGGCTGATGACCTTCTATCCGACCGTGGTCTACGTGCTGCCGGACTCGGGTTCGGTGACGAAGTTCGTGGAGCCGGGCGGCTACATGGACCAGCTCTACAACTCACCGAAGGGCATCAACGAGCGCTATCTCGACGCCACGTCGTTCCCGGTGTTCTACCCGCGACCGCTGATCGTCACGTCCATCGGCCGCCACCTGAAGGGCTCGGATTCGTGGACGGTGAGCCTGATGGGCTTCCTTTCGCATTACGAAGGCAACATGCTGATCCGGCGCTTCACGCGCAACCACCCGATCCCGGGCTGGCTCGAGGCCGGAATGGCGTCGTACTTCGAAGCGCGATTGAACGGCTTCCAGACACTTTCGATCACGGAGTACACCGGGTTCGAGCACATCAAGAAGTGGGAACAAGGGCTCGAGACGTTTCCCGAGTGGTTCAAGAAGATGAACGACGCACAGTTCCGTGCCTCGTTGCCGCCGATCGGCGACATGCGGAAGAAGATGGTCGAAGAGATCAACTCGCGTGAACTGGTGAAGAGCTTCTTCCTGGTCACGTGGCTGATGAAGACCAAGCCCGATGCGTTGGCGAACTACGCGCGTCACGTGTACGAGCGCATCGAGACCACGCGCAACGAACAGCGCACCGAAGAGAGCGTATTCGCCGATTCGTTCAACATGACCCCGGACGAGATGGACGCGGCGTTCGAGGAGTGGGCGAAGTCGATTCCACCCATTCCGAAACTCGACTGAGGCCTCGGCGTACCAGCTTCCGCCCTCGTTCTCGAGATCCTCCCGCGGCGTGCCCTCACCGGGTCACGGCCAGGGCCGGTCGACCGAGGCCGCGGGCCGGCTTGATTGTTCGCCTGCGCTCGAGCGGCTACACTCCCCCGCTCGACCGGAATCCACGAGTCCGCCCCACTGACCCGAGCTGCGCGGTGGGCGGAAGTACCCACTGAGAGGAACTCTATGACTCGTATCGCGTTGCGTCGCACCGTCTCGATCGCGGCCGGACTCGCGCTGTTCGCCGCATTGTCGACGACCGCGTGGGCGGACAAGGTCCTCTACAAGGACGGGCGGGCGCCGGTCGAAGGAACGGTCCTGGAGAAGAACGCGGATCAGGTCGTGCTGCAGACCAAGTTCGGTCAGATCACGATCCCGATGAAAGACGTACTCCGCATCGAGACCGGCAAGACGGCCGCTGAGTCGTTCAAAGAGAAGTGGGAGTCGGTCGACAAGGACAACGTCGAGGACCTGCTCGCGCTCGCGGAGTGGTGCGAAGAGAGCGGGTTGAGTCGCGAGACCAAGAAGATCTACCGCCGCGTGATCGAGGTCGATCCCAACCACGAGACTGCACGCCGCGCACTCGGCGACGTGCTGGTCGACGGCAAGTGGGTCGCGAAGAAAGACCTCGACGCGCAAGAAAAGGCGCGCAAAGCCGCGGAGAAGAAGGAAAAGGCCGACGCCGACAAGGCGAACAAGAAAGCCTCGACCGGCAAGAAGTCGGGTGGTCTCAGCAATGAGGTCAAGATCGACGCGTCCGGTCAGGTCGGTCAGTTCCTGACACCGATCAACGACAACAAAGAAGAGGACGCCAAGACCAAGCAGAGCCTCGAGGATTTCTTCGGCCAGAAGTTCACGGTGCAGACGTGTGCGCGATTCTCATTGCGCGCGCAGATGCCGGCGGACGAGAACCAGCGCCATCTCGCTCTGTGTGAAAAGGTGCTGATCTCCTGCAACGCGCTGTTCGGCCACGAGCCGAGCTACGTGCCGTGGAATGGCGTCTACGTGTGGTTCCAGGTCAAGCAGAAGGGCACGTTCCAGGACCTGATCGACTGGCTCGACAAGAACATGCTCGAGCTCGACCCCGAGACGAAGAAGTTCTTCAAGGACGGCGGCGGCTTGATCTCCGCGCAACCGACGCCGACGTCCGCGCAACTCGAAGGCGGCACGCCCCTCGAGCGCGTGATGGCGAACGAAGTCGGCAACACGTGGGTGACGTGGTACACGGGCGGCGGCGCGCGGAACTGGCTCACCGAAGGCTTCGGCGCCTACACGGCGATCATGGAGTTCGGCGTCAACGAGCTCTGGCACAGCACCAACACGAAGTACGCAGGCCGCACGGAGATCGCGAGCAAGAACTCGGACTCCCACCTGCGGCTCGTGTGCCACGACATCATCGCGGGCGCGACCGAGACCACCCACGCGTTCGGCGACATCTTTCGCAAGAAGCTGAACGACCTCGACTACGCGGACCTCGCGAAATCGTGGAGCTTGGTCGACTTCCTGATCACCGAGCACCGCGACCAGTTCCACGAGTACCTGCAGAAGGTGCGCGGTTACCCGGACGACGAGACGGCGTTCCGCGAGATCTTCGGTTGGTCGATCAACGACCTCGAGTCCAAGTGGAAGGACTACGTGCTGAAGACCTATCCGAAGAAGTGAGCGCGGATCGCACGAGCGATCCTGAACACGAATGACATCGAATGAGGGGTGCGGGGCGGGGGCGACGCGCACCCCCCAATAGGCCACCCGGGAAAAACCGGGCTGTGGTCGCCCGACGAACCCAAGGGGCT
>JBPOIU010000206.1:0-32592 GCA_052034255.1 Planctomycetota bacterium | reverse complement strand
TGCGCGATTTCCCACGGCTCGGCTCCGCAGCCCGGCACCAACAAGGCCGGCGTGGTCGAAGTCCTCAACCTCGCGCCATTGGCAGCGAGCAGCCAGGCTCTGACTCCTGCCAATGGCATGAAGGTCGATCTCCAGCTCAGCGGCGGCCTTCAACATCTGGGGAATCCCTACTTCGTCCTGGCGAGCATCAGCGGAACCTCCGGCATTCCGCTCGGCGGTGGGTTCTCCCCGACGTTGCCTCTGACCTACGACTTCATGACGGACATCTCGATCGGGTTCGCGAACACGACGGTGTTCCAGAACACCTTCGCCACGCTGAATACGATCGACGGCATCGCGCACGCGACGTTCGACGGGAGCTTCTTGCCACTCGCCGCGGATGGTCTGCAGATCCACTTCGCGTATGTCGGGGTCCAGCCGAACGGGAACTACTGGGTGTCGAACCCAGAGTCGATCACGGTCGACTTCTGAACGGGCGGACTCGAATGAGCGGCTCCCCGCTCACTCCCCACGCCCCAACCGCACTCGCAGCCTCTCCAGGCCTTCGTACAACCGCGACTTCACGACGCTTTGCGGTAGCCCCGTGATCGTCGCGATCGACTCGCGCGACAAGTCCTCGCCGTAACGCAACTCGAGCAGCTCGCGCGTCGACGCGTCGAGCTGCGCCATTGCGTCGCGCAGATCGGCGACACGCTCGGCGCGCACGAGGCGCGTCAGGGGTCCGGTCTGCGCGACGAAGTGCGCGTCGGAGAGGTGCGTGTCGTCGGCTCGCTTCTTCGCGTCGCGTAGGCGGTTCAAGCAGAGGTTGCGCGCGGCCGTGAGCACGAACGTGGCCGCGTCGTCGACGGCGGTCGCGTTGCGCAGGAGGCGTTGCGTGAGCTCCGAGACCGCGTCCTCCGCGTCGCGCGGGTCGCGCAAGTAGCGCGCGCAAAAGCGCAGCAGCCGGCCCCGCTCGGCGGTCAGCCATTCGATCACGGGGGGCTGCGTCATCGCGGCGCTCCGGTCGGTGCCGGGGAGAAGGTCGTCGGACTCGGTTCGATCAGCTTCGCCTCGACCGTGCGTCGCCGTGAGCCGTCCGGATCGGACACGTCGAGCGCGACGGTCGCGGTCGGTTCGTCGCCGAGCTCTTCGAACGCGCGGACGAGGAGCGCGTCGAACTCGTCGCGCGGATCGGCGGCTCCACGCACGCGCTGCATGACGTCGAGCAACCTCGCAACCGAGACCCCGTGGATCGCGTGGACGCGGACCCAGGTGTCGTCGTCGGCGAGCTGCGCGACGAGCGCGTCGCCGTCGAATCGCCAGGCGACGAACGGACTGCGCGTTTGATTCGCTTGCCACACGAGCACGCGGTTCGTGCGAGTCACGGCGACGCCTTCGCGCACGATCGGCGCATCGCCGCCCGCGGTGAGGACCGTCAACGTCGTCGACGCTCCGAGCTCGCGGCCCGCGACCAGCCGGAACAGCGTCGTGAAGTCCTCTTCGAAGCGCTTGCGGAAGCGCCGCGGCTCGGCGCGCTTCGCGACTCCGAGCAACAATTCGATCGGCTCACCGTCGACGGCGATGGGGCGCACGAATGAGCCGTCCTCGAGCGTCACCCACGGCACGTCGCTCTTCCACGTCACGGCTTGCCATGGCGCGCGCTCGTCGCCGCCTTCGCCGCGCAGATCCGCGAACGCCACGAACGCGCCGAGTCCCGGCCGCTCGATCCACGCCCAGACGCCGAAGGCGACGAGGACGACGGCGATCGACGTCGCAGCGATCATTCGCGTGCGGTGGCGTTCGAACCACCACGTCAGTCGATCGCGCAGCGTCCAGCCGCTCGCGTGGATCGGCGCGCCTGCGAGTTGACGGCGCAAGTCGTCCGCCAGTTCGGTCGCGGTCGGGTATCGCCGACGCGGATCGGGAGCGAGCGCAGTCGCGACGATCGCGTCGAGATCGCGCGGGAGCGTCGCGTCGACGGCTCGTAGCCGTCGCGTGGCGCCGCTGCGGACCGCGTCGAAGACCGCGCTGGCCGACGCATCGCGCGGTTGCAGCGGGAGCTTTCCCGTCAACGACTCGAACAGCAGCACGCCGAGCGACCAGACATCGCTGGCCGGCGTCGCCGTGCGCGCGCCGTGCTCTGCGACCTCGGGGCTCGCGTAAGGCAGGGTGCCGAGCACGGCGGAAGTCTGCGTCATTGCTGGGGCGTGCGGGTCGTCGACGAGCTTCGCGAGGCCGAAGTCGACGACTTTGACGCCGCCGTCGTCCGTCACCATGACGTTCGAGGGCTTGAGATCGCGATGGACCACGCCGCGCGCATGCGCGTATCCGACTGCATCCGCGACACCGAGCACGAGACGCACGCGAGCTTCACGCGACAGCGTCGCGTCGCGCAACACGAGGTGTAGCGGGCGGCCGAACACGCGCTCCATCGCGAACCAGCGCAATCCGTCGCCCGTGACACCGGAGACGTGGATCGCGGCGATGCCGGGATGCGCGAGCTGGCCGAGCACGTCGATCTCGCGCGCGAAGAAGCGCTCGCGCTCGTCCAGCGATGGACCGACGTCGCGCAGGACTTTCACGGCGACGTCGCGGCTCGGAGCCTCCTGGCGGCCGGCGTAGACGATGCCCATGCCGCCCGCGCCGAGGATGCCCGTGATCGCGAACGGGCCGATGCGGTCCGGGAGGCCCGGAACGGCCGTGCGCGTCTGTTCGCGCATGCCGTCGACGAGGCCGCGCAATTGCGCGACGCGCGAGGCGCTGGACGGATGGTCGCGCAACCAGGCGTCGAGCTCCGGCGCCTCGCGATCGATCCAGCTCCAGAGTTGTTGATCCGAGACTTCGCCGTCCATGCGAGGTCGTATGACACCGTCGGCCGCGACGTGCCGGTCGGATTTTTCCGCCGTCGTCGCGTCGGCGCCCGGGTCGATGCATCGCGGAGGTGCTCATGCGTCACTTCGGAACCACGTTGCTGTCCCTCGGACTCACGCTGCTCGCGACGGCCGTCGGCCTCGTGCCGCTGGAGCGACCGGCATTCGCGAGCTCGGCCCTTGCGGACGACTGGAAGCGCGTCGCGCCGTTCACGGGTCTGCGTGTCGACGGCGAGACGGTCGAGATCCGCGTCGACGGCGCTTGGGTGCGCTGGATCGCGATCGACGGGATCGAGGTCACGACGATCGTCGCTCACGCGCGGCGCACGTACCGCGATCGCTGGACGAAGCGCATCGGCGAGGACCTCGTCGAAGTGCTCGCCGGCCTCGACCACGAGCTCGGCGACGTGTGCACGCTGCGCGTCGCGGACCTCGATGGAGCCAACGAACGCGATCTCGCGGACACGACCGTGACGAGCGACAAGCGCCGCGACGTGCTCGTGGCGAATCGCAAGGCCTCCGAGGAAGCGGTCGAGCCGCCGCGCGCGGCGAGGTTGTCGCCGGCGCAGATCGAGCGCGACGTCGACGTGTTCTTCGACGCGCTCGACGCGCGGTTCGCGTACGCGCGCTACGGCGACGTCGATCTCGCAGCATTGCGTGCGGCGACGCAGGACGAACTGCGCGCGGTGGGCGACTGCGACGCGACGCGGCTCGGACTCGTGTTGGCGCGCGTGCTCGCGCGCTTCGTCGACGGCCACGCGCGCGTCGAGCCCGATCCGCTCGAAGCGTCGACGACGCAGTTCCTGCCGTTCCTGACGGGATTCGTGCAGGGCAAGCTCGTCGCGTTCGAAGCCGATCGCTCGGCGCTGCTCGACACGGAGCGGCCGTTCGTCGTCGCGCTCGACGGTGTGCCGATCGAGCGTTGGCTCACTGCGGCCGACGCATACATCGCGTGCGGCGCGACCGCGTATCGCGAACATCGCGCGCCCCGCGTGCTGCGTTGCCTCGGGTTGCTGCGTGGCGATCTCGGGCTCGCCGCGGCGGACGCGGTCGTCGTGACGCTCGGCGACGCGTCGGGCAAGCGCACGAAGACGGTCACGCGACGCGTCGCATCGAGCGCGCCGCGCTTCGGCACGTGGCCGCGCACGACGACGCACACGCGCGACGACGGCATCGCGGTGGTGCGGATCGAGTCGATGGACGACGAGCCCGAGTTCCTCGACCGCATCGAGCGGGAGATCGAAGCCGCGAAGGACGCGAAGGGCTTGATCCTCGACGTGCGCGGCAATGGCGGCGGCTCGCGCGCGCTGCTCGTGCGACTGGCGCCGCATTTCCTCGATCCGAAGGAACCGCCCGTGATCGCGAACGTCGCCGCGAAACGCTTGTTCGACGGCGAGGAGGCCGACGCGCGCGAAGGACTGCTCGCGAATCGGTTCCTGTTTCCGGTCACCGCGGCAGTGTTCGACGCGGACACGAAGGCGTTCGTCGCGAATCACGCGAAGTCGTTCCGGCCCGAGTGGACGCCACCGCAGGGTGCGTTCTCCGCGTGGCACGTTCTCGTGCTGCGTCCCGATGCGAAGGCGTGGCGGGTGACCCGTCCAGTCGTCGTCTTGCAAGACGGCGGCTGCTTCTCGGCGACCGACATCTTCCTCGGCGCGTTCGCGCAGTTCCCGAACGTGACGTTGGTCGGAACGGCCAGCGGCGGTGGCTCCGGGCGAGTGCAGCCCGTCCCGTTGCCGGCGAGCGGGCTCACGGTGCTGCTGAGCTCGATGGCGTCGTTTCGCGCGGACGGGAGCATGTACGACGGGCGCGGGGTTGCTCCGGATGTCGAGGTCGAGGCACACCCAACCGACGCCCTCGGCGCGACGGACGTTGCGCTCGAGGTGGCCGTGCGCTCGCTCGGGAACCGCTGACGCCCGCGATGCGGACCGCGATGGGGACTGTCCCCATCGCGGGCGTGGGTTGAGTCGCGTGGTGTGTCCTCGCGGGGTCTTCGTCTACCCTGCCCAGGTTCACGTGCGCCCGCTTGGCGCACGCCACCACTGGAAGGAGATCACCGATGGGATCCACAGACTCGATGCGGCTTGCGTTCCGTGCCGCACTGGTCCTTTGCATGGCGTCCGGTTCCCTGGCCTCCGCGCAAGTCGCGACGGCCGTGTTGCGCGAAGGCGACCCCGTTCCGTCCGTCGGGCCCGGCGAAGTCATCGCCAGTTTCAGCAACGCCGAAGTCAACGGCGTCGGCGGCTTCGCCGTCGGCTTCAACACCGTGAGCGGCTTGAGCTGCTTCTGGGGCGATCTGTCCGGCGTCGGCACCGGCGCGCTGCTGCGCGTCGAAGGCACCGTCGGGAATTACCTGCAGACGGGATTCGAGAGCTTCTTCGGCATCGACGACAACGCCTCGATCTCCTACAGCCCGACGACGAACGATCTCATCGGCGGGGCCACTGGCCTCGACGCCGTTTGGGTCGACAACACGCCGGTCGCGGTCGAGGACGACCTGATCACGGCGATCCCCGGCACGCGCTTCCGCTTCGCGAGTCGCCCGAAGATCCTCGGCAACGGCACGCCGTACTTCATCGGTGGCATCGACGACGCGACGACGGGTTCATCGCTCGGGCAGGGCCTCTTCCTGGGCAGCCCGCCCGTTCCGCTGATCAAGAGCCTCGACGTCGTCCCCGGCCTTCCCAATCCCATCCTGAACGGCAGCGGGATCGACTTCGACTCGCGTCTGTCGCACAACGGCATCCACAGTCTCGTCCCGGTCCAGATCGCGACCGGTTCGGGCGTGACGACCACGAACGACAACTTCGTGCTGTTCGACCTGCTGCCGATCTCGACCGGCACCGACATCATCGGTGAGGACCGCTTGATCCCGTCGACGTCGGGCGGCTTGCCGCTCGAGGTCTGGGACAACTTCGACGACATGGGCGTCACCGACTTCGGTGAGTACTTCTTCAACGGCGACACCGACAAGGCCGGCACGACGACGGATGAGTTCATCGCGCGCAACGGCATCATCATTTATCGCGAGGGTGACTTCACCGGAGGCTTCCAGCTGACCGGCTCGATGGAGTTCGCCGACATCAACGAATCGGGCGACATCGTCGCGGCGTGGGACGTCGAGGGCGGCACGACCGATCCGGAAGCGATCCTGTTCAACGACAAGATCCTGATCAAGACCGGCGACGCGGTCGATGTCACGGGCGACGGCGTCGTCGACATCGCGTTCCTGCGCAACATCACCGGCATCGCGAACATCTCGGTCGGTTCCGACCGCCGCATTTGGTTCACGGCGGATTGGGACACGACGAACAGCACGTCGACCGCGGACGACTTCGACGGCTGGTTCGTGATCCAGGATCCGTGCGGCTCGGTGCGTCGCTACGGCGTCGGCTGCGCGGGTAGTGGTGGCTTCGTGCCGCGGCTCGAACTCGGCGGCTGCTCGACCCCGGGCGGAAACGTCTCACTCGAGGTCACGAAAGGCCTCGGCGGTTCGACCGCGCTGTTGTTCTTCGGCCTGGTGCGCGGTCAGACGCCGATCGGCGGTAACGGCTGCTTCCTGAACGTCTCGCCGCTGCTCAGCACGATCCTCGCGCTGCCTCTGGGCGGCGCGGGACCGGGAGCCGGTTCGATCGTCGTCCCGGCCGTGATCCCGCCGAGCACGCCGCAGGTGACCTTCACGATGCAGGCGTTCGTCGTCGACGGCGGAGCGCCCGATGGTGGCGCGGCCAGCGCGGCGCTCGAGGTCGTGATCCAGTAACGAACGCTTGAAGCCGAGCGCGAGCCGGACGCCGCTTTGGCGTCGCGGCACGAATGCACGGGCGCGGCGATACGATCCGCGCCCGTGCATTCCTTTTCATCCCCCTACGTCGTGTTCCTGGGCGCCGCGCGCGACGCGCTCGCCGCGAAGACCGGAATCGCGTGCGTCCAATGGCGCCGCGAACTCTGCGTCGGTCAGATCCGCCTGCCCGGCTGCGGCGCCGATGCGGGCTTGCCCGACGTCACGGTCGCGGACGCGGCGGCCCGCGGCGCGAAGACGCTGATCCTCGGGCTGGTCGCGTCCGGCGGCCGACTCGAAGCGTCGTGGATGGCCGTGATCCACGAAGCGCTGGCGCGTGGGCTCGACGTCGTCTCGGGCATGCACGACAAGCTCGCCGACGTGCCCGAACTCGCCGCGGCCGCGGCGACGCATGGGCGCCGGCTGTTCGACATCCGTCACTCGTCGACGAAGTTCGCGACCGGCACCGGCGCGAAGCGCAGCGGCAAGCGCCTGCTGACGGTCGGCACCGACTGCTCGTGCGGGAAGATGTTCACGACACTGCACGTCGAGCGCGAGTTGCGCCGCCGCGGAGTCCCATGCACGTTCCGCGCGACGGGGCAGACCGGGATCCTGATCGCCGGTGAAGGCGTCGCGATCGACGCGATCGTGTCGGACTTCGTCGCCGGCGCGGTCGAGGCCCTGTCGCCCGCGAATGCACCCGAGCACTGGGACCTGATCGAAGGCCAGGGCTCGCTGTTCCATCCCGCGTTCGCCGGTGTGACGTTGAGCCTGATCCACGGCGCGCAACCCGATGCGCTGATCCTGTGCCACGAGCCCGGGCGTCCGCACGTACGCAATCTGCCGCATGCGCCGATGCCCGACCTGAACGACTGCATCGACCTGAACGTGCGCGTCGCGAAGCTGACGAACGCCGCGGCGCGCATGATCGGCGTCAGTGTGAACACCGTGCGCATGGACGAGCGCGATGCGTTCGCCACGATCGAGCGCATCGAGCGCGAAACGGGAATGCCGGCGGTCGATCCGACGCGGCAGGGGATCGGTCGGCTGGTCGACGTGTTGCTCGAGGCGCCGCGATGAAGCTCGACGCGCGGCACGAGACCTGGCCGGTCGCGGGGACGTTCACGATCAGTCGCGGCGCGTACACGTCGATCGACGTCGTCGTCGTCACGCTGACCGACGGAGTCCACGTCGGCCGCGGCGAGTGCCGCCCGTACGCGCGCTATGCGCAATCCGTCGACTCGGTGTTGGCGCAGATCGACGAGGTCGCGCCGCGGATCGAACGAGGATTGGCGCGCGAGCCGCTCCGCGACGCGCTGCCGCCCGGCGCCGCGCGCAATGCGCTCGATTGCGCGATGTGGGACCTCGACAGCAAGCGCGCGGGACTACGCGCGTGGGAGCTCGCGGGCTTGCCGGCGCCGTGCCCGGTGCGCACCGCATTCACGATCTCGCTCGACGCGCCGACTGCGATGGCCGCCGCGGCGCGCGCGGCTCTGCGCCCGTTGCTGAAGTTGAAACTCGGCGGCGACGGCGACGAGGAGCGCGTGCTCGCCGTGCGCGAAGCCGTGCCGGACGCGACGCTGATCGTCGACGCGAACGAGGCTTGGACACCGTCCACGCTCGCGCGGCGCCTCGACGTGATGGCGAGTGCGCGGATCGCGTTGGTCGAGCAACCGCTGCCTGCCGATCGCGACGAGGCGCTGCGCGCGGGTGCGTCGCCGGTGCCGCTCTGCGCCGACGAGTCGTGCCACGGGACGCGCGGACTCGACGCGGTGCTCGCGCGCTACGACGCGATCAACGTGAAGCTCGACAAGACCGGCGGCCTCACCGAAGCGATCGAGGTCGCGCGTCACGCGCGCGCGGCTGGCCGCGGCGTGATGGTGGGGTGCATGCTCGGCACGTCGCTGGCGATGGCGCCGGCGCGTTTGCTGGCGCCGCTCGCCGATTTCGTCGACCTCGACGGTCCGCTGTTGCTCGCGAAGGACCGCGAACACGGCCTCGAGTACGACGGCGCGACCGTCGCCGCGCCGCGCGCAGCGCTCTGGGGTTGATGATCCGCTTCGCGCGACCCCGCGAACTCCGCCGTCATTGACGGATGAAGCGCGCGACTCCGCCGGTGACCGTCTGCATGCCTCCGCCCATCGGGAACTTCTTGCCCGAGTAGGGGCTCTCGATGACGACCTTGCCGTCGACGATCGACGCCGTGCCTTGGCCGTAGATGAGCGCGTAGGACGCTCCGGTCGCCAGCACGTTCAAGCCGACCGACGTCGCGGGCCAATCCACGGTCTTCTGCGCGTGCGTGTACTTGCCGGACAGCGGGTGGAAGTTCGGCAACAGCAACGAGAACTGCGTGCCGCTCTGCGAGCCGTTCAGCGCCGTGACGATCGGCAGCGACTCCAGTACCCCATCGACGAGATGGGTGTACGACGCGACGTACGAACCGGAGAGATTCGCCGGCGGGCTGGGCGGAGGCGGCGCGACGAAGCCATCGAGTCCGAACGCGTGGACCGCGACCACTGTTGCGCCGAAAGGCGAAACGTCGCTCGCGGTGAACAACGGCGCGCCGATCTCACCCGCGGGGATCGCGGGCGCCGAGAACACATGCAGCGAGCGTCCCTCGAGCAACGTGGAGCGCAGCAGCATCAGTTCATCGGTGCCGTCGCCCTCGCGATCGACGCGGCTGAGCGCGAGGTTCGAGAACCCGTCCGGCGAGACGTCGAGATCGCTCGCGATCGGGTCGCCGGTTTCACCGCCGGGGCCTGCGGGTGGGGCGAACACCAGCAGGCGGTCGGGCTGCCCGGACGTCTTGCGCAGCACGACGAGTTCGTCGGCGCCGTCGCCGTCGACGTCGGCTCCGCACCCGAGCACGTTCGCGTCCATCGCCGAACCGAAACTGAGGTCGGATGCGATCACGCCGCCGACCTTCTTGTTCTTCTTCGCCGGCAACGCGCGGATCTCGAGGAACTGCGTGCCGTCGAGAGCTTCCCGCACGAGGAACAGCGCGTCCTTGCCGTCACCGTCTGTGTCGATCGCCCCGGCCAGCACGACGCGGTTCGCGCCGGTCGCGTTGCCAGCGCTCTTGCCCTTCGAAGACGCGATCGCCGAGCCGACGCTGCCGTCGAACGTCTTCGGCGGACCGTAGAGCAACACGCGGAAGTAGTCGCCGGACTTCGCGGACTTCAGCTGCACGACCCCGAGCTCGTCTTTGCCGTCCCCGTTGCGGTCGGCGGGGAAGACGAAGCGCAGCGGATTCGTGCCGGTTGCGCCGAAGAACGTGCCATCGGACGTGACGGGGGATTGGAGGGCGGATCCCACCGCGGGGAGCGGCGGGTGCACACGCAGGTCGAGTGGTTGCGTCACGCCGAGCACGTCCTGACGCAACGTCACGATGTGCATGGGATCGGAGAGACCACTCGCCGCGACGAGGAGAGCGAACGCGGTGAGCATGGGGCGGAGTCTGCCAGACGCCGCCGCTCGACCGGAAGGCCGAGTTCCGGGCAAGTCCGGTCCGCGGAGGTGCCCGCGTTTCAGGTGGCGAGTGCGCGGCGGTGGCATCCGCCGCGCCACGGGCGCATCGCGACGTCGAAGGGGGCTGGCCCCGCGGACCGCGCGCCGCGTATCCTCGCGCCCCTTCTCGTTCCCGGGTTGCCGATGCGCGCCATCTACGACGAACTCGCCCGCATCCACGCCGAAGGCGGCGCCGCCGCCGTCTGCACGGTGATCGGCACGCAAGGCTCGACTCCGGGCAAGGCCACGATGAAGCTGCTGATCAAGGCGAACGGCACCGGAATCGGTTCCGTCGGCGGCGGCTGCGTCGAGGCCGAGGTGTTCTCACGCGCGAAAGACGTCATGGCGACGGAGCGCTCGCAACGTTTCTCCGTCGACCTCAACGAACACGACAACCCCGAGACCGGCCTCGTCTGCGGCGGCCGCATCGAACTGTTCATCGAGCCCGTCGTGGTGCCGAACGTCTACGTATTCGGCGCCGGGCACGTCGCCCGGGCGCTGGTCGAGGCCGCGCAACCCGCGGGCTTCCGCTTCACGGTGATCGACGATCGCGCCGAATACGCGACGACCGAGCGCTTCCCGAAGGCCGCGGCCGTGCAGGCGCAGCCATGGGAGGCCGCGATCGCGGCACTGTCGATCGATGCCGACGCCTTCGTCGCGATCATGACGCGCGGACACAAGGACGATCTCGCGGTTCTGCGCGCTCTGGCGGCGCACGCAGTGACGCCGCGCTACTTGGGGATGATCGGCAGCAAGAGCAAGTGGATCACCTTGGCCAAGGCGCTTCGCGACGAGGGAGTGAGCGAGGAGTTCCTGAAGCGGGTCAAGACGCCGATCGGGCTCGACATCGGTGCGCGGTCGGCCGAGGAGATCGCGATCAGCATCGCCGCGGAATTCGTGGCGATGCGGCGGGTCGCGCCGGCGGGGGGGTAGGGGGCGACGGCCTCGACCGTTGACCGTCCCGTCGCCGCCACCTACAGTCCCGCGTTTTCCGCGGTCCGGCCGGAACGAACTCCGTCGGAGTTCATCCGTTTGGAATCGGTGGTTTCCCGGACTCCGTCCCCTCCTACAGAACGCTCGCCATGCGCAATCTCCTCGTCGCTTCGTTCGCGTTCGTCACCGTCGTTTCGGCCAGCGCCGACACCATCAAGTTCGTGGACGGGCGCAAGCCGGTCGACGGCGTGACGGTGATCAACGAAACGACCGACAAGGTCGACTATCGCCGTAAGGGCGTCCCGCAGCCGCAGTCCTATGCGGCCGAACTGGTCGCGGACGTCGAGTATTCGGAACCGCCGGAAGAGTTCCTGGCGGCCATGGACGCGTACGGAGTCGGTGACGCGAAGGCGGCCGCCGGGTTGTTCATCGTCGCGGCCGGTGAGGTCGAGTCGAAGAAGGGCTTCGCCGCGAAGTGCAAGTTCATGGCCGGCGAGGCGTACCGCGTCGGCGGGATGGCCGGAGACGCGGTCGCGGCGTACGACGACCTGATCAAGAACCAGCCCGAGTCGCGCTACGTGCCACTCGCGCGCTTGAACCGCGGGCTCACGTTCGCACGCAAGGGCGACGAGAAGAACGCCCGCGACGCGTTCGACACCTTGTTGAAGGATGCCGCCAAGTTCGGCGAGCGCTTCAAGCACGAGTCGGAGCTGCAGCTCGCGATCCTCGATGAGAGCAAAGACCCGGCCGGCGCCTTGGCGAAGTACAACGCGATCGCCGCCGCGACCGAGAAGACCTATCCGTCCGTCGCCTCGCAGGCGCGCCTGCGCATCGGCCGCGCGATGATCGCGACCGGCGACACGGCGAAGGCCGCGCAGTTCTTCCAGAACATCGTCGACGAGCGCGCGGCGTCGTCGGCCGAGATCGTCGCCGGCGCATACAACGGGCTCGGTCGCGCGCTCTACGAGCAGAAGAACTACAAGGACGCGCTGTTCTGTTTCCTGCGCGTCTACACGGTTTTCAACGACCAGGCGGCCGAGCAGCCCGAAGCGATGTACTTCGCGGCGAAGTGCTTCCAGCAAGTCGAAGGACCGGAGAGCAAGACGCGCGCGCAGTCGTTGCTGCAGCGCGTCGTCCGTGAGTATCCGGATTCGAGCTGGGCGCTCGAAGCCAAGAAGGGCTGACGAACTTCGGTCGTCCTGTGGCGTGCGGACCCGACGCGCACGCCTCGCGTGGACCCGGACGCTTCGCGCCCCACCGTTCGCCCGTGATCGACGAAACCGGTGCTGGAGCTTGGAACCGCGGCCTGTATCGGCTCGTGCGGTTCGTGCTCGGCGACCTCGTCCTCCGTCCGTACTTCCGGATCGGCGTGCGCGGGCTCGAGCACCTGCCGGCGTCGGGTCCGGTGATCCTGGCGCCGAACCACTGTTCGTTGCTCGACCCGCTGGTGCTGCAGTCGGCGTTGCCGCGGCGCATCGTGTTCCTGATGACGCTGGCGTGGTATCGGCGGCGCTTCCTGCGGCCGTTCTTCGAATTGATGCGGGCGATCGCCGTGCGCGATGACGGTGGGAATCGCGGCGCGATGACCGCGGCCGCGACGGCGCTCGAGCGCGGGGCCGCGGTCGGCGTCTTTCCGGAAGGGCGCATCAGCGCGGACGGGACCTTGCGGGGATTCCAGGTCGGTGCGGCCGTGCTCGCGATCAGGCAGCGCGTGCCGGTCGTGCCCGTGCGCATCCTCGGCACCTATGCCGCGCTGAAAAAAGGCGCCCGACTTCCGCGACCGGCGCGGGTGACGATCGTGCTCGGCGCGCCGCTGCGCGCGCCGGACTGCGTCGACGAGCCGTTGGCGCGCCGCGCGTGCGCCGCGGAGTTCACGCAGACGATCCGCGCCGCCGTCGAAGCGCTCTCGTGACGACGCGCGCGCGGGTTTCGTGATCCCGCGCTAGCGCCGGTTGTTTCGTCCGCCGGTTCGCATCTCCGTCGACGCGGTAACCGCGCCTCGTGTCGCGCGTTCGTCGCGATGGCCTCGCGGCGATGCGCGGGCTCGCACTGCGCGCGCGACGACGCGCATCGGGGATGCGGACGATGGATGGACGCAACGACGCTCGCGGCGATGCGGAGCTCGTGACGGCAGCGCGACTCGGCGATCGCGACGCGTTCACGGCGTTGTTCCAACGGCATTGGAAGGCGCTCGTGGCCGCCACCCGGCGGCATGCGCGCGATGCGCACCAGTCCCAGGATTTGGCGCAGGAAGCGTTCGTGCGCCTCCACCAGTCGCTTTGGCAACTCGAGGGGTGCACCGACGTGCTCGGTTGGTTGCGCCGCGTGACGCAGAACCTCGCGGTCGATCATGCGCGCCGGCGCGAAGCTCGCCCCGAGCACGAGTTGCTGGAGCCCGAAGCGGTCGTCGACGCGCCACCGATCGCCGAGGTCGATGGCAACGTCGCCGAAACGCCGGACCCCGTGTGGGGCGCGATGACGCGGCTGACGCGCTACGAAAGCGCGCTGCTGTTCTTGCGCTTCGCCCGCGGGCTCACGTATCGCGAGATCGCGCGCGAATGCGGGCTCAGCATCGCCGCGGTGAAGGTCGCGCTGCACCGTGGGCGGCAACGCCTCCACCGCGCGCTGGACGAATGACGCGCGGTGCGTCTCGAGTCAGGGCACGTAGATCTCGAGGCCGTTCGACGCGGTGAATCCCAGTTGTCCACCGGGGTCGAGCACGAACGCTTGCAACGTGATCGCGACGCCGAACGATCCGGGTGGGATCGTCGCCGGGAACGAGATCGCGCCGTTGCCCGGACCGGAGCCGAACAGTGGCAACGTGAACGACAACGGCAGCAGCGGGGCGACGCGCAGGAAGCAATCGGTCGTGCCCGGGATCGGGATCGCGGCCTGCGTCAGTCCGGAGAACACGATCGCCGACGAGCCACCGAGCGAGCGGTCGAGCGTGATCGTGATCGTCTGGTTCGGCGCCGGGCAACACGTCGACTGCAGGCGCGGGACGAAGCCGCCGCTTCCTTTGCACTGATTGGGGTTGGAGCCGTACGCGAGCACGTAGGCGGCGGCGCTCTGGTTCAACACCAGCGTGACGGCGGCACTCTGACTCGCGACGACGACGTCGGTGCGTCCATCGCCGTTCATGTCGGCGACCGCGAGCGCGCGAGGTGAAACGCCGACGACGGTATCGATGCGATTGCCGAACTGCCCGGTTCCGTCTCCCAGCAGCAGACTCAAATTGTCCGCGCCCCGCGCGACCATGAGGTCGACATGGCCGTCACCGTCGATCTCCGCGACGCGCGTCGCCACCGGTCCTTGATCGAGCGGCACCACGATCGGAGCGGCGAACACTCCGCCGACACCCCCGAGTCGAACGTGGATGTCGTTGCCTTGGTTCGTCGTGATGAGGTCCGGCCGTGCGTCGTGGTTCACGTCGGCGATCGTGACGTCGATCGGGTGTGCCGATCCGGTCAACGTCGTCGGCGCCTGGAACGTGCCGTTGCCGTTGCCCCGGAAATACGACTGATCGTGCGACCAGTAGTTCGCGACCACCAGATCGAGGTCGCCGTCGACGTCGGTGTCGCCGAGCTCGCAATTCACTGGGAACGAGCCACACGTCAGGCTGGCTCCGGCAGTGAATCCGCCGACGCCGTTGCCGAGCAACGTGCTCGCGGTCCCGGCGCCGAAATTGGCGGAGACCACGTCCGCGTGGCCGTCATTGTTCAGGTCACCGATGGCGACGTTCATCGGCTGCGTGCCGGTCGGTGTCGTGGTCGCGGGGAGGAACGACGCTCCCGGTCCGCCGCGATGGACCGCGATCGCGTTCGCGAGTTGTCCCGCCGCGATCGCGTCGAGATCGCCATCGTGATCCAAGTCGGCGAGCTCCACGCCGAACGGATTGGGTGCGGTCGCGATCGACCCGGCTGCCGTCAGGCCGCCGAAGCCGTTTCCCGTGAAGGTGTGGAGGCTGGCGCTCCAGTACGAGCCCGCGATCGCATCGAAATCACCGTCGCCATCCACGTCGCCGATCGCCACACCGTCGCTCTCGAACGGGACCGGATAGACGGGCGACTGCGTGAACGCGCCCGAACCATTTCCCATCAACACGGTGACGGCATTCGACTGCGCGGCGACCACGACCGCATCCGGCGATGCGTCGCCGTTCACGGATGCGAGGACGACTCGAACCGGATTGCGACCGGCGCGGAATTCCCCACCCGCGACGAACCCGAGCGCTCCGTTTCCGATGAGCGCGAGCATGCGGTCGGCTGCGGACGCGGCCACCAGTACGTCGCGCTTGCCGTCGCCGTCGAGATCGACGAGGGCCAGATCGCGCGCGAACGCCGGACCATTCGTCGTCGTGAGCGCAGTCGTCGTCGGGGCAGCGAACGCACCCGCACCCAGGCCGCGGGCCGCCGAGACCGTTTGCCCGGAATAGTTCGCCGTGGCGAGGTCCGGCTTGCCGTCGCCGTCGAGGTCGCCGACCGCGATGCTGCGCGGCGCATCGCCGGTCGGCACGCTTGCCAGTGTCGTGAATGCTCCAAGACCATTGTTGCGGTAGACGCCGATGGCGTCGGCGTCGACGAGTCCCGAAGCCACGTCGAGATCGCCGTCGTTGTCGAGATCGGCGAGCACCAAGCGTTCCGGGCGCATTCCCGCACCGACCGTCTGCGGCACGCCGAAGCTGCCGGCGCCATTCCCTTTCAGCCACGACAACAGCGGACTGTTGTAGTTCGTGACGACCGCGTCGGTCTTGCCGTCGCCGTCGACGTCACCCAGTGCGAGGTCTTGCGGTCCGCCACCTCCCGCGGGCACGGTGGTGGCCGGCGTGAACGTCCCGTTTCCCAGTCCGAGCGCGATGTTCAGATCAGAGAAGAACGAGTTCACGGTCACGAAATCGAGCTTCCCATCGCCGTTCAAGTCGGACATCTCGACGGCTTCCGGCGTGAAGCTCACCGAAGTGGAGGTCGGCGTCCCGAAGGCTCCAAAGCTCGTGCCTATGCGCACGCGGACGTCGTCGCCGCCTCTTTGGGAGGAGACCATGTCGCCGACGCCATCACCGTTGACGTCGGCGATCACGACGTCGCTGGTGGACGCCGACGTCGCGTACTGCTGCGCCGGGAACAGCGGCTTCGACTGCGCCCACGCGGTCGGCGCGGTTCCCGAGACGAACGACCCCACGACGAAGCAAGCGGACGCGATGACGCGCGCCGAAACCCGGTTGGTGGAACTCATGGAACGATCCCCGATTGCGGTCCGCCGAGCGGACTGAACCCTGAAGCGGGGCGCATGATCGCACGCCGGGCGAAGATGCGCCAAGTCCCGGTTTGGCGCACCCCGGGGCGGACGGGGGCTGCGCGCACCGGGTCGTCCTCGACGTCTCCAAGGCTCGCTCGAATCACATTTTCCGAAAGACCGGGCTCCCGACCGGCCCTCTTACGCTCGGGTTACTGCTGGACACGTCGTGATCTGGCAGACTTGCGCCGTCTTCGCCCCGGAAACCACATGCGCATGCGACCGATCCAACTCGTGCTGGGCACTCTGCTGCTGTTCGCGGTCGCGCTGCTCGGCGTGATGCTCTTCAACTCCGGCGACTCCGTCCCGCTCGCGGTCGACGAGCCCGTGGCGCGGTCGGTGACGTCGGGGCAACCCGATGCGGCGGTGACGGACGACTTCGTTCCGTCGACGACTTCGCGCGCGGAAGCGGTCACGGAGGCCTCGCCGGAGCGCGCGGCACCGGTCGCGCCGCTGGCCCGTGTCCCGAACGCCGAGCAACTGACCGCCAAGGTCATGGGTCGCGTGCGCGATGAAGCGGGCAATCCGATCGCCGGCGCCGCGCTGGAACTCCAGCCCGGCATGCGCAACGACCGCTTGTCGATGCCGTTCTCGGAGTTCGAAGCCAAGACCGAGAGTCGAGCGGACGGTTCGTTCGCGTTCGCGGTACCGGAGATCGGAGTGTTCCGGCTCGGCGTCACGAAGGCCGGCTTCGCCGTGCGCGAAGTCACTCCCCTCGTGCCGAACGACGCGGTGGACGTGGTGTTGAAGCGCGGCCGTTCGCTCGGCGGTCTGATCCGTGAAGAGTCGACCGGGCTCGGAATCGCCGACGCGCGCGTGCGCATTCGCCAAGGCTTCGCGGACCAGGAAGTGACGACGGACGCGCGCGGCGCGTTCGAGTTCGCGGACCTCGACGAGCGGACGGCGCGGCTCGAGGTGTACGCGCGCGGGTTCGACGTCTTGGAGCTCGACGGAGTGTTGCCGGGTGCGGAAGGTGCGGACCACCTCCAGCTCGATCTGACTCCTGGTGTGCCGCTCGTCGTGGCCGTGCTGGATGGATTCTCCGGCCAGCCGATCGCGGGCGCGACGATCGAGATCGCCGCGAGCCGACTCGGCCGCGACGACGAAGAAGCGCTGCTGCGCGAACTCGCGACGACCGACGCGACCGGTACACATCGGTTCGACGCGGTGTCGCGCCGCGAGCTCGAATTGCTCGTTCGCGCGGACGGATTCGCGGCGGAACAGCGCGATCTCGAGGAAGACGCCGGCGCCGACGAATGGCGCGTCGAAGTCACTCTCGTGAAGAGCTGCACCGTGTCCGGCATCGTGCTCGACGCGGACGGCAAACCGCGGGCGGGCGCGAAGGTCACGGTGCGCGGCGGATCGCGCTTCGATGCCGATCAGCGCAACGTCGAATCCGACGCGGCGGGGCTGTTCACGTTCAGCGACGTCCGACCCGGCGCGGATCTCGAAGTCGTCGCCTTCGCGCCGAATTCCGACTACGGACCGTGTCGGCTGCAAGGAGTCGTCGCGGCCGAAGGCGAGACGATCGACGATCTCGAGTTGATGCTCGAGCCAGCGGCGGCGGCGACGGTCACGGTGCTCGATTCGCTCGGTCAGCCGGCGCCGTTCGCGCGCGTGCTCGTCGAGGAGGTGCCGAACGTCGTATGGCGCGCGCTCGAGCGCGGCCCGATGCAGTTCACGAACGAAGAGGGCAAGGTCAGCCTCGAACAGATGCCGTCCGGCATGATCAAGCTGACGGCGCGCGTCCAGCAGTTCTATTCGGAGCCGGTCGAGTTGACGCTCGTGTCCGGGCAACGCGCCGAGACGACCCTGCAGTTGATCGAAGGCCTCGTGATCACGGGTCGCGTGACCGATCCATCGGGCAACGCGGTCGACGACGCGGTCGTCACCGCGTTCGCGATGGACCCGAATTGGCGTCCACCGCAGAACCTCGGCAATGCGCGCGGCGGCAACGGTGCTCCGGGCGGCAACGGCGCGCGTGGCAATGGCGGCGGCGGCCGGGGTCGCGATGGCGGAGCCGGCGGCGCTGGAGGTGGCCGCGGCGGTCGCGGTGGGCCCGGGGGGCCGGGCGGCGACAACGGCTTCACGCGTCGCGTGTTCGGTGCTGCGACCGGCGGCGGCGAGCGCGGCGGCATGGCGTCGTTCCGCGCCTTGGTGCGCAGCGAGTCCGACGGCTCGTTCGTGCTGAAAGGGTTGCGCGCCGACGAGAAGCTCGCGCTCGCGGTGCGCCACGAGGACTATGCGCCTCGCTTCGTCATGAGCGTCGATCCGCAATCGCCGCCGACGATCATCTTGCAACCGAACCTCACCTTGGTCGGCCAGGTGGTCGATTCGGCGACGCACCGTCCGCTGATCGATTTCACGGTCATCGCCGATCCGATCCGCGATCCGTCGATCACCGCGGACCCCGGCATGATGTTGAGCGCGCCGACCGGGCGTTCGCAGAACTTCCACGCCGCGAATGGTGCGTTCGCGCTCGCCGACCTGCAGCCCGGCCCGTACGCGATGCGCGTGCGCGCGTCCGGCTACAAGGAGAGCGAACCGACCGTCATCCAGGTGGCCGCCGGGTTGCCGCCCGTGGTCCTGGAAGCCGCGCGCGCGGCCGAGGTTTCGGGTCGACTCACCGCGCGCAACGGCGCCGCGGTGTCGCGCATGACCGTCTTCCTGGCGCCGATCGACGAACCGAAGCCCGGCGCCGAGCTGAAACTGAAGCGCGGGCGGCCACAGACCCAGCGCACGAACAAGGATGGCGGCTTCCGCTTCCGCGACGTCAAGGAGGGTTGGTACGGCCTCGGAGCAGGCAGTGCGCGCGCTCCGGTGGTCAAGCCGACCGCGATCTACGTTCGGACCGGTGAACTCGTCGAGCACGCGATGCAGGTGGACGGCGTCGGCCAGGTCGTGGTGAAGGTCGACGGCAAGGCCGGCTTGTCGCTCGCCGGAGCAACGATCCAACTGGAATCCAACGCGCTCGGGTACCGCGATCGGTTGCGGACGGATTCTCTCGGTCGCGTGACGTTCCCGAACCTCGTTCCCGGCGAGTACAAGCTGAGCGCGACGCACCCGAGCTACAACGCGGCGACCAAGCAGGTCCAAGTCCGTGACGGCGACAGTCGCACGGAGAACCTCAGCCTCGGCGAGAAATGATCCGAGCGCATCCCGCGCTGGCGCGGGATGCGCGTCGTCACTCTTCCTTGATGCGGATGCGCGCGTTGCTCGGGCCACCCTCGCGCTTCGTGACCTTGCCACTCGGCCAGCGGACGGTGAGGTCTTCGTACCGCAACGCGTTGCCGAGACCGAAGGCCAAGGCCTTCGAGTCGGTGCAGAGGTAGCTCGAGCCCAAGAACAGCTGCCGCGTCAGCGTGCGGTCCGCGAGCCGGACTTCGACGCGCGCGCCGGCCGCATCACGCGGTGACGTGACGCCTTCGAGGTCCACCTGCAGCCAACGGCTTCGTTCACCGCCGTCGTTGCGCAGGACGAGGGCTTCGCCGTTGTTCTGCGTCACGACCAGGTCGAGATCGCCGTCGCGGTCCGCGTCCGCCGTCGCGACACCGCGGCCGTTCCAACTCCGCGTGAGCACCGAGCCGTACTTCGTTCCGGTGAGTTCGCGGAAGGCGCCGGATGCGTCGCCGTGGAACAACAGCGGTGCCTGCGGCTGGCACAGCATCGTCGTTTCGTAGTCCGGGCTCGTGTAGCCGTTCGTGACGAACGCATCGAGATGCGTGTCGTTGTCGAAATCGACGACGGCGAAGCCCCAACCCACGCGACCGACCGACGGCCGCGCGAAGCCGAGTTCGGTCGCGACGTCCTGGAACGCCGGGACTCGCGACTTCTTGCTCGCATGGCGCACGAGGTTGTTGCGGTAGATCGCGTTCGGCTCCATCTGCCAATACGTGACCGCCAGGTCGTAGTCGAGGTCGCCGTCGACGTCGAACGCACCGACACCCATGGCGCCACGCGGGTCATCGAGCCCGACGTCGAACCCGAGGGATTCGAAACGGCCGTCACCGAGGTTGCGGAAGAAGCTGTTCGGCGTGACGTCGTTCGCGACCAGCAGGTCGAGCCAGCCGTCCTCGTCGACGTCGATGAACAACACGCCGAGCGACTTGCCGAGTTCGTCGGCGACGCCCGCGGTCGCGGTCACGTCGGTGAAGCGGAGGCCGCCGTTGTTGCGCAAGAGCACGTTCGGCGCGGGCGGATACGCCGTCGGCAACACCGACGGCGGGTCGTCGCGGACGAAGCCGCGCGCGAATCCCGGCGCCTCCTGCGGGCGGTTCGCCGCGTCGATCGTGACGTAGCGCCCGACGTAGAGATCGAGGTCGCCATCCTTGTCGTAGTCGCCAGCAGCGACGCCGGAGTTGTAGTGGGGCAAGGCGACGCCGGCGCGCTCCGTGACGTCGGTGAAGTGGCCGTGTCCGTCGTTCTCCAGCAGGACGTTCGCGCCGACGTTCGTGACGAACAGATCCTGGTCGGCATCGCCGTCGAGATCGGCGAACAACGCCGCCATGCCCGAGCCGGTCGTGCCTGCTCCCGATTGCGCAGTGATGTCGGTGAAGCGCATGCCACCGTCGTTGCGATACAGCCGATTCGTGAACTTCCCCGGCAACACGTCCGGGCCGCCCGGGCCACGGCCCTGGACGAGGTAGAGGTCGTCATCGCCGTCGCCGTCGACGTCACCCCAAGCCGCGCCGGAACCCATCGTGTCCTCGAGGTTCAGCAGCACGCGGCCCTCGGCGTGGCGAAACGCGACGCCCGAGGGCGCCGTGACGTCGGTCAGCGCGAACGGTGTCGTCTCCGCGAACGCTGGCATCGCGAGTCTGCGTCGCGGCGCCTGCTCGAACGTCCGCGGCGGGCGGACGCGCGTGTTCCATTGTTCGCGGTACGCGCGGTGGACCGCGTCGTCCGGATAGCGCTCGGTCGCGGGATACGGGTAACCCGACATCGCGAGGAACGGCAGCGGTTCGACCGTCGTCCCGTGCGCCGAATTGTGATCGCCGTCCTTCGCCCAGCCGACGAGGTGGACGACGAACGAGCGCGTGTTTCCCGGAGCGAGCGGCGGCAACGCGCGCGCATCGAACTCCAGCGCGACTTCGTCGCCGTGGTCCATGATCACGTACTGGTCGTCGGCCGCACGCAGCAACGGCAACACGTCGCCGAAGCGCGTGTACTTGCCCGCGTGGTGGAAGTACGCGCCGCCGAATCGATCGCTGGCATCGACGACCTGGTCGTAGTCGTAGACGTGCGGCTCCTTGCCGTCGGGGAACACGCGGCGCGAGTAGCCGCGCTCGCGCAAGTCCGCGCTCGTCGCGTCGAGCGTCGTGGTGCGCAGACCGCGACCATCGCCGCAGACCGCGATGAACGCGCGATCCCAGTAGATCTGCAAGTTGGTCGTGATCCGAATGCGCGGATCGTCGCGGCGCAGGACGTCCGTCAGATCGCAGACGACCATCTTCGAATCCCCGGCCGGCAAGCCGACCATGCCCGCGGGCTCGAACCCGCCCGCACCGTCGCCGACCTCGAGCAGCGGGGGCGTGAACTCCCAGGTGCCGTCCTGCGTCAGCGCGTGGTTGATCGACGAATTGGTCCAGTAGAACCAACCCTCGAGGAACAGCCGCACGCGTTCGTTCGCCGCGGGTTCCGGCGGGGTGTCGAACTCGAGCGTCAGCGTGTGCATCTCCGCCATCCCCTGCATCGGCGGCGCGCAACGCTCGAAGCTGTCGACGTACTGCCGATCCGTCGCCGCGAGGCGCTCCGTGACGTCGGCTCCGTGCTGGTCGAGCGCGCGGCGGATCGGTGTGCGCTGTGTAACCGCGTAGGTCTCGAAGCCGGGGAACGGCGGGAACGTGAATGCGTTGTTCGTGAACGGCTCCACGCCTTGCGGATGGTCGAGCACGATGAGTTGCGCGCGATCGAGGTACGTGAGTTCGCGCAACTCCTCGGTCACGCGCAATGCGTAGCGACCATCGCGCTCGACCAGCGCTCCCGGCGGCAGCATGTACCAGTCGTATGGGTTCGGCAGCGCGCGTTGCCCGTGGCCGATGTCGAGTCCGAGAGGCGACGAGCACAGGACGTCGGTGACGAACCGGAAGCGGTTGCCGTCCCACGCGTACAGCAGCGGGCACGAGCCCGCGCGCCGGTCGATCTGCGTCAACACGAGGCGCCGTGCCGAACCGTGCGCGATCGCGACGTCCGGCTCGCTCTCGGCGCGCAGCTCGCGCTTCGCGATCCAGCCAGCGTCCGCGGTGTCGACGTCGAGGTAGTGCTGACGCACCCCGTTCGACCACACGAGCGACAGATCGTCGAGGCGCGGCGCGTCACCCAAGCCGAGAAGCAGCGTCGAGGTCGTGACTTCACGCTTGGCGTAGAAGTGGCCGCGGCGGATCTCGACTTTGCATCCCAGCCCGAGGCCGTTCGATTTGAAGCCGTAGAGCGTCAGCTCGAGTCCAAAGTTCCCCGGCGCCCCGGAGTTGGTCAGCACGGCGAGCGAGCCGTCGGCGCGCAGCGCGACGAGGTCCGCGATCTGATCGGAGTTCACGTCGCACGCAAGGACGCGCACGGCGCCCTCGCTCGACCGCACGATGCTCGCCGTCGCGTCGACGAGTCCGGCGCGTCCGTTCCGCAGCACGCGCAGCGCGCCGGGACTTGCGCAACAAAGGTCGAGGCGGCCGTCGTTGTCGACGTCGAACGCTTCGATCTGCGCGACGTCCGGCCACGCCGCGAGCGTGCGTGCCGCGCCATACGTGCCGTCGCCGCGGTTCGTCGCGAGCTGCACTCCGGCATCGTTCGCGACCACGAGGTCGAGCCAGCCATCCGCATCGAAATCGCCGACGGCGACCGTTCGTGCGCGCAGCGCCGCGACGTCGGTCGCGAGCGCGATGTCTTGGAAACGATTGCCGCGGCGATTGGTCCACAAGCGCGCGTCGGCGGACATCGACAGCATGATCGCATCGGTGTCGTTGCCGTTCTCGAAGTCGCCGACCGCCAACGCCGCGTTCGCGACATCGGTCGCGAGCCCCGATGCGGCGCCTACGTCGGAGAACGACACCGCGCGCACCACGCTCGGCGCGGTGTTCGCGGCGATCGGCGGCAGCTCGTTGCGCCACAGGCGCGCCCGTGTGCCGTCGCTGATCAGCAGATCGACATCCCCTTCGTGATCGGAATCGAACGGCGTCATCGACTGGACCGCGACGCCGCCGAGCTTCGAGGTCGTCGTGGCGTCGACGAACGCTCCCGCGCCGTCGTTGGCGAGGAACATCGAGCCGTTGGCGCCACCGACCAGCAGATCGAGGTCGCGGTCGTTGTCGAAATCGACGAGCACGGCCGCGACGGCCGGGAATGCCGCGATGCCGGCGAGGGCCGGGCTCGATCGCGAAGCGGCGAATGCGCCGGCTCCGTCGTTCAGCAACAGGCCGAGACCGCCGACGAACACGTCGACGTCACCGTCGCCATCGACGTCGCCCGCGGCGAGCGCGCTGGTCGGACCTCGACCCAAAACGGTCGTCGTCGGCGTCAGCGTCACCGCCGCCGGCTCGGGCGGGTCGATCTTCGTCTTCGGTTCGGGGATCCGCAGGGCGAGCAGCGGACTCCACTCCGATCCGCTGCCGCGCGTCACGGCATCCTGGCCCAGCGTGCGCTTCAGCTCTTCGTGACGTTCGCGAAGGAGCTTGCTGCGCGCGGGATCGGAGCGGCGCAGCAGTTGGCTGAGCTTGTACAAGGCCGCGCCGTCGTCGGGATCGAGCTCGAGGACGCGTTCGAAGCACGCGCGTGCTGCGTCGTCCTGGTCGAGGTCTTGCAAGGACTCGCCGTGGTAGTAGGTCGATTCGAGATCCGTCGGCGCGTACTCGCGCGCTTTCGCGAACGCGCGCTCCGCGCCCTCGAAGTCCTGCTGGAACCGCAACGCGACACCGAGCCCGAACCAAGCTCCCGCGTCGTCCGGCTGGCGGTCGAGCGTCTTGCGGAACAGCTCCGCCGAACGCGCGTAGTCGCGCGAACCGCGGATCAGCACCGTGGCCAGACTGCGCCACACGAGTGGGTCGTCCGCGGCGAGCTCGAGCGCGGCTCCGAACTCGCGTTCGGCGTCCAGATAGCGGTCCTCCTCGAAGAACACCTTGCCGCGGATCAGGTGCGTGAGTTCGTCACCTCGCGGGCGGCGCAGCACGTGGACCACGCCACCGACGACGGCGGCCAGACCGATGAGGACGAGCACGGTGCGGACGTTCATGCGGGCGGGCTCCTCGAAGGGGGCGCGATGTTAGCGCTCGCGCAGGTGTCGATCGCCGCAAGCCGTTGCTGTCATGCGACACCGTGAGGCGTCGAAACATTGGAGGGAAGTTTCAGTGGAATCACCCGACGTGGCTCGTTGAATGCCGCGCATTGGGTTCGGCGAAGAGGGCGATTTCGATCGCGGCGTTCACGAATGCGCGATCGGGTCGCCGTCGATCGATCGATGATTCGAGAAGAAGAACGCAGGGAGAAGGACCCGCCGGAATCGTGTGAAAGAGTCCCTGAAGAAGATCCTGACCAAACTCGAGTGGACGTAGTTCTCTCTCACTTCCAAAGGCAGCCGGCGGCGTCCTTCTCCTTGTCTTCCCCGCGCGCGCTTCCCCTGACCCTCGTTCTGGATCGCACCGTCAGGGCAATTCGACGCGTAGGCGCTCCGTCGCGCCCGCGGCGAGCTGAATGCTGCCGGAATGCAGCACCGCGCCGTCTCCGTTCGACGGATCGACGATCTCGACGCGGTACACGCCCGGCTGCAGTCCGCTGAACGCGAAGCGACCGTCGGCGATCGGGCATTCGCGCGTGTCGTCGGTTCCGTACATCCGAGCGTTCAACGCTCCGCGTCGCGAGCCGCTGATCAGGATGCCGTCGATGCGCGCACCGTGGCGCAGCAGGACGCGCGTCTTGGCGACCGTGCCGCCGGTGACTTCGATCGGCTCCGTCGACGACGGCAGCCAGTTGTACGTCCGGCAGTACTCGGGTTCGACGAGCACGCGATAGGTCCCTGGAGGCAGGGCGCGGAACACGAACGTCCCGTCCGAGTTCGCTCGTGCTTGCGCATGCGTGCCGGCGCTGCCCGCTTCCGGTTGCGCGATCACGCGCGCGAAGGGTTGGGGTGAGCCGTCGGCATCCTCGACGATTCCGCTGACATCGCCCGCACCGCGAGTGATGCGGAGTTCGATCGTGCGGACCTCGCTCTCCCCGAGATCGGCGATGCGCGTCGTGGCGCGGGACATGCCGGGCTTCGTTGGTCGTGCCGACACGTCGTACGCACCGGCGACCAAGTGGTGGATCTCGGCGATGCCGTCGGCAGCCGACGCGACCGCGCGCCGTGCGTCGCGCCCCGAACTGTCCGCGACGCCGACCGCGATTCCGCCGAGCGGCGCGTCGGTCAGGTCGTCGACGATCCGCACGCGCAGCGTCGATCCCCGGCGCACGCTGAACGTCAGCGGCGTCACTTGGATGCCGTCGACGACGTCGACTTGCTCGCTCTTGGCGGAGCCGAGCGACGAGAACGCTTCCGGGTCGAGGCCGATCGCGTACGAGTCGTCGCGCACCGGCGCGAACACGAATCGGCCGTCCTGGCGCGTCGAGCGCCCCGCGCGACCGTAGTTCATGCGCACACGGACCCCGGCGACGCCCGCGCCGGTCTCGTCGACGACGACGCCTTGGATCGAACCCTTCGCGAGCGGCAGCTCGACCGTCAACGCGGTGACGTCGCCGCGGCGCAGCGGCAGCGTGACCGAATCGAGATCGAATGCGTCCGCGGCTTCGACTTCGAGGCGCGTCGCGTTCGCGTCGACCGACAGATCGAACACGAAGGCGTCCTTCTGCGCGCGCTGGACGGTGCAGCCGACGCCGGCGTCGTCGTACGCGCGGAACACGCAGCGCACCGGCATCTTGGAATCGGCGCGGATCGTCGCTCCACGCACCTTGCGCAGCTCCACGCGGCCCGGGGCGGTCGTGGGGGTGGGCGCGCGCGACGGGTTCGATTCGACCTCGTCCATCGCGGCTGAAGACGTCGGATCGAACGTGTCCGGTTCGGCTTGGCGGGCGAGCGCGGTCGGTGTCGATGCGGGTGCGCCGTCGAGCGGACGGACGACGGGGTCACGCTGGAACAAGAACGCGATCACGCCGCCGACGGCGAGAACGCCGCCCAACAGCGCGAACGCCAGCGCGCGATGCAAGAGAGCCGGTCGCTTCGGTGCCATGCAGCGGACGATCGCGTTCCGAACGGCTCGGGTACCCACGCGGCAGGATAGCGGCTGGCCACCGAGGATGCGCGGCCCAGATCGCGATCGATCGCGGTCACGGCGACCGTCGTGGAGCCGTTCCGTCGGCGGCCTTCGCCGCCCACTCGCGCAGCACGTAACGCTGCACCTTGCCGCTGCCGGTCAGGGGGAAGTGCTCGACGAACAGCACGCGCGCGGGCGCCTTGTGCTCGGCGATGCGCGCGCGGCAGAACGCCTGCAGCTCCGCGGCGGTGACCGTGCAGCCGGGTTTCGTGCGCACCGCGACCGCGACTTCTTCCCCGAAGAACGCCGAAGGCACGCCGAACGCGGCGACGTCGAGCACCGCGTCGTGCGCGCGCAGCACGTCCTCGACCTCGGCCGGCGCGACGTTCTCGCCGCCGCGGATGATCAGTTCCTTGTAACGACCGACGATGCGCACGTTGCCGCGTTCGTCCATCGTCGCCATGTCGCCGGTCTTCAGCCAGCCGTCGGGCGTGATGGCGCGGCGTGTGGCCTCGGGCTCGTCGTCGTAGCCCGCCATCACGTGTTCGCCGCGGGTCCAGAGTTCGCCGGAGGCGCCGCGCGGGAGCTCGATGCCGGTCTCGGGATCGGCGATGCGCACGTCGATGCCGGGGAGCGCTTTGCCGACCGTCGTCGCGCGCACGTCGATCGGATCGGTCGGCGACGACAGCGTCACACCGGGCGACGCCTCGGTCAGGCCGTACGCGATGACGAGGCCGGGGATGTGGAGTTGGGCCTCCGCCTCGCGCATCACGCTTTCCGGGCACGGTGCGCCGGCCATCACGCCGACGCGTAGGGAACCGAGGTCGCGCGGGCGCGCGCGCTGTGCGGCGAGTTCCGCGATGAACATCGTCGGGACGCCGTAGAGGGCGGTGGCGCGCTCGCGCTCGATCGTGTCGAGGACGACCGCGGCATCGAAGCCCTCGACCAACACCAGCGCGGCGCCGGTTTCGTGCGCGACGAGCGTTCCAATCACGCACCCGAAGCAATGGAACAGCGGTACGCACAGACACAGGCGATCGCCGGGGCGGAAGTCGAGGATCGGCGCGATCGCCGCCGCGTTCTGCACGAGGTTGCGATGCGTCAGCATCACGCCTTTCGGGAAACCCGTGGTGCCCGACGTGTACTGCATGTTGATGACGTCGTCGCGCGACAGGCGCAGCTCGACGTCTTTCAGCGCGGCTCGATCGGCGGTGCTCGCCGCGGCAACGACCTCCTCCAGCGCGATCGAGTCCGCGGCGCGCGCGCCGTCCATGCCGATCGTCAGCCGTAACCGCGGCAGGCGCTCGCGCGCCAAGCCCGCGACCGTCGCGGCGAAGTCGTTGTTCGCGAGACCGCGCCCGAAGATCAGCGCGCGGGCGCGGCTCTTGCCGAGGATGTACGCGAGCTCGTCGCGCTTCAGCGCCGTGTTCGCGGTGACGAGTACCGCGCCGAGTCGCGCGAGTGCGTACTGCAACGCGACCCAATCTGGGCAGTTCACGGACCACAGGACGACGCGGTCGCCGCGCTCGATGCCGTAGCGCGCGAGTCCGGCGGCGAGAGCGTCGGCGCGCTGATCGAGGTCCTGGAACGTCCAGCGAACGTCGCGGACGGGCGAAACGACCGCTTCCAGACCGGACCATGTCGCGGCGGCGCGGCGCAGCAGCTCGGAGACCGTGCAGCCGCGGATTGGGAACTCCATCGGGTCAGCTCGCGCGTTGCGCCAGTTGGGCGCGCAGCGACGGCACGATCAGACGCGACCACGTTTCGAGGTTGACCGCCGGATCGTGGGCGAGGCGTTCGAGTTCGTCGAGTCCGACGAAGCGTGCCGACAGCAACTCGGTCTCGCGGACGCGGACGTCGCCGCTGACGCGCGCGAGGTGCACGACGCCGAAATGGACCGAGCCCACCGCGTTCGTGTCGTCGTTGATCACGCCGATCGGCAGGAACTGGGTGACGCGTTCGATCTCGAGTTCCTCGTCGAGCTCGCGGCGCGCGCAGGCCGCGATCGGATCGGTCGCGACCGCACCGCCGGCCGGCGCGTCCTCGGGATTCACGTGCCCGCCCGCGCCGATCGAGAGCTTGTCGAACAGCCGGGCGTCGCCGCCTTTCTTGCTGCGCTGCAGCAGCAGGACCTCGGCGTCACGCACGATCACGTTGTAGGGGATGATTTGTTTCAGCGTCGAGTCCTGCTCGGCGTGGCGACGCTCGACGAAGAAGCCGCGTTCACGCGCGCGGGACACGTAACGCTCGATCTCGTCGCGCGCATGCGCGAGCGCCAGGAAGCCGTGGGGCGTATGCAGGTCGAACAACTCGCGGCGCTTGACGACCCAGACGAATTCCACGAAGCCACCTCCCGGGACGGGCGCCCGCTCTGGAAGGGCGCTAATCTAGCCGCGCTCCCGAGAGGAACAGGCGGCCGCTGCGGAGCCCGCGAGGGCGCCGTGGAGGAAAGTCCGAACTCCTCAGGGCAGGGTGCTGGATAACGTCCAGGGGTCGCGAGGCCACGGAAAGTGCAACAGAGAACAGACCGCCTCGTGCGGGCGCCTTCGCGGGCGGCCGCGCGCGGTAAGGGTGAAACGGTGCGGTAAGAGCGCACCAGCAACGCGGGCAACCGCGTTGGCTCGGCAAACCCCACCCGGAGAAAGACCACGTAGGGGAGGATGAGCCGGCCCGGCTCGCTAGGACTCCCGGGTAGGTCGTTCGAGGGCGACAGCGATGTCGCTCCCAGAGAAATGGTCGCCGCCCGCAAGGGCACAGAATTCGGCTTACGGTCCTCTCGGGAGCACCTTTCGACCGTCGCCGTGCCGAGGCGCGTTGCGCTGAACCCCGGTCACGACCCCGGAACGACCGGGACCGTGACCTCGGCGACGCCGTCCTTGGTCGACGGCGCCATGCCGCTGCCGACGTAGACCGGCGAGTTGTCGTACCCACCGACGCGCACCGAGAACGTGCCGCCGCCCTCACCGCTGTACTGGACCCACACGACGCAGTCGTCGCCTTCCGGCGAGTCCCACGACTCGTAGACCTCTTCGCCTTGCGGATTGCGCACGGTGACCTGGACGCCGGGCCATTCGTTGCCGACGCGGGCGACGCCCGTGAGCTTCAGCTTCAGCCAACCGCCGCGCGTGAGCCGGATCTCGATCGGACCGATGTTGCGGTACCCGGTGATTTGCAAGTTGTCCGCGGCGGTCTCGTTGAAGCCGCGCCCGCTGCACTGGAGTCTCCACGTGCCGGCTTGCATGCCCTCGATCGTGAACTCGCCGTTCTCGTTGGTCTGCGTGCCGTAGTCGCCGCTCCACATGGACGAGCCATCCGGCTGCTTGCGGTAGGCCCACAGTTGCATGTTCTGGACCGGCTTGCCGTCGGGGTCGACCACGCGGCCGTAGACGCCGCCGAGTTGGATGTCGAAGCTGACGCTCGATTCGACTTCGGGATGCACGGTGGCATCGCCGACTTGGAACGAGCGGCGCCAGCCCTGACTCACCGTGACCTTGTAGTTGCCCGGGCGCAGGCGGCGGAAGGTGAAGTTCCCCATGGCGTCGGTCTTCACTTGGTTGCCACCCCACCAACCGTAATTGCGGCGGCTGGAAGCGTTCGGGTCCACCCACGTCGCGGAGACGTTGAGGCCCGCCGTCGGGCGGCCGTTGATCGAGATCACGCCCTTCAGCGCGCCCGGCACGATGCGCTCGACCTTGAGATCCTGCGGCGTCGCGCGGCCCTCTTCGACGACGACCGGGAAGCGCTCTTGCGTCGTCAACTCGCGCCCGTCGCGGCGGCGGTTGTTGCGTTCGTTGACGTACATGCCGCCTTCGGGCTGCGCCTCGACGCGATAGCGGCCCGGCGGGAGGTGTTCGATCGTGTAGACGCCGCCTTCGAGCGAGACGGCTTCCCCGCGCTCGTTGTCGACGCCGTAGGCGTAGACCTTGATCGCGGGTTCGGGCTCGGACTTCTCGTTCGTGATGCGGCCGGAGATCGAGCCGCCGGCGGTCAGCAGGACTTCGACGGGAGGTGGCGTCTGGCCGCGGACGATCTCGATGTCGTTGACACGCCCGCGGGCGTAGCCGTTCTTGCGCGCGATCACGGCGTGCGAACCCGGTTGGACGGAATGGAGCTTCGCCGTGCCGTCGACGCCGGTCGGCACGCGCGAGCGGCGTTCGCCGAGTTGACCGCCGAAACGCGAGACGGAATCGGTGCGACCGCCGCTGTAGCCCATGGCGCGGATCTGGTTCGCGTTGTCGTCGCCCTCTTCGCGCACGAGCGTCCAGGCTTCCGCGACGGCGCCGGCGACCGGTTGGCGCGTGGACGCGTCGAGCACCGTGACCGCGAGGTCGAGCGATTTCTCCAGGCGCACGATGATGCCGGTGGCGGAGCCGTGCTCGGGGAGTTCGAAGCGCTGTGAGCGACCCGGCGCATAGCCCGCGGCGCTGGCCTCGACGACGAACGTGCCTTGGGATTCGAGTCCGTATTTGAATCGACCGTCGTCGAAGAGGTCGACTTCGTCGTCGTTGCCCCAGTACTGCTCGAGCTCCGCGTTCGGATCGTCGCGCTCCCACGGTGGGATCCAGTGCAGGCGGATCGACTCGGCCTTCACCGGGCCGCCGCTCTCGGCGTCGACGACCAAGCCCTCGATCCAACTCGCGCGCGTCAGCGGGATCTCGGCAGGAGGTCCGCCGGCTTCCATTTCGACGTTCGCGGAGGTGTAGCCCGCGGCTCGTGCGTTCACTTGGTACTTGCCGGGCGGCAACGATGCGAACTCGAAGCGGCCGTCGGAAGCGGTGATCGTCGAGCCGCCGATCCACGCGCCATTCCAGCCTTCGTCTTCGGACTGTTGCTTGTTCGCCCACACCTGTGCGTTCACGATGCCGCGGCCGGACTCGTCGTAAACGCGACCGCTGATCATCGCCGAGGGGATGACGACGAGTTCGAGGTCGTCCACTTCGTCGCCTTCGACGAACTCGCGCTGCATCGCGTCCTTCAGCGCGTAGCCGGCGGCATCGATCTGGATCTGTTGCTGACCGGGGTAGACGACGCCCGCATCGAATGCGCCTTTGGCATCGCTGACGACGTCGTCGTCGTCCCAGCTCCAGCCGATCGTGATGCGCGCGTTCGGGACGGTGCCGCCGGATTCGGTGCGCACCGTGCCGCGGACGCGAGCGCCCGCGCGTAGCGCGATGTCGCCGACGTCGTAGACGAGCTTCTCCAGCGCCTCGACTCCCCAACGCTGTCCCATCAGGCCGGAGGGCGTCTGTGCGACGACCATGTAGTCGTTCGTGGGAACGACATCGATGATGGTGAATCGTCCCTCGTCGTCGCTGACCGCGCTGCGGTTGATGCGGCCGCCGCGCTTGGCGTCGTACTCGACGCCGAACTTCGGGGCCTCCTTCATCGAGACCCGCCGAATGGCGTGCACTTCGACGTCCGGCATCGGTTTGCCGTCGCGGCCGATGATGCGGCCGCTGAATCCGCACGCATCGGCCGGAATGGCCGGCGCTGCGGTTTCATCGGTGGACGCGACGGGCGCGGGATCCGCCGCGGTCTCCGCGCGATCGATTTCGGTTGCGCCCTTTCCTTGCGCGGCGTTCTCGTCGTCGACCCGCGATTCGTCGCCCTTCGCTTCGGCAGTGCTCCGCGGCTGCAGCGCGGAGTTGCCCTCGTCGGTGAAGAGCACGAAAACGACAGCCCCCATGAGCACGATCCCGAACAGCGCCATGACGACGCCGAGCGGTACTGCCCCCCGCTGTGTGCGCATCCGAGTCTCCTCGACCTTTGATTCGTGCGGCCGTTCGCCCTACGGGCATCCCCGGCGCATGGTAACGGGGAGGGGGCGCTTCGCGGGATGCCCGCTCGGGCATCTTGCGAGGTAGGGGGCCGAAGGCCCCCTACAACCCCGTCCTACTGGCCGGCCGAAGGCCGCTCCGCCGTCTGCGGAGGGGGGGGGGGGCGCGCGCCCCCCCCCCCCCCCCCGGGGGGGGGGCGGGGGGGCCCGGGGGCGCCGCCGGCG
>JBPOIU010000133.1:0-3821 GCA_052034255.1 Planctomycetota bacterium | reverse complement strand
CGGCCGCGCGCGTGATCACGGAGATGCCGTTCGTCCAGCGCCGCGAGGACGGCTCGTTGATGGAAGGCGCGATCGACCTCGTGGTCGACGAGGGCGAGAAGGGCCTGCTGGTCGTCGATTGGAAGACGGACGCGGCGATCGGCGAGGAGCGCATGGCGGCGTATCGCGCGCAGGTCGAGGTCTATCGCGCGGCGCTGCGCGCGGCGTGCCCGGGGCGGAAGGTAGGAGCGATGCTCGTGAGCCTGCGCGAAGGGCGAGTGGTGGACGTCGGGTGAGAGGGTGGGTTTGACGGTGGCGTCGATGGACCCACCCGGCAGCCGCCGGCGGAGCCGGTCTACGGCTTTCCGAACACCGAAGTCCCCGGCTCGTCCGCCGATTTTCCCTGCCACCGATTCCCGTCCCGCAGCATCCTCCCTCGCGTGAGCCATCCCCCCGACCTCCTCGACTCCCTCACCACCGACGACCGCTGGCTGCGTCGCATGGCGCGTCAGCTCGTGCGGGACCCGAGTCTCGCCGACGACCTCGCGCAGGACACTTGGGTCGCCGCGCTGCGCCATCGAAGCGAGGTGGGGCGCGGCTGGCTCGCGACGGTGTTGCGTAATGCCGCCTTGCAGCTGCGTCGGTCGGACTCCGCGCGCGAGCGGCGCGAACTCGCGGTTGCTCCCGCGGAAGCCTCTGCCGATCCCGCCGCTTCGATCGTCGATCGACTCGCGACGCAGCACCGGGTGCTCGACGCCGTGCTCACGTTGCCCGAATCCGCGCGCACGGTCGTCTTGCTGCGCTTCTACGAGGACTTGCCGCCACGCGAGATCGCGCGTCGCCTCGGCGAGCCCGTGGCGTCGGTGAAGTCGCGACTCCATCGAGCCCTCGACCGACTGCGCACCGAGCTCGATGCGCGTCACGACGGAAGTCGCGCCGGTTGGTTGATCGCGTTGGCGCCGTTCGCGAGTCCCGCACCCGCGGCGATCCTCGGTGCCGGAGGAACGGTGATGGCGGTCTCGACGAAGTGGGTGGCCGGTGCCGCGTTCGTGCTCGTGCTCGCGGGCGGCGGATGGTGGCTCGCGCAGGACGACGTCGCGGAGCCCGTGACGACGCCGATCGCGACGCGGGAGGTCCGCGAGGACGTCCAGTCGACGTCCGAACCGACGCGAGAGCTCGACCCGCCGTCGTCGCAGTCCGGTTCCGTGCGGACGAACGTCGCGGCGACCGAAGTCGCACCGAGCCCGATCGCGGAGCCCGAACACGCTCGCGTGCGGGGCCGCGTTCTCGATGCCGCGGGCTCGCCGCGGTCCGGGGTTCGCGTGAAGTTCACGCCGACGACGAGCAAGAGCGCGGCGGCTCCGACGGCGACCAGCGACGTCGCGGGCCGATTCGAGCTGGCATTGACGATCCCGTTCGGATCGATCGCCGTCGACGACGAGCACTTCGTGACGCTGTACGCGCCGGACGTCGACGGTCCGTTCACCGGCGAAGCCATCGTCGTGATCGCCGATGCCGTGGCCTTGTCCGGGCTCGTGGTCGACGACAACGGCGCGCCGATCGCCGACGCGATGATCGACTTCGAGTTCACGCGCCGCGTCGCATCCGCGATTCCGGTGCCGCTCGACGGCTCTGTCGGTCGCTCGTTCGAGACGCGTTCGGACGCGTCGGGTCGATTCGCGCGTACCGCGGCCCCGCTCGTGCCCGGGACCAAGATCGTCGCGAGCGCGACCGGACACGCCTCGGTGACGCAGCCGGTTCCCGAGCGCGGACCGCTCGAACTGCGCTTCGTGCTGCCCCGGCTCGAATCGCAGCCCGGCTCGCTCGCGGGGCAAGTCGTCGACCGCTTCTCGATCCCGATCGAAGGCGCGCGCATCGCGTTCCTCGGCGAGGAGGCGACGTCCGGCGTCGATGGCCGATTCCGCATCGATGCACATGCGGTGGAGACCAACCTCAATCGCCTCGAAGTCGAGATGTGGGTCGCGAAGACCGGTTTGCTGCCGAAGCGCCTCGCGTTCGCGCCGCGGCGCCTGCCGCCGTTCGTCACCGTGGTGCTCGACGGCGCGACGCGGACCATCGAAGGTCGCGTCCTCGACGAGGCCGGAAAGCCCGCGAAGGGCATCGCGATCTCGATCGTCGACGGCACGCCGTTCGGCCAATGGGACCAACAGCCCGCATTCGCCGAGGAGGTCGCGGGCGACAAGCACGACGCCGTCACCACGGGAGCCGATGGCGGATTCGTCGTCCGCGGCCTGCTGGATCGAACGTACGTGCTGCAAGCGTTCGACCCAGAGACGCGACTGCGCATCCACACGGCGCCGATCGCGGCGGATTCGAAGGACGTCACGATCGCGTTGCCCGCGGACGCGTTCGTCGACGGTGTGCGCGGTCGCGTCGTCGCACCGGACGGCACGCCGCTGGTCAAGGCTTCGGTGTTCGTCCAAGTCACGACGCGCAGCATCCAGGTGTACGCGTACGGCAGCGAAGAACACGCGGCGTCGAAACCGGTGAGCACCGATGCCGAAGGACGATTCACGCTCGACCACGTGCAGCGAGGACCGCTGCAACTCGCGGTCGATGGCGACGCGCTGATCCGCACAGAGGCCGTGGTCGGCACGGTCGGCGAACGGAACGACGAATTCACGATCGTCGTCAGCCGGCGCTGCCACCTGCGCGCAGAGTTCACCGGACATCGCATCCGCGCACGCTGGATGCAAGTCCTGAACGCCGCCGGCGACGTTCTGCCGCTCGGCGAAGTCCGCGGATCGGGCGCTTCGTGGAGCGATTCGCAGATGCTGCACGAAGGGCGTTCTGCGGTGTTCGTCGTTGCCGAAGGCGCGACGACCGTGCGCATCCGCTATCCCGACGACACGACCGAAGACTTGCCGCTGCACCTCGCGCCCGGCGAAGTCGTCGTCGTCACCGGGTGACCGGCTCGACGATGAACGACGCCCGCACGATGCGCGTGGGCGCGTCGCCGGCTTCGTCGAGCGCGCCTTCGAGTTCATCGAGCACCGCCGGCGCGAGTTCGAGCACGTGCTCGTCCGGCTGGTACGTCGCGCCCATCGGGAAGTCGACGCCGGGCGTCGTCGACATCTCGACGTGGGTGCCGACGATCCAGGTCACGTCATGCGTGCGGGCGAAGCGGGCAAGGCGGTGGATGCTCGCGCGAAACGCATCCCAGTCGCGCACGTAGAGCCGGCCCGGATAAACGGTGTCGCCGGTCAACAGCCATCCGGTGCGTTCGTCGAACAGCGCGATGCTCGCGTCCTCGTGACCCGGGATGCCAAGCACGGTCAGTTCGCGGTCGCCCAAATCGAACGTGACGACGTCGCGCGGCCATTCGAGGAACGCGAAGAACGCGGCGACTTCGCCAACGCGCCTGCCGACGATCGTGGTGTTGGGCCGATCGTCGAATTGACGATCGCCGGCGACGTGATCGCCGTGGGCATGCGTGTGCGCCACCACCAGCTGCGGCGCGTGAGCGTCTCCGCGGGCGACGCGACGCTCTTCGAGCAAACGGTCGACGGTCGCGCGCAGCGGGAACTTCGAGGCGTTCCGCGTCGCACCGGTGTCGAGCAGCAACGCGCGCGACTGCCCACACAACAAGAACAAGAACGGAGCCTCGAAATGAACGCTCTTGCTCTGACGCAGCACGAACGTGTCCGGCCCGAACGCGCGCACTTCGATGGGCGGGTCGCTCGGCGTCGTTCCCTCGGGGACGCCATGGATCCAGGGCGTCGTGGTCAATGGCAAGGCCACGTCCCGCGGCTCCGAACGCTCGAGCGCGCAGCCACTCCACACGACGCAGAACGAACCCAAGACGAGTCGCAGCGCAGTTC
>JBPOIU010000034.1:0-11035 GCA_052034255.1 Planctomycetota bacterium | reverse complement strand
GTCGTCGGCCAGCTGGCCGACGACGGCGGGGGGAGGTCCCCCCTGCGCCCTAGTGCCCGTCCTCCATAGGAAAGCCGCGCGCGGGCGCGACGCGCGATGGCGAGGGGGCCGTCGCGCGGAGGGGGCTCGTTCGATTTCGGGACGGGCAGGAGCGCGCCGCGTTTCTTACTCGTGGGCTCGACCCTGGTGCAGCGTGGACTTCCTTTTGTGGATGCGGCCGGCGAGCGGCCGCTTGCCTTCGTGGGGAATTCGCGGGCTGACGCCCGCGTTCTGTGGGAGTAAGAGGAGCCGCCGCGCCCGTTAGGTCGCGGCCGACCGGGGGTGGGGTGCAGCGACTACGGCCAGCATGACGGGGACGGAGGCGGGTCTGTCCCCGATCTGTCCCCCGCACATGACGGGGACGGAGGCGGGTCTGTCCCCTTCTTGTGACTGCGGAGTTGGGGGGACGGGTTCGTACTGGACTTGGCTGGGCCTTTCTCGCCACTCCGTTCGCCTCTCTGATCCGCGCGGCTTCTTCGGCCGCTCCGCGCGTCGCTAGACTTCGCCTGCCATGGCACACGACTCGACATCCTCGACATCACTGGCGGGTTCCTCATGGGTTGGCGGCCGACGTGCGGAGGCTGGGACGAATCCCGTCTGGTTCTCCGCGTTCGATCCCGCTCGCGCCTGTGATCTCGAGCCTCCCTTCCTCGCGGCGACGACCGACGACGTCCATGCCGCCATGCGCGCGGCTTCCTCCGCGTTCGAAGCGCTCTCCGTTCGGCCTCCCCACGAGCGCGCGACGCTGCTCGAGCGGTGCGCCGACGGGTTGCTCGAGCTCGGCGATGCGTTGATCGAGCGGGCCTGCCTCGAGACCGGATTGCCCGCCGCTCGCCTTGCCGCCGAGCGCGACCGCACCGTCGCGCAATTGCGCATGTTCGCCGCGCTCGTGCGCGACGGCTCGTACGTCGAAGCTTCGATCGACCACGGTGACCCGAAGCGACAGCCGAATCCGAAGCCCGACGTCCGGCGGATGTTGAAGCCTCTCGGCCCCGTCGTCGTGTTCGGCGCCAGCAACTTTCCGCTCGCGTTCTCGACGCTCGGCGGGGACTCCGCGTCGGCACTCGCCGCCGGTTGCCCCGTCGTCGTCAAAGGACATCCCGCGCACCCCGGCACCGGCGAGCTCGTTACCGACGTCGTCGTCCGCGCGGCGCACTCGCTCGAACTCCCGGCCGGCACGTTCAGCTACCTCCACGCCGGCGGCTCGCGCGAAGTGCACGTCGGCATCGAATTGCTGCGTCACCCCTCGACGCGCGCGGCCGGATTCACCGGATCGCTCGCGGCCGGCACCGCGCTCGCTCGCATCGCCGCCGAGCGACCCGAGCCGATCCCGTTCTTCGCCGAGATGGGCAGCGTCAACCCGGTGTTCGTGCTGCCCGCGGTGCTCCGCGATCGCGCCGCCGCGATCGCCGACGCGCTGTTCCAGTCGTTCACGAACTCCGTCGGCCAGATGTGCACGAGCCCCGGCCTCGTGTTCGTTCCCAAGGGTGAAGGCGCCGATCGACTCGCGGCTGCGCTGACGCAGCTCGTGCGGGCTGCGCCGACCTCGCCGATGCTCACGCCAAAGATCCGCGCCTCGTTCACCGACGGCGTGCTGCGACTGAAGACCGTGCCGGGCGTCTTCCGTCTCGCCGAAGTCGACGGCGAGGGCATGAACGCCGGACCGGTGCTGCTCGCGACCACCTACGAGGCCCTCTCGCGCGAACCCGCGATCGCCGAGGAAGTGTTCGGGCCGGTGCTCGTGCTCGTCGAATGCGCGCACCTCGACGAGTTGTTCGCTTCGGCGAAGCTCGTCCACGGCTCGCTCGCCGCGGCGCTGTGGATGAGCGAGGACGACGGCCCGGCCGCCCACGCGCTGCTCGCCCGACTCGAGAAGATCGCCGGCCGCGTGATCGTGAACGGCATGCCGACCGGCGTCGAAGTGTGCGCCTCGATGGTCCACGGCGGACCGTTCCCCGCGACCAACCGACCCGAAGCGAGCGCCGTCGGCGCATCGGCCTTGCGCCGCTGGTGCCGTCCGGTCGCTTGGCAGAACGTGCCCGACAAACTGCTGCCGCTCGAGCTGCAAGAAGCCAACCCGCGCAAGGTCGCTCGCGTCGTCGATGGGCGCTACGTGCCCGCAACGGGATGAGGGACCGATGCAGCGCATCCGCATCATCGATTCCCACACCGAAGGCGAGCCGACGCGCGTCGTCCTCGACGGAGCGCCGGATCTCGGCGGCGGAACCGTCGCCGCGCAAGCGCGCGTGATGCGCGAACGCTTCGACTGGTTCCGCGCGGCCGTCGTCAACGAACCACGCGGCCACGACGCGCTCGTCGGCGCGCTGGTCGTGCCAGCCGCCGCGCCGGGCGCGGTCTGCGGCGTGATCTTCTTCAACAACGTCGGCCTGCTGAACGCGTGTGGGCATGGCACGATCGGACTCGCGCGCACGCTCGCGCACATCGGACGCATCGGCGTCGGTCGGCACCTCTTCGAAACTCCAGTCGGCGTCGTCAGCGTCGACATCGACGCGGAAGGCGGCATCGCGCTCGACAACGTGCCGAGTTATCGCCACGCGCACGACGTCGCGGTGGACGTCCACGTCGACGGTCGCACGCGCGTGATGCACGGCGACGTCGCGTGGGGCGGCAACTGGTTCTTCCTCGTCTCCGACCACGGCGAAGCGATCGAGCTCGCGCGCGTCGATCGCTTGACGACCGTCGCTTGGGCCATCCGCGAAGCGCTCGAGCGCCAGGGTGTGACCGGCAAGGACGGCGGTGTCATCGACCACGTCGAGTTGTTTGGGCCGCCGTCGCGCGCCGACTGCGACTCGAAGAACTTCGTGTTGTGTCCCGGCAAGGCGTGGGATCGCTCGCCCTGCGGCACCGGCACCAGCGCGAAACTCGCGTGTCTCGTCGCCGACGGCAAACTCGCGTTCGGCGCGGAGTGGCGCCAGGAGAGCGTGATCGGCAGCCGTTTCGTCGGCCGCATGCGCGCCGAGAACGGCGCGTGGATCCCGACGATCCGCGGCCAGGCGTACGTGACCGCGGAGTCGACGTTGCTGATCGATCCCGGCGATCCGTTCCGGCACGGCTTTTGGTCATGAACGGCGCCGGCCCTGCGACTCCAGCGACCGACGTCCTCGTCGTCGGCGCGGGAATCGTCGGCGCCGCGTGTGCACATGCGTTTGCTCGCGCCGGCGCGAGCGTGCGCGTGATCGAACGCGCGGCGATCGGCGGCGGCGCCACCGCGGCTGGCATGGGACATCTGCTCGTCCTCGACGAACCCGATGCGGAGTTCGCGCTGACGCAGCGCTCGTGCGCGCTTTGGCGCGAGCTCGCCCCGCGCTTGCCGCTGCGCGCCGAGTACGCGGTCACCGGAACGCTGTGGGTCGCGACCGACGCCGACGAACTCGAAGCCGCACGCGCGAAGCACGCGCGCCTCACTCGACTCGGAATCGACGCGGAACTCCTCGACGCGGCTTCGCTGCGCCAGGCCGAGCCGCAACTGCGTGAAGGACTCGCCGGCGGCCTGCGCGTGCCGAGCGACGCGGTCGTCTATCCGCCGGTCGTCGCGCGCTGGCTGCTGCAGGACGCGGGGATCGAAGGCGATCGACTCGTGCTCGGCCGCTCGGTGGTGCGCATCGAGCCAGGGCGTGTGACGCTCGACGACGGCGCCACGTTCGCGGCCAGCGCGATCGTGAACGCCACCGGCATCGATGCCGGCACGCTCTGCGCGGGACTCTCACTACGCGCGCGCAAGGGCCACCTCGTGATCACGGATCGCTACCCCGGATTGTTGCGCCACGAGGTCGTCGAGCTCGGCTACATCAAGAACGCGCACGGCACGGCGCAGGAGTCGGTCGCGTGCAACGTGCAGCCGCGCGCGACCGGGCAATGGTTGGTCGGATCGTCGCGCCAATTCGACGTCGTCGATCCCGCGGTCGAGCCGCGCATGCTGGCGCGCGTGGTCGCGCGCGCGATCGAGTTCCTGCCGTGCCTCGCGCGCATGACGGCCCTGCGCGCGTGGACCGGAGTTCGAGCCGTGTCCGCGGATGGCTTGCCGATCATCGGCGCGCATCCGACGCAGGCCGGCGTTTGGCTCGCGACCGGGCACGAAGGCCTCGGCATCACCACGGCGCTGGCGACGGCGGAGCTGCTCGTCGATCTCGTCCAGCGGCGTGAGCCTCGCGTGCCGGCCGCGGCGTTCGATCCCGCGCGTTGCGTCGCGGTGGGGGCGTCATGAGCTCACGCGTGCGCATCGACGTGGACGGACGCTCGATCGAAGTCGACGCCGCGAAGTCGTTGGCCGCCGCCTTGCTCGATGCGGGCGTCGGTGCGACCCGGACCAGCGTTCGCGGCGAGCCGCGCGGACCGCTGTGCGGCATGGGCGTGTGTTTCGAATGTCGCGCGACCGTCGACGACGTGCCGCACGTGCGCACGTGCATGACGCCGGTCCGCGACGGTTTACGCGTGCGGACCGGCGCGTTGAGCCCCGTTGCTCCGCCGGCCGCGAGCGCGGTGCCGAACCTCACGCGTCGATCGGATGCCGACGTCGTCGTGATCGGCGCCGGCCCGGCCGGACTCGCGGCCGCGTGCGCGGTGGCAGAGCGCGGCAAGCGCGTGCTCGTGCTCGACGACAACGTCGAGTCCGGCGGGCAGATCTGGCGACGCGACGCGTCGAAGCCCGCGGCGACGTGGCGCGCGCGCGCCGCCGACCTCGGCGTGACGATGCAAGCGTCGACGACCGTCGTCGGGCCGCAGGGCGAGCGCGCGTTGCTCGCGGTGAAAGGCGACGCGGCGTGCATCGTGCGCTACGAAGCGCTCGTGCTCGCGACCGGCGCGGTGGAGCGGTTCGTGCCGTTCCCGGGCTGGACGCTGCCGCGCGTGTTCGGCGCGGGTGGCGCGCAGGCTTTGGCGAAAGCCGGGCTCGCCGTGGACGGCGCTCGCGTCGTCGTCGTCGGCAGCGGCCCGTTGTTGCTCGCGGTGGCGCATTCGTGGGCGGCCCGCGGTGCGCGTGTGCTCGCGGTGATCGAGCAAGCGCCGCGCGCGCACGTGCATGGCTTCGCGCTCGGCTTGCTGCGGCGCCCGTCGAAGCTCGCGCAGGCGGCCGTGTTGCGCGCGCGTTTGGCTCGCGTGCCGTTCCGTTACGGGCACTGGCCGACCCGCGTGGAGGCCCAGGGCGACGCGCTGCGTTTGCGCGTGTCGGACGGTCAGCGCGAAGTCGAGTTCGCGGCGGACTTCATCGCCTGCGGGTTCGGACTCGCGCCGGAAGTCCGTCTCGCCGCCGTGCTCGGTTGCCGCATCGACGACGGCGCGGTCGTGGTCGACGAAGACCAGCGCACGAGCGTGCCTCACGTGTTCTGTGCGGGTGAGTCCACCGGCGTCGGCGGGGTCGATAAGGCGTTGCTCGAGGGTGCATGCGCGGGCGCGGCCGCGGCCGGGGATCGAAGCGTCGGCGCGAGCTCGACGCGAGCCCGCGCGCGCGAGCGCCGGTTCGCCGCGGACCTCGCGCGCGCATTCGCGTTGCGCGCCGAGCTGCGCTCGCTGGCCGAGCCGACGACGATCGTCTGTCGGTGCGAAGACGTCACGCGCGCCGAGCTGCGGGGGTGCTCGACCTGGCGCGACGCAAAGCTTCAGACGCGCATCGGCATGGGCCCGTGCCAAGGCCGCGTTTGCGGCGCTGCGGCGGGTTTCCTGTGCGGCTACACGGTCGCGGACGCTCGGCCCCCCGTGTTCAATGTGCCGCTCGCGACGTTGACCGCCCGTTGACCGCCGCCGCGAACCACTCCCATTCCGTTGCCGGAGATCACCGCGATGCCGACGCCTGAACCGATGCGCGCGAACGAATGGACCGGAGTGCTGCCGGCGATCACGACGCCGTTCGACGTGGACTTGCGGCTCGATCTCGCGTTCGTGCGCAAGCACGTGTCGTGGCTCGTCGACGCCGGTTGTCGCGGCATCGTCACGCCGGGTTCGCTCGGCGAGGGCGCGACGCTCTCGCGCGCGGAGAAGACCGCGCTGTGGTCGGCCTGCGTCGAGGCGGTCGGCGCGCGTGTGCCGGTGATCGCGGCGATCGCGTCGGCCAGCACCGCGGACTCCGTCGAGCTCGCGCGCGACGCCGCGGCGGCCGGCTGCCGCGGCCTGATGGTGTTGCCGCCGTACCTGTACAAAGGCGCGTGGCGCGAGACCAAGGCGCACTTTCACGCCGTGCTGCGGGCGACGGGCCTGTCGTGCATGCTCTACAACAACCCAATCGCGTACGGCGTCGACGCACTGCCCGAGCAGATTGCGGAGCTCGCCGCCGAACACGCGAACCTGCTCGCCGTGAAGGAATCGAGCGCGGACGTGCGCCGCATCACGGCGATCCGCGCGCTCTGCGGCGATCGCCTGGCGATCAGCGTCGGCGTCGACGACTTGCTCGTCGAAGGCGTGGCCGCGGGCGCGGTGGGCTGGGTGGCGGGACTCGTGAACGCGCTGCCGCACGACTCGGTGCGGCTGTTCGAACTCGCGCGCGCGGGACGCGGCGCCGCTTGCGATGCGCTCTACGCGTGGTTCCTGCCGCTGTTGCGCATGGACACGACCTACGACTTCGTGCAACTCATCAAGCTCGTCCAGCACGAAGTCGGCATGTGCGGCAGCGGGGGGCCGGCGGTGCGTGGCCCGCGGCGTCTGCCCGAGGGTGAGGAACTCGAGACGACCTTGCGCGTGATCAAAACGGCGCTGACGAATCGACCTCGATGACTAGAACGGCACCGTCTTCGCGAGCAGCAGCGCGACGTTCTCGACGTGATCCGTGTGCGGGAACAGATCCACCGGCGCGACGCGCGCGAGCGTGAACGCGGGCGCCAGCGCGGCGATGTCCTTCGCTTGCGATTCGGGATTGCAGCTCACGTAGACCAGGCGGCGCGGTCGCATCGCGCCGAGGCTCTGCACGACCTTCGGATGCAAGCCGGCGCGCGGCGGATCGACGATGACGACGTCGGGTTCGCCGTACTTGCGCACGAGGTCGTGATTGAGCTTCTCGGCGATGTCGCCGGACTCGAACGCGACGTTCGTGACGCCGTTGCGTTCGGCGTTCTGGCGCGCGTGGTGGACCGCTTCGGCATCGAGTTCGAGGCCGAGCACGCGCTTGGCGTGGCCCGACACGAACAGCGTGATGGTGCCGACGCCGGAAAACAGGTCGTAGACGAGGTCGTCGGGCGAGAGATCGGCGAACTCGAGCGCGAGCTCGTACAGGCGTTCGGCTTGCTCGGTGTTGGTCTGGAAGAACGACGACGGTCCGATGCGGAACTCGTGCGGTCCGATGCGGTCGACGACGCTGCCGGAGCCGAACACGACGGTCTGACTCTGTCCGATCGCGACCTGCGCGAGGCCCGAGTGGATCGTGTTCACGAACGTCGTCACGGCGGGGACGTCGCGGCGCAAGAACGAGGCGATCGTCTCGATGCGTTCGGGATCCGCGCTGCTCGTCACGAGATTGACGAGCACGTCCTTCGAGCGTGCGGGCAGCCGCAGTCCGAGGTGGCGCAGGTAGCCCTCGTGCGTCTTCGTGTTCCACGGCGCGTAGCCGTGCTCGAGCGCGAGTGCGCGGATGCCGTTCACCACTGCGGGCGCGGGCGCGGGCGGTAGGTGGCATTCGTGGAGGTCGACGACGCGGTCGTAGTGCAGCGGCAGGTGCAGCCCGAGCGCGAAGTCCTTGCGCAGCGGCTCGCCGGACGCGATCTCCCAATCGGTCAGCCAACGCCGCGCCCCGAACGAGAACTCCATCTTGTTGCGGTATTCGTAGAGCTTCGGCGCCGCGATCGGCGTCGGCACCCCGCCGGGCACGTCGATGCGCTGACGCGAGAATGCGTCTTCGACCGCCTGACGCTTCAAATCGAGCTGCGCCGAATACAGCAGGTTCTGGCGCTTGCAGCCGCCGCAGTGCCCGAAGTAGCGGCAACGCGGGTCGACGCGCAGCGGACTCTTGCCGACGACCTCGACGATCTCGGCTTCGAACGTGCGGCGTTGCTTGCGCGCGACGCGGACGCGCAGCGTGTCGCCCGGCACCGCGCCGCCGTGGATGTACAGCGTCCCCTCCGGCAGGCGCGCGGACGCGAGCCCCTGCGGTTCGATCTGGTCGACGGTGACGGTGTGTTCGGTGCCGATGCGGAATGCGGGCATGGGGCGGAGCAGGGTAGAGGGTGCACGCGTGCGTTGGTGGCTGGTTTTCGAATGGCCGAGAGAGATGGTTCGAACTCGTCCGGTAACGTGCGCGCCATCCTCCCGTCCGGTGTGGTCGAAGGCGGACTCACTCCCGAATCCGCGCGGAGAACGAAGCATGCGTCGAATCCTCATGGTGTGTGCGTTGGTGTTCGCGTGGGCGTCGGTGGCATCCGGCTGGGGTACGAAAGGGCACGGCATCACCGGGATCATCGCGGAGAAGTACCTGTCGGACGCGGCTCGCGCCGGCGTCGAGGACTTGATTGGCCGGTCGCGCCTCGTGTGGATCTCGACGTGGGCCGACGTGATCCGGGACGAGCAACCCGACACGGCGCCATGGCACTACGTGAACATCGCGCCCGGCGCCGAGCGTTACGACCGCGAGCGCGACTGCGCGGACGGGCGTTGCGTCGTCGAGAAGATCGAGGAGATGAAGCGCGTGATGGTCGATCCGAAGCGCGAGAAGACCGAGCGCGTCCATGCGCTGAAGTGGCTGGTCCACCTGGTCGGCGACGTCCACCAGCCGCTGCATTGCGCGAACGCCGCCGATCGCGGCGGCAACTCGATCCACGTGACGCTCGATGGCGAGCGCTACAACCTGCATGAGTTGTGGGACTCGACCGTGATCGAGCGCCAACACCTCGACGAAGGTGCGTACGCGAAGGCCCTGCTCGACGAGATCCGTCCCGAAGACGTGATCGCGTGGCAGCAAGGCGGCGCCGCGGACTGGGCGACCGAGACGTGGAATCTGGCGCGCACGGTCGCCTACGTCGACGAGCGCGGCGAGGCGATCGCGGACGGGGCCAAGCTCACGAGGACGTACGTGACGACGCGCGTGCCGGTGATCGACGCGCAATTGAAGAAGGCCGGAGTCCGGCTCGCGGGGCTCTTGAACGAGGCGTTCACGGAGAAGCCGTGAAGTGGCCCCCTGCATCGCGGGTCGTGGTCACGGCGACGCGCTCGCACTGCGCGCGGCAGCGCCGGTCACTTCGCGATCATCGCGAGCAGCTCGTCCTTGCGGAACCCGATCATTACTTCGTCGCCGACGACGATCGTCGGCGTGGAGCGGGAGCCGAGCGCCATCAGTTCGTCGAGCGCCGCGTCGTCTTCGGTGATGTCCTTGTGCGTGAACGGAATGCCGTGCTGCTTCAGGAATTCCATCGCGCTGTGGCAGGGCGGGCAACCGGGCTGGTGGTAGACGACGATGTTCTTGGCCATGGCGGGGCTCCTCCAGGGGGCGCCGTTCATAGCACCCGGCAGCGTGCTTCGCACGGGGCTCGTCGATCCTGAAATCGTGCAACGGGAGTTACCTCGACACCGTCGAACGGGTTTTCGGAGGGGCTATCAGCCCCTTCCTGGAATCCCGGCGCGTCGTCGGGCGATTGAAAGCGAGGAGTCGTCGATGCATCGATCGTGGATGGCCGCGGGTTTCGTGATGTTGCTGGGCTCGGCGACGGGGCAGGTCGTCGTCGGCGACGTCGACGGGGACGGGACGGACGACGTCGTGGTGACGGGTTCGAAGGCCAAGGACCACTTCGTCGTCGTCGACCGTCCGGGAATACCCGACGTCGTCGTCAGTCTCGATCGCAACGGGGATGGCGACTTCATCGACGGCGGTGAGCTCGACGCGCAGGTGTTCACGCCGACGACATCGGCGTTCGGTGTCGTCCGTATCGCGACGGGGAAGGGCAACGACACGGTGGACGTCACGCTCGATGGAATCCTGACGGTGCCGCGGGTGCTGGCGATCGAACTCGGCTCGGGTGTGAACGCGTTCGCCTTCGGTGGCGCCGGCGGAGCGCAGATCACGGCGGGTGCATTGACGATCGACGTGACCGGGAGCAGCAAGACCGATGTGGTCGAGTTCGATCTCGCAGCGATCGCCTGCGACGACGCAGCGATCGCGCTGCGCCTAGCGGGCGGTTCGGGAGCGGACGACCTGACGGTCGATCTCGGCGCGCTGAGCGGCAGGACGATCGTCGATGTGGACGCCGATCTCGGCAAGAAGAACGACATGGCGCTCCTGCGCAAGTCCGGCGCGTGGTCGGAGCTCGCGGCCGTCGCGTGCGCGATCGATGGCAATGCCGGCAACGACGTGGTGCGTTGCGAACTCGGGGGCGCATTGGCGGACGAGGCGCGCCTGGAAGTGCGCGCGAGTCTCTCGAGCGGCAACGACGTGTTCGAGACGTTCGTCGACGCCGCGACGTTCGACGTCACGAGCGCGACGGAAGCGGCGCGCGTGATGATGCGCGGGAATGGCGGCAGCGGACGCGACTCGTTGATCCTGAACACCGCATTGACGGTCGGGACGATCGCGCTCCAAGGAGTGATCGACGTCGACTTCCGCGGGGAGTCGGAGGACGACACGATCACGTTCGACCTCGATGCGCCGCAGGCGATCGGCTTCGGTGCGGCCGGCGACGCGCTGCTGCGGCTGCGCCTCGATGGCGGCGCGGGGAACGACCTGATCCATACGAATCTGTCGAACGACGCGAGTGGCGTGCCCGCGTACGACGTCGAACTGCGCGGCGACGCCGGCACGGATCAACTGACGTATGGCGCGCAGAACCCGACGCCCGGCGGGAACACCGCCGCGAACTACCCGCCGCGCGGAGCGATGTTCATCGACGGCGGCGAGGGCGAGGACGGAGGCTTCGCCTTTGGCAACGCCTTCGGCGTGGACGTGGTCCGCATTCCTTGACGCCCGCTCGGGCGTCTCGCGAGGAAGGGGGCCCAAGGCCCCCGTCGACCCCCTCCTTGGGGGCGGGCAGGCGGGTGGATACCCCCCACCGGGGGCCAGACCCCGCCCGGC
>JBPOIU010000161.1:0-4472 GCA_052034255.1 Planctomycetota bacterium | reverse complement strand
TCGAAGTACGCGGCATCGCACGCGCTGCTGATCGGGAACGGCGAGGCCTACGCGAATCAAGGATTCCCCGCGCTGAAGAACGCGGATCAAGACATCGTCGCAGTGCGCGCGCGCCTGGAGGCCATGCCGTGGGAGCAATGGCAGATCACGCAGCTCGTCGGCAAGGGCGCGACCAAGCAGGCCATCCTCGACGCGCTTGCGCGGCTCGTCGACACGGCGCCGGATGATCGCGTGCTGGTCTACTTCGCGGGCCACGGCGAGCGCGACGCGAACGACGACAAGAGCGGCTTCCTGATCCCCGCCGACGGCAAGCCGCGCGTCGCCGCGCACGACGAGAACACGTGGATCGCGTCGGACGAGTTGAACGGCAAGATCCGCCGCATGCGCGCGAAGCACGTGCTGCTGATGCTCGATTGCTGCTACGGCGGGGTGATGACGCGGTTCCGGTCGGGAGGCGACGTCACGGCGGTCGCTCCGCTGCTGACCGAGCGCGCGCATCTCGTCATCGCGTCCGGCCGCCCGAACGAACGCGTGCCGGATGGTGAAGGCGCGCACTCACCGTTCCTGGCCGCGGTGATCGAGGCGCTCAACGGCCCGGAGAAGACGCTGACCGCGACGGCGCTCTACGCCCGCATCCAAGCGAAGTGCGCGCAAGGGAACGCGGCGCTGCCGACGTTCGCGCCGCTGGAGGGCGGAGGAAGTGGAGACGTGGTGTTCTTCTTGCGGGAGTAGGGGGGGCGCAGGGACGCGGGGAGGCGGGACGCGAGAGGACTGGCGAAGAACGACGAAGCAAGCGAAGCGTTCAGGCTGCGTTCAGGGACTGTCCCCGCATCGGGGACTGTCCCCGTCATGCGTTGGCGTTCCGTCGCCGGGGTGGTGTGGAGTTGGACGGAATGGTTGAGCCTCGGGGTTCGACAGCGCACTTGGGACGAGGATTCACGGTGCCCTTCAGCGACGAAACCCGAGGCGCGCCGGCCGCGCACGGCGCGCGGCCGTCCGGGCGCTTGGTGCGTTCCGGCTGCGGAAAGCGGAGAAGGGGTAAAGGGGCTCAGTCGAAAACCCTGGCGGGGCGGACACCCAAGTAGCTGCTGCGGCCCGACGGGGTGTCGTTGATGCGGATCGCGGACCGCGCGTACGAAGCGGCGCTGTAGCAGCTGCCGCCACGGATCACGCGATTCGCGGGGCCTGGGCTTGGATCACTCGAACTCCGTAGGCCATCCCCAGTGCGAGGCGTGGGGTAGTCGCTCTCGTAGACGTCCTGACACCACTCCCAGACATTTCCATGAACGTCGTGAAGACCGAACGCATTCGCCGCGAACACGCCGACCGGCGAGAGGTACTGGAAGCCGTCTTCGATGCTTCCTTCTGTCAATGAGCCATCTTCATTCTTGCTCGATTCGATGTTCGCAGCACCGAGGAGCGTGCTCACAACGGCGCCGGTCCACCACGGCGTCGTCGTGCCTGCGCGCGCACCGTATTCCCATTGCGCCTCCGTCGGCAGCCGAAGTCCATTCCGGCGCAACAGAGGTTCGCTGTCGTCCCACGAGATCGACTCGGCAGGATGCGTCCAGCCGAAGACGAACAGGTCCTTTGCGTACTTACTTCCCCGCGGACTCCACAGTTCTGACGGCTCGACACCTTCCGTGAACCGATACCACTGTCCCTTCGTCAATTCATGTCGCGCGAGGAAGAACGGTGCCAGCGTCACCGACTGCGGCGACTCATCGCCGCCGGCCATTGGGTCGAAGCCCGGCGCGTTCGGATCGTCTCTCTGCGCACCCTGTAGGAAAGTCCCGCCCGGCAGCAGCACGAAGACGATTCCGGTCTGATCTTTCACGTCGATCGAACCGTCCGCGCGGTGCGACGGGATCTCGATCGTCGCCGGGTCTTGTCCCGCGACGACATCGCATGCCGAGCGCAATTCGTAGAACTCCCACAATTTCGTGACCGGGTTCATGCCGATCGGCACGAGACCCATTTGCGGCTTCAGGTCGATGGGGTGTGTGCGATAGAGCGTCGAAGCCACGATGCCGTCGGCCTTAGCGATGGCTTCTCGCGCCGCGGCCCACGTGACGCGAGCGTTGGGATGCTGCAGCGTCATGGACTCGATGCGCTTCGCCCAGGCGATGCGGCGGCGGAGGCTCTCGACCTGCGACTCGAATCCAGGAAGCTCCGACAAGACCGAGGTGAGCGCGTCCTGCAGAAATTGCTTGCTCTGCCGAGCCAACGAAGATCCGGCGGAGTCACCCGACCGAGGATCCTCGGCCACCAAATCGTCTGGCCGTCCCGGCAGCTCCGCAAGCGTCCGCTCAATCAACGGCTTCAAAGCCAACAACTCCGCCGCCTCACCGTTCAGCCACTTCTCCATCGCCTCGATCTTGTGCGGCCACGGCGGATAAAGCGTTTCCTCGATCGCGATCGCATTGCCGAGCTTGATGCGCGCCGCGACCAAGTTGAACTCGTCCTGCTTGCGCGCCAATTGCTCGTTCTTGTTCGCGATCTCGGCATTCGCGGACTTCAGGGACGCGTTGCGGACGAACAGCGCGGCTCCCGCCGCCAGCGTGATCAACGCGATCGCCGCCGCCCCCGCGAGTCCCTTGTTGCGGTGGACCCACTTCTTCATCTCCGCGACGGCACCCGTCTCATACGCCTTCACGACGCGGCGCTCGAGGTATGCGCGGAGGTCGTCGGCGAGGTCGAGCATCGACGCGTAGCGGCGAGCAGGGTCGCGCTCCATGGCCTTGTCGCAGATCGCCAGCAGCTCCGCGGGCGTGTTCCTCGACAAAGTATGGAGAGGCGTGGGTGGGCCGGCTTTGACGCGATCGAGGATCGTGTACTGCCCCGGATTCGTGCCGGGCTCGACGTACGGCATCTGGCCTGACAGCAGGTGGTAGAGAATCGCGCCAACCGCATAGACATCGCTGCGGGAGTCGATGCGCTCCAGGTCACCATGGGCTTGCTCGGGCGGCATGTAGACCGGCGTACCTACGAGATCGCCGTCCATCGTCAGCAGCGGTGAGTTCGGAGTCGCTCCGGTCGATTCGCGTCGCGAGGTGTGGACGATGCTCACGCTGTCCATCCGGCGCGGGCGGATGTCCTTCGTGTCCTTCTTGCCGAGCACGCGCGCCAGTCCCCAATCCATCACGTACGTCTCGCCGAAGCGGCCGACCATGATGTTTGCGGGCTTCAAATCGCGGTGGATCACGCCCTTCTCGTGCGCGAACGCCATCGCTTCGCACACGCGCAAGACGACGGACAGCGCACGTGTGACGCTCCACCCGTCGTCGCCGTGCTTCACGGCTTCGAAGACTTGCGCGAGGGTCTTCCCCTTCACGAGCTTCATCGTGAAGTAGACGCGACCGTTCGCATCGATGCCGAGCTCGTGCACCGGCACGATGCCCGGGTGATCGAGCTGTCCTGTGACCTGAGCTTCTTCGAGGAAGCGCGACAGGCGCTTCGACTCGGACTCGGTCTCGTCGAGCATCACCTTCATCGCGAGGTGCCGACGCAAGTCCTCGTCCCACACGCGCAGGATCATGCCCATGCCGCCCTGCGCGACCTCCCCCTTCAGGCTGTAACGCGAGGACGAGGGGCCGCGTGCCTTCAGCGCGTCAAGGAGATCCTGATCGATCGTGGAGTCGTCGCCAGCGTCGAGCGAGATGCCCGGATCGGCGTGCGATCCGAAGCGCTGCTTCACGCGGTCCGCGAGGGAACCCTTCGCGTCCTTCTCCTGCGCGAGCTGCCAGCCGAGGAAGAGTTTGCGGAGGTCGTCCGCATCCGCCGGATGCTTCGCGCAGAACGCATCGAACGTCAGCGACGCGTCGCGCTCGCGCGCGTCGAGGTACTCGAGCAGCAACTCTTCAGGCCGAGAACGTGGCATCGGACGAGCCCCCCGTGGCGGTGCGCAGGGTAGCGACCGTCGATATGGACGGGAGGGGAGGAGGCCGTGCGATCGAACGCACTGCCCTGCGCGCCGGCTTCGCACGGCGCGCGGCCGTCCGGGCGCTTGGTGCGTTCAGGCTGCGGAGAGTTGCGAAGGGGTGAAGGGGCTCAGTCGAAAACCCTGGCGGGGCGGACACCCAAGTCGTAGTCGCGGCGCGACGGGGGGCCGCGGCCGTGGCTCGCGGACCGCGCGAGCGAAGCCGCGCAGTCGTAGCTGCCGCCACGGACCACGCGATCCGCGGTGCCTTCTACTCGTGGCGATCGAAGTCCATCACCCGATCGCGGAGCGGAATAGTGGTTCGAGTATGCGTCGGCGCACCACTCCCAGACGTTGCCGTGGACGTCGAACAGCCCGAAGGCATTCGCCCGGAATGCACTCACCGGAGCGATGACGACGTACCCATCGTCGAAGTCGCCCTCTTGGCGCCCCCACTGCGGCTGCGACCGTTCGGCGCGCTGGTCCAAGACGTTTGCCGCGCCACGCAGCGACGATGCATCCGGCCCTGTCCACCACGGCGTCTGCGTGCCTG
>JBPOIU010000091.1:0-49780 GCA_052034255.1 Planctomycetota bacterium | reverse complement strand
ACGGCAACTTCGAGGACGTCATCGCCGGCGTCGCGTTCGAGTACCCGCGCGACTTCACCGTCGAGTTCGAGCGCCCGGACATCCTCGAGATGTCGAACAAGGCCGTGATCGCGGTGCTGCGCAAGGGACAGTCGACCGTGCGCGTAAGCGTCGAGGGAGTTCAACCCGAAACGACGCGCGCGTCGCGCGAGCTCCTGCCTGCCGGGGCCGAACGCGACGAGACCCGCGCGATCGCTGGCCATCCGGGCATCGTCGGGGAGAACGACGACGGCACGTTGAAAGTCGCGGTGGTCGTCGTCGGCGATTCGGCGTATCGCATCGTCGGCACCGACTGCGCGATCGACGACGGCAAGGCCGGCTTCGATCAGGTGGTCGCGACGCTTTCGATCCGCTGACCGCCAGCACCGCGCCCGCCCGGGCCGTGCGCAACGCGCGCATCGGCCCAGGCTTCGGACGGAGCGGCGAGAATTCTGCGAATCCGCGCCATCCGGTGCGGTGGCTGTCGGCGTACGTTCCGCGGAACCACTTTCGGCAGGACGTGCATCGGCCCATGCTGGCAACCCCTCCACCCGCCCCGGATCGCGACTGGGGTGAACTCCTGCGCCGTTGCGCCGCCAAGGACGAGTCCGCGCTCGCGGACCTGTACCAGCACGCGTCGGCCGCGGTGCACGGACTGGCCCTGCACATCGTGCGCGATCCGCACGCGGCCGAGGACGTCACGCTCGACGTGTTCCAGCAGGTGTGGCGCGACGCCGGCGTGTTCGACGCGTCGCGCGGGTCGCCGCTCGGCTGGATCCTGATGCTGACACGCAGTCGCGCGCTCGATCGCCGCCGCCGCGTCGCGAAGTTCGCGCACGACGAATCGCTCGAGGCGGTCGCGGAAGTCACCGCCGACGACGTCGCGCCGCACGACATGAGCTGGTTCGGCGAAGCGCGCCGACTGGTCCACGACGCGCTGAAGCGGGTGTCGGCCGACGAGCGCGAAGCGATCGGTTACGCGTTCTTCGACGGGTTGTCGCACTCCGAGATCGCTCGCAAGCTCCGCCAGCCATTGGGCACGGTGAAGACGCGCATTCGGTCAGGGTTGGCGAAGTTGCGGGTCGTTCTCGAACCGCGGGTGTGCACGGAGTCATGAGGGATATGGGTAGTCACGAACTCGACGACACCTGGCGCGACACGATCGCGCAGTACGCGCTCGGATCCGCGAGCGCCGCCGACGCGGCCGCGTTCGAAACCCACCTCGCGGAGCCCTGCCTCGTCTGCCGCGAGGAGTTGCGCGCCGTGCGCTCCTCGCTCGCCGCCCTCGCGTTGACCGCGAAGCCGGTGCCGCCGCCTCCCGCGGTGTTCGAGAAGCTGATGGCGTTCGCGCGTCCGAAGGTCAGCGCCGACGGCGTGCAGACCTGGAAGCAATGGCCCGCCGACTTTGCGGCCAACGAGGATTCGGTGCTGCTACGCGGCGACCCGAACGCGTTCCAGCCGACCGCGATCCCCGGCATCGAAGCGCGCCGCCTGTTCGTCGACACGACGCGCGACGTGATCACGATGCTGGTCCGCATGGCGCCGGGCACGTCGTATCCGCCGCACCGCCACGGCAACGTCGAGGAGTGCTACGTGCTGTCCGGCGACCTCACGGTCGGCGAGGGCGTGACGATGCACACCGGCGACTACCAGCGCATGGAAAAGGACTCGGAGCACCCGACGCAGTGGACGAAGGACGGCTGCACGTTGCTGCTGTTGTCGTCGCGTCACGACGTGCTGCTCGCCTGATTCGCGGGCGAACTGGATCCCCGGTCGCGTGATACCTTCCGCGTGGAGGTATCCATGAGCCCGACTCGTCCCGCTGCTGTCGCGCTTGCCTGGCTCCTCGGACTCAACTCGGCGTCGGCCGCGTCGACCTCGAATCCGAACCCCGCACAGTGGCAGCCCGGCTTCGGCGCCGCGGAGATGAGCGACCGCATCAACGCGTTCGCACACTTCGACGGCGGTGCCGGCGACTCGCTGGTCGCGGTCGGTCGGTTCACGAGCGCCGGCGGCGTGCCCGCGAACCGGATCGCCAGACTCCAAGGCGCGAACTGGGCGCCGCTGTCGTCGGGCATGAACGGCGAAGTCTCCGCGGCCGTCGAGTTCGACGACGGCAACGGACCCGCGCTGTACGCGGCGGGCAGCTTTTCGACCGCGGGTGGCGTACCCGCCAATCGCATCGCGAAGTGGGACGGCACGCAGTGGACGGCGCTCGGCAGCGGCCTCGACCAAGCGGCCTACGCGCTCGCGGTCTACGACGACGGCGGTGGCCCTGCGCTCTACGTCGGCGGCAACTTCACGACCGCGGGCGGTGTCCCCGCGTCCCGCGTGGCGAAGTGGAACGGCTCGCAGTGGTCCGCGCTCGGCAGCGGCACGAACAACGTCGTGCGCTGCATGTCCGTGTTCGACGCCGGCAACGGACCGCGGCTCTACGTCGGCGGTGAGTTCAACTTGGCCGGCGGACTGTCGTGCTACGGCATCGCGCGCTGGAACGGCACCGCGTGGACGCAAGTCTGGAACCCCGGCGCGGGATCCCCGGGCGTCGGCGCCGGCGGGAACGCGGGCTGGGTGCATGCGATGGTCGTGCACGACTTCGGCAGCGGGCCGTCCCTGTTCGTCGGCGGCTCGTTCACGAGCGCGGGCATCACGACCGCGAACTTCGTGGCGCGCTGGAACGGCACGAACTGGCTCGGCGTCGGCGGCGGCGTCGACAGTGTGGTCTACGGCCTCGCGATCGTCGACGACGGCGGTGGCCCGGCTCTGTACGCAGGCGGTGAGTTCATCAAGGCCGCCGGCCTGCCCGCGCAGCGCGTGGCCAAGTGGAACGGCACGACGTGGTCGGCGGTCGGCACGCCCGGCATCAACAACACGGTGCGCGCCCTCGCCGCGTACGACGACGGCGCGGCGCCCGGGCAGGAGCTCTATGCCGGCGGCGACTTCACTTCGGCGGGTTCGATCACGACCCTCGCGATCGCGCGCTGGAACGGAGCGGCGTGGACGACGGTCGGTCAGGGCACGAACGGCGAGGTCCTCGCGCTCGCGTCGTTCGACGACGGCAATGGGCCTGCTCTGTACGCCGGCGGCACGTTCACGACGGTGGCCGGCAAGCCGATCGCGCGCATCGCGAAGTGGGATGGATCGGAGTGGTCCGCGCTCGGCACCGGCATCCCGGGTGCGACGTCGGGAGTGTTCGCACTCACCGTGTTCGACGACGGCAATGGCCCCGCGCTCTACGTGGGCGGCGACTTCACCTCGGCCGGCGGTGTGGCCGCGAGTCGCATCGCGCGATGGAACGGCACGACGTGGTCGGCGCTCGGCGCAGGCGTCGGCGACCAAGTGCGCGCGATGTGCTCGTTCGACGACGGCAACGGACCGGCCCTGTACGTCGGCGGTTGGTTCACGAGCGCGGGCGGCAGTCCAGCCAACCGCATCGCGAAGTGGGATGGGACGACGTGGACGACGCTCGGGACCGGCATGAACAATTGGGTGTACGCGCTCGAGGTCCATGACGACGGTCTCGGCGGCGGAGCGCAGTTGTACGCCGGTGGCGGATTCACGAGCGCCGGCACGGTCGGCGCGAATCGCGTGGCGCGCTGGGACGGCGCCCAATGGTCGCTGCTCGGCAACGGCGTCAACAACTGGGTCTACGCACTGAAGTCGTTCGACGATGGGCAGGGCGGCGGGTCGCAGCTCTACGTCGGCGGGAACTTCACGTCGGCCGGGCCGGCCGCGGCCGTGCGCATGGCCCGCTGGAACGGCGCGGCGTGGGCCCCGGTCGGCGCGGGCATGAACATCGACGTGCGCACGCTCGCGGCGTTCGACGAGCGCACCGGCGCTGGGCCGCAGTTGTTCGCAGCGGGCTGGTTCACGAGCGTCGGCGTCACGCCGACGAACCGCATCGCGAAGTGGGACGGAAGCGCGTGGCAACCGCTCGGGACCGGCATGAACAACTTGGTCGACACGATGATCGTGCATGACGACGCCAACGGCGGCGGACCTTCGTTGTTCTGCGCCGGCAACTTCACGACCGCGGGCGATCTCGGCGCCGGCCGCATCGCGCGCTGGGGCAAATCACCGCCGCCGTCGGCGTGGACCGATCAAGGCTCCGCGCTCGCCGGAGCGAACGGAGCGCCGCTGCTGGTCGGGTCCGGAACCCTCGTCACCAACTCGAGCAACTCCGTCGACTTGTCGAACGCGGCAGGCAATGCGCCCGCGGTGTTGTTCGTGGCGCTTTCGAGCACTCCGGTCGCGTTCTACGGCGGGACTCTGCTCGCGTTCCCGACGCTGCCGCCGATCGTGTTGACGCTGCCGCCGAGCGGAGAGCTCGCGATTCCGTTCGTCATGCCACCGGGCGCACCGAGTGGCACGGCGTTGTGGCTGCAGTACGCGATCCAAGATGTCGGCGCCGTCCAGGGTGTCGCGTTGTCCAACGCGATCGTCGGCATCACTCCCTGATCGGAGTGTCGGTCGGAGCGGCCGCGGAGTTCGATCGCACGTCGCTCGACGAACGTGCGCGCTCCGATTCCGCTGGCGCGTCGTGCACTTCGGGCACCGTGAACGTGAGGCTCGCCCACGTGCTGCGCCAATCCACGTCGGCGCCGGCTTCCGCGCGTCGCATCGTGACGGCGTGGATCAACCACGATCCGGTGCGCGGCAGCTCGAAGCTCGCTTCACCCCGCTCGTCCGTCGTCGCATGCACCGTGACGCGTTCACCGGCGAGCGCCGTGGCGCACACGCGCGTGTCCGCGAGCGGTCGACCGTCGCACAGCAATGCGACCTGGAACGCGCCGCCGGGCGCGATCGCAAACGGATCCGTGCGCGCGACCAGCTCGAGCGACAGGCCGACTTCGCGGTCGAAGCCCGACGCATCGCCGTCGACGCGGGTCAACGATTTCGCGCACCGCGCGAAGGCCTCGCGGCCAGGGTGACGCGATTCGCCGCGCGCGTCGCGCTCCTTCACGATCGCGTCGAGTCCTGCTTCATGCAGGTAGAGCGCGAAGTGGAATGCGTCGAGTTCGAGACGCGTCGGATGGCTCGCGTATGCGACGACGGTCGTGCCGGGAGTGCGCAGCGTGGTCGATCCCGCGATCGCGGCGCCTTCCGTCCCGGTCACGTCGCGCTCGCCGATCGCATCGATCGCGCGGAACGAGACGATGTGCGCGTCGGACCGTGGCACCACGTCGCCACGACCGAAGTCGCCGACGCGCAGGACGCAGTCGATCGACGCATCGCGCTTCGCGTCGACCGGCGCGGGTTCGATCCAGAAGTCGTGCGCTTGGGCGATGCCGGCGAACCCGAGCACGAGCGCCGCGACGCGCTTCACGGCGAGCCGGGGAACGGATCGTTCACGAACGGGAAGGTGTCACCGAACATCGACGCGTCGACGAGCGCGGCGTCGGTGAACGGCAGCGCTCCCGACGGCGCGATCTGCGCGTCCCCGATCAACACCCCCATCGCCACGCGCAGCTCGATGTCGACGACGTCGTCGCCGAGACGGCGTCCGTTCGGGAATCCCGCGGCGTCCATGCCCAACAGACCGAGGCGGTTCTGATTCGCTTTGGGCGTCGGTGACGTGGCGGTGTTCAAGCGCAGCATCTCGGCGGGCTTCACGTTCGCGGGTTGGTTCACGCCATCGAGTCCGGTCAAGAACGCCGCGATCAGGTCGGTGCGCGGGAACAAGTTCGGGGCTTGAACCCCGGCGCCCGAGAACAAGATCTCGAGGATCTCCGGCAGCGTCGGATGCGTGACGTAATCGAGGAACTGCGCGTCGTCGCCCGGGCGACTCGCGTTGAAGCGGTCCTTGTCGGGCAACCCGATGATGACCTCGTTCACGAGCGGCATGCCGAGCCGCGAGACTTGGACGTACTTGCCCTTCGTCTTCTCGGTGGTCGGCTTCTCGAACGTCGGCTTCGTGCGCAGCACGCGGCTCTTCGGCAAGCTCGCGGTGGTCCAGCCGCCGATCACCGTTTCGTCGCCGTCGACGAGGAACGCGATCGGGATCTCGAGCACGAACGACGTGACGTTCGCGTCCTCGATGCGGTCCGGCACGGCGTTTGGCGCGCCGATCGGATTCGCGATGTTGACCTGGTCGAACACCTGGCCGAGGTTCACGACGAACGGGTCGTCGCGCTGCCCGACGAACACGCGGCCCGTGAAGCCGCCCGGCAGCGCGATCGGGAACACGTGCGCCGCCGCATACGCCGCGTAGTCCGGAATGGTCTTGGTGCCGATGTGGTCGACGGGCTTCGCGAACGACAGCGCGCCGGTCGAGTCGTGGGCGACCGACGTGGCGCTCTTCTTGCCCTTGTTCGTCGTGCGAACGACGTCGAGGGTGTAGCTCTCGGTCAGATTGAGCACGGACGTGTCGGCCGCGCTGACCGCGCCGATGCCCGTGATCAGCGGGATCGCGATCGACTTGGTCTCGCCCGGCGTTCCGACGTCGAGAGCCGTCGCGTTCAACGCGTTGTCGAATCGAAACCGAAACGTGAGGTCCTCGCGTGCGTCGCCGTCGTTGTCGACGTGGATCTCGTAGCGCGCCTCGGGGTCCATGAAGAAGTAGTTGGGGCCGCCGTACGCGTCTTGCAGCGGGTGGTAATTGGCGACCAGGATCACGGAGTCGTCGTGCCCGACTTCGTAGCTGCGGAACATGTAGAAGTCGGTGCCGTCGACCTTCGGCAACTCGGTCACGAGAGGAGCTTCACGGTGACTCGAGCCGTGAACCACCCGAACCGTGGCCGAGCCGAGAACCGCGCTGAGCGCGACGGCGAAAAGGACTGGAGCGCGCATGGGAGGACTCCGCCGAGGTCGTTTGGGAGGAACGACCCGCGCTACGCGTGCTGGCGTGCGCGCGGATGGGGGCTTTCCGGTCGCGCCGCGAGATTTCTTGGGAATCGCCTGAAGTTCGCGCGCCCCGCTCCCGATAAGTCCCGGCGGGTATCCGTTCGTTGCTGCGCTACGGGGGCCGTGTGCGTCTGCCGGAGTTCGTCCACAGCCTTCGGTTCAAGCTCGGCGTCGGGTTCGTCCTCGTCGTCGCGTCGACCGCCGTGACGATGGGCATCGTGGTCGACGTGCGCAGTCGTTCCGAGATCCTGTGCGTCCACGACGAACGCGGAGCGCGCGTCGCCCGCCAATTCGCCCGCTCGAGCGCGCGCGACGTCGTCCTGCACGACGAGGTCCAGCTGCGGGAACGCCTCGACCAACTGCAATTCGAAGAGCAAGTGCGCTACGCCACGGTTTTCGACACCGAGGGCGAGGCGCTCGCGACGTGGCACGTGGACGGGGTGGCGCTGCCGCCGTCCGCACTCGCGTTCAGCGGCGGGATCGTCGACGGACCGCGCGAACTCGACCTCGACGGCGAAGCCATGACCGAGTTCGAGGCTCCGATCCGCGCGGTTGACGAAGCGGCGAACGCCGCCGAAGGCACACGCACCGTCGGGTTCATCCGCCTCGGCATCTCGCGCCACGCGTTGATGCGCCGCCTCGCGGACGCGCGCACGCAGACGATTTGGTTGGTCGTCCTCGACCTCTTGCTCGGAACGCTGGCGGCCTTGGTTGCGCTGCGTTCCGCGATGCACCCCGTGCGCAAGCTGATCCGTGCCACACGCGCACTCGCGCGCGGTTCGTACTCGGAAGTCGCGACCTTGCCGCGGACACGCGACGAAATCGGAGTGTTGTCCCGGTCATTCCGCACGATGGCGTGGCGCCTCGCGGCGTCGCAACGACTCTTGGTCGAAGCGAACGCTCATCTGGAGCAGCGCGTTCGCGCGCGCACGGCCGAGCTCGAACAGGCGCTCGCCGATTTGCAGAGTCTCGACCGCATGAAGGACGACTTCCTGTCCAACGTGTCGCACGAGTTCAAGACGCCGTTGACGAACATCCGCATCGCCGCCGAAGTCGTGCGCGACTTCGACGACGTGAACGCGGAGACCCGCCGCTCGTTCCTGACGCAGACCATCGTCGAAACCGAACGCTTGACGCGCCTCGTCAACAACCTCATCGACCTCGTGAAGATCGAATCGAACGAAGTGCGCTGGCACCTCACCCGCGTCGATCTGCGGGTGCTGGCCGAAGAGATGGCCGGAACACTCGCGCCGTTGGTGCGAGAGAAGAAGTTGACGCTCACGATCGCGCAGAGCGGGGAGACGCCGCCGGTCGTCAGCGATCCCGATCGCGTGCGCCAGGTGCTCGCCAATTTGCTGTTGAACGCGATCACGTTCTCGCCGATCGGCGGGTCGATCGACGTGTGCACGCGGCACGACGGGCGCGTCGTCCGCGTGTTCGTCCGCGATCACGGCGTCGGCATCGAGAGCGACGCGCGTATCCGCATCTTCGAGCGCTTCAAGCAGGTCGGCGACACGCTGACCGAGAAGCCGCCGGGAGCGGGTCTCGGCTTGCCTCTGTCGAAGGGGATCATCGAACACCTCGGCGGCGAGATGGCCGTCCACAGTCGCGTCGGAGCGGGCTCGACGTTCGTGTTCTCGTTGCCGATCGACGGTCCGACCGACGACGACCTGAAGGGCCACCATCGTCGGCCCGTCGTGCTGCTCGACGACGCACTCGCCGCGCGCGACTGAATCGCGCGACGCGACGAACTCACGGTAACTCTCCGGCCTCGACTCCGTCCTGCCCGGTGGACGCGGCGAACGTGCGTCGCGTCGATCCAACGGTGCATCGACTCGCGGCTGTCGCGCTCGATCGACCTCCCCTGCCGCCCGTGAGCGCTCGCGCGAAGGCGTGCGACGCGGTGCGGGCGTGCACGGGAGCGTGATCGGGACGACCGCACCGCGAGTCGGCGAGGAGGAGTCCATGAGCATGCGTCATGCATGGTTGTTCGTGTGTGCGTTGTCGTTCGTCTCGGGGATCGCGGGAGCGCAGGACACCGCCAAGGCCGCGAAGTCCGCACCGTCGCCCACGGAGAAGACGGAGAAGCCGGGCGAGTCCGCGGAGCAGGCTCTCGATCGGGCGGGACAGATCCGCCGTCAGTCGTTCAAGAAGAGCGGTGAGGAGAAGCGCAAGATCCTGGAGGACGCGATCACGGCCTACGGCGCGGTGGTCGAATCGTTCGCCGGGGACGACCGTGCGTGCGCGGAGGCGGCGTTCCGCATCGGCGAGCTGCAGCGCACGCTCGGCGACAGCGCGTCGGCGGCCGCGGCGTTCGAGCAAGCGGCGGCGCGCGGAAAGGCAGCGCCGCGGTTCGCCGCACGCGCGCAGAACGAGATCGGTCATCTGCTGCGGCGCGCGGGCAAGCCGAACGAAGCGATCGCCGCGTATCGCCGGATCCTCGACGAGTTCCCGCACGAAGAGACGGAAGGAGCCAAGGCTCTGACTTGGATCGGCCGCATCCAGGAGCGCTCGGGTGATGGCGCGGCGGCGCGCACGACTTGGCTGTCGATCGCGGACAAGACTCCGACCCAAGCCGTCTCGGCGGTGCGCGCAGCCGATCTGGCGGCGCTGTCCCTGCTGAAGGCCGGCAATCAGGACGACGCGCGCAAGTTGATCGAGGGCATCCGGAAGCGCTTCGCCGACAGCCCCTATTGGACGGCCGACGTCGAGGAGGCGCTCGGGCGGATGCGTTCGGTGCGGCAGCTCGACGGCCGCGAGAGCGGCGGCGCATCCGACGACGACGAGGATTCCTGACGCTCGACCGGGCAGGCGACTGCGGGACGAACGGGGCGAGAGAAAGCCGCCCCCGTCCCGCGGTCGCGCTCGCGCGCACGAGCCAGGAGCGCCGCGCTCGTCGACCCAAGACGTTTCAATGCAGAAACAGCTCCAGCGCGCTTGCGCACTATTCCGCGCGTTTTCCCCATCGTGGAAGGCCAGTGTTACACTCCGGCCCGCACCGGTTCCGCCTAGACCGGTGGGTGTCTTCTCGAAGCCAGACGATTTTTTGAAACCGATCGATGCCGACTCCGGCGCAGGGGTACGGGAAACGGGATTCCGTCGGCGCGGCATGCGATCTCTGCAACCAGTGAAGGAACTGTCCTCCATGAGTGAAACCGAAGGGCCGTCGGCGACCGTTGCGAGGGAGAAGGTCGCGCGACTCGCCGACAACTTGAAAGCCACGGCGGAAGAACTGCAGCAATTGGCCTCCGGCACCGAGATCCCGATCGAACGCATGCTCGAGTTGACGCGCCTGTTGGCGCGCACCGCGCGTCGGGTGCGTCGGCGCGTCTACGGAACCAAGTGGACGCCGGCCGAGCCCGGCTCCGAATCCGCGCCTCGCTCGCGTGGACCGCGCGGTGACGGTGGACGCGGTCCGTCGCGTGGATACGGCGGCGGGGGAGGTGGTGGCGGCGGCCGGCGCGGCGGTGGCGGTGGCTACCGCGGCGGCGGAGGTGGTGGCGGCGGTGGCGGCTACCGTCGCGGTGGCGGCGGTGGCGGTGGTGGCGGCTATCGCGGGGGCGGAGGTGGTGGCGGATACCGCGGCGGCGGTGGCGGCGGTGGTGGCTACGACCGCGGCGGCTACGGTGGCGGCGGTGGCGGCGGCTACGACCGTGGCGGCTACGGCGGTGGCGGTGGTGGCGGCTATGACCGTGGCGGCTACGGCGGCGGCGGCGGGGGTGGCTACGACCGCGGCGGTGGCGGCGGCGACTATGGTGGCGGAGGCGGCGGCGGTGGCGGTGGCTACCGCGATCGCGACCGCGACGACTACGGCAATCGCTGACGAACGGCGCTCGCCGAAACGAGAACGGGGCGCGTGACCAATGGTCACGCGCCCCGTTTTCATTTCGATCCGATGCGTACGGAGCTCGGTGGACGCTGCCTCGGTCACCGCAGCGTCAGCGAGCGCTCGCGTTCGTCACGGAACGCCCGGCGCACCGATGCGGTAGTACTTGTAACCGAGCGGGCCCAGCGTCGACGGGTTGTAGAGATTGCGCCCGTCGAAGATCACCGCGGACTTCATCAGCGACTTCATCTTGTCGAAGTCCGGGTTGCGGAACTCGTTCCACTCCGTGACCACGAACAGCGCGTCGGCGCCGGGCAGCGCTTCATACATGTGCTCGTGGTAGGTGACCTTGTCGCCGATCTCGCGCTTCGTCGTGTGGATCGCTTCGGGATCGTGCGCATGCACGGTCGCGCCCGCCTTCAGCAGTTCGTTGATCAGGATCAGCGCGGACGCCTCGCGCACGTCGTCCGTGCGCGGCTTGAACGCGAGTCCCCAGACCGCGAACTTCTTGCCCTTCAGGTCGCCCTTGAAGAACCGATGCGCGGTGCTGAACAGCCACTTCTTCTGGTTCGCGTTCACTTCCTCGACGGCGCGCATGATCTGGAAGTCGTATCCGTGCGCCTTGGCCGTGGAGATGATCGCCCGCGTGTCCTTCGGGAAGCACGATCCGCCGTAGCCGCAACCGGCGTAGAGGAACGGCATGCCGATGCGCGAGTCGTAACCGATGCCCTCGCGGATCTTGGTGACGTTCGCGCCCACGCGATCGCAGATCTGCGCGATCTCGTTCATGAAGCTGATGCGCGTCGCGAGCATGGCGTTCGCGGCGTACTTCGTGAGCTCGGCCGACGCGATGTCCATGATGATGATCGGGTTGCCCGAGCGGACGAACGGCGCGTAGAGCTCCTTCATGATCTCGGCGACGCGCGGGTCATCGGTGCCGATGACGACGCGGTCCGGCTTCATGAAGTCGTCGATCGCCGCGCCTTCCTTCAAGAACTCGGGGTTCGACACCACGTTGAACGGGTGCGACGTGTTCTCGGCAATCGCCGCGGCGACCTTCTGCGCGGTGCCCACCGGCACCGTGCTCTTGTCGACGATGATCTTGTAGCCGTTCATCGACTTGCCGATCGAACGCGCGGCCGCGAGCACGTGCTTCAGGTCGGCCGAGCCGTCTTCGTCGGGAGGAGTGCCGACCGCGATGAAGATGATCAGCGAGTTCTTCACCGCCGCGTCGATGTCGGTCGTGAACGACAGGCGCTGCTCCTCCACGTTCTTGTGGACGAGCTCTTCAAGTCCCGGTTCGTAGATCGGGATCTTGCCGTCGTTGAGCATCGCGACCTTCTTCGCGTCGACGTCGACGCAAATGACGGTGTTGCCACTCTCGGCGAAGCAAGTTCCTGCGACCAGGCCCACGTAGCCGGTACCGACGACAGCGATCTTCATTGCGGAGCCTCCGCGCGGGAGGGTGCCCCTCACGCGCTCTGAGCCGATTCGAGGAAAAAGGGTGGGACAGTCTACGGTGCGCGCACGAACGGTCAAGGAAGCCACCCTCGGCCAGGGGCATCGGCTTCTCCGACCACGAGCGGAGTGCGACGGCGACGTTCCATTGCGCCCGAAGGCCGGACGTTTGGGGAAACCGTGTCGAGCTCCGAGCCCCGAAGATCGACGCGAACCGGGGCGGATCTTGACACTTCCGCGCGGGATTTCCGCCGAATCCACTCAGGTCGACGCGGCTTCCACCGGCAAGGATGACGCTGGTCGGAACCGTCGTCGCGACCTGCGACGTGAAGTCGACCGCGCCGTCGCGGCCATTGGGAGTCGCCGCCGGTGGCAGCCCTGACAGAAACCTGAATCCTGGTTTACGATCCGCGCACCATGAACCCTCAAGACCTCGAGAAATGGCGCCGCGCCGCGGCGATCGCCTGCCACGTCCGCAAGTACGTGGCCTCCCTGGCCAAACCCGGCGCGAAGATGATCGACATCGCGCTGGCCGGACACGCGCGCATTGAAGAACTCGGTGGGAAGCCCGCGTTCCCGCTGCAGATGTCCCGCAACCACATCGCTGCGCACTATTGCGCATGGATTGGGGACCCCACCACGCTCGAGGAAGGGGATGTGGTGAAGATCGACTGCGGAGTTCACGTCGATGGTTTCGTCGCCGATACCGCGATGACCGTCGACCTGTCGCTCGACGGGCGCAATCGCAAACTCGTCGAAGCGTCGCATGCCGCGCTCGACGCGGCGATCCGCGTCGCGGGTCCCGACGTCGAAGTGGTCGAGATCGGGCGTGAGGTCGAGCGCGTGATCCGCTCGTTCGGCTTCAGTCCCGTGAAGAACCTGACCGGGCATTCGGTCGGACGTTGGATCATCCACGGCCCGCCGCAGATCCCGAACGTGCCCGTCGGACGCGGCAAGCTCCGTCCAGGGACCTGCGTCGCGATCGAGCCGTTCGCGTCGACCGGTCCCGGCATCGTCAAGGAGAGCGGCGACGCGCACGTGTTCATGGTGCGGCGCGACCTCAAGAAGTCGAAAGGCGTCGACGATCGCGTCTACGAAGCGATCCGCGCCTTCGGTGGCCTGCCGTTCGGCAGTCGCGATCTGGTCGCACACCTGCCGTTCAAGGCGGTCTCGGATTCGTTGAACGCCCTCTCGCGCGATGACCAACTGATGGTCTATCCGCCGCTGTGCGAGAAGAAGGGCGAGCTCGTCGCGCAGTTCGAACACACGCTGCTGATCACCGACAGCGGCGTCGAGGTTCTCACCGCGAGCGAGGACGCCCTGCGTACACCGTTGTCGGTCTGAGACTCCCCGATGTTCGCCGTGCTGATCCGTCTCGTCGCCGTGCTCGCACCGATCGAGCCCGCACCCGCGTCCCCCGCCGCTCCGCCGCAAACCGCGCCGAGCCCGCAGGACGCGCAGGAACTCGAGGCGTGCATCCAAGAGGCGGAAGGCATCGAGCGTTCGTTGGTCGCTCTGACCAAACGACTGCGCGCGTCGACCGTCTCCGTGATGCAGTTCGTCGAAATCGATCAGAACGGCAAGAAGGCCGTCGTCGCCGGCGGCGTGGGCTCGGGTGTGATCCTGTCCCGCGACGGCCTGGTGATGACGAACGTCCACGTGATCGCGAACGCGGTGCGCGTCGAGGTCGTGCTGAACGGCGGCGAGCGCGTCGAGGCGGAGATCCTCTCCCAGCACAAGCTCTACGACTTCGCGCTGCTCCGCGCGAAGGGTCGCTCGTTCCAAGCCGCGGAGTTCGCGAAGACGAAGCTCGTGCGGCCCGGCCAGTGGGCGATCGCCTGCGGCAACCCGCGCGCGCTCGCGCTGGACGGCGAACCGATCGTGACGATCGGCATCATCTCCGGACTCGGTCGGTTGGCGGGTGGACAGTTCGACTACCAGAACGCGATCCAGACCGACGCCGAGATCAACCCCGGCAACTCGGGCGGCCCGCTGTTCGACCTCGCGGGTCGCGTCATCGGCATCAACGGCAAGATCGCGACGCTCGGTGATGCGGTCGCGAACGTCGGCGTCGGTTACACGATCCCCGGAGATCAGGTGCAGGCGTTCATGGCCGGGATGCGCGCGAACGACGAGGTCGTCGCGGGTTACTCGGGACTCCAGGTCCAGCCGAAGACGCATCAAGACGGCGGCGTGGTCGTCACGGGGGTCGTCAACGGCTCGCCGGCGCACAAGATCGGCATTCGCGTCGGCGATCGCATCACGCAACTGAACGGCAAGGACGTCGACTCCTACACGAGTTGGCTGAACCAGACCGCGATGCTGCCGAACGGGCGCACGATCGCGCTGCGTTTGGTCCGCGACGGCAAGGGCCTGACGAAGAAGCTGACGCTGCAGGCGCCCACGAGCGAGGAACGCAAGTGAACCGACGACTCGCGCTCGCACTGGCGTTCGCGACGGTCGGAGGGTTCGAGTTCCCGCGCGAAGCGACCGCGCAAATGGTGTCGCTGGACGTCCTCGATCGCGAGTTCGTCCGCATCGTCGAGACGGTCGCGCCCGCCGTCGTGCGCGTGGGCCCCGGCTTCACGGGCGTCTGCATCGCCGAGAGCGGGTTCGTGTTGACCGACGGCCGACTCGCGGACGCGTTCGCGAACGACGCATCGGTGCGCGAGAAGGGCGTCACGGTCACGTTCCCCGATCGCCGCGAGTATTCCGCGCAGTGGGTGTCGGGTCATGCGGACACGAACACCTGTCTGCTGAAGATCGACGCCAAGCGCCTGCCGTTCGCGCGCCCCAGCGAACCGGGTTCGATCCGGGTCGGTCAATTCCTGCTGTCGATCGGCAACGCGTTCAACACCGCCGAAGAGTCCGCGCCCGCGGTGACGCTCGGCATCGTCGCCGCGCTGCATCGCGATGCGAACGGCGCGACCACGCGCATCGAGACCTCGGCGGCGACGAATCCGGGCCAGGACGGTTGCCCCTACTTCGACGTCGACGGGCAACTGGTCGGCGTGTTCCGCCAACAGCCGAGTCTGCAGGACCTGGCGTTGCTGACTCCGATCGACCAGATCCGCTCCGCGTATGCGGGCGTCGCCGGAGCGGCCGACGCATTCCCCCCACCGCGCTCGCTGACGCGGCCACGTACCCGAGCGCGCGCGCTGTCCACCGCGTTCCACGCGGCCGCGATGCGCGCGCGCGGTGCCGTGGTGACGCTCGTCCTCACGCGCGCTCCGCCCGCGGCGGAAGCGACCACGACGCCGACCGGCGGCGCTGTCCCGAGCGGACCACCGTCCGCGCCGAAGGAAAAACCCAAGGAAGCGCCGAAGGGTCCGCCGGCGCTGATTCGCGAAGGCTCGGTGACGGGAACGATCGTGGACCCCCAGGGCTATGTCGTCGCCCCATCGAAGTCCTTCGGTGACGACGTCTCCGCGATCGAGGCGCACACCAGCGACGGCAAGTCGTATCGCGCGTCCGTGCTCGCGCACGACCGCAAGGCGGGTCTGACCCTGCTGGTGCTGGACAAGCCGAAAGGCGTTCAATTCGACATCCTGGAGTCGATCGCCGCCGGCGGGCTGCAAGAGGGTCAGTTCCTGATCGCGGTGGCCGCTCCGCACGGCCCACCCGTCTCGAGCGATCCCTTCGTCACGGTCGGCGTGCTGTCGGCGCTGCATCGTCTGGATCCTTGGCGCGACGCCATCCAGACCGACGCCGGGACGAACGTGAAGAACGCAGGAGGCGCTCTCGTCGACGTGCGCGGCCGCATGGTCGGCATCGTGCTGTCGCCGGAGTGGCCGTTCGGACAGAACTCGGGGCTCGGCTTCGCGATGCCGATCGACGCCGTGATGACGACCGTCCAGCGCTTGAAGAGCGGAGCCGACGTCGAGCCGGCCTATCTCGGCGTCACGTTGAACGACGTCGCGAGCCCCGCCGTCGGGGTCGCGGTCGTCGAGGTGACGAAAGGGATGGCCGCGGAGCGCGCGGGGCTGTTGGCCGGCGACATGATCGTCGCGTGCGACGGCAAGGCCGTGCGTGACCGGCGCGAGTTCTCCGACTTCATGGCGCGCTCGAAATGCGCGGGCGACACCCTCGAGCTGACGGTGCGACGCGGCGACTCGACGATGGACTTGGTCGCGACGTTGTCGAAGCGGCCGTGACGGCACGCGGCGCGCGGTTGCGCTGCCGCTCGCGCATCAACCGTACGCCTCTTTGTGCACGCGGTCCTTCGGCACTCCGATGGCTTCGAGCGCTGCGATCGTGCTCTCGATGAACCGCGGCGCGGGCACGAGGCCGGCCTCGCGCGCACGGATCTTCTCCCAGCGCGTGATCGCGGGACCGCAGGTGTAGACCAACGCGCTGCGCGGATCTTCGATCACTTCACGCAACAGCGCCTCGGTGACGCGACCCCGGCGCACATCGCGCCCCGCGCACTGTTGGAAGTCGGTTTCGCGGGTCAATGCATGGACCACGCGGAGCTTGTCCGGGAAGCGATCGACCAGATCGTCGAGCTGCCGGCGGTAGATCACGTCGCGCCACGACTTGTTGCCATAGATCAGCGTGTGGCGCAGCGGCAGCCCCACTTCGAGCGCCCAACGCAGCATCGCGTAGTTCGGCACGATCCCGGAGCCGGCCGCGATGTGGATCAGGTGATCGGTCTTTTCGGCGATGTCCGGCCCGATCGCGTAATGCCCCGAATGCCCCGACACCGTCATCGGCATGCCGCGGAAACAGCCCCGCACGAGGAATGGCGATAGCAGCGGCGGGAACTTGGTCTCGCCACTGATGTACGGCTCGATCTTGACGGTGATCGCGAGTTCGCGGTCGTGCGGGCCGGACGCCATCGAATACGCGCGCGCCGTTTCCTTGTGTCCCTTCACGTCCTCGAGGTAGCCGATCAAGTTCCGCAGCGCGTCGAACTGATGCGGATCGATCGTCAGGAACTGACCGGCGAGGTACTCGCGATCTTCCGGTCGCGCGTGCAAGAACAGCGTCGCCGCATCGGGCGTTTCGAGCACGACGTCGGTGACGACCGTCTCGAACGTCCGGCGCTTGCCGTTGTGGTTGCCGTTCTCGTTCCCGGCTTCCGTGTGCGGCGGGACCATCGAGCCTCCTTCACGGAATCGAAGCACCGGGCGCAGGTTGTACCAGCCGCCGCGCGACCGGTCACAACTCGTTCGAAGAACTCGCGCGGTGCGCGGACTCCCCTTCCACAGCCGACAGAACATGGATTCAGCAGGGGACGAACTCTGCGGGTGTGCTCCCCGCTGGATCCATGTTCGAGGCGGCACAGCCGCTGGACGCACTCGGTGTTCGCGACGGCGCCCGAACGCGACGCGCGCCTGCGAGAACGCGGATCGTTCCGTCAGTTTCGCATGCGGTCAATAACGCCGGACGAGCAGCACTCCGGCGAGGATCAGCAACGCCCCGATCGCACGCGGCACCGACAGCGTGTGCTGCGGGAAGCCGAGCCAACCGAAATGGTCGAGGACCAACGATGCAACCAATTGACCGGCGACGACGAGCCCCACCAGCACCGCGGCCGACAGGCGACTGCCGAGCGCGATCATCGAGTACACGAAGATCCCACCCAGGACGCCGCCCGACAGCAGCGGCAGACTGATCGTCCCGACGCGCGCAGGGGACGGGAACGGCACGCGCAACAGCGGCAAGGCGACCGCGAGCGCCAACGTGCCGATCACGAATGACACGAAGGCGGCCTGCAGCGGCTGGCCGAGTTGGCGCCCGAGCTGCGTGTTGATCCCGGTCTGCACGGAAACCAACGCCCCGGCGAGCAAGGCCGCCACGCACCACAACCAGCTCATACCGCCTCCGTGCGCACGGGCGCGCTCGAAGCCGAGTACGCCGCCAGCGTCGAGTGACTCACCGCGCCAACCGTCGAGCCCCGTGGGTGCGCGCCTTCCACGTGGCTTCGCGCTTCGGAGCTATTCCCGCGCGGATTCGATCCCCGCGCGATACGCCTCGAGCAACCGTCGCGTCAGCGGACCCGGCCGCCCCGCGCCGACGGCGACTCCGTCGACGCGCGCGACCGGCAAGACCTCTTTGAGACTGCCGGAGATGAAGACTTCGTCCGCCGCGCGCAAATCGGCTTCGCGCAGCATCGATTCCCGCGCGGTGATACCGGCGCCGCGCGCCAGGCCGAGCAGATACGCACGCGTCACCCCGGCGAGAATGCCGCTGTCGAGCGCCGGCGTCGCGAGTTCCCCGTCCTTCACCAGGAAGACGTTCGACGTCGAACCCTCGGCCAGGAAGCCGTCCTTGTTCAGCATCACGCACTCGTACGCGCCACGCGCCTTCGCCTCGCGCAACGCGAGCATGTTGTTCAAGTAGTTCCCGCTCTTGATCGCGGGATCCAGCGCATCGCGTGCGTTGCGTCGCACTCCGACGAGCGCGAGGTCGATGCCTTCGAGGTAGGCGACTTCGGGGACCGGCGCGTACGGCCGCACGAGGACGTAGACATCGGCGGTTCCCGCGGTTCCCGGATCGAGGTCGATGAGTCCGACCTGCGCGCCGCGTGTCACCACGATGCGGACCGCCGCGCAGCGCTCACGGGAGTGCCGCAGCGCACGCTCGACGTCCGCGCGAATGCGGTCGATGCCGCCCGGCAACGGCAATCCCATGCGCTCGGCCGAGCCGCACAACCGCGCGAGATGCTCCTCGAGCAACCACGGCCGACCGTCGTAGGTGCGGAACGTCTCGTACACGCTGTCGCCGAACAGAAATCCTCGGTCGAACACCGAGACCAACGCCTGTTCCGGTGGGATCACACGGCTGTTGACGCTGACGACGCTCGGCATGCTTTCTCCGCGCGGAGCGGCCTTCGACGAGGGCACTTGTATACTCCGCCCATGCGCTCGGCCCAACTGCTCCTGCTGATCCTCGCGGCGAGCGCTGCTCTTCCCGCGTGCTCGAAAGCGCCGCCCCGCGCGAAGAACGTCATCCTGGTGTCGATCGACACGCTGCGCCGCGATCACCTCGGGCTCTACGGGTATGCGCGGAACACGTCGCCGTTCCTCGACCGCATCGGCCGGGCCGGTGTCGCGTTCGATCAGTGCATTTCCCAAGCGCCGTGGACCGCGCCGTCCCATGCCTCGATGCTGTCGTCCCTCTATCCGAGCGTGCTCGGCATGGGCCGGTTCGAGGATCCGGGCCACATCGGCGATTCGGTCGACATGTTGGCCGAAGTGCTGGCGGACGCCGGGTTCCGCACGCACGCCGTGACGTCGGGCGGCTTCATGGCGGCGAAGATCGGCTTCACGCAGGGCTTCGAGATCTACGACGACGCCGGTCTCAACATGGAGACGACGATCGCGCGCGCGGAGCAGTGGCTGCGCGGCATCCGCCGCGACGAGCGCTTCTTCCTGTTCCTGCACACGTACGACGTCCACAAGTACAAGCCGCCGTCGAGTTACCTCGCGACCTGGGTCGAACCGTACAACGGTGCGCTCGCGTACCACGACCGCGTCGCCGACCTGGTGCAAAACCACGAGGAGCAGGCGAGGGCCGGCGCGCTCGACGACGCCGACCGGCGCTACATCCGCGATCTCTACGACGCGTCGATCGCGGCGACCGACGACTGGCTACGCCGGTTCTGGGAGAACCTCGAGGAGCGCGGACTCGCCGAGGACACGCTCCTCGTCGTCACTGCGGATCACGGTGAGGAGTTCTGGGAGCACGGCGGTTCCGGCCACGGCTACACGCTGTACGACGAAAACCTACGCGTCCCGTTGATCCTGCATCACCCGTCGCTGGCCGCGCGCATGGTGCCGGAGCAGGTGCGCTTGCTGGACGTCGCCCCGACGATCGCGAGCCTGGTCGGTGTCGAGCGCCCGACCTCGTGGCAAGGCGAGGCGTTGGACGAGTTCATGACCGGACATCCGCGTGTGTTGGTCGCGTTCTCGGAGCACGCGCACCGCCCCGCCAAGTCCGCACGCACACCGAACGCGAAACTGATCCTGGCATCGAACGAGCCGACGCGGCAGTTCTTCGACCTCCGCAACGACCCGATCGAGCTCACGAACTTGATGCCGAGCGTCGAACGGTCCACGCTACGACCGATGACCGACGGCATCGAACGCTGGCTGCGCGCGAACGCGGCGGATCCGCGCTTCCGCTCCGGCAAGGCGATCGTCTTCAACGCCGCGGAGATGGAGCAACTCGCCGCCCTCGGCTACGTCGGCGGCAGCGCGAGCGGCGAAGACGAAGACCCCGAACTCGACGTCTGGTTGCAGATCTTGTCCGACGCTCGCTGAAAAAGCCGCACGCGCGTCCACACCCAGCGCGATATGCTTCGCGCGCTCTTCTTCGGGAAGGGCACGAAGAACAAGGGAAGAACGCCGGGAGCGTGAGGCAGAGTGATCCGCACGGTCAACATCAAAGAGCTCCCGCCGAAGTCCGCTGGCTTCCGGGTTCTGGTCATGCGCAAGTGGCCCCGCGGGATTCCGCGCGAAGCCATCGACCTCTGGGCGAAAGACCTCGGTCCGTCGCCGGAGCTGCTCAAGGACCTGAAGAAGAACAAGATCTCCCTGGCCGGCTTCTACGGTCGCTATCGCGCGGAAACGTCCGAGCCGGGCCGACGCGAAGCCGTGTTCGACTTGCAACGGCGCGTGCTCGCCGGCGTCACTCTCATCCTGTGCTGTGACACGGATGACGACAAGGCTGCCGCGCGCACGGTGCTGAAGGAGATCCTCGAGACGACGTGACGCCAGCGTCCGCCGTCCCGCCACGAGGGCTGTCGGTGCAAACGATCGGGGCCGTCTCGCTCGCGCGAGACGGCCCCGATCGCGTACTGGTTCCGCGCGCTTCGTTCAGTACTTGAACGGGATGCGCAGGAAGTTCATCTGCGGGCGCGCAGTCGACGGCGTCGGCACGACACCCACCGCGGCCGCGATGTTGAACTCGATCTCGTACCGGATGTACCGGAAGCCGTTCAGCGTCGTCGGGTCCGTCACGAACGCGGATGCGGTCGTGAGGTCCGGGAAGCCGGGGTTCAGCGGATCGTCGTTCGCGCCCTGGAACTTGATCGAGACCGTCTGCAGATCCACGCCCTGCGGCAGGAAGTCCGGCACGCCGAGGTCGGGCGCGTCGACATCGAAGTCGTTGTCGAACGAGTTCAGCACGTTGCCACTGCCGTCGACCTCGACCAGACCCGTGTTCGGATCCGTGCCTTGGAAGATCGGACCGTCACCCGGCACGCCGAACACCGGACCGGCGATCGCGCCCGCCGTCGTGTTGACGAGCGGACGGAACGGCGGCGAGATCAGGCCCAGGTCGTACCACGTCGAACGCGCCGAGGACTTCGACGTGAACGGCACCGGCGTCTTGTTCGTCGGCACCAACACGTCGATGAACTCCGAGTTACCGAGCGACGACGTCGAGAACGGGCAGTTGATGCCCTTCGGCGGATTCGTCAGCGACTTCCAGACGCGCGCGCCGATTTGGGTCGCGAACAGCGTCGGCGTCACGCCGACCGGAACCTGGACCTGGACGATCCCTGGGCCGCCCGGCGCGCCGTCACCGACCTGCAGCGAGCCGGAATCGGCACCCGAGGTGCCCGTCGCGCCGTTCAGGAGGATGAACGCGTTGAAGCCACAACCGGCGGAGACGTCGATCACACGGTTCACGACGTTCGGGTTCGCGGTGCTTTCCATGACGACGTTCTCGGCGGATTGGAGCAACACCGATCCACCCGAACCACCGCCACCGTTGCCACCGACGTCACCGCCCTGCGTGGTTTCACCGCCGGAACCGTTGCCACCCAGCGCGCGAATGCGCGCCGCGGTGCCCTTGATGCGGATCTCGCCCAGCGCCTGGATCATGACCGCGCCGCCACCGCCACCGCCGCCCGCGCCCTTCGCGTCGAGCACCGTCAGCGGGAAGCCGACGGACAGCGTGGCCTTCGTGCAGTCGAGAGACAGACCTTCCGTACGCGAACCGCCACCACCGCCACCTTGGCCACCGATGATCGACTTCACTTCGCCGGCTTCGCCGATGAAGTTGTTGTTCGCATCGGCATCCGCGAACACGGCTTGGCCCGGGCTACCGCCGAACGTGATGCGTTTCGTCAGCGCCCACGACGTGGTCAGGTTGAAGCCCACCGCCGCGTCGAAGATGAGTCCTTGCTGCACCGCCTCGGCGAACGTCGGATTCGGATTCGGACGCGCCACCGCGTTGAAGCTGACGCCGTCGTACGCCTTGGGATTGTTCGGCACGGGGAACGGCAGGCCTGGCGAGAACGACAGCGGCAAGTGGTTGCCGATCCCGAAGCCGCCGCGGCGTCCCGACACCGGCACGGTGATCGGCTCCGGCGCCTCCGGGAGGAAGACGTTCAAGGAGCCACCGCCGCCGCCCGAGCCACGGCTTCCGTCGCCGTCTTCGTTGAATGTCGCGCAGTTGGCGCCGTTGCTGAAGGCTGGCCAGGGCAGCGTCGCGCCGCTCTGACCACCGCCGCCGCCGATCGGCAGCTTGTTGCCCGTGCCGAACCCGTTCTGACCGAACTGGGGCGTGATCATGTAGATCAAGGACTTCGCGCCCTTCGGCACGAACACCGGGTGGCCGTCGCCGCCCTTACCGCCACCCGGCCCCGCGGCACCGCCCGGAGCGGGCGTCACGGCCGAGTTGAACGTGTCGTCACCGATGCCGTTCGATCCCGAGCATTCGATGACGCCTTCGATCAACACGTCGCCGGTGGCCGTGATGACCAGCGGATTCGAGCCCACCGCGCGCAGCGTGGCGTTCGCGGGCAGATGGAAGTCGGTGAACTTGAACACGCCGCCCTTGACGATCGTGCCGGGCTCCGCGCCGGGAGTGGCGCCGGAGAGCAACGGGAACGTCTGGAAGTCGGTGTCCAGCGTGATCGTGAGCGTACCCGCCGTCGGCGCCGCGAACGCTCCGAGCGAACCATCGCCGCCGAACCCGAACGACGCGCGCAGCGCGCCGCTGGTCTGGCCGTTCCAGCTCGCCAGTTGCTTCCCGGACGCGACGATCGACGTGTCTTCGCGTTCGTTCGTCTCGAACGTCTCCAGGATCTCGCCGTCGAGGGCCATCCCCGGACTCGGGTCGGGCGTCACGACGTAGCGCGCGACTTCCTTGAACGCCTCCGGCGTGGACCCGTCGTTCGCGAATGCGCCCGAGATGTTCTCGAGCAGGTCGGAGACTTCGAGCGCGAGCGTGTGTCCCAGCGGCAGCGTGCCGTTCGGATAGACCAACACCGTGGAGCGCGTCGGGACGTTCTCGGTCAGCACGATCGAGATCGGGAGCGCAATGTCGACCGGGACCGCGCTCGCGTCGAGGATCGCGCGCAGCCGAATGCGCTCGAGCACGTTCTCGTTCTCGGGATTCAACGGCGCGCCGAAGCGCAGCGTGTAGGGCGCCTTCTTCGACGTCGGGATCGATGCGAACACGCCCGCCGGATCGAACAGCACGTTCGGATGCAGCCCGGTGGTCTTCGACTTCGGAGCGACACCGTTCTTCTTCAAGAGCTTCGGCGCCTTCGTCGTGGCGAAGGCATAGAAGCCCGCGGTGCCGATCGAACCGACGCTGGTCGGCGCCGTCGTGAACAGCACGGGCAACGACAGGCTCGGCGACGTCTTCGAGTAGTTCTTGATCGCGTTGCCGCCGGTCAGCTCGACCGAGACCTGATAGGTCGTCCCTGGGAGCAGACCCGGCAGCGACGCATTGGCCGCGATGTCCGTCGTGGGCCCGAAGCTGTCCGGAAGCGGCCCCGTCGGCAGTCGCGGTGTGAACACCAGGCGCTTGCCCTTGACCGTGAACTTGCCGAACGCGAGCTGTCCGACCGGCTGATTGTCCGAGTTCAGCGACGACACCGCGATCTTGACCCCGGATTCGATTCCCGGGCCGATCTTCGGCTTCCCGCTGAACACGAAGTGGATCTCTTGCGAGAGCGGCGCCTGCGACGGGGGATTCGTCGTGCCGCTCTTGCCACCCAGCGTTGACGGGAACTGAATCGACTTCAGGGTGATTCCCGCGATCGCGGACACCGAGGTCAACGCGAACGCGGCGACGACGCCGATGAAGGAACGAATCGACATGGACATCTCCCGCAGCGACGAGCCGCCTGCGCGTGACGACGCACAGCCGGCGGGAAAGCACGCTTCCGCCGACCTACCGGGCATGCCAGGTCGGAAGTAAGCACCGGTCAGGGGGGCAAGACCGCGCGAAGAGGTTACCTCAGGATCGCGCCGGCGAGAACTCGCTGCTGGACGGTCCCCTACATTCGTCACTCGGATCGAGCCCCACCCCGTCGGGTGAGCCCGGACCGAACCAGCATCGAGCACTCGACGATCGCAGTCACCCAGGGCCTTGGTCGAGCACCCGGGCAACGATAGGTGCATAGCCGGGCTCGGTGACGATCTCTCGCTAGAACTCCCCCGAGTTCGCGGCGGTTTCGTGACCGCAGCGAGGGCCTCGCGGAAGGCGTTGGCCCCCGCCCCGGGTCTTGGAATCGGCCTCAGAGGCCGTGGACCAATCCCTCGCTTCGAGACGTTGATTCACGGCCGAACGCACAAGGTTTCCCAGGCGGCGCCCCGGTCGCGGAGCGACCGACTTCGTGACCGCCGTATCCACCGGTTGTTCGCGTCATTCAACGCCGCACATCAGTGCCTATTGAACGGGGCGGCGACTGCCGTCGCCGAGCAACACCTGGTGCGGGATCGACTGCGTCCGGGAATCGTCGCTGGACGCGACGACTCTCGGACATAGGCGATCAGTTGCAGACGTCAGGGCCCATTCGACCGCACGATCCGCACGACGGCATGTCGCCGCCGCCGAAGTCGCTCCCGCCCGGGTTGCCGCTCGACGACTTGCCGACGTTGGGTACCGAGAACACGCGGGACACCGCACCCTTCCCGGAACGGTGTTTGGCGACGCAATGCTCACCGCATCGTTGCAGCGGCGTCGCGCTCATCGGCTGCATCACCTCGAGCCGTTCGCCACAAGTCGAACACTGGTACTCGTAAATGGCCATGCGCGCTCACAGTCCCATGTTGTGGAAACCGGCGTCGACGAAGATGACCTCGCCCGTGATCGCCCGCGACAGGTCCGAAAGGAAGAACACCGCGGCGTCGCCCACGTCGTCGAGGTCGATGTTGCGCTGCAGCGGCGAGCGCTCCTTGACGACCTCGAGCATCTTCGGGAAATCGGAGATGCCGGACGCGGCGAGGGTCCGTACCGGTCCCGCCGACAAGGCGTTGACGCGGATGTTCTTGGGACCGAGGTCGACCGCGAGGTAACGCACCGAGCACTCGAGGGCGGCTTTGGCGACACCCATGACGTTGTAGTGCGGGATCACCCGATCGCCGCCGAGGTACGTCAGCGTGAGCAAGGCGCCGCCGTTCTTCATCCACGGCTCGACGCGCCGCGCGAGTGCCGTCATCGAGTACGCCGAGATGTCGAGCGCGATCTCGAAGCCCTCACGGGACGTGTCGACGTAACGGCCTTCGAGTTCCTCGCGCTTCGCGAACGCGACGCCGTGCACGACGAAGTCGATCTGGCCGAACGTCTCTCCGACTTGGGCCACGCACCGGTCGAGGTCGGCGTCCGACGTCACATCGCACGGCAGCACGAGCGGTTCCGTCAGTTGCGTCGCGAGGTCCTCGACCGACCCACGCAGGCGTTCACCTTGATACGTGAGCGCGAGGCGGGCTCCTTCGCGGTGCGCCGCGCGAGCGATGCCCCACGCCAGCGACCGTTTGTTCGCGACTCCGAGGATCAGGCCCTTCTTGCCGTTCAACAGCATGCGCGACTCCGTCATGGGATCGAGCGCTCGAGGATACAGGTTGCGGATCGAAGCGACTGCCGCGCATACTGCCGACTCGTTCGAATGGGGTGCAGATGTCCGACGCGCAATCGAGGTTCAAGGACGGGTTCAAGGCCTATGCCGCGGGTGACTACCCCGCCGCGATCGCCGGTTTCCAGGCCGCCTTGGAGGTCGAGCCCGACCATCGCGATGCACTCCGGTCGATCGCGATGGCCTGGGTCCGCCACGGCGACCCCGCGCGCGCGGTGCCATTCGCGCAGCGCGTCGCCGAGTTGGAACCGAACGATCCGATGTCGTGGTCCGGATTGTCCTTGGTTCTGATGAAGGCAGGTCGCCCCAAGGACGCCGAGGACGCGGCGGCCAAGGCCAAGGTGCAGACGTGGAAGGTGCAGCTGAAGCAGAAGCCCGCGGATGCGCAGGCGCCGAGCAGCTCCCTGCAAGTCCTGGACTCGCCGACCGGCGGCGCGAACCCTCCCAGCGCGCCGGTCATGCCCAGCGCGCCGATCATGCCGAAGCTGCAAAACCCGCCACCCCCTCGCGTTCCCGACGACGGCAACGCGTCGACCTGAGCCACGCCACGCGTTCAGAGCTGCGAAGCAATCCCCCGCTTCGAGAGTGCATTCGGCGACTGCCGTCGCCGAGCAACACCTGAGTGGGGCAAAGAACATGAATCAATCGGATTGATTCACGGCCGAACGCACAAGGTGCCGACGGCGGCGGCAGCCGCCGTATCCACAGGTCGTTCGCGTCATTCAACGCCGTACATCAGTGCCTATTGAACGGGGCGGCGACTGCCGTCGCCGAGCAACACCTGGTGAGGCCGAGAACATGAATCAATCGGATTGATTCATGTTCTCTCACGGCCCGACGAGCGACAGCCGGCAGAAGTCCGTGAACCAGTACCGGGCGTCGGTCAGCGTCGCGTTCCCGTCCGCGTCGTGCATCACCATCGCATGGCGCGTGAACGTCCGCCACGCGCGCACCGCTTCGGCATTGCGCGGATCGGCGATGCGCGGATCCGCGAGGTTGCGCGCGAGCTGGCGCGGCTCGCCGACCGCGCCGAACACGTCGATCGGGAACCAGAACGCCGTGTCCGCCGTGCACACCACGCATTCCCAACGCAGTGGCGTCGCGAGCCGCGGACTCATGTTGCACGACTGGACCGACGCACCGGCCAGCGCGCGCTCGATCGGCTCGCGGGCCCTGGATTCGGCGATGGTGCGCGATCCCGTCAGCAGCACCAAGTACGCGGCGACGCACACGAATCCAGTCCGCACGGCGCGTGACCCCGCCGCCCCGCGCCGCCGAAGCCACACGAGCACGACGAGCGCCGGGAACCAGACCGCGAAGAACCAGCGCGGGAGGGCTTCGGTTCCGTGCGGGATCGCTCCCGCGGCATTCGCGACGAACAGTCCGGACGTCAGCAACGCGAGCGTGCCGTAGACCGCATCGCCCACCTTCGACCGCGGCCCGGCGCAGGCCGCAGCCCCACCGAGCATCAACCACAGCCACGGATCGACGATGAACACCAAATCGCCGTAGATCCAGCTGCCCGAGAACGGCAGCCACGGGCGCAACCCGTATTCGTTCAACAGGTCGAGCAGAGGATGAGCGCACAGCCCGGCCGCGCTCGCAAGCAGCGGCGATCCGCTCGACCAGGGTGTGCGCGCGACTCGCCGGGGGACGAAAACTCGCTCGAGACCCCACGCCGCCACCGTGACGAGCGCGATTTGGACCACGATGCCGACGATCGCGTGCGTGATGCCGCGGTGATGCTCGAGATATGCCGCGTGGCCGCCGATGAAGCGCGTGACGAAATCCAGGTCCGGCAGATTCGAACCGATGAGGAGCACGGGCACCGCGCTCGGGGCCGACTTGCCGAGCCGAGTCTTGCTGAGCAGCAGCCCGAACAGCGTGTGCGTGAGGTTGTCCAAGAGCGCTCCAGAACCCCGGTAGCAGCCACTGCTACCATGCCGTTTCGATCCGTATTCGATGGAATCCCCCATGCTCCGCTCGCTCGCTTCGTGGTCGTTGTGCTGCCTCGCGATCGCGGCCCCCACCGCCGCCACGCAGACCGTGCTCCCGGCCATCTCGGTCCGCGGCGTCGTCCTCGATCCTGCGGGCAAGCCGATCGAAGCCGCCACGGTCAACCTGCTGTCGGCGCCCGACGAACAGCCGGAAACGCGAATCCCAGCGGTGCTTGCGTCGGGACGCACCCTCGCCGACGGGAGCTTCGCGATCGAGTTGGTCCAGTCCCCGGAGAGCCTCCGGGTCCACGTCGCCAAAGCTCCATTCGCACCGAGCCTCGTCGTCGCCGTACAGCCGACCGCGATGGTCGTCGAACTCGGAGCGATCGGCTTGGCACCCCCGCGCGCACTCCGTGGCCGCGCCGTCGGCGCCGCAGGTGCCCCACTTGCGGGAGCGACCGTTTACGCGCGTAGCGCGATCGACGTCGGCCCGTTCGACCCCGCGCTGCGTTCCGCGACGACCGACGCGCAGGGCCAATTCCGCTTCGACGCGCTGCCTCTCGCCCCCCTGACCATCGGCGGCTTGGCGGCGGGACACGCACCGGCATGGCGCGAGGGTCTCGACCTGCGCGCGCCGGAACTCGACGACGTCGTGCTCGAGTTCGCCCTGGCCGCCCCGTTGCGGCCCGTCGTCGTCGTCGACGCCGACGATCGGCCGCTTCCCGGCGCGACCCTGCGCTGGATCTCGTCGGCGGGCGCGGTTCCGTTCTTCCTCACGAGTGAGCTCGGGCGCAGCACCGCGAGCGCCGACGGCACGATCCTGTGGCCGGAATCGCTGCCCGAGCGCATCCAACTCGAGTGCGCCGCGCCCGGACACGTGCCGCGCACGTTCACCGAGCCTCCCCGCGACGGTCGCGTCGCGCTGGCGCCCGGACGCGAAGCATGGGTCCGTCTGCTCGACGTCCGCGGCGAGCAGGTCCCGCTGCGCGAAGTCCGCATCGAGGGTTACGTCAAGGTCGGCGACGCCTGGGAGCGCACTGAAACCCGCGTCGATTCCGGGCTCGCGCGCCCGACCGACGCCTCGGCGTGGAAGATCCTGTTGCCGTTCGCGGACGACGTTCGCGTGTCGGTCCAAGCGACCGACGGCGAGCGCTGTCCGCCGAAGACCGTCGATCCGCGCCAGCTCGGGCCGTCGAAAGGCCGCGACGAACCACTGCGCATCGACGTCGAACGCGGAGCGGCCTTCGACATCGTCGGTAACGTGCGCAACGCAAGCGGGGAACCGCTCGCCGGGGAACGCATCGAGCTGCAACGCGCGTCACCCGTCGCCGGCCAGCGCCAGCCGTTTTGCGCGGTGACCAGTGATGACGCTGGCCACTTCCGCTTTGCGAACGTCCCGGCCGGCGCCTACGTCGCGCAAGGCATCGCACAGGCCGCGGCGTCCGCGCCCGTCGAGGCACCGCTCGACCGCGCGGCGGAACTCGGACCGCTGACGTTGACCATGGAACGCTGGCACCGCGCGACCGTCACGCTGACCGAGTCGAACGCGCCGCCGGCGCTCCCCCGCCTCATCGACGTCCGTCGCTACGAAGGCAACCCGCGCGAAGGCGCGTTCGTCGTGCTCGAGACCGCCCGCACCAATTCCAACGGTATCGCCACGTTCGACACGCTGCCCCCGGGCGAGCTCTTGGTGATCCCGCACGCGCCGGCCGATCCAGCGACGTGGACCTATCGCTCGGTCGCCGCCGAGCTCCCCCGTCCTGACTTCAAGTACGGTTGGCCACATCGGTTACGAACAGGAGACAGCCCCGGTGCCAGCATTGCGACCGAGGCCGTTCCGGCGACCTGGATCCGCGTTCGGGTCCGCGAAAACGATCACCCGACTGCCGGTGCGCACGTCGAGGCCGTGCTCGGTCGCGACATCCCCGCAGCGGCGACCACCGGACCCGAAGGCGACGTCCACTTACGCGTTCGCGCGCGCGGTGAGCTGACCTTCCGCGTCACGCGCGGCGCGCTCCGGGCCGAGACCAAGGTCACCGTCGATCCCGGACACGACCAGACGGTCACCCTGGCGCTCGGCGTCGGCGCGGTGTCGGGTCGCGTGGTCGGCAAGGATGGACGGGGACTCCCGCGGCTGCGCCTCGTCGTCGAACGCAGGCTGGCCGACGGCGCGTTCGGCGACGCCACTGGGCTCGTCTCCGACGCGAACGGCGGGTTCGAGCTCGCATCGATCGCGGTCGGCGACTACCGCGTCGTCACCGCGGACCCGGAGCGCCGGTTCGCGACGATCGCGAGCCCGACGTTCACGGTCGAGGCCGGCGGACGAGCGACCCTGCCGGACTTGGTCGTGCCGAACGCGGCGACGTTGAGCGTGCACCTCGCCGCAACCGGCGTCGACCGACCGCCGTTCGCGTCGATCACCGTCCGCGGACCTGGACTCGCGCGGCCAGTCGAAGCGTGGTGCGCCGAGGGCAAGGGGGAAGTGCTCGGCCTGCCTCCCGGGCCGGTCACCGTCACGGTCCAAGTGCACGGCGCATTCACGCAGCCGGCGGCGGTGACGACCGAAGTCCCGGAGGGCGGCGCCGCGAGCGTGACGGTCGAGACCGCGAAGAGCTGAACCCAGCCGGCCGTATTCGGCCGCGATTGCGTCGTTTCGCGCACGATTACGACTTCGCGCACTTTCCGCCGCGGCGCTTCTGTTGCCGTCGTCACGCCGTTATTCTGCGCGCGGGAGGGTATTTCACCCATGATGCTCCGCGCGTCGTCGTCGCTCGCGTTGTTGTCGCTGTTCACGTTCTCCGGTTGCGAGTTGTTCTCCGTCAGTGCTCCGACGAGCACGCCGATGGAGAAGGACTACGGTCGCCCGCTCGAGCCGGGCGAAGTCGCTCTCGAGCTCGTCACCGATCGCTCGCAGTATCCGGACTTCGGTCTCGGCTTCGGGCGCAAGGACGACCTGTTGCTCGCGGTCGATCGCACGCTCGAGTACTTCGCGAAGCCGTCCTCGAAGCGCTGGTGGCCTTACAAGGACCACGAGGGCAAGTTCTCGATCGACCACGAGCGCGCACTCGCGAGTCTGCATGCGTTCCGCAAAGTGCTGACGGAATCGAGCTCCGGCGCCGAGCTGAACCAGAAGATCGCCGACAACTTCGACGTGTTCCGCTCGAAGGGTTGGAACCGTCAAGGCGAAGTGCTCTTCACCGGCTACTGCCAGCCGATCTACGACGCATCGCCGACGCAGAGCGGTGAGTACCGCTATCCGCTGTATCGCCTGCCGCCGGAGTTGAAGAAGGAAGAGTTCACCGGCACACCGCTCGGTTGGGAACAAGGCGGATCACTCGGCAGCTCGCCGAAGCGCGCGGAGTTCGACGGCGGTTATCTGAACGGTCGCGGCCTCGAGCTGTACTGGCTGAAGAGCCGGCTCGAGACCTACATCGTGCAGGTGCAAGGATCGGCGCGCCTGCGCATGCAAGACGGCTCGATGCGCGCGGTCGGCTACGCCGGCAAGACGGAGCACGAATACAAGGGCCTCGGCAGCACGCTCGTCGAGGAAGGCAAGGTCTCGAAGAACAAGCTCAGCTTGCGTGCGATCAAGGACTACTTCGCACAGCACCCGGACCAAGTCGATCCGTACACGCAGAAGAACGAGTCGTACGTGTTCTTCACCGACATCACCGGCGGACCGTACGGCTCGTTGAACATCGAAGTCACGCCGTATCGCACGCTCGCGACCGACAAGGCGGTGTTCCCGCGCGGCGGCGTCTGCTTCACGCAGACGAAGGTCCCGATGCGCGGCGGCATCAACGAGACGTTCAATCAGTTCATGCTCGATCAGGACACCGGCGGCGCGATCCGTTCGGCGGGACGCGGCGACATCTTCATCGGCACCGGCGACGAAGCCGAGGAGATCGCGGGCGGCACGTACGCCGAAGGCAAGCTCTGGTACATCTACCTCAAGCCCGGCGCGAATCCGTGATCGAGGCGCGCACGCGCGCCGCGGTCATTCCGAGCTGAGCCACGAGAACCAACGCGACGCTGCTTCCGGAGGCACCGGAGGCAGCGTCGCGGCGCGTCCGGACAGTTCCGCGTAGCGCGCGAACAGCTCGCTCGGGCCGGCTTCGATCGACGCGCGCAGCGCCGCCGGTCCCGCGAAGCGCTCGATCGCGAGCAGCACGTCGGACATCACGGGGACCGCGACGCCGTGCGTCGCGAACGCGACGAAGCGCTCGCGGTGCGTGATCGGATCCTCCTGCGTCACGTCGGGAGTCCCAAGTCCCGTCAGGTCGCTCGCGAACTCGGCGATCCGCGTTCGCGCGCGTAGGTCGAACTCCGGCGAACGCCGGCCCTGATCGTCGAAGCCCTCGTGGGGTGGCCGACTCGCCGCATCGACGACCGCGTCGACGAATGCGACTGCCGATGCGCGCGCCGGATCGTTCCACGGCAACCGCCGAGCGTCGTCCGTGGTCAAAGCGGCGCGCACCAAGGCCGCGACGATCGTGTCGGACGCGAGGTCCTCGGGCCGCTCGTCCCGCGCGAGGAGCAGTGCGTCGAGCATCAACTCCGCGCGACCGTCGTCACCGCGCACGAACGCGGCGCGCGGCGGCTCGAGCCCGGCACCGACGACGACGTCGACCGCCGCGGCGGAGCGCTCCGGCTCGGGGAGCCAACGTTCGGCGCGCGCGACGAGCGCATCCTTGCGCACGAGGAACAACGCATCGACGTGCTCGATCGCGGCATGCACGGTCGCGATGCGCGCCTTCACTTCGTCGAACGCGAAGCGCCGCTGCGCGCCGCTCTTCGCGGTGGCGACGTCGATCTCCGCCAACGCGACCGCCTCGTCGATCCTCGCGATGTCCGCCATGCGACCGACCAAAGAGCGCGCCTGGGGACTGAGTGGCCGTTCGCGCGTGCCCTCTTCGATCGAACGCAGCAGGTCGCGAGCGGCGTTCGAGTTCAACGTCAGCGCGCCGCGCAGCGGAGCCGGAGCCAGGACTCGCGGCTGTTCGCACGCGGGAGCCACGACGCACAGCGCGAGCACGACGCAACGCGCGACGCGCGTCATGTGCGCGTGAAGCTCACGAGCCGCTCGACCGGCGGACGCCCCGGCGTCACGAGGACGTACTTCAATCCCGTGCAGGCTTCCGGGACGCGCGTCGCGAGCGGCCGGCCGGGCGGCCCGCCGACCCATGATCGATCCAGCAGTTCACCGCTGGTCGCGTCGTACACCGACATCGTGGGCGGATGTTCGAGCACTCCGATCAACGCGTCGCATTCGACGTAGGCGAGCACTCCCGCGCCGAGCGCCGTCGGTGCATCGGTCGCCAGCGGCCCCGCGACCAACGGGTCGCCTTGCAGCAGTCGAAACGTCCAACGCGGGCGCAGTTGCGCGAATGCCAGCGCTTGCTCGACGAGTGGGACCTGGGCCTCATCCGGACGAACGCCGCAGAAGCTCACGCGCAAGCCCGCGGCGCCGCCCTTCTCGCGCAACTCGTAGATCGGATCGATGCGCGTCGGCGCGCCGCCGACCAACTCGAACGCCGCCGGATCGCCGTCGACCGCGCGCGCGCGATCGAACGCGCCGACGTCTTCGACCCGCACGTCGTCGAACCACGGTCGGCGCGTGACCACGAGCGAATCGACGCGCGCTTGCGTCGCACTCAGCGTCAGCGTTCCGCCGGAGAACGGCGTCGCGGTCTGCGCGAACGCGATGCCGACGTCGTTCACGAGCGCTTCGACGGCGTTGCTGCGGATGACGAGGCGCAGCGTCCGCGCATCGGCCGGCGCGGCGCCGGTCGCGAGACGCTTGGCGCCTTGGGTCAGCGTCACTTGGCCGGCATCGAGTGCGCACACCAAATCGCCGAGCCCGAGTGCCGCGGCGCGCTGCTCTCCGAGCGACGTCGCCATACGCCATTCGATCGTGACGTCGCCAGCGATGGCGGCCGGGAACTCGAGCTGCGCGTCGTCGAGCTCACCCACACCGTCGTGCGCACGCGCGACGCCGCGGCGAACGACGAGCGGCTCGAGGCTCGCGGCGAAATCCGCGTGCATCAACGGCTTGTCGTCGAGCGCGAGCGCGAGTGCGCAGACCAGACTCAACGAAACGAGCATCGCGACCTCCAGACGACAACCGGGCGACGGAGTGTAGAGACGGATCGCCGGCTTCGAATCCGACGAAACCGCCAGCTGCACCGGCACGCGTCCTCAACGGAGCCGCGGCGAACCGGATCGGAACTTCCTTGGGACCGAGCGATCGGCATGATGCCGCCCCATGGAACCCACGACGTGTGGCCGCTGCGGCGGATTGGTCGAACGCGACGCGTGGCGCTGCCCCCGCTGTCAGCGTTTCGCACCGGCCCTGTTCGGAATGCGCCGCGCGCTCTTGCGCGTGTTTCCGACCGAAGGGGATCGCACGCGCCCCTTGCTGCTCGCTCTGGTCGCAATCTACCTCGGGTCCTTGTTGGTGTCGCAGCGGCGGGGGCTCGTCGCGAACGCGTCGTTCTTCGCCGCCCTGTCTCCGGACATCGACACGTTGTCCGACTGCGGCATGCTGCTGCCGGCGCGCGGGCTCCCGCCGCCCGAAGCGTGGCGGTGGCTCAGCTACGCGTTCCTCCACGGCAGCGTGCTGCACATCCTGTTCAACGCCAGCGCGCTGCACAGCCTCGGCGCCTACGTCGAGAGACATCTCGGCTCGGCGCGTTTGATCACCTTGTTCGTCGTGTCCGCGATCGGTGGCGGTATCGCGTGCTCGGTGTTCACGCCGGACGCTCGCGTCGTCGGCGCCTCCGGTTCCCTGTTCGGCTTCAACGCCGCGTTGATCGGGTACGGCTATCGCCGCGGCGGCACCGTCGGCGCCGAACTGCGCGGGGTCGCTTGGCGCTGGTTGATCGCGTCGTTCCTAATGACGGCGATGATCCCGAACATCAGCCATGCGGCCCATGCCGGAGGCGCGGTCGTCGGCGGCATCTGCGCCTACATGATGAAGCCGCGCCGCGCCGGGGAACGCGAGTCTGACGCGGCGCTGCTGGGCGGCCTCGTGTCACTTGCAGCGATCGGTGCGACCGCGATCGCCGTGGCCTTCGCGGCGCTGCGCTGATCGCCTGTTTCGACAGACCGCTCGCTCCTTCAGCGCGGCAACGTGTACTCGAGCGCGAGCGTCGAGATCGCGCGCTCGACGTCCGCCTGCTCGGCGATCAATTGCGCGCGCAGAGCATCGATCGTCTGACGCAATTCCGTGATCGTCGTCTCGCTGGTCGCCAACTCGTCGACGTAGCGCTTGCGCAGGTCCTTCTCCGCATCGGTCTGCCCGAGTGCGGCGAGATTGCGACGGATGCGCTCCTGGTTCTGATCGATGTCCCGCAGCGAGGTCTCGGCCTTGGTCATGTTGGCCTGCGTTCGCGCGGCCTTCGCGCGCAACGCTTGGATTCCTTCGAGTGCACGCTGCGCATCGGCGTTCAACACCGACCGCTCGAGGTAGTACGCGATCTGTGTGTCGTTGAGGTCGCGGATCTGGATCGACTGCTGCATCTCGGTCGCTTCCACGACCACGAGCTCTTTCGCGGTCTTCGCCGGGATCTCGACGCGAAAGCGGTAACGATCGAGTTCGGACTCGTCCGCCTTCGCCGGCTGGCGCAGCGTGTAACCGTCGCGCTTGACGTGTTCGACGACGACGACTCGCGCGGCGTCGTTCTTGTTGTCGAACGCGTAGGTCTTCGTCTCGACCTGGTACTGCCGCAGGATCATCACGCCGTTCGTGAACACCACCGAATGGACGTTCTCGGTGCCGTTGCCGAAGCGCGTCGAAGCCTTCACTCCGAGATCGACCGCGTACGGGATGTAGCGCGTTTCGTCGGGCTTCACGCTCGGCATCTGCGATTCGCCGGCGTACGTCTCCGCGTCCAGCACCATCACCGGACCGCCTTCGAGCGAGACGCCGGTCGCGTTGACGAGACGCACCGCGGCCATCGGGTTGGTCGAACGCAGGGACTGCGAATAGAGCGCGACGCGCTCGCCTTTCACGCGCTGTGCGACGATCGGAAGCAGCGCCGAGCGATTGCGTGGGATCGTCACCGCGTGGTCGATGCGGTACTCGAGCAAATCGCCGATCTCGCGCGTCGCGGCTTCGGCCGCGACCTCCGCTCGCGCATCCGAAGCGTCGGCGAACTTGTAGTCGGCTTTCGCGGCTTCGGCGCGCGGCGCTCCGGCCTTGCGCTTCAGTCCGCCGGGCTCACCGGGCACCTTGCTGCCGCCCGTGTAGCCGTTTTGCCTCAGTTCGTCGGAATCCAACGCGACGGCGTCCTCGATCACGTCGAAGTACGGCCGCTGCGCATAGCGCGGCGTGTAGAGATCCTGGCGGAACGAAATCGGCAAGCCGGCGACCAGTGAGAGCTGGACGTCGGTCCAGTCCTCGTCGCTCGTGTTGTCGACCACGGCCCACCCTTGCAGCAGCGGTTCCTTCTCCGCGTCCAGCACGATGCGGTAGGTCGCTTTCCACACCGGTTGTTCGACGGCGTACGCGACGAACAGCGGGCGCTCCCCCGTGCCATTCGCGACGATGGTCACGACGCGCGTGTCGCGCTTGTGCGTGGTGCGCAGCGTCGCGAGGTAGCGCTGCACGTCGGCCGCCAGCGTCTCGTCCTCGAAGCGCAGCGACTGCGCGTCGAACAGGTCGAAGCCGACGATGCCGCCCTGATCGGTGAACACCGAGAGACGGTGGCCGTCGATGCGGGCTTCGCCGACCGGACGTTGGACATCGTCGATCCCGAGGATGGACCCGCGCACCTCGCCGAGGCCGGAGACCGTCGCCGCGATGCGTGCGCCGCGCAGTTGCTGGATCAAGTTGAGTTGCGTGTCCTTGGCGCTCAGCGCGAATGCGAAGTCTTGCAGCACTTCGTCCGCGGGCTTCTGCGAGTCGTACGCGATCGCGTCGATCGCTCCACCACCCAAGTCCAGAGCTGTCAACGTCTTCAGGACGTCGCTCATCTCGACCTCGCGGAACCGCAGTTCGGCGGTGGCGCGGCCGTTGACCATGCCTTGGCGTTCGAAGTAGCCGAGCCCGTGCTTGTAGAGCACGACCCGCTTCACCGGCAGGGACGCGGTTTGACCCACCGCGACCGCGGTCGGGACCAGGAACGCGCCAATCGTCACCAACGAACGCAACCCGAACGACGTAACGGGACTCATGTGAACCTCCATGCCCACGAAACGCCACGACCAGCGCGGTTCGTGGTGGTTCCCGACTACGAGGTTAGACTTCTTCCACTCCGTCCCCATCGCCCTCGTCCACGGCGTTCGCGGTTCGTGGTTCCTCGAGGAGCGATCCACTCTTTCGCCGAGGGTTCGCATGCGTACCTGGGTCGCCGTGTCGTCCGCCGTCGTCGCTTCGCTGCTCGGACTCGCTCTCGCGCAAGACGCGCCGCCGCCGGCCGAAGGCGCCGCCGCGGCGTCCCAAGCGCCGAAGAACAAGCTCGACGCACCGTCGAAGGACGTCGAGATCAAGGCGGAGATGCGGCTGATCGAAGAAGTCGCGAAGCGCCGCGCCGCGATGCACTTCCTGAAGAACGACGAGAGCGCGCGCGATGCGATCCTGAAACCGCTCGATCCGACCTCGGCGCGCAACATCCGCTCGCTGATCGAGAGCGACGAGAACTTCACGAACCTCGACTACCACTTCCTCGAGAAGATCAAGAACGGCGAGAACCGCGTGCTCGCGAAGCTGCGCAAGGACGGCTTCCAGGGCGTCGAAGACGTGCTCGAGGGCGTGAAGGACAAGAAGTTCCCGAACTCGGCCGTGTTCGCCGACCTCGTGTACATGGTCGAGATGAACTTCCGCTTCGCGCTGCGCAAGAAGCTCATCTCCGACGAGGAGTTCGCGAAGGACGTCGCCGCGCGCCTGTCCGCGGAGGCCGCCCGCGTGACGGGAACCGCCGGGCACTCGATCGCCGATCTCGCGACCGAGACCTGGAAAGAGGTTCCGCCGGATCAGTTCCCGGCCGCGTGGTTCGACGCCTCGTCGGGCCCGGTCTCGTACGGGTTCGGAGAGGTCCCCGACGCGCCGGCGTATCCGCTGGTCGACCTGAACACGGCGACCGCGCAGCAACTGCTCGAACTGCCGAACGTCGAATCGGAAGTCGTGGACGGCATCCTCGAGTACCAGAAGAAGAACGGCTTCCAGGGCCCGGAAGAACTGCGCCTCGTGCCGTCGATCCCGTCCCACCTCGTGGCGCCGATGCAAACGCTGTGTGCCGCGAGCCACGCACCGCGCCCGAAGAAGTGGACGGTGATGGTGTTCTTGAACGCGGCCAACAACCTCGAGCCGTACGGCATCGAGGACATGAACGAGATGGAGAAGATCGGATCGACGCGCGACGTCAACGTCGTCGTCGAGCTGCAGCGCTACAAGGGCCGTGAGACCAAGGCGCCGGTCAACTCCGAGTACTTCTCGAACCCGTACGCCGAGCGCGAGCAGTACTTCTATCTCGGTCTCGACAACGAGCCGGGCACGAACCGCTATTACGTGCTGAAGGACGACGACTCGGTGCGTGTGCGCTCCGTGCTGAAGCAGCGCGCGGGCATCACCGACGGCGGCGATCCGAAGTGCCTCGCCGACTTCGGCAAGTGGGCCGTCGAGAACTACCCCGCCGAGCACTACTGCCTCGTCATCTGGAACCACGGTGCGGGTTGGTCGGGCGTGTCGTTCGACGACAACTCGCACAAGGGCCTCGATCTGCCGGAAGTCCGCACCGCGCTCGAATCGATCACCGGCGCGATCCGGTCGAAGGACGGCAAGGCCAAGATCGACGTGCTCGACTTCGACGCGTGCCTCATGGCGACCGCGGAAGTCGCGTACGAACTGAAGGACACGGTCGACTTCCTGCTGGCGTCGCAAGAGACGGAGCCCGGCGACGGCATGCCGTACGACGACTACCTCGCGTGGCTCACGACCTATCCGGAAGCGAGCCCGTTGTCGTTCTCGAAGGCGATGGTCGACACCTACGTGAAGTCGTACGCGCCGCGCGGCAGCCAATCCGGCGGTGAAGTCGTCGGCTTCTCCGAGACCAAGTCGGCGATCCACCTCGGGCGCATGGACGAGTTCCGCGCGGCGATCGAGAACGTCGCGGCGAAGGTGCTCGATCGCCCGCAACTGCTCGGCGCGGTCACCGAAGAGGCGTACGGCAAGACCCGCTCGTTCGGCCGCCTGGTCGACGTCCAGGACTTCCTGACGAAGCTCGCCGACTACGACAAGAAGGACGTCGAGTTGAAGGACGCGGTCAAGGCCGTCACCGACTTGATCGGTTATCCGACGCAGTCGTACAAGCTCGTCAACGAAGTCCTGATCAAGCGCCGTTCGCCCGGCAACGTGGTCTGGGGCTGGAACGGCTGGAAGTCGCCGCCGCGCAGCCTGTCGCCGTTCATCCACGATGCGCGCTTCGGCAAGATCCCGCTGGTCGGCCCCGACGAGCGCGGCAACTACGTCGCACGGATCCAATTCCCGCCGATGCTGTCGGAACCCTCGGGTGGCCGGCCGGTCGCCGTGAAGGAGATCAACTACCGCTTCGAGGACGAGCAGGAGAAGCGAACGCTGAAGGACTTCGAGAACGCGTTCATCACGACGGACTTCCCGACCGGGTCGGTCGTCGTCGCCGAAGGCCACCTCGTCAGCAACAGCCGTTCGCACGGCGTGTCGCTGTACTTCCCGGCGTACTGCGACCTCGATCAGGAGTACCGCAAGCTGCGCTTCGCGCAGGACTCGAAGTGGGTCGAACTGATCGAGAAGTTCCCGCTGAAGAAGATCGAACAGCCGCAGCCCGTCGCGCTGCTCGGCATCAGCCACGCGACCAAGACGGACCGCGACGAGCTCGGCAAGATCGTCGTGAAGGACGAGTTCCGCTCGAAGATCAAGAACCGCTCGTTCTCCGCGTCGCTGGAGTCGGACCTGAAGAGCTTCGGCGTCGGCTGCGACGCGATCATGGACCCGCGCCCGTACGGCGAGGACTGGCTCGGCCTGGTTCGCCATTGGCAGGACAAGATCGTCGTCCTCGACAACCATGGCGGCGGCAATCAGAACGGCGGCAACCCGTTCGGCCACCTGTCGGCGGGAGACGGCGGGTCCTCGATGTTCGGCTACTACGGCGGCGCGAACTACGGACCGTCGATCTCCGGGCCGGACGGCCGCACCGTGATGCGCTTCCTGCAAGGCGGCGGACACTTGTTGCTGTCGAACCCGCAGGTGACCGCGCGACTGTGGGACACGCCGCTCTACCGCGACACGCTCGGCCTGCGTTACGGCTGGCGGCACGACGGCGCGATGAGCTTCACCGCGCAAAACGTCAAGCCGGCCGAAGGCGAGGCGTTCGAACTCGAGTTGTCGCGCAAGGGCGAAGGGATCGTGACGTTCACCGGCGGCCCCGGCGTCGAGCCGTTCGTCACGTTGAAGGAGAACGGCGCGATGATCGGCGCGAAGATCACGCGCACCGATCCCGAGAGCGGCAAGGCGTACCGCGCGGTCGTGCTCGGCTTCTACCTCACCGACGTGAAGGGCGAAGCGAATCGGCGCGCGCTGTTCCAGGACGCGCTGACGTTCTTGCGCCGCGACGCGGCCGTGGCGCCGATCTCGGCCGCCGACGCGAGTTCCAAGCCCGCGACGCCCGAGCCGGCGCCTCAGGCCACCGCTCCGGCGGCCGGGGCGACCGGTACGACGCAATTGTCGACCGACGCGCACTGACTCGATGCGCCTCGTTCGTCACGGCGCCGCGGGCGCGGAACGACCTGGCGTCCTGGATCCGGCCGACGCGGACACGATCCTCGACCTCGCGCCGCACGTGCGCGACGTCGATGGCCGACTGCTCGCGGAAGGTGGACTGGAGTGGTTGCGCGCTCGTCTCGCCGATCGGGCGTGGCGGGCGCGCCTCGCGCGCATTCCCGCCGGCGCCGTCCGTCTCGGCCCACCCATCGCGACGCCGAGCAAGCTGATCGCGGTCGGCGTGAATTACCTCGACCATTCGGCGGAGACCGGCGTGAAGGCGCCGGATGCTCCGGTGCTGTTCGCGAAGGCCGTGTCGGCGATCATCGGACCGAACGATCCGATCGTGATCCCACGCGGCTACGCGACGGTCGACTTCGAAGTCGAGTTGGCCGTGGTCCTCGGCTCGCGCACGAAGGACGTCGGCGAGGACGAAGCCCGCGCCGCGATCGCGGGCTACGTCGTGATGAACGACGTCTCGGAGCGCACCGTGCAGAAGCAAGGCGCGCTGAAGCAGTGGTTCCGCGGCAAGTCGTTCGACACGTTCGCGCCACTCGGCCCGTGGTTCGTGACCGCGGACGAGGTCCCGGACCCGCACGCGCTCGACCTCAGCCTCGACTTGAACGGCGAGCGCATGCAGGACTCGAACACGCGGCACATGATCTTCCGCTGCGAGCGGCTGATCCAGACCGCCGCGGACGGAATGACGTTGTTGCCCGGCGACGTGATTTCCACCGGGACTCCGCACGGAGTCGGTTTCACGCGGACTCCCCCGCGCTACTTGGCCCCCGGCGATCACGTGACCGCGACGGTCCAGGGTTTGGGCAGCCAGAACTGCCCCGTTCGCGCATCGTGAGCGTCTCGCGCCTTCGTTCGGGCGCGAGATTCCCGTACCGTGCCGGCCAGGGCACCCCGAACAATGAACCAGGTGCCGCCGGATCCGACGGTTGATCGCGTCCTTCAACGCCGTTCAGCTTCGAATGCGGCGACTGCCGTCACCGAGCAGCACCTGGTGAGGCCGAGAACGTGAATCAATCGGGTTGATTCACGTTCGTCTCAGGGGTTTCGAGTCGTCATGAACCGCATCGCGCCGTCCTGGACGCTGGTCTTGATCGTCGCCATGGCCGGCTTCATCACCGGGACCTTGCTGTCGCCGGGCCCCCATCGCATCGGCTCGTGGTGGCGCACCGCGACCACCGACGGTGATCGTCCCGGCGACATCGATGCCACCGAGGTCTTCCAGCGCGTCGCGCCGTCGGTCGCGTTCGTCGCGAACGGCAAGCTCGAACGCGATGCGGTCGAAGCCCTGCTGAAAAGCGCCAACTGGACGATCACCGACGATCTCGTCGCCTCGGTCGCGCACGACCTCCAATCACAATGGGCGCGCGGCAGTCGGCCCTTGCGCTTGCCGACCCCGGCCGGCACTCCGCCGAAGGCGTTGTCCGAAGGCGACGTCGCCGACCTGTTCGCGTGGCAAAGCGGTTCCGGCTTCGTGTTCGACACCGCCGGCCACATCGTCACCAATTGGCACGTGGTCGAAGGTGCGTACCAGCTGCAGGTACGCCTGTCGGACTTGCGCGACTGGAACGCCACGGTGGTCGGCGTCGACGAGGACAAGGACCTCGCGGTGCTGAAGATCGACGCTCCCGCCGAGGTGCTGCATCCGATCCCGACCGCACGTTCGGCCGACTTGCGCGTCGGACAACGCATCTATTCGATCGGCAATCCGTACGGCCTGTCGTCGACGCTGACCGAAGGCATCGTGTCCGCGCTCGGGCGCACGATCCACTCGCAGAATGGCCGCGTGATCCAAGGCGTGATCCAGACCGACGCCACGATCCATCCCGGCAACTCGGGCGGGCCGTTGCTCGACGCCGACGGCTGCCTGATCGGCGTCACTACCGCGGTGTTGTCGAACACGAGCCAGGGGCTCGGGATCTCGTTCGCGATCCCGGCCGACACGGTGTCGCGCATCGTGCCGAACTTGCTGAAGTTCGGGGTGCCGACGCGCGCGGGGATCGGCGTCCGCGTCGTCACCGAACGCACCGACCTATTCGACGGTGTGATGATCGGGCACGTGTTGCCGGGCACCGTCGCCGAGAAAGCCGGTCTGCGCCAGTCGTACAACGCGAAGACGCGGCGCTACGAGATGACGGGCGACTTGATCGTCGGCATCGACGATCAGTCGGTACGCGTCTACGACGACATCTATCGCATCCTCGACATGAAGGCGCCGGGGGAGATCGTGCAGCTCCACTTGAAACGCGACGGGCAAGCCTTGACGCTGCCGATCGAACTGCAATTGATCGCGCCGACATTGGTGTCCGCGGACGAGTTGCTCGAACCGCGCGAGTGACACGACGCGTCACGTTCCGGTCATGATCGCGCACGCCCGCGGGACGTTCAGGACCACTGGCCGTACGTGGTCGGCGCCGGAGCCGGACTCGATTCGAGATCCTTGCGCGCGAGCGGGATCAGGTGCTTCAGCTCCGTCGCACTGATTTGCGTATTGCCCGTCAAGCGGCGCGCGGCCGCGAGCGCGTGCGGCGAGCGGAGCGCCGACGCGACCGCCGCGACGCGATCATGGCGCGTCCCGCTCTGCGGCAGCACGACGTTGACGTGGTTCTCGGCGACGAACGGCACTCCTGGCGGCACGACCGCCACGCGCAAGCGCGCGCGCGCGCCGACGCCGGTGATGCGATTGACGACGATCGCCGGCCCGAGCAGAGGCAACCGATTGCGCACGAACCCTGGCTTGCCCGGCTTGTCGAGGAAACGAACCCGACCGTCTTCGGCGATGTCGTGCGACCAGATCATGCGCACGGCTCCATCCGCTGCGGTGGTCAGATCCGCGCGCGCCTGATTCCAGACGACGGAGCCCGTCCGCACGTCGTAGCCGAGGTCGGCCAACGTCACCGCTTCTTCGAACCCGCGCGCGACGGCATCCGGATCGGTGACGAACAGCGTGAACGGTCCACGGCGGAACACGTGACGTTCCGGATCCGCGGCGCCCTTGCGCACACACAACAGCATCGTGGCCTGCGTCGCGCCTTCGAACAGATCGTGCGCGTCCTGGAGTTCCAGCCCGAGGATCCGGCCACGCGTCGCGATGTCCTCGCGCAGCGCTTTGAAGTACGCGCCGTTGTTCATCGACGGCGGCAGCACGAAGGCCAGCACGCCGCCGTCTCGCAGCAGATCGAGCCCGTGCTTGACGAACAACGCGAACACGTTCGGGCGACCCGCGACGACTCCGCTCAACGATTCGGGGACGTCGCTCGCTTTCAGCTCGAAGTACGGAGGATTGCCGATGACCGCGTCGAACGTCCCGAGCTGCGTCGCGCGCAGCGCGTCGCCGATCCGGATATCGGCATCGGGCACGTTGGCCCGCGCGATCCGCGCGAGCTCCGGGTCGATCTCGATGCCGACCAGCGTCGCGCGCGGGAAGCGCTCGCGCGCGGTCAGCAGGAATTCACCGGTCCCACACGCGGGATCGATGATGCGCGCATCGGGCGCCAACTCGACCCCGGCGAGCAGACGCTCGCGCATCGACCTCGGCGTGAAGAACTGACCGAGCTGTTTGCGGCGCTCGATCGGGACGCGTTGCATGTAGTCGCGCGTCGCGGCGGTGAGTTCTGCGGAAGCGTCCACGCGCGACGAAACCCCGGTTGCGGCTGCGAAACGCCGGGAGCGTAGCAGCCCGGCCGGCCGCTCCGCAGTCGAGATCGGAACGCCCGTGCGAAGTTCCGTGGGCGTACCCGCGCCGGCCGTATCGGAGGCCCGAATGCACCGCTAAGCTGCTCGCCCCTCCCGCCATGCAACCTCGACGCAACAACTCCTCGAAGGAACAACGGCGCTCCGCGCAGCAGCGGCGCGGCCCGATCACCGTGCACGGCGATCCGGACGCGGCCGAGGCGCTCGGCAACGCTTGGCTCGCCGCCGATGGCGAGGGCCGCCATCTGACGCATGGGTTCCACGCGTGGCCGGCGCGCCTGCATCCGGGGACCGCACACACGCTGATCGACGCGTTCTCGAAACCGGGCGACACCGTGCTCGATCCGTTCTGCGGCGGCGGCACGGTGGTCGTCGAAGCCGCGGTGTCCGGGCGCAACGCACTCGGTAGCGACCTCAATCCGCTCGCGGTCGCGATCGCGCGCATGCGCAGCGAACCGCTTCCCGAGCGCAGCCGCAACGACCTCGAAGCACGCGCGCGCTTGGCCGCGGAGCGCGCGGCGCAGGAGCAGTTGCCGCGCCTCTCCGGCGCCGGCGCCGACGTGCTCTATGCGGCGATCGACGCGCACGTGCTCGGCGAACTCCGCGGCCTGGCCGCCGCGATCGGGCGCGAGACCGACGTCCCGACGCGCCGCGCGCTCGAGCTCGCGCTGTCCGCGATCGTCGTGAAGGTGTCGAAGCGGCGCTCCGAGACCGAACACCACCACGTCCCTCGCGACGTCGGCAAGGGCCGCGCCAAAGAGCTGTTCATCGCGAAGGCGTACGAGCTCGCGCGCGCGCACGACGAGTTGGCCCGCGAGCTGCGCGCCAAGACCGCCGTCTATCGCGCCGACGCGCGCCAGTTCCCGCTCGCGGATTCGACGGTCGACCTCGTCGTGACGTCTCCGCCGTACGTCGGGACCTATGACTACGCCGCGGTCCAAGAGCTGCGCGCGGCGCTGTTCCAAGTCCCGCTCACGGCCACGATCGACGCGGAGATCGGCGCGCGCCGCCTCGCGTTCCGTGACCCCGACGGCGCGCTCGAGCGCTTCCACGACGATCTGGCGAACGTGCTGGCGGAGATCCGCCGCGTGTTGCGTTCGTCCGGCGCCGCCGTCATCGTCGTCGGCGACTCGTTCGCCCGGGAGCGTCACGTCGATGCGCTCGAGGTCGTCGACGATCTCGCGGGTCGCGTCGGGTTGCACATCGTCGCCGCCGCGACCCAAGAGCGCGTGGTCCAGTTCCGCCCGATGAAAGAACGCGTGCGACGCCACGGCGAGCACCTGGTGCTGCTCGCGAAGAACCCCGCTTGATCGGTGGCTCGCGTTCTCGACGCCCGTCGGCCGTTCCGCCGCCCGGACGTTCCCGCCCCTCGGACCATTTTTTCGCACGGTGACGAGCAGCCCGTTGAAAAAGTCTGCTGAGCAGTCGGGCGAGCGAGAACGAGCAGGGCGAGGCGCGCTGACGAGGCGTATTGAAACGAAATACGGCGAGGAAGCGCAACGAAGCCATGCTCGTTCGCAGCCGGCCGAGTGCCGGCAGACTTTTTTCAAGGGGCTGCTAGCCAGCGCCGACGCGTCCGAGTCGAATCGCGTCCCGCCACGAGGATCCATGGCCGACGACCCCGCGCTCCCGCCACTCTCCAGCGCTCGCGCCGACGCATCCGCTGCGCCGGGCGTCGGTGATCTCGTCTCCGCCGCCCGCGCGGGCAACGAGCAGGCGTTCGCGCGCTTGGTCGACACGACGCAAGCCGACGTCCGCCGGTCGCTGCGCGCGTTCGGAGTCGGCGACCCGGACCTCGACGATCTGGTCGTCGAGACCTACGTCGCCGCGTGGCGTCATCTGCACAAGCTGCGCGATCCGGCGGCGCTGACGGCGTGGCTCGGCACGATCGCGCGCCGGTGCGCCGTCCACTTCCTGAAGGTGCGCCGCCAAGAGCGCGATGCCGTCACGGAGTTCGGCCGTCATCTCGATACCAAGCGCGCGTCGGCCCCCGCCGAGGCGCGCCGACCGACGCTGGACGATCTGCGACGGATCCTCGACGAATTGCCGCGCGAGCAGCGTGAATTGGTCGAACTCCAGTTCGAACGCGGCCTGAGCCTCGACGAACTCGCGAACCGTACCAGCCGCACCTGGCACGAAGTCGTCTACGCGCTCACGGTCGTCCGCGACCGGATCCGCCGCACCTGGGAACGCCAGCTCAAGAAACGCCACGATTGACGCCCACGGGGCCGGGCGCGTACTCTTCCGCACTTCTGGTCGGGGTCCCTGCCGCAGGATGCGGGAGGGCCACGAGGGAAGCGGGTGCAATTCCCGCACGGTCGCGCCACTGTGAGCGGCGAGTCCACCTCACGAGCCACTGAACGTCCGAATGCGCGAGCATTCCGGTTCGGGAAGGCGAGGGCGGACGTTCGAGCCGCGAGTCAGGAGACCTGCCCCGGCCACGGTCATCGCCGCGCTCCGCGAAAGAGCGCGAGGATCGCGCCTCCGGGCGCCCACTCCTCGGTCGATCTTTCGCGGGCACGACGGACGACCCCGGGTCGTGGCGCTCGCGGAGCAGTGCCGACCCGGCACCGAGAGGGAGCTCCCGGAGTCGTGCCATGTCGAGTCGTTCGTTCGTCGTCGCGGCGTTCGCCGTCGCGCTGTTTTCCTCCACGTCCGTTGCGTCGATCACGACCGGCCCAGGCTGGCAGAACGCCGCGGTCGCGGCCGCTCCGGGCGGCGCGTTCACCGGCGGCATGGACCGCCTGCCGAACGGTCACTTCGCGATCTTCGACGGCAGCGCGATCGTCGAAGTCGACCCCGCGACCGGCAACGTCGTGCAGACGCTCTACACGGCCCCGCCGTTCACGTTCGGCAGCTTCGTGGCGGTCGATCCGACCGGGTCGTACCTGCTGTTCGGCGAGTCGTCGGCGAACACGATCACGAAGGTCCCGCTGAACGGCGGCTCGCCGAGCGTCGTCGCGACGATCGTGTTCAACTTCTCGTGCGCGTTCGTCGCCCCCGACGTCGCGCTCGTCGCGCACGGTGACTTCACGTTCAATGCCACGAAGATCGTGCGACTCGACGTCACGACCGGCGCGACCGATCTCATCGCGGATCTGGTCGGCCCGTCGGGACCCGTGATCGTCGATGCCCTGGGCGACGTCTATTACGGCAGCAACACGATCCAATTCCCGACGCCGACGATCGGCGCGGAAGACGTGCTGCGCTTCGACGCGGCGCAAGTGGCGAGCGCGATCGGCCCGACGTTCCTGACCGACGCCGACGCGACCGTCGTCGTCGCCGGAGTCACCGCGCCGGCCGGCCTCGCGTTCGATTCCGAAGGCGACCTGTTCGTCAGCGACTCGTCGCTCGGGACGGTGACCGAATACGGCCCGGGCGGCTCGATCAAGAGCGAGCTCGGCAACGACGTGTTCGCGTCGTGCGGGCAGATCGTCGCCGTCAGCAATGGCGCGAGCCCGAGCCAGCTCGGCGCGTTCCAGCCGCAGGACGGCGGCGCGCTGTACGTGCTGTCGACCGACTTCGCGACGTTCAACGACTTGAACGTGCTGACGCCGAAGCGGCCGCAACTGTCGTCGACGCCGTCGTCGCCGGTGCCGGTCGGCGCGTTCAGCGTCGACCTGACGGGTGGTCCGCAATTCGGCACCTGCGTGCTGTTCGTCGCGCTGTCGACGCTGCCTGCGGAGCTCGCGGCGGACTTCATGGGCACGCCGTACTTCATCGGCTTCAACCCGGCGACGCTGATCTCGACCGTGACGCTGCCGCTGGACGGCAATGGCGCGTTCTCGATCCCCGCGGTCAACCACGGCACGCCGGGCACGGTCGTGCTGCAAGCCGCCTGCATCGGCAACCTGCTCGAGCCGGCCGGTACGACTCCGACGTACACGCTGACGTTGAACTGATCCGCGGCTCGTGGTGCAGTCGGGCCCGGCCCCCCGCACATCGCGGGTGGCCGGGCCCTTGCGGATCGGCTTCGATGGAACCCCTGCTCGTCACCGGCATCGGCAGCCTGCCGCACCGCGACCCCGTCGCCGCCACCGCGTTCGTGTCGCGCTTCGCGCCGCAGCTGCCGTTCTGGCCGCAACTGCCGCAGGCGTCGCCGCGCGAGCTGATGGTCGCGCAAGCCGCGCGCGGAACCGAGCCATGGACCGACGCCGTCGCCAGCGGTCTGTCCGCATTCGAACGCGGCGCGAAGCGCGGGATGTTCAAGGACGCGGTCGCCGTGAAGGGCCAACTGATCGGCCCGGTCACGCTCGCGCTCGCGGAAGGCCACGGCGGCTTCACTCTCGACGCGCTCGCCGAGACGACCGAACGCGTCGCCGGGCTCGCACGCGCGCAGATCCAGCGCTTGACGGCGCTCGGCAAACCCGTGGTCGTGTTCCTCGACGAGCCCGCACTCGGCGCGCTGCCGGCCGGCCTCACCGCCGATGAGCGCGGGGCCGCGGTACGTGTGGTCACCGCCACGCTGGAGGTGATGCGCGGCGCCGGGGCGCGCGCCGGTCTGCATTGCTGCGCCGCCCCACCGCTGCAGGACCTCGAGGCGCTCGCGCCCGACGTGCTGTCGTTCGACGCCGAACTGCATTTGGACGCCGTGATCGGCGACGCACGCGTGGCACGCTGGCTCGGCGGCACCGAACGCGTGCTCGCGTTCGGCTTGGTGCCGCCGTTACGCAAACCCGACGTCGACGAACTCTTCCGCCGTGCCGTGAAGATCCCACCGAGCTGGCTGCGCCAATCCTGGATCACCCCGACCTGCGGGATCGCCTCGGGCTCGATCGCCGCCGCCGAACAGGTGTTCGACGCTGCGCTGGCGTTGGCGACTCGATTGCGCGGAGCCTTGCCATGATCGTCGCCTGCTCGCACGTGACGCTGACGTCGACCGACGTGCCGCGCTCGATGCGCTTCCTCGAGACGTTCCTCGGAATCGCACCGCGGTACGCAAACGCCGAGTTCGGCGAGTTCGTGCTGAACAGCGGTTTCCGAATCGCCGTGTTCGCCGTGCTAGGAAAGACGCGCGAGTACTTCAACGCCGACGGGGAGCGCGGGACGCTGGCCCTCGGCGTGACGACCCGCGACGTCGACGGGACGTACGCATTGCTGCATGCGCAAGAAGAGCAGCTTGGGTTGAAGTTCAGCGGTCCGCCGAAGGCGCATGCTTGGGGCGAGAAGTCGTTCCTGCTGATCGATCCGGACGGGAATCGGTGGGAAGTGGCGCAGGCGCCGAGTCCTTCGCATGGGATGCTCGTGGATCGGGATTGAGCGGGGAGGGCGGGACGAGCGCGGGATGGACGCGGAGCGCGGCCCGAGCGGAGAAGGCTCAGGTCCGGACGGTTACGTTGCTGCGGGGTGATCTCCAACCGCGCCAGCAAGCATCCAACCGCCGTCAGACCCAGCGAGATCCCGAAGCGCCTGCGGATCAACTCCGCGAT
>JBPOIU010000195.1:0-28267 GCA_052034255.1 Planctomycetota bacterium | reverse complement strand
CCCCCGGGGGCGGGGCCCCCCGCCCCCCCCCCGGGCGGGGGGAGGTCCCTTGTGCGCCCTGGTGCTGTCCGCCATAGGAATGCCGCGCGCGGGCGCGACGCGCGATGGCGAGGGGGCCGTCGCGCGGAGGGCGGGGATTGGTTTCGGGACGGGCAGGAGCGCGCCGCGTTTCTTACTCGTGGGCTCGACCCTGGTGCATCTTGGACAACCGGCTTTGGATGCGGCCGGCTAGCGGCCGCTTGCCTTCGTTGGGATGCGCGGGCTTCGCCCGCGTTCTTCTTTGAGTAAGAGGAGCCGCCGCGACCGTTTTGTCGCGGCGGACCGTGGGTGGTGTGCAGCGACGACGGCCAGCATGACGGGGACGGAGGCGCACCTGTCCCCCATCTGTCCCCCGACTACGACGGGCTACGACGGGGACGGAGGCGCGTCTGTCCCCGATGTGTCCCCCTCACCGGCTGGACACTGGGGTAGCGGGGACAACTTGCCTTGGACGCGGACGGCCCGCGGGCGCTGACCCCGCTGCAATTTCTCTCGATCCGCTCGCGTTCCCTTCGACCGACTTCGGCTCACGGGTCCAACGTCAGCTGGACCGCGTTGCTCGCGTAGTCCGGCGTGTTCGACGGCGAGAGCACCACGTACGCGTGATGGAACGTCAAGCCCACGAGGATCGGTGGGCTGTTCGCCGGCAACGTGAATTGCGCCGTCGATTTGCCCGCTCCGTCCAGCGTCGCGTACGCGTTCAGCAACGGCGGCGCGTTCGGCGACTGGAGCAGCAGCAACAAGTACGCGTCGAAGTTCAACGGCAGCGTGACCACCGGATTCAGCGGCAAGCCCGGCGACGAACCCGTGACCGACCCGAGTAGCCAATACGCTTTGTTCGCGTGCTGCAGCCCCGCGTCGAGCACGAAGTCCTGGATACCGCCTGCCCCCAACGACAACGTCTTCGGCGTCGCCGCAAGCGGCGCGGTCGACAGGCGGATCGCGATCGGTGAGCCCGTGAACCACGTCCCCAAACCACTGCGCTGCTTCGACTGCAGCACCCCGCTCGTTCCTACGTTGACGCCGGCGTGATACGCGGGCTCGTTCCCCGTCAATCGCACCCAATACCTACCCGGCAACAACGCCGCCTCGAAGTCCGCGGCCACCCAGTTGATCGTGTTGGGGTTGAAGCGGAACTGCATCGCCGCTTCGGTCAGAGCCACCGACTCGTTCGGGAACTGACCCGACCCGTCATCCGGGAACAACGTGGCCGTGAAGCCGCTGCCGAAACCGTAATTCGCCGTCCACCCATCCAATTCGATCCCACCGAGCGACAGGCCGGGCGCCGGCACGTCGAAGGGCTGGAACACCTCGAAACACGTATTCGGTTGCGTCCCCGAGCAGCCGAGCGTTCGACTCGGCGGCACCGGATTCGATCCTTGATCGAGGAAGTAGGTTGGCATCGGGCACGGATCGGTCTCGCACTCGTCCGGGAAGCCGTTGCCGTTGCAGTCCTGCGAGAACCCACTCGCCAAGTCCGTCGCGTCCGCGATGCCATTCCCGTTGCAGTCCGCGATCGGCTGGACGAGTTCACCACTCGTCAACACCACGCCCGACGGGCTCAACCCGCCCGTGCTCGTGTACAGCACCACTGGATTCGACCCGTCGAGCTTCGTCCTCACGATATGGTCCGCGAACAAGTCGTCGGAGTAGACGATCATGTCGTTCACCGGATCGATGACGAACTGGTTGATCCCCGGCGACTGCACGAACGCAACCGTTCCATCGATGAGGACCGTCGGCTCGGTTCCGTCGAGCCGCGCTCGCGCGATGTGGTCCGTGATCGTGTCCGTATCGATCCAGTAGATGTAGGAGTTCGCGACGTCGAGCTGGATCGCGCGCGCGATGCTGATCCCCGTCACGACGGTCTTCGGATTCGAACCATCGAGATCGAACCGCCGGATCGTCCCATCCGCTCCGACGTACACGTGTCCGTTGGTCGCGTCGACGGCCGGACAACCGAGCGGGAACGTCTGCTGCGCGGTGAACAGGATCTGCACGCCGGTGCCATTCGCGTTCGCGCGGCGCAGCGTGTTGCCATCGACGTAGTACACGCGGCCTTGCGCGTCGAGCCTTGGACCTCGGGCGCCGCCACCCGTCGTCAGAATCGTCGACAAGCCCGTGCCGTCGCTCTGCGCGCGCAACAAACGATTCGTACCCGCGTAGTCGGCCCAGAAGAATCGATCGCTCGCCACGTCGTACGTCAGGTCGAGCGGCACCCAGAACGACGACGGGATCGAGAACAGCTCCTGCACGTTCTGCCCGTCGAGGTCCATCGCCTTGATCTTCGGGTTGTTGAAGGCGTACTCGACGAACGCGATCTGCGTCTGCGCGAGCGCGCTGGACGCGAGCGGAACGAGCGACGCCAACGCGACCGCGAACGGCGCGAGACGAGTGCGGAGCATGCGGGGACCTCGGGTACGGGTGGGAGAGGAAGAGCCGGGAAGGGCGCGACAAGCGGGAGCGAAGGGCGCACAGGATCGTCGAAGTCGCCGACTCGGGTCAAGCGACTCGCGCGATTCCTCGGAGCACGCGTCGGTCACGCCGACGGCGCGGCGGGCAGCACGACCGTGAACGTGGCGCCGCGACCCAGCTCGCTCGCGAGTTCGATGCGGCCACCGCACGCCTCGACCGCGGACTTCGCGATCGCGAGACCGAGGCCAGCTCCGCCGCCGTGGACCGTGCGGTCGCGGGCCGCGTCGACGCGGAAGAACCGCTCGAACACGCGGTCGTGGTGCTCGGGGGCGATGCCGATCCCCGTGTCCTCGACGGCGAGCGTCGCCATCGCACCGCGCCGCGCCGCGCGCAACGTCACGCGGCCTCCGTCGGACGTGTGGCGGAGCGCGTTGTCGGCGAGGTTCAGCACGGCTCGCCGCAAGCCATTCGCGTCCGCCCACGCGACGACGTCGTCCTCGCCGACGCACTCGAGTGCGACCCCGCGCTCTTGCGCGATCGGTTCGAGCGCCGCGACGACGCCGCGCGCGAGCGTCGCGAGATCGATGGGTTCGAGGGGATGCGGCGCGGTGTCCGCGTCGGCGCGTGTCAGTGTCAGCAAGCGATCGACGAGTCCCGTGAGTCGCTCGATCTCCTCGAGCATGCTGCAGAATGCGTCGCGCGCGACCGCGGGATCGTCGGTGGAGCGATCGCGCAGCGCGACTTCCGCGACGGTGCGCATCGCCGTCAGCGGCGTGCGCAACTCGTGCGACGCGTCGGCCGTGAAGCGCCGCAATCGATCGAACGCCGACTCGAGCCGCGCAAGCACGCCGTTGAACGCGACGGCCACGCGGTCGAACTCGTCGGCTTCGCCGCGCACCGGCAATCGCTCGCGCAATCGATCGACCGTGATGCGCTCCGCGGCCTCGGCCAACACTCGTACGGGCGCAAGCAATCGGCCGGCGAGCCAGGCGCCGCCCGCGAACGCGACGACCAGCGCGAGCGGCCCTGCGATCGCGAGGATCGCCAAGAACGACGTCAGCGATTCGCGCAGCGGGCGTTCTTCGAACCCGATCGCGTAGCCGACCATGATGCCGCGGACGGCGACGGTGTCCGCGACCACACGCAAGGGGCCGACGTAGGGCACGTCGACAACGGCCCGTCGCGCCGTGCGCGATGTAACGACCGCGTCCAATTCCGCCCGCAGCCCGGCGTGGTTCGCGGTGCGCCACTCCGCGCTCTCGATGCGTGGCCAAGTCGGCACCTCGACCGCGTACCACGCGACGTCGGCTTCCTCGCGGAGTTCGTCCGCGAGTTCCGCGGCGTCGGCATCGCCGCCGAGTTCGTCGACGACCAAGCGTTCGACGCGACGCGCAAGCGCGTCCGCCTGTCGCCGCGCCTGCGCATCGAGCGCCCGCTCGAACGCGGTGACGACCGCGACCCCCACCGCGATCAGAACGACCGCGAACACGGCCGTCGACCACGCCGCGAGTCGCATGCGCACGCGTCGCGGCGCGGTGTTCATGGCGGAGTCTCGCCGAGCACGAAGCCGACGCCGCGCAGCGTGTGGAGCAAGCGCTGCGGAAACGGCTCGTCGACCTTCTTGCGCAGTCGCGCGATCTGGACGTCGATGACGTTGTCGATCGGCGTGGCTCGTCCTGCGCCGGCCTCGTCCTCGCCCCATACGTCGCGCGCGAGCATCGCGCGCGAGACGACGTGACCCGTATGGCGCAACAAGTACGCGAGCAACTCGAACTCGCGCGCCGTGAGGGACAGCGGCAGGCGCGCGCGTGTGACGCGTCGCGTGACCAGGTCGAGTTCGAGGTCCCCGACGCACAAGCGCAGCGCCTGGTCCGAGCGGCCGCGACGCACCAGCGCACGCACGCGTGCCGACAACTCCGCGAACGAGAACGGCTTCACCAAGTAATCGTCGGCGCCGAGGTCGAGGCCGCGCACGCGATCCGCGACCGCGTCGCGCGCCGTGACCACGACGATCGGCACGCCGTTCCCGCGCGCGCGCAACGTCTCGAGGATCTGCAGTCCGTCGCGACCCGGCAAGTTGAGGTCGAGCACGATCACGTCGAACGCTTCGGTCGTGGCGCGGAAGAAGCCGTCCTCGCCGCTGGCCGCGACGACGGCATCGTGACCCTCTCCGCAGAAACCGCGCTGCAGAGCCTGAGCCACCTTGCGTTCGTCTTCGATGATGAGGATGCGCACGGCGGGCACGATACGACGCGCGCAGCTGCGTCGGCACCTGTCGCACGACTGACATCGGCGTCAGTCTCGGACCGAACACGCGCGGTTCGCCTGACACGCGTGTCAGCAAGGAATCAGGGTCGCGGGGCTCACTCCGCCACTACAACGCTCGCACGTCGCGGCACACGGCCGCGTCGAATGCGATGCGCTCGCTGGAGGCAAAACGATGCGAACGATGACTTGGTGTCTGTCGCTGCTCGGACTCTGTGTCACGGCTGGTTGCTTCAGCTCGGGACTGTTCGCCCAGGACGACGCGGACGCGGCGGCCGCGCGCAAGAAGGCGCGCGCGGATCGAGTCGCCGCGCTGGCGAAAGCCGCGGGCGCGTCGAAGACGTCGCTCGCGCGTGCGATCGAAATCGCGCAGAAGGAAGTCGGCGGCGTCGCGGTCGAGGCCGAGTTCGAACTCGAGGGCACCGAGCTCGAGCTCGAAGTCACGGTGTTGAAGGACGGCAAGGAACTCGAAGTCGAACTCGATCCGGCCACCGGCAAGGTCCTCGAGACCGAAGATGAATCCGACGACGACGACGGGGACGACGGCGACCACGGGGACGACGAAGCAGACGACGACGGTCCCGCGGAGAGCACGAAGAAGGACGGCTGACCAAGGGCGGCATGCGGCATGGTCCGCTGAGGACTTTGCGGAAAGCGGATCCTGGGCGGGCTGCTACCCTCCGCCCTCATGCTGCGAACCCCCACCTTCGCGTTCGTCGTGCTCCTTGGCCTCGATCTCGTCACTACCGCGGCCGGCGCGCCACCCGACGCACTCGAGGCCGCGCTGATCGACGCCGGTGCGAATCGCGCCGAACTCGAACGCGCGATCGACGGCGTGCCCGAGGACCAACGCGAAGGCATGCGCTGGTTGATCACGCACATGCCGGCGCCCGATCGCGCGACGCTCACCAGCGCGTTCCTCGTCGAGCACTGCACGCTCGCGTACGCGAGTTGGCGCGACGCGCCGTGGCACTCCGAGGTCCCGCACGACGTCTTCCTCGACGCGATCCTGCCGTACGCGAGCGTCGACGAACGGCGCGACGCGTGGCGCAAGGACTTCCGCGAGCGCTTCCTGCCGCTCGTGGCCGACGCGAAGACGGCCGGCGAAGCGGCGACCAAGCTCAATCGCACGATCTTCGAACTCGTGAACGTGCGCTACTCGACGAAGCGCAAGAAAGCTCAGCAGAGTCCGTACGAGTCGATGGAGTCCGGCCTCGCATCGTGCTCCGGCTTGTCGATCCTGCTGATCGACGCCTGTCGCGCCGTGGGCGTCCCCGCGCGCTTCGTCGGCACCGCGTCGTGGTCCGACGATTCCGGCAATCACTCGTGGGTCGAGGTCTGGGACGACGGCTGGCATTTCACGGGCGCGGCCGAGCCGACCGGACGCAAGCTCGATCGCGGTTGGTTCAAGAATCGCGCGAAGACCGCGAAGGCCGGCGATCCGAAGTACGGCGTGTTCGCCGTGACTTGGGCCGACTCGCCGCACGCGTTCCCTCTGGTTTGGGATCCGTCGAACACGACGATCCGCGCGGTCGACGTCACCGAACGCTACGCGCGGACCGACCCCGTCGTTCCCGCGGGTTGTGCGCGCGTGTTCGTGCGCGTCCGCGACGGCGCCGAGCGCAAGGCCGTGCTGCTGACGCTGCGCGATGCCACCGGCAAGACGTTGTTCGAAGGCACGAGCCGCGACGAAACGGCCGACGCGAACGATCACGTCACGGCCGTGCTGCCGCTCGACGCGACGATCACGGTCGTGCCGCACGGCGGCGAGTCGTCGACGTTCACGGTCGCGCGCGACGAACAGCTCGTCGACGTCGCGTATCGCGCGGTCTCTGAGCCGACCTCGCCTGGCTCCGCGATCGACGCGTTGCGCGTCCACCTCGAGAGCCACGGACTCGACGGCGTCGCGACCCAGGAGTTCGCCCACCGCGCGCTGTCGAAGGCCGAGGCCGCGGAGGCCGCCGCGCTGCTGTGGCGCGCCCACGCCGACTCGATCCGCAAGTCGCGCGCCGCGGAACTCGACGCTCGCGCGATTGCGCTCGGCGACACGACGATGCGCTTCTGGTTCAAAACCTTCGGTGAGAAGCCGCAAAACGGCCGCTCGCTGTGGATCTCGATGCACGGCGGCGGCGGTGCTCCGCCCGAGGTCAACGAGCAACAGTTCGAGAACCAGAAGCGGCTGTACACGCTCGACGAGGGCATCTACCTCGCGCCGCGCGCTCCGACCGACACGTGGAATCTGTGGCACCAAGGGCACATCGACGCGCTGTTCGCGCGCTTGATCGAAGACCTGATCGTGCTCGAGGACGTCGATCCGGACCGCATCTACCTGCTCGGCTACAGCGCCGGCGGCGACGGCGTGTACCAACTCGCTCCGCGGTTGTCGGATCGCCTCGCGGCCGCCGGCATGTTCGCGGGACATCCCAACGAGACCAAGCCGATCGGCTTGCGCAACGTCCCGTTCGCGCTGCATGTGGGAGCCGACGACGCGGCCTTCAAGCGCAACGCGATCGCCGCGCAATGGGGCGAACGACTCGACGAACTGGCTGCCGCGGATCCCGGCGGCTACGCGCATCAAGTCCAGGTGCACGAAGGCAAAGGCCATTGGATGGATCGCGAGGAGCGCGTCGCCCTGCCTTGGATGGCGTCGCACACGCGGGATCCGCGGCCCGCGCGCATCGTCTGGGAGCAGGACGACGTCACCCACGACCGCTCGTACTGGCTCGCCGTCGATCGCCCCGATGCGAAGGCGCGCGTGATCGCGACGCGTGCCGGCCAAGCGATCACGATCGAGTTGGCGAAGAACGTCGGTCCGCTGCGCGTGCTACTCGACGACGCGATGGCCGATCTCGATCAGGACGTGATCGTCGTGCGCGAAGAGCGCGAAGTCCATCGCGGCCCCGTGCGTCGCACGATCGCGTTGCTCGCGCGAACGCTTTCCGAGCGCGGCGATCCACGCGCGATGTACTGCGCGGAAGTCCTGACGCACGCGGAGTGACGGTGCGATGAACGAGCCGGACGCGACGCAGGACCCGTTGGAGGCATTGCTCGCCGAGATCCTCGAGCAACCGCACGACCGTCAGCGCGCGGCTCTCGAAGACGCCTGCGCTCGGCATGCCCAACACGCACGCACGCTGCGAACGCGTTACGAAGCGTTGGCCAACGCGGGCCTCGCCTCCCCTCCCACCGAGACGTTCCCGGAACGCCTCGGTGATTTCCGGCTGCTCGACCGCCTCGGCGGCGGCGGCATGGGCGTCGTGTTCCTCGCCGAGCAGATCTCGCTGCGCCGCAAGGTCGCGCTGAAGGTCATTCGCCCCGAGCACTTGTTCTTCGAAGGCGCTCGAGCCCGCTTCCAACGCGAGATCGACGCTGTCGCGCGCCTACAGCACCCAGGCATCGTTCCGGTCCACACCGTCGGCGAAGACGGCCAAGTCCCGTACTTCGCGATGGAGCACGTCCATGGCAAGACGCTCGCGGAGATCATCACCGCGCTGAAGGGCCGCGATCCCGCGACGCTGACCGGAGCCGACTTGCGCGACGTGCTCGGCGCGCGCGGAGACGGCCCCGTGGAGCCGCTGTTTGCGGGCTCATGGACGCATGCGGTGTTCCGCCTCGTCCATCAAGTCGCCGACGCGCTACAGCACGCGCACGAACGCGGCGTCGTCCACCGCGACGTGAAGCCATCGAACGTCATCGTCGAGACCTCGGGTCGCGCGCGATTGCTCGACTTCGGCATCGCGGGACTCGGCGCGCAGGGCAACGACGGCGAGCGTCTGACGCGATCGGGCGCGTGCATCGGTTCGCTGCCGTATCTGTCGCCGGAGCAAGTGCGCGGCGAATCGCGTCCCGACGATCCGCGCGTCGACGTCTACGCGCTCGGCGTCACCCTGTACGAGCTGCTGACGCTGCGCTTGCCGTTCCACGGCGATTCCGTCGAGGCGGTCCAGCGCGCGATCGTGCTCGCGCAGCCGGCGCCGTTGCGCGAGTTCAACACCAGCGTGTCGTGGGAAGCCGCGATCGTCTGCACGACCGCGATGGAGCAGGACGCGAACCGCCGCTACGCCAGCGCGAGCGCGTTCGGCGCGGACGTGCGCAACGTGCTCGAGCTGCGTCCGATCACCGCGCGTCGACCGTCGACGGCGTTGCGCGCGCGCCGCTGGGTCGAGCGCCACCCGACCTGGACCGTCGTGCTCGTCGCGGCGTTCCTGTCGTTCGTCGTCGGCCCCACGATCGCGTGGACGAGGATCCGCCGTGAGCGCGACGTCGCGCAGCGCGAAGCGCGCATCGCGCGCGGCGTGTCGGAGTTCTTCGTCACCGCACTGAAGAGCGCCGACCCCGAGCGCGTCGGCAACGGCACGTTGACGATGCGCGAGTTCTTGCAGCGCGTGCGCGAAGAGCTGCCGCGCTTCTCGACCGACGTCGCGACGCGGGGCGCGTTGCTGCACCACATGGGCGAAGTGACGTTGAACGTCGGCGATCCGCAAGGAGCCATCGATCTGCTCAAGCGCGCCATCGACGACGGAATCGCCGGGGGCGAGGACGCGATCAGCATCATGACGACACGCCTGCTGCTCGCGCAGGCACACCTCGCGCTCGGCAACGCGGATGCGGCGCTGCCGCTCGCGGACGAGTCGATCGCGACGTTCGAACGCGAGCTCGGACCGGACCATCGCCACGTCGCCGCCGGCTTGTCGACGCGCGCGGGTGCGCTGTTCGTGGCAGGCAAGCTCGGGGACGCCGAAGCGCCGCTGCGGCGTTCGATCGACATCTTGCGCGCCGGACTCGCGCGATCGCCCGCGGACTTCGCCGGCACCGACGAGACGCTGTACGCGAACCTCGGCATGCTCGCGCTGTTGTTGCAGTACACGAGTCGCGTTCCCGAAGCGGAGCAGGTCTGCACCGACATCATCGAACACGGCGCGGCGCACGTCGGAGAGCTCGATCTCGCGCGCATCAAGAACACCGTCGCGATGATCCGCAAGCAGGCCGGCGATCTCGACACCGCGGAGCGCTACTACGGCGAGGTCCTCGCGACCTATCGCTCGCTCGGTTTGGAACGCCATCCCGACATGATCGCGATCCTGAACAACGCCGGACGCGTCAAGCAGGAGCGGCGCGATCTCGACGGCGCACGCATCGCGTTCGAGGACGCGCTGTCGATCGCGAACGAAACCGGCAGTGCGGACGCGTTCACCGCCATCGCGCTCGAGTTGGGCCTCGGTCGCAATGCGTTGCTCGCGAACGATGCGGAGGCCGCTCGCGTGCGCCTGACGGCTCTGCGCGAACGTCTGCGCGCCCAGCAAACCGCCGATCCCCACCTGCTTTCGCTGTGTTGCGAGCAGCTCGGCGATGCGCTGCTGCGTCAGCACCAGAACGCGGAAGCACGCGCCTTGCTGCAAGAAGCCCTCGACGCGCGTCTGGCGTCGGAGCGCAAGGACCCACAGGCGCAGCAGCGCATCGAGGCGCTGCTCGAGCGCGCGAAGGGATCGTGAGCGCGACGGCGCGCCGCGTCAGTCGGAGGCCGCGAGCGTCGCCAATCGAGCCAACGCGCGCGACAGCTTCGTCCGCGAGTGCGCGGGTGTGATCCCGAGCCGCGAGGCGATGGCCTCGTGCGTCAACCCGTCGACGTGGGCGAACAGCACGATCGCCTGCTGCTCCGGATCGAGCTGCGCGAAGGCTCGCGCCAGTCGTTCGGACTGCTCGTGGCCGATCGCCGCATCGCTCGGCGAGGGTTGCTGCGCGGGCGCCTCCGCGATGCCGGCCTCGGACGCGGGGCCGCCGTGGACTTCGAGTCGGCGGTCGCGCGCGTGCGCATTCCAATACCGCTGCCGGTTCTGGATCTTCAGCATCGCCGCGCGATAGAGCCACATGCGGAACTCGCCGTCCCCGCGGATCTCGAAGCGGCCATCGCCGAGGCGCACCACCGCTTCGCGACACACCGACTGCACCAGGTCGGACATCGACTCGCGGCCGTCGACGACGCCCGCCGCGTTCTTCACGAGGTAGCGGCGCAGGTGCGGGACGTGGCGCACGATCAGCGCGTCGATCGCGGCCGCTTCGCCCGCCTTCGCGCGCGCGATCAGGTCGGCGTCCGTGGCTGCGGGGTCGTCGGTCACCGGGGCGGTCCTCCGCCGCGAACGTACGGCACACGAGGAAAACCGTCGATCCCGCGTTGCGCGCGCGCGCCCGCTCCTTTCTCCAGCGTGCGAGGAGCGCGTGCTCCTCGGTCACGCCCGTCCGCTGGAGTCCGCTCATGCGTCCCGACACCCGCCCCGAGTCCTCGAAGTCGTTCGTCCGCGCGGCGATCATTGTCGTCGCAAGTCTCTGTGCATCCACGAGCTACGGAACCGAATCAGGGGCCATCAGCGCGCTGGCCGCACGGCCGCTCGAGTTCGTGCAGAACCAGGGCCAATTCGCGGCGGACATTCGATTCGTCGTGGATGGCGGCCCGTTGCGCGCCGCGGTGACGGCGTCGGGAATCCGGGTCGCGCTCGGGGGCTCGAGCCTCGAACTGCGGTTCGACGGAGCGCAACAAGACATCTCGATCGAGGGACACGAACCGTCGCCGACCGCGCGTCATTGGCGCGTCGGCCCGCAGCAACGCTGGCGCAGCGCCGTGCCGGCCTATCGAGCCCTGACGCTCTGCGACGTCTATCCCGGCATCGATGTCCGCGTGCGCGGGTGCGGCGCGGCTCTCGAGTACGACTTCGTCGTCGCACCGGGTGCCGATGCCCGCCAAATCGCGGTGTCGATCGAAGGCGCCGACGCGATCACGATCCCGTCCCCCGACACGATCGAAGCGCACACTGCGTACGGCACGCTGGTCCAGCGCATTCCCGCGACGTGGGCCGAGACTGCCGATGGATCGCGCCGACCGCTCGCATGCACGCCGCGCCTGATCGACGCGCGACGCGTGGGCTTCGTCGTCGCTCCGCGCGCAGCGCACGAGACGCTGATCATCGATCCGGTGCTGACCGCATCGCAGTTGCTGTGCGGCAACGGCGCCGACGAGGTGCGCTCCGTCGCGGTCGGCTCGGACGGCAGCGTGTTCGTCGCGGGCATCACGCGTTCCGCGTCGTTCCCGATCACGGCGTCGGCGTGGGACGGCACGTTCGGGGGGATCGAGGACGCGTTCGCGGCCAAGCTGTCGCCCGACCTCACGCAGATCGTCTGGTGCACGTATCTCGGCGCCGACGGCAAGGACGGCGCGTACGGCATCGCCGTGAACGGTCGCGACGAACCTTGCGTCGTCGGCCGCATCGGCGCGGCGACGGCGCCGGCCGCGGCTTCGTGGGTCGCATGGCCGGGCATCGGCACGCGTCTCGTCGAAGGGTCGGGCGACGCATTCGCCGTGCATCTGTTCGACGACGGCGAAACGCTGTTCTTCGGCGGCCTGCTGTACGGGGACGGCGACGAGCGCGCGACGTCCGTGACCTTCGTCTCCGACGACGTGTTCGCGGTGTGCGGACGCACCGACTCGAGCTCGTTCCTCGACATCGCTCCGGCGTGGGGTGAGGACGACGCGTTCGTCATTCGCGTCGACGAATCAAACGCCGCGGTCCTCCCGCCGACGCGCGTGATCGGCGGCCCAGACGACGACAAGGCCCTCGGCGTCGCCGCGCGCGCGGGCAAGCTCTACGTCTGCGGAACGACCGCTTCTGCGCCGATGGCGTCGCGCGCGATGCCGAGCGGTCCGGTCGGATTCGACGTCACACACAATGGCGGTGACGATGCGTTCGTGATGGCGATGGACTCCGCGCTCGCCGTGACTTGGTTCTCGTACGTCGGCGGTTCCGGCGCCGATGAAGGCGTGGGCCTCGCGATCGATGTGGCCCATCACGTGCACCTGACGGGCGAAACCGATTCGATCGACTTCCCTCACACCAATGGTGCGTACGTCGCGCCGTCGGCCGGCGGACTCGACGCGTATTACGTGCGCATCGACGGCGACGGCGCGCAACTGGCGATCGCGGCGCGGCTCGGCGGGAGTGACGCCGAACACGTCGGCGGCATCGCGCTCGACGGCGCCGGTCTGCCGTGGATCGTCGGCCAGACCGAGTCCGCGAACTTCCCGGTGTCGACGAACGCATGGAGCAAATCGCGACTCGGCGCGAGCGACCTGTTCGCCGCGCGCCTGCGCAAGGACGGCGCGGCGCTCGAGTGGTCGACCTACTTCGGCGGTCATGGCGACGAAGAGGGCAACGCGATCGCGTCGGCCGCGGCGAATGCCGTCGTCCTCGGCGGACGCACGACCTCGATCGACTATCCGCGCACCGCCGAAGGAACGCCGCAGTACCTCGAGAACGGCGCCAGCGGTTGCATCACGCGACTCACCGCGCCCGATTGCGCGACGATCAAGAGCTCGGCGAAGTACGGAGTCGGCAGCAAGGGTTGGCAGAAGGCGGCGCCAACGCTCGACGTCGACAAGATCGCGTATGGCCTGACCGTCAGCGGTGTCGAGCCGAAGAACGCGGCCGTGCTGTTCGTCGGCACGCAGCAAGCGAGCACGCCGTATTCCGGCGGCACGCTGCTCGTCGGTTCTCCGACCGCGATCGTTCTCGGCACGTTGTCGACCACCAAGACCACGATCGCGTTCCAACCGCCGAAGTACGGCGCGATCACGTGCGGCTTGACGCTGTACTTCCAGGTCGCGCTGGATCGCATGCCGTCGACGTCGACGCTCGCGCTGACGAACGGCGTGCGCGTCACGTTCGGGCAGTGATCGACAGGGCGATCGCGCGCGGCGGGAGAGGAGTCTTTCCCGCCGCGCGCTCCGAAGCTGAACGAATCGTCATCCGAGAGCTCCGAAACGCGGGGGCTTGATCAACGTTTCGTCATCTGCGAGCGCGGCGCAGGGCTTGCGGTCCCGATCGAACGGATCCGCTTCGCCACTCCCGCCGCCCACGCGTCGTGGCGCACCGTGTCCCGAACTCGGAGATTCTCATGCTTCGCATCCTTCGCATCGCTTCCGCGCTGGTGCTCGCCTCGACCTGCGTCGCTTCGGCCGACGCCGGCATCCTCGGTTGGTACACGACGCTGTCGAGTACGAAGGCCGTACCGCCGACGCAGTCGTCGTTCTCGGGCATCGGCTACTTCGGCAAGACCGGCAACGTGCTGACGTGCAACGTCTACTGCACGGTGAACTTCGGCACCGCGCGCATCCACGTCGGCGCAACGGGCACGAACGGCCCGGAGATCGGCATCCTGAAGCAGGACGCCGTCGGTCATTGGTTGAGCAAACTCACGCTCGACGCCGCGACGCTCGCTCAGCTCGAAGCCGGCAATCTCTACGCCGAAGTCACCGGGTTGATGGTGCCGGACAAGTTCCGCGGGCAACTGACGATGACGTACGCACTCGACGGGACGGGTTGCCCTGACTCCGTCTCGACACCGTGGGTTTCCGGGATCGGCACGCCGACTCCGGGAGTGTCGATCTACGTGAATTGCGGCGGCGCTCCCGCCAACGGCTTCGGAGTGTTGTTCGCTTCGCTCGCGCCGCTCAACACTCCGATCAACGGCTGCACGCTGCTCGTCGATCCCAACGTCGCGTTCCTGATCCCGCTGAACTTCTCCGCGGGCGGCGGTTGGAGTACCGGCTCGTTCGTCGTGCCTCCGCTGCCGGTCGCCCAGATGCCGCTGTACCTGCAACTGTTCGCCGCGGATCCGGCGGCACCGAATGGCGAGTTCGGCGCCAGCGCTCGACTGACGATCAACTTCTCGACGTATCCGCTGTGACTCGCTGCGTGTCACGAGCGCGGCCGCGGTACGTGCCGTCACTTCGACGGCGCGTGCCGCGCGATCCACTCGGACGGCTTGATCCACTCGTCGACCGTCGCCTTCTCTCCGTAGCCCACGCACCAATGCATGATGTCGGGCGGTGGGTCCTTCGGAGCCGTGCTGCCGATCTCCAGCGACATGACGGTTTCGAGCCCGCCTTCGAGCTTCACGCGAACCGCCGCGTCCCCGACGAGTTCGACCGCCGTGATCGCGGCTTTGACGAACTCGACGTTGCCTTGCGCGTCGGCCACGGGCAGTCCCGTCGTCTTCGCGTCGTGCTCGAGCTCGCGGCGGAACGTGTCGGTGATCTGCACATACGGGCCGCGGTGGATCCCGAAGTGCAAGTGCGCCGGATAAAGCCCGTTCTCGTCGCTCTTGTGGCGTCCGATCGCGCCGATCCTCTGCCCGCGCGTCACGCGATCCCCGACCGCGACGTCGCGCTGCGCGGAGAGGTGGACGTAGAACGAGCACACGTGCGTAAGTCCCTCTTCGGCGACATCGAGTTCGTGCTCGATCACGATCACGTTGCCCAGGTTCCAATGCACCACGCCGCGCGCGTCGGTCCACGTCGGACTGAATGCGGAGTAGCGCACCACTCCGTCGGCGACCGCGTGGACCGGCGTCCCGGCCGGCAGCCATACGTCTTCGGCGAGGTGATACGAGCCGTGGAACGGCGCGGCGCCCGTCACCCGGACGCCGAAGTTGCCGCCGCCGCGCAAGCCTGCGGCATAACGCTCACAGGGGAACTCGAAGACCGTCGGCGCGGGAGAAGGTGGCGGTGGATCGTCGTCGACCGCGCCGCGGCACAGCGCGCTGAAGAGCAGGCAGATCTCGAACACGAACGAACTCCGCGAGCGGCGCGCCGAGTGTATCCGCCCCGCTCGACGACGCGCTCGCGCGAGATGGCGAAGGCGTCATCGGTTCGGCGCGGTGAGCGCCTCGCCTCGACCTTTCACTGGACCGATGTCCCTTCCTGGAGGCCCCGATGAATCTCCGCACGATCCTCACTTGGTCGATCTTGGCCGCGTCCGCCACCGCCGGCGACGTCTTCAGCTATCCGCCTAGCGCCGGCGGGGGTTTGTGTACCTCCGCATGGGTCGCGCCCGACGGCACCGACTCGGATACGTACGCGTGGAACGACTTCGTCCTGCCCACGACCGAGGGCATCACCGAAGTGCGTTGGCGCGGTGGCTACGGCTACGGCGCTCCGTTCGGCAAGGCGACGCAGTTCACGATCTCGTTCTTCGCGACGAACATCACCGGCTTCGAGCCGCTGATCGTCACGCTGCCCGATCCGTACGGCGAACCCTGCCTCGCGAACTACCAAGTCGCGGGCAACGCCGGCGAGACTCCGGCCGGCGTCGTCGGCGGCGTCGCGATGTACGACTACCACGCGTTCCTACCGACGCCGTTCGTCGCCACCGCGGGCGTGAAGTACTGGATCCGCATCGTCGCCTGGCAGCCGGGATACCCCGACTGGGGTCTGATCAAGGGCACCGGCGGCAACGGCTCGCACTTCCGCTACATCACGGGCCTGCACATGTTCCAGAACGTGCCCGGCGATCCGTCGTTCACGTTGGCGACGCCGTGGAAGGACCTCGGCTTCGCGAAGGCTGGATCGAAGGGCTTGCCCACGTTGGTTGGCACCGGAGCCCTGAAGGCCGGCCAATCGGGCACGCTGAAGCTGACCAACGCCAAGACGAACGCGACGGCGTTCTGGATCGTCGGCGCGACGGCGCTGAACGCGCCGCTCTACGGCGGCACGCTCGTTCCCGCACCGACGATCGTGTTCGGTGTGCCGACGAACGGAAGCGGCACGACGACGTTGCCGTTCGCATTGCCGGCGAACGCCCCGAGCGCCGTGAGCTTCTATCTGCAGTGCTGGATCCCTGACGCGGCGGCGACGCAGGGCTACGCCGCGAGCAATGCCTTGAAGGGCACGACGGACTGACGGATCGCCCCGACGACCGGGCGATTGCCGAACGGTTCATCGAGTCCGCGGCACTTTGCTCCCAACCCCCTTGACGCCCGCTAGCTTTGCATGGCAAAGTCCATACTCGCTTTGCCACACAGAGTTCTTGTCGTCGCCATCCAGTTCGTGCACCGGATCCAGAGCACCATGAACGCAACTCGATCCATCGACGTGACCCAGCGCCGCTTCATCCCGCTTTGGGAATCGATCGTCGGCTTCCTGACGCTGATCCTGCCCGGCAGCGCGTTCGTTTGGGGATTGACGCGAGTCTCCGGCCGCCCCGGCTTCGTCGACCTGGCGCGCACCGAGACCGTCCCGTGGACGCTGTGGACGATCGGCGTCGCGGGCACGATCGCACTGATCGCAGGGTTGCTCGACCTCCACTACCACGTCACCGGCCAGCGAATCGTCAGCAAGCGCGAGCGCCACGGCGAGCTCGTCGCGCTCGGCCTCGGTGGCGCGCCGCTGCTCGTGCTGATGATGCTCGCGAGCGTTGCGGAGAATCCGGCGCGCCTGCTCACGCCGATCGTGATCGTGCTCGGCTTCACGGTCGTGATGGTCTGCCTCGACGAGTTCGTCTACCACCGCAAGGCGTGCACTCCGTACGAGGCGACGCTGCATCGCGTCATCGTGTTCGGCAACGGCGCGGCGTTCCTGGCCTGGTTCCACTGGATCACGAATCGTGGTTGAGCCCGGCGTCTCCGGGCTCGGCTGGCTGCGGCGCGCGGACGCGGAGCTCGCACGACATCCCGAGCTCGAGCGTGCCGCGCGGCACGTCCGCAGCTTCGAAGCCGGCGGCCGATGGATGGCCGCCGCGATGGCGACGCTGCGCGGCAGTCCGATGCCGTCGAGGGCGACCGCGCTACGGCGCCTCGGCACGACGAAGTACGCGAAGTGCGTCGCCGCGGCGATCGGCGCGTTCCTGGCGACGGCGCCTTGGGGGATCGCCTGCGCGCTCGGCGCGACCGTGCTCGCGTTCTATGCGATCGAAGCGCGGTCGGTGTTCGCGTTCCCCGCGGCGATCGAGTTCGGCCGACGCGGCCCCGCGGCCGCGCGAGCGCTGCATCGCCGCGCCGGCGGCACGATCACCGTGATGACGCGCGTCTTGCCGATCGCCGCGTTCATGATGTTCGGGTGGATCGCGAACGGTCGCCCTTTGCGCAACGTTGCGGTCGGCTGCCTCGCGATCGTGCTTTGGTATGAGTCGCTACGACGACGGGAGTCCACGACGCCCTGCGTCCTCGAACTCGGAGCTTCGGCGCCGCTACGCGTCGTCCGCGTCGAGCACGCGTTCGGCGCGGAAGCCGGCCCGGACCGCGGAGCAGAGACGCCGACGACGCGCGTGCTCTACGCGAGCGACTTGCATCTCGGAGCTTGGGGCGCGGAGAGCGCACTGCGCGAGCTGCTGCGGATCACGATCCGCGAGCGGCCCGACGTCGTGCTGCTCGGCGGCGACTTGATCGACGCGCCGCGCGCGTTGCCGCGACTGCGCGTGTGGATCCGTCGCCTGCGGACGTGGAGCATCGTCGCGGCCGTGCCCGGCAATCACGATGCGCGCTGGCTCGACGCGATCACCGCGATCGTCACCGAAGAAGGCGCACGCTGGCTCCCACACCGCTCACTGCGCGTCGCGGGAGTCTGCATCGACGGCGTTCCGACGCGGCGCTCGAACGATCGTCCGCAACGACGCATCCTCTGCGCGCACCATCCCGAGGTGTTCGAGACCGCCGCGGCGCTCGGCTACGGCATCGTGTTCGCCGGCCATCTCCACGGCGGCCAGATGATCGTCGGCGACGTACGCGGCCGTCATTTCCCGGGAGCGTGGTTCGCTCGCTACACGGGCCCGCGCTTCGAACGCGCGGGCTCGACGATGTACGTCAGCCGAGGGCTCGCCGACACGCTGCCGATCCGGTTCCGCTGCCCGCGCGAGGTCCTCCTCGTGACGGTGCAGAACGTGGTTCACATGAAGTCGCACGTCGACGCAACGACCGTGAACGCTGTCGATTCGGCATGTGGAAACATCACTCCGCGGGCGCCACTCCGAAAATAACGCTTGTCGAGTGCGTGGCGCTCGGCATGATCACGGACAACTCGAGCGGCGCTTCGCCTGCGCCAGCGCCCGCCGCTTCGGAGTGTTCATCATGTCTTCGTATTGCGTACGCATCGCGGCCGCCTCGGTCGCCGTGTCCGTGTTCGCGTTCGGGATTCACACCGCGAGCGGGCAGAGTCCCGTCCTCGACCCCGACCACCGTTTCGAACCTTGGGCATGGGACTTCCAGTCGCCCGCTCCGAACGGTCACGCGGTATGGAAACGACATTTATTTTGGGAAGACAACGCGAATACCGCGTTCGTCCTGGCCCACGAGCTCGTCGTGCTTCCCGGCCAAACGGGGAGTCATCCCGAAGTCGTGTTGTTCAACGAAGCCCAGTTCGTCCCGCCTGCGGGCGTCGCGCTCGGGTCGGGTGAACTCCGCAAGATCGCGCTCGGATCGGTCGCCGACCGCGGCGTGCAGATTCTGGTGAATGCGCGGAACTCACAGATCGGCGGCACTCCGTCCATCTCGGACCTCTATCCCGATCCCACGTTCTTCGTCGGTGTGAAGAACAACGACCAGATCGACGCGAACTACTGGAGCCTCGATCCGACTCAGAACGCGGATCCGATTTCCGCGACTCGCGGCGCCTTCGGCACGTTGCCCGCCGCGACGACACCGACGACACCGACCGTCCCGGCGTACACGATCGTCCCGGCTCATCATCAACAAGCGATCCCGGCGTATGGGTCGAGCCCAGTTTCGTATCGCCTCGACGTGCTCTACATCACTGCGGGCGTCGGCTACCCGCTGGCGACGTTCGCGGACCCCACGTTGGCCGCCAAGCTCGAACGCGACCGACTGTTGCGTTACGACCCTGTCCTTGCGGCATGGACGGACGAGAGTTCGCGGATCCCGCTTTCCGTACGACAGGGCCACAGCTCCGGCGTCTGCTGGGCGGATTTCAACGGCGACGGGTTCCTCGACTTGTTCGTCGGACACACCGGAGACGACTTCGTCGGCGCGCAGAACTACCTGCTGCTCTTCAACGCGACCACCGGCAACTTCGACATCGCGAATCAGGCGATGCTGATCAACGGGTCAGGCTTCGTCGATTACTCGAGGAGCGACGCGACGTGGGACGTCGCCGCGGGAGACATCGATCTCGACGGTGACCCCGACGTCGTCGTCGCCAACCGCAAGCCGCGGAACGCGGCAGCGGGAACGGAGAGCCTCGACTACGTCCTGCGCAACGACGGGAGCGCCAAGTTCGAATTGATCGTCCTCTCCACGACGCCGAGCGATTCGCGAAGCGTCGCATTGGGACGGCTGTTCGGTCACGGCACTCCCGCGATCGTGTTCGGGAACGCGGGGTCCGACGGATACACCAACGTCCTGAACATTCCGGTGGCCGACGACCATCCGTTGGAGGCGTACCGTTGGAACACGACGACCCTGGTGTTCGACAACGTCGGCTCGACGTTCTTCACGACGGCCACGCAGGAGATCGACGCGACGAAACCGCTCACGCAGCAAGTCTTGCTCGCTGACGTGACCCGCCCGAACGGCAACACGTCTACGAATCCGGAAGACAACGGCCCAGACGGGAAGCTGGACATCCTGCTCGTCAACGGCCGCGACATCCTGAAACACGCCTCCGACCCGTACGCCGGAAACGTGACGGTGCTCGCGAACGACTACGGAACCTCGATGCAGCCGTTCTGGAACGTCGGAGTCGTTCCGGTGGCGTGGGCGCGCGGTGCCGCACTCGCAGACTTCTGCTCCGGCGAAGGCGCAGCCTCCGGTTCGCTGGATCTGTTCGTCGGAACCGGGAATCGGTTCCACGGCACCGATTCCCTACTCGTCCAGCATCTTGGATCCGCGACGCAGTCGTCGCTTCCCTACAACTTCAATGGCAACACGACGTTCGTCCAAGACGGAAGCTACGACCGCATGCCGGGCAACGAGTTCGGCTACGGATTCGACTTCGCCGACTGCAACGGAGACGGCTACTTGGACTCCGCGCAGGCCTCCCGTGCCTACAACTTCTTCGTTCCGTCGATCCTCAACGGGATGGGTGACGACCACCTGGACTTCGTCTCGCCTGGTACGCCAGGCGCCACGGACAACCGACGGGGTCGCCTGATCCCTCGCGGGATGGAAGACACGGCGTTCGCGGACTTCGACGGCGACTTCTGGCCGGACCTGATCACCGTCGGTGATTGGTTCCCCTCGAAGCCGATCCAACATGGCGGAGCGAACGGCGCGGCCTTCTCGTCGCCGTTGAAGGTGTTCAAGAACGACGGCACGGGTGCGAGCAACCCGTACTCGCGTTTGGCGGAAGTCGGCTTCCCCTGGGCGAACACGTCGGGAACGGTGCCGGGCTTCCAGTACCCGATGGACGCGCGGGTGGACCCCAACGGTCGGACCGCGTACCCGATCCCGGGACTGCTCGATCGAATCGTCCCCGGCGATCTCAACAACGACGGCAAGACGGACGCGATCGTGCATTCGTTCGAGGTCCAGAATCCGAGCGCGCTCGGCATGACGCCGGTCCTCGGAACGGGCTCGGGCGAGTACATGCCGACCGGCATCACGACGCTCGACAAAGTGTGCTTCGGGTTCATGTACCTGGAAAACGTCTACGCGTCGGGCACCGTGTGGCTGAAGGACATGTTCAACACGAAGATGCGAACCTCGCCGACGGGCGGGACCAGCGGAACCTGGAACCGGAGCCTCGGCAACAGCGCGTTGATCGACATCGACAACAACGGTGCGCTCGACCTCTACACGACGAACGGTCGTCAACACGAAGTCGGCGTCACCATCGCGACGCTCGCGCAAGCGAACGACCTGGTGTTCATGAATCAAGGAAGCGCCGACTGGGGTGTCCTGGTCGCGGTGAGCAATGCGGCGCCGTCGATCGCGAACCTCAACGGCAACCCGAATCAGCCGCCGGACTCGTTCGGCTTGGCCTGGGGCGACGTGAACAACGACGGCAAGGTCGACGTCGTGACGACGCATGCCGCCGGACCGGCTCGAGCGTATCCGTCGCTGCTGTTGAACCAGTACACGACGGCGGGCACGACACCGTACTTCGCGGATTTCTACACGGCGAACGTGCCGATCGCAGCGTCGGCTCTCGACGACGCGATCCACTCGGCGTTCGCGCCCAACTCGACGACGAATCTGCTCGACGAAGCGAAGTACCCGTGCCTGTTCGACTTCGACGCCGACGGTGACCTCGACCTCGTGCTCGCGATCGGCAACAACGTGCCGCGGTTCTTCCAGAACAAGGGCAGCGACGTCAACAACGACGGCTTCATCGGACCAGCCGAGGGCAACGCGGGTGAGTTCGTGGACGCGACCGACGAGCTGTGTCGTTGGATCCGCCCCACGGTCGATTGTCAGGACATGATGGCGATCGATCCGGATCGCGACGGCGACCTCGACCTCGCAATGAACCCGTTCAGTGACGAGGTCGTGTTCTGGCGGAACGACATGGACGCATCCGATCTGCCCACGATCACCGATGGGTGGCCGCGGATCGGTGGCCGACGTGGCGACTGGATCATCTTCGAGGGCGCCGACCTCACCGGCGTGACCTACGTCGAACTCCGCTTCGCAGGCGGGGTGACGCAGACGATCACCGGCACGGACGTGATCGTCATCGACCCGCGGCATCTGCGCGTGAAGATCCCGACGAACTCGCCCGCGGGCCTGGCGCAAGTCCGCCTGCGCAAGCGCGTCGGCTCCGCGTACATCTGGAGCAAGCAGTACTTCGGATACTTCGTGCTGCTTCGGAAACCGTAAGGCGAGCGCACGACGCGCACGCGGAACCCGGGTCCGTCACGGTCGCACGCCGTGGCGGACCCGCTTTTCGTGATCCGTCGGATGAAGGACGGGCGTTGACGCCCGCCGGACACAGCGGGCACGCGCCGAGTTCGCGGAACTCCGCGCGCACTCAACCCCGATCACTCTCCGCCCCAGCGCCCGCTCGCGCAATCGCGGACCGTCCGGCGCCGCGCTCCGCGCGCGATCCATGTTCTCGTTCACGGAGCAAGCCGAGCGCCACCGCCGTCGCTCCCACCGCGAGGCACAGCGCGCCTACGCAGAGGCCGCTTCCGTAGACGCTGAGCCTGCCGTACGCGATCCAGGTCGCGACGCTTGCGGCGACGACTCCGACGCACGGAATCGCCGAGACGATCCATACGGCACGCCGCCCGCGGCGCAATGCGAAGCGGATGGCGAGGACCGAGTACGCGCCGAATGCGGGAAGTACGAAGAGCCAGTACAGGGAGAACATCGGATCGCGAGCGCGCAACGCCATCTCGACGAGTTCGCGTTGATACGCATTCACCCTAAGCCCGACCGCCACGACGAAACAGGTGGCGATCCAGCCGGCCAAGACGCTCAGCACGGCGGTCCACGCGACGAGTCGGTTCATCGAGGAAGTGCCGTCATCGTGTGGTCGCCCGCGATCCTTCGTCGGCCAGGACGAAGCCGCACCATCGACAGGCGACGATCGGTTGTCAACGTTCATCCCTCGAACCCCACGACCATCGTGCGGTGGTTGTGGGCTTCCCGATGCGCGCGTCGCGTCACTTCGGCTCGAGTGGGATCAGGAACGGGCCGTGCTCGACGACCGCGCGTTTCACCGTGCCGTCGCCGTCGAGCTCGAACTCGACGTTCGCTCCCCGCGGCGCGATGAACTTCGTCTCGGAACGCGCGACGAGCCTTGAAACGGGCATAAGCAGGTCGTTCGCGCGCGGCGCCTTGAGCGCGGAGTGGCGGACGCGCAGAGTTCTCCGGAAACCTGTCGATCGGGGCGGACGCCGAGCGACCCGGTGCGTTCGGTTGGGCGGTCGAGGTTCGACCCATCGGCATGTGCTACGCCGAAACCGCGGCTCGCGAGATCGAGCAGCGAGGCGCGAAGGAGTGACCTCCGTTCCGGCGAACGCGGATGCGGTGCGTGAGCGACTCGACGCCCTCTGGCACGTCGAGTCGCGACGTGAGCTCGCCACGTTGGTTCGGCTGCTCGGGGACTGCCACTGGGCGGAAGATGGTCTCGTGGCGGCGTTCACCGCTGCGCTCGAGCCGTGGACCCACGACGGCGTGCCGGCGCACCCGCGCTGGATCGGAGTCCACGATTCTGTGATGCCGCGAGGCCGCGCGAGGCGTGCGCGGGCGAGGAGGATCGACGAGTTCGGTGCGTGAAGCGGCCAAGTCGGCGCGAACCCTCGAAGGCACGGCTATCGGCGGCGGAATCCACCCATCAGGAAGATGATCAGGCAGATGAGCAGCACCAAACCGAGTCCGCCGCCCAAGTAGGTCGGACCTCCCCAGTAGAAACCGCCACCGCCGAACAACAACACGAGGATGAGGACGAGAAGAATCGTTTGCATGTTCGAAGGCTACGTCGATTCGGGAGACGGAGCCTCGAGTTGCCGGATTTCGTCGAAACTCATTGGCGCGCGAAGGCAGCGGGGATTGCGCGGCGAGCGATGCAACTCGACGGGTGGAAGTCACTCGGAGTCGGCGTTCGCCGATCCCATCGACGCATTCACGAGCGGCAGCCACCGCGCCCACCGCGGATTGCTCGGGATGGAGTTCAGCAAGCCGAACTGCATCCCGAAGCCTTCGACGCGTTGCGCCACGTTGAACGCTCCGATCGTGCATCCCGAGCGCAAGACTCCGACGTCGTTGAACGCGGCGATCCCGAGCCCACACAGCTCATCGGCACTAACGGAGCCCAAGGCAGCGGCGATGCCGCTCGTCGCACCGGCCTGGACGGACCACCCCGCGACCGCGATTCCGCGGAGCGTCGAGCCCGTGGCGTCGTCTCGGTCCCTCGCTCCACCCAACAAGGACAGCGGATCCGCGAACTCCGTGCGCTCGAACTCCACGGCATCGGCGTCATCGAAGCCGAATCCGCGGACGCATAGACCCGCGAGCATGAGCCCCCGCATGCTGCGGCCCACGCCGAGCCCTCCCACCGCCAACCCGACACCGTTGAGGTCGCGCGCACACGTCGTCGCGATTCCGCCGACGGCCAGCCCCGTCGCGTCGCCGCCATGCGCGTTCCAACCGAGCGCCCCCGTCACCCCCGTCGCATCGCGTCCGACGGCGGACCACGCGCCGGCGACGTTGATCCCGCGGTGCGTCCCCGCACAACCGCTGAAGAACCCGCCGGCGTAGACGCCGGCTTGGTGTTCCTCTGCGTAGTTCGCGAGAAGTGTCGCCCCGATCCCCGCTCGATTCCTCGCAAGCGTCGCGAGTCCCGCACACTGCACTCCGATCGCGTCCTCGCGCGCGATCGACCCGTACCCACTGACGAACACGCCGTGAAGGTGGTCCGCCCCATTGGAGACCAAGCCGACACCGATTCCATTCACCGTGCCGCCGATGGATGGCTGTGGTCCCCACAGCGTCACGTTCAATCCGTTGATCGTCCCCAACTCCCCATCTGCCCAGTTGATCCGCGCCCCGTTCCAGTCGCGCGAGTCACCCAAGCAGATGCCGGAGTCCGCGAAGCCGATGGGGATGTGGCTTGGCCACGTGGAGGAGTGTTCCGAGTCGGGCGGGGTTGCGCAGGAGGAGAAGGCGAGGGCGAACGCGGCGGCGAGAGTTCGACCGCAGGCGGTGATGCGTGCGCGCAAACCGACGGAGGATCGGGGACCCGCTTCGCTCGGGTTCATGGTGAGGAGGAACCTCCGTGCCTCAGAGGACGAGATCGACCTGGATTTGCGGCAGAGCATCCGTGATGGTCCAACCATGTGCTGCATCCGCGACACATGCGATTCTGACGCCGTCGAGCTGAATCTCGGCGGCATACGAACCTTGAGGCCGTCCGTATTGGTTCTGCGGTCCGAACACTCGAATCCTCACGGTGCCCGACATCGCTGCGATCAGCGTCTTGATCTCGTTCGTCGAATCCAGCGCATCCGAGCAGTAGAAGGACGAGATGCTCTTGGTGGTCTCGACGTAAGCAACGGTCACGAGACCGCCATCCTCCAGGGAGAACTCTCTCCACTCACTGCTCAACACGACTTCAGGTCGGCTCGCTTCGATGATGATTCCGGAATTCCGGTCCTGGCTCGTGATCAGGACTGCGAGGTTTCCATAGTTGATCGGCGCTCCCGAGAATCCGAGGCGCTCCAGCGCAAGTCCCTCGCTGGATCCGGGAACGGACGCACAGGATGGTCCGGAGGCGATGAGTGCCAACACAACGAGCGCGGCCCGAACCGTTCTGTGCATTCCGATGAGTCCCTTGTTCGTGCCGAATGCGTTGATGAGAGGCTAGACGCATCCGTGCTGCGGTCCGTGCGGCGACTTCCGGTGAGAGCGCCCGACGATCCAGCGAACGCACGCGTCAGCCGCGCGCGCCGCCTTGCGGGTCGACTCGCATCATCGTCGCTTGCATCACGGCGACGGTCGAATCGGGCTTTCCCGTCGATCGAGCGATGACCTCCGCCGACGCTACGCCAATCGTGCGACCGACGCGAATCGCGCGTCCGCGTGCGACGAACAACTCGCCAACTGCAGGCGCGAGGAGGTTGATCTTGAACTCGACACTCAGGACGGCGGATCCCTCGGGCATGCGTGTAAGGCACGCGTAGCCACACGCGGAATCGGCGATCGTCGCGATCGCGCCCGCGTGCGCAAATCCGTGCTGCTGGCGCAAGGCGTCGGACCACGGGAGTTCGATGTCCACTTCGCCGTCGGCGACGCGCGCGAGCCTCGCCCCGAGAGTGACCAGCAACTGCTGACGCGCAAGCGATTCGGCAATGCGGCTGTAGTTCGACTCGTCGTCCATGACCGCGTTGTAGCGATCGGCGGGTCGGATCGCGTCGCCAACGCTCGGCCGGCAATCTCCGGGGGGAAGCCCCATGAACACTACGACGAAGCTCCAGCTCGTCGTCGACGCGCTCCGCCGGATCGCCTGCCGTTTCGGCTGGCATTCGGCGGTCTGGCACCGGGACCGCTACGACGACGTCGCCGTGCGCGTCTGCTGGCGCTGCGGCCGCGAGCTCGAGCGCGTCTTGCTCGCGGCCGCGCATCGCGCCGTGCCCAAGCACGGCGCGGCCACCGGCGGAGCTAGAACTCGACGTCGTTGTGCATGTCCTCGGTCGCGATGTGCGCGTAGTGGCGCCGGCAGATCTCCGGGCTGTTGCCCATGAGCGCCGCGATCTTCGCGAGCGACACGCCCTTCGCCGCGAGCTGCGTCGCAAACGTGTGCCGCAGGTCGAGGATCGTCCAGCGCTTCCCGTGCGCGCGCACGACCTTCGCGAAGAACCAATACACCGAGTCGCCACGCCAACGCTCGCCGGCTGGCGTCGGGAACGCCCAGGTCGGGCCGAGCGGCGCGCGCTCGGCGACCCGGTGCACGTGAGTCTCCGGGTCCTTTCGAATGCGCTCATGCCGGTGGCCGTAGTGTCACCGTTCTTGGGCTGCATGCGGTTCATAGGTGACTGTGCAAACGATAGTTATGGATGTCCTCGATGCACATCGTGGGTATCCCGCCGTTCCCAGCCGTGAGGGGGAAGGAACCTGCCCGCGCCGGTAGTTACTTCTGACTCAAGCAGGTTCTTGGCAGCCGTCGATACATGCGCTAGCGTCTTTCAAGCAGCGCAGAAGCTGCTCCAATGCGGGGCCTAAGATGATCCAGCCGACCGACATTCACAGCATCACGGACTTTCGCCGCGATTCCGACCTCTCGACTCGCATCGCTCAGGACGGTCGCCCACACGTGCTCACCGAAGCGGGCCGTCCGAAACTCGTCGTCCAAGACGCGGCCGCCTACGAGAAACTGGTGAAGGCTCTCGAGCGCGCGGAAGCGCTCCAGGGCATTCGCCGCGGACTTGCCGCTCTCGACGCTGGAGATCACGTCTCGCTCGCGGACTTCGATGCAGAGATGCGGAAGCGTCACCCCGAGGTCGGCAAAGGCGAATGAGCTTCGATGTTCGAATCATGCGGCCCGCGCTCGAAGACGCGCACGCGATCTACGCATGGATCGAATCGCAGGGCGAGCCGCTGAACGCGAGCCGGTGGTATCGCGACCTCCTCGACGCGATCGGCACGCTTTCGGAGTTTGCCGAGCGTTGTCCACTGGCGCCGGAGAGCGTGGAGTTGCAAGGCGCTCCCATACGTCACCTCATCCGAGGGGATTATCGAGTGATCTACCTGGTTCGCGACGATCTGGTCGCAGTGTTGCACATCAGGCACGGAAGCCGTCATCCGGCATCGACTAGCGAACTTCGAAGCTCACTCGCGGACTCTGAGAACGTGAATCAACCTGATTGATCCACGTTCTCGACCTCACCAAGTGTTGCGCGGCGACGTGTCCCGCACAAAGAAGTGACTACCGCTACGTAATGGCGCAGCGGAAGACACTTCTTTGAGCGGGATCAGAGCCCGTATGGTCAGAACAAGCGAAATCGCCTATCGCTGGAACACCAGCGAGAGACTTCCAGAGATCCTGGCCGGCACCTTGCGCACCGCGCGTCGAATGCGGAGCGGAAGCTCCTTGCTGTCTTCATCCTGAAATCCATCGTCGAGCCGTTCATCCGACGCGTCGCTGAAGTCCCTCAGAACGACTCCATTTCGCCACGTGCTCAGCTCAAGGTAAATCACGAACCAGCGTACGCGTCCGGCGAACCGCACCTTGTCGGCGCTGAGGCGTTGATCGAGAGTCCGCGCCGGAGGTGCCGGCGATGGCGACGACGATCCGCGAGCGCATGCTCGCCCTGCTGAAGAGACGCGACCG
>JBPOIU010000160.1:0-10571 GCA_052034255.1 Planctomycetota bacterium | reverse complement strand
CCCGCGGCGGATCCTACGCGGAGAGAGTCGTTTGCCAAGGGGCCTTCGGGCGTCTGCCGCGTCTGGACCGGAATCGAGGGTTGACGAGCTTGGAGCGTCCCGGCAAGACTGGCGGCGCCGCGCCAGGTGCCGCTCGCACTCGAGGAAGTTGGCGTTCATGCGTTCTTGGATGGGTTGTGCGCCGGGCGGCGTCCGCTCGGTGGCGCTGTGTTGCGTCTTGGTGGTGTCGATCGGAGCGACCGCGGGGGCGGGAGTGCGGATCGCCGATGCTTCGGGGGCTACGCCGGGGAGTTTCACGAGCCTGCAAGCCGCGGTGAACGCGGCCGTGAGCGGCGATGTCGTGTTGGTGAAGGACGGCACGTACGACCAGGTCCTGGTGGACGGGAAGTCGTTGTCGATCGTCGCGGATGCCGGGGCTTCGGTCGTGCTCGGAGCGTCCCCGATCTCGGGATTGCCGGCGCTGACGATCCAAGGGTCCCTCGGACCGACGCGCGTGACGGTGCAGGGAATCGCGGTGTCGAGTTCGGCGCCCGGAAGTGGGACCGACGTGGGACTGCGCGTCGGTGGGGGTGCCGTGGTGTGGCTCGAGTCCGTCGCCGTCGACGGGTTCAACACCGGGTTCGACCTGAATGGCGCGGAGGTCATCGCTCACGCGTGCGAGTTCTACGGCGCTCCGGGCGATCCCACGACGCAAGTCGACGGCGGCATCGCGGTGGTCGCGCAGAACGCGACGCTGTCGTTCCACGGCGTGACGGCCGTCGGCGGCCAAGGCCTCGCCGCGTCGACTCTGGCCAACCCCGCGGGAATCGGCGGGATCGGTGTTCTGCTGGATGGTGGAACCTTGTTCTGCTCGGGTTCGCTCCTCGGCGGTGGGGCCGGCGGCGACGGCATCGATTTCGGTGGGCCATGCGTCGCCGGCGGCGACGGAGGAGTCGCGTTGGTCCTCGCCGCGCACGATCCGCACGTCGTCGTCGTCGACACGAGCGTCGACGGCGGTGTCGGCGGGGCGAAGGCTGGAGCGTGCGGCGCGGGCAACGATGGCGCTTCGACCGACGAGTCCTCGGGTTCGTTCAGCGTGGAGGCCGGCACGGCACGGTCCTTCCACGCGCAGAGCCCGGTGCGCGCCGGTCAGTCGGTGACGTTGAAGTTCTCGGGTGAGCCCGGCGATGCGCGCATCCTGTTCTTCGCCGGGTCGTTCCAGACGTTGCGCGCGCCATCGTTCTCCGGCGCGCTGCATCTGGGATTGCCGATGGGCGACCTCGCGTTGCCGCCGATGCCGGGCAATGGCGACGCGTTCTCCGTCGTGCTGCCGGCGTTGCCGCCGGGACTCGAGGGGGTGACGATCCACCTGCAACCGGCCTACGTCGATTTGGCGGGTGTCGCGTATCTCCATGCCGCATCGGCTTTGGTGGTGCTCGACGCGGGCCTCTGAACCGAGCCCACGGCGACCCAAGGCGCCGATTCGACGAGGCTCGCGGGGCGGCACACACGTGATGCCGGCCTCGGAGCCGCGGCGAGTCGGCGCCTGCCGCCGGTCGCGCGCTCTTTTTGATCGCCTGACCGAACGCTTCTCCGATTCCGATCGCCACAATGCGCCGCCATGGGTGGGCGTGCATCGTCGTGGGGTGTCGTCGGTCGCGTGCTCTGGTTCCCGGTGGCCGTTCTCGCGGTCATCGCGATCCAGTCGCGTGTCGAAGTCGGAGTGCTGACGGTCGATCCCGTGACGCAAGGCGCACTGCCGCCGTACGCCGGTCTGATCTCCACCGCCGGCATCCTCTTGTGGTGCATGGCTGCCGCGTGCGGCATCTTCGCCGGCACGTTTCGCGGCGCGCATCGGACGGAGCGCCGCGCGGCCTGCGCCGTCGCGTTCGGCCTGCTCTGCGCGTGGCTCTGCGTCGACGACGCGTTCCTGATCCATGACGCCGTGGGCCCGCGCATCCTCGGGATCCCCGAGTTGGCCGTGATCGGCAGCGAAGCCCTGTGGCTCGGCGTGTTGCTCGTGCGCTTCCGCGACGTACTGCGGTGCGAAGAGCCGGTCCTGTTCGCCACGGCCATCGTCTGCTTCGGCGCGTCCGTCGTCAGCGACGCGATCCCGACGAATACGTCGATTCCGGGGCTGTGGCGACTGGCGACGTACACCGTCGAGGACGGATTCAAGTGGGTCGGGATCTTCGTGCTGTCGACGTGGCTGGTACGACTGTCGAGGCGCGTGCTGGCGCCGGCGCTGCAGTCGTCGCGCGGCAGCGCGAATCCAGCTTCGTGAGCGCGGTGCTCGAGCTCGGCCTCAGGCGATGATCGGAGAAGGCATGCCGCAACCGGGGGATCTGGTCCGCAACATCGAACGCGTCATCGCGGGGAAGAGTGAAGCCGTTCGCCTCGTCGTCGTCGGCTTGCTCGCCGAGGGGCACGTGCTGATCGAGGACCTGCCGGGAACCGGCAAGACGACGCTCGCTCAAGCGCTCGCGCGCTCGATCGACGCTTCGTTCCGTCGCATCCAGTGCACGTCGGACATGCTCCCCGCGGACCTGCTCGGCGTGTCGGTGCTCGATCCGGCGAGCGGGACGTTCCGCTTCCAGAAAGGGCCGATCTTCGGCCACGTGGTGGTCGCCGACGAGTTGAACCGCGCGACGCCGCGGACGCAGTCCGCGCTGCTCGAAGCGATGAACGAAGCCCAGGTGTCGATCGACGGCACGACGTATCCGCTGCCGTCGCCGTTCGTGGTGGTCGCGACGCAGAATCCGATCGAGGTCGAAGGCACGTACCCGTTGCCGGAATCCCAACTCGATCGCTTCCTGGTGCGAGTCGCACTCGGCTACCCGAGCAAGGACGTCGAGCGCGAGATCCTCGCGCGGCATCAGCAAGCTCCTCCGCTCGCCGCGCTCGGCGCGGTCGCCACCGTCGCCGACGTCGCGACGTGGCAAGCGCACGTGCGCTCGATCCGCATCGAAGCTCCGCTGATCGAATACCTGTTGGCGATCGTCGAAGCGTCGCGGGAAGAGAAAGTCTTCGCCCTCGGCGCGAGCACGCGCGCGGCGCTCGGGCTGCGTCGCGCCGCGCAGGCCGCCGCGTTCCTGGAAGGTCGCGACTACTGCGTGCCGGACGACGTCAAGCAACTGGTCGTGCCGGTGCTCGCGCATCGCGTGCTGACGCGCGGGACGGACGAAACGCCGATCGTCGCCAGTACCGAGCGGCTGAACGAGATCCTGGGCAAGGTCCCCGTTCCGCGCTAAATCGAAGTTCACGATTCTGTTATGCCGCGAGGCCGAGCGAGAAGCGCGCAGGCGAGGAGGATCGACGAGGCGACTCAATGGAAAGAGTCGGAGAGTCGATCCGACGAAGCCTGCGCGGTTCGCAGCCGGCCGCAGCCATGACAGAATCGTGAACTTCGATTTAGGAGGCCGCGCGCACGCGCGTCGGCACATTCGTTCCGGAGCGAAGGACAGCGGGCGAGGAAACGCGGCGATGCAATCGACGACGATCACGACGCGCGGCCCGACGGGCGCGGGAGCCCTGATGACGGCGCTCGCCGTCGTCGTGGGAATCCTCACGGTCGTGCGGATCGACGTCTTGGCGCTGCCGTTCGCATTCCTGGCGACCGGGCTCGTGGTCAGCGGCGTCTACCTCGTCCTCAATCTCCGCGGTTTGACGTGCGCGATCGAACTGCCCACCGAGATCCGCGTCGGCGAAGCGATGGCGTTCGACCTCCGCCTCGACGTCTCGTGGCCGCTCTTGGTCCCGCAGGACGTCCAAGTCCGCGTCGCATTCGACGGCCGCTCGGCGCGTCCGCTGGCGGTCGTCGCGCGCTTCGAACGCGGCACGTCGCTGGCGCTGCGAGGCAGCCATCGCTTCGGTCTGCGCGGTCCGCGCGAAGTCGCGAACGTCACGCTGGTCTCATCCGCACCGTTTCGCTGGTTCGAGCTCACTCGGACGTTCGTGTTGCCCGTGCGGCTGCTCGTGCTGCCGGCGTTCGATCGGTTGCGCAACGCCGACGCCATGCGACTCGGCGCGTACGACGCCGCGCGCCGCAAACGCAAGCCGCGCGCGGAGGAGCACCTGGCCGCGGTCCGGCCATGGCGCCCCGGAGAGAGCGAGCGCCTCATCCACTGGAAGTTGACGGCGAAACGCGGAGTGCGCGTCGCGCGCGAGTTCGAAGCGAGTGCGCGGGCGGCGATGCACCTCGTACTGCTGACGCGCGTCGACGGAGTCCGCGTCCGAACGCATTGGGCGTTCGAGCGCGCGGTGCGCCTTGCCGCGAGCCTGGTCGAGCACTTCCATGCCCAAGGCCATCCGGTGCGTTTCACGATCGTCGGCGAACGCGCGTCGACGCTCGTCGCTGCGCGTCACCGTCACGGCACGCGGGCAATCCAACGGGAGTTGGCGACGCTGGCGCCGCGCTTCGGTGATCCGGCTGAAGTGCCGATTCCGCTCGACGCGAGCTGCGTGGTTCACGCCGGGGCGCGCGTCGCCTTGGCTCCCGGCATCGTCGAACTCGACGTGATGCGACCTTCGACCATGGCGCGTTGGATCGGTTTCGCCGGCCGCACGTGGAGAGGTCACGCATGAGCGCGACCACCGAAGCGTGCGCCGCGCCCCGCGCCATCCGCGACTGCGGCGTGATCGCGGCGATCTTCTGCGTCGTGCTCGCGCTGATGTGGTGGTTCCACGGCTTCGACGCCTTGAGTTCGTCGCGACGGTGGGCGCAAGGGCTCGCCGCCTGCGCATGCGGCGTGGGCCTGCGTGCGACTTGGCGCGCGAAGCGGCGCGGAGGCGAGCGCTGGACGGATCGCCCGTTCGTGTTGCTGTGCGTCACGCTGCTCGGAGGATTCGGCATCGTCGCTCTGATCGACGATGCATCGCTCGCGTTGTTCGGCATCGCGCTGATCGCGACGCTCGTGGTCGACGCGTGGCGTGGGCAGAACATCGGGCGCGTGATCGCGACGACGTTGGGGCTGGTCTTGACGTCGATGACGTTCGGCGATGCGACGCTGCGTGGGGCGGGCATCTTGGCGTCGGGCGTGCTCGCGGCGTTGTTGCGCGCGCGGACCAGCGCGGCGGCCGCTCCTCAGATCGGCGTCGGTGCGAGCACCACCGCGGCCGCCTCGCCGCGCGCTTCGTGGACGCTGGTTTCGTTCGGCGCGGGTTGCGTCGCGTTGATGCTGGTCCTCGACCACGCCACGCGCACGCTGTCCGCGAGCGTGCGGGAGTGGGGCGCCGCGGCTGCACCGACCTCGGACGAAGGCTCCGACATCGGGCGGCCCGCGTTCCTGCGCGGAGCCAATCCGAACGCGCGGCCGCGCATCGAACCCGAGATCCTCCCCAGCGAACCCACGGGCATCGAAGGCGGCATCCATCGATTCCAAGTCGCGGTGACGACGATCGAAGGTCAGCCGCTGCCGGTGCAGGACGCATTCCTGATGTCCGAGTTCCATCCGCCGGCACCGTGGCAGTCGTGGACGGGGCGCGACGCGCAGGTCGTCGACGTGCTCGCAACGAGCGCGAACGGCGCGGCGTACGCGAGGTTCTCGACGCGCCCAGCGGACGACGACGTGGTGCTGACGATCGACGGTGAGCCCATCGAGCTGCGCGCAGGCAGCGGAACGCAAGCGGGACTCCATGCGCTCGTGCCTCGGATCGAGCCCGCGGTGTCACTGCGCGTCGAGTCGAGTCCGAACCAGACGTTCGAGCTCCGCCGCCTCGGTTGCGGCGATCTGGCCATCGCTCCTCCCGGCGTCGGGACGCAGCGGTTCGTGTGTCGGGTCCCACATCTCGTGGCGCGGCGGGCGCTGGTCTGGGCGTCGACCGAGCGCGCCGCGCTGCGGCCATTGCGCACGCGTCCGACGTCAGCGCGCGATCTCGAACGTGCACCGCGCTTCGCGGACGACGAGCTGCTGTACGCGGCCGCTCGCGAGGCGCTGTCGACGCCGGGAACGGATCTCGAGCGGGTCGAGGCGATCACGCGCTGGCTCGCGAGCGACGCATTTCGCTACGACGTCCGGGCGACCGTGGGGGGGCTCGCGGGTGTGAGCGTGTTGGCGCGCGAACGGCGCGGGAAGTGTGCTCAGTTCGCGACGGCGGCGCTGGTACTGCTGCGTCGAGCCGGTTTGCCGTCGCGGCTCGCAGTCGGCTACATGGTGCGCGACTACGACGAAGAACGGCGCGTCTACGACGTCTGGGCGCGTGATGCGCACGCATTCGTCGAAGTGCACTTCGAAGGCGTGGGATGGGTGCCCTTCGACGCGACTCCGCCGGCGCTGGACGCGGACCTCGATGCGGCCGCGGCGGATCTGAACGCGAACCAAGACGACGCGACTCCGACGGATGAACCGCAGCATCGCACCGCGCTGATGTGGCTGATCGACGAGATCATCACTCCGATCGTGCTGCCGTTCGTGCGGTGGTTGGTGTTCGTCGTCTTCGGCGTCCTCGCCGCGACCTGGTTCTTGGTCAGGATCACACAGCGCAGAAGGGCCTCTCGCGCGCAACGACAAGACGTCATCCGCTCGATCGACGAGGGACTGCAGACGGAATGGCTCGACGTGTTCCGGGAGCGCGGAATCGTGATCCGACGCCCGCAGACTCTGCAGGAGTTCGCGCGCAACGTCGGCGCGGCGATCGGCGCGAGCGCGCAGCGTTGGGCGCATTTCCTGCCGTGGTTCGAGCGCTCGCGGTTCGGCGGCCGACGCCTCGACGAGGTGGAGCGTGCCGAAATCACCGCGGCCTGCGCGGATCTGCGCAAGGAATGACGCACGGGCCTTCTTCCGAGCACGTCGAACGACGTGCTTCGCAGGAGGCGCGGAGGTTGACAGAATCGCGAGCCGTCCGCGTTTGGAGTGCGCACTCATGCTGTCGCGAAGCGTTGTCGTCACGAGCCTGTTGCTGATCACGTCCTGTGGATTGTTGCCGATGAGCGAGGACCGCCCGTACCTGCTCGAGCGCGTCGACGACGTCGCGATCGTCCAGGTCTACGCCGACGGGTTCGAGAATCTCGGGACCAACGAGCGCGTGCTGTGTTGGCACCTCTACCAAGCGGCTCTCGCGGGTCGGGACATCTACCTCACGCAGCGTTGCGCCGACGGCCGCGTGGTGCGCGATCTCGTCGAGGAAGTCCTGACGCATCCCGCGGACGTCGAGCCCGCGACGCTCGCGAACGTCCGGCACTACGCGAAGTTGTTCTGGGTCAACAACGGCCCGTACAACAACATCACGGCGCGCAAGTTCGTGATGGCCGGCGATGCCGGCTCGCTGACGGCCGCCGCCGAAACCGCGGCGAAGAACGGAGCGCGTCTGCCGTTGCGGCCGGGCGAGACGCCGCGCGACCTCGTGACCCGCCTCGCGCCGCTGCTGTTCGATCCCGCGTTCAAGCCGATGGTGACGGCGAAGAACCCCGAAGGCGGCCAGGACATCCTCGAAGCGTCCGCGTGCACGTTCTACGGGCCGGGCGTGACGATGCGCGACCTCGAGGGGTTCGCCGAACGCTACGCCCTGAACTCGACGATCGTCAAAGAGGGCGGCCGCGTCGCCGAAGTGCCGTGGCGCGCGGGCTCCGCCTCCGATGGCGTGTTGCCGGGGCTCTACGCGAAGGAGATCGAGACGATCATCGGCCACCTCGAGGCGGCGATGCCGTACGCGACCGAGCCGATGCGCAAGGCGCTCGAAGCGCAAGTCCGCTTCTATCGCACCGGCGAACGCGCCGATCGCGAGGCGTACGACATCGCGTGGGTCGCCGACAAGGACTCGCCGGTCGACACCGTGAACTCGTTCGTCGAGGTCTACGTCGACCCGCGCGGCATCAAGGGCGGTTGGGAAGGGATCGTCTCGTACGAGGACCCGAAGAAGGCCGAACTGATCAAGTCGATCGCCGCCAATGCGAAGTGGTTCGAAGACCACATGCCGTACGACGACCGGTTCAAGAAGGCCGACGTCAAGGGGATCTCGGCGCGCTCGATCGACGTGATCGTCGAGACCGGCGACTCGGGACCAGTGACGCCGATCGGCATCAACCTGCCGAACGACCAGGCGATCCGCGAGCACTACGGCAGCAAGAGCGTCAGCCTCGCGAACATCGTCGAGGCGTACGACAAGTCGACGCCGGGCTCGGCGCGGGCCGAGTTCTGCTTCGACGCGGCCGAGACCGCGCGCGCGGAACGCTGGCAGGCGCTGACCAGCGACTTGCTGACGAACATGCACGAGGTGATCGGCCATGCGTCGGGTCGCCAGGACGACAGCGCGAAGGGCGATCCGGCGACGTTCATCAAGGAGAACTACTCGGCGCTCGAAGAGGCGCGTGCGGACCTCGTCGCGCTGTGGTTCATGATGGATCCGAAGCTGCAAGAGCTCGGGTTGTTGTCCGATCCGGCAGCAGGCGCGCTCGCGGCGTACGAGCAGTACACGCGCAACGGCGGCATGCAGCAGTTGCGGCGCATGAAGCACGGCGATCAGCTCGAAGAAGATCACATGCGCAACCGCCAGATGGTGGTGCGGTGGATCGCGGCGAACTCGGACGCCATCGAGACGGTCACGCAAGATGGCAAGACCTACATGCGCGTGACGTCGGCCGAGAAGTGGCGCGACGCAGCGGGGCGGTTGCTGGCGTTGGTCCAGAAGTTGAAGAGCACCGGCGACTACGCGGGCACGAAGCGCCTGTTCGACGACTACGGCGTCAAGTTCGACCCGAAGCTCCGCGACGAGGTGTTGGCCCGTTATGCCAAGCTCGACGTCGCGGCCTACACCGGGTTCGTGTTCCCACGTCTCGAAGCCGTACGGGCGCCCGATGGCACCGTGATCGATGCGACGATCTCGTATCCGTGCTCGATCGAGACCCAGATGCTCGAGTGGTCGGGGCGCCAGCCCGCGAAGGGTTGAGCGGAGGGCAGTGGTCCGCGGTCGGACGCGCGAACTCGCGGTGACGCGGGGTGGCAGCCCGGCGGAGTTTCTGCCCCCGGCGCCGACCTGACGCTTGCCCGAAACCCGGGGCCGGACTAGGTTTGACTTGTTGATTCAGCCTGCGACCTGACCCGGAACGCTAGGTGGTGCTCTCATGTTGACCGCTCTTCTCGTCGCCTGTGCGTTGGCGCAGTCGACGAACTTCGACCAACTGTCGATGGTGCGCGAATTCCCCGGTAAGTCGGGCAAGAACACGTTCTTGCAGTCGCACGACTTCGCTCCGTCCAACACGACCGAGTGCATCGGCGCGATCAAGGCGAGCGACGTGAAGTTCCAAGCGTTCGGCGGCAAGAAGCCCGTCCGCTTCTTCTTCACCGCGGACCGCGAGGGCGACGGCACCAGCGAGACGGTCGTGGTTCGGGAGAACCTGAAGACGCATCAACTGGAACTCGGCGTGTACTCGACGCCGCTCAAGCTCGGCAAGAAGGCCAAGCTGCTCGCCAGCTCCAAGAAAAACGATCTGGGCCTGTACGTGGGCGCGCCGAAGATCGTCGCGATGGGGGCCATCAACGTCGACGACGATGCCGCTGACGAAGTCGCGATCATCCTGGAAGCGCTGGATGGCTCGCGCTCGCTGATCGTGCGCGAATTGCCACCGAAGAAGAACCGTCCGCTGGGCTTCCCGATTCGCAGCGATACGACGTTCGGCCACGTGGGAACCGAAGAGTACCTGTTCCCGACGGGCCAGAACGTGGACGGAGATCCACAACAAGAACTCGTCTGCCTGCGCCGCTCGACGGGTCTGCCGGACCAGTTGGTCGCGTTCGACGCGCCCGCGAGCCTGTTCGCGGAGGTGGGGTCCCCGGTGCGCTCGGATACCAATGTCGACGCGATCGACGGCGCCGAGAACATCGGCGTCGACTTCATGTCGAGGTCGGGACTGCTCCACCTCGGCCAGGTCGACAAGTCGTTCGTCGCGTTCTATCGCAAGAACGCGTTGGGGAACATCCGCGTCGACTGCTACGACCTCCCGACGGGTGTCGGAGTCGATCTGGGCCCGATCGTCTGCAGTGATCAATCCTTGGATCCAGGTGCGCAGGACATTCCGGAGCCCATTGCGCTGACCGCGGTCAAGCGCGTCGACGTTCAACAGGCGAGCGACGTCTTGTCCGGCAACTGGGACATCGAATACACGGTCATCGATCCGACGTCGGGCAATCCAGTCACGCTGGGCCCGTTCCCGGCCGGATTGAGCGTCTCGGCGGCGATCGCACCGCCGACGCAAGTGCTGACGTTCGCGCTTCTCCAGTTCAACGCGACCGCGAACGCGGACGTCATCATCCCACTCGACTGCACCCTGTCGTCGTTGATCACCGGCGGAACGGGCACGTGGGCGACGACGAGTCCCGTGACGAAGGTGCCGATTCCGTCGACCACCACGCTCGGCACGTTGACACTCGCGACCCACCAAATCGAGATCACGCATGCGGCGGGGAACATCACGCATACGCCGACGCAATTGGTTCTCGAGCGCACGATCCTGACGGGGACTCAGATGGGGCGAATCGTGGATACGTCGACGATGCCCGGCACCGAAGTGGCCGCGGTTCGCGGCTACCGGTACGTGAAGTCGAAGTAAGCGCCGAACCTCGACGTTCGATCGACGGGCGGCTCCGCTTGCGGAGCCG
>JBPOIU010000163.1:0-15010 GCA_052034255.1 Planctomycetota bacterium | reverse complement strand
GCGCCCCCTGCCCTCCGCAGACGGCGGAGCGGCCTTCGGCCGGCGAGTAGGACGGCCTTCGGCCGGCGGGTAGGACGGCCTTCGGCCGGCCAAGTTAGGTGCAGGGGCCGCTGGCCCCCGCCGGGATGGATCGCCCGCGGCGATCCGGCCCAGCGGCCCGAGCGTCAGGTGAGATCGTCTTGATTCACGACGCGCATGCCCTCGCGGATCAGCGTGCGGGCGGCGGAGTCGGGCTCTTCCACGTGCATCGCGATCACGTTGCGGCCCTTCGTCGGCGTCAGCAACGGATACATGTAGTGCACGTTGATCTCGGCGGACAGCAACACGCTGAGCAAGCGGCGCAGTTTCACGCCCGGCGGTAGCACGATGCCGAGCAGATCGGTTTCGACGACGTTGTAGCCCTCGGCGACGAGAGCTTCGCGCGCCAGCGTCGGCTTGCACATCACGAGTCGCGCGACCGCGTGATCCGCCGCTTCGAGGATCGAGACGGCGAGCAGCGTGATGTCGAAGCGCTCAAGGATTCGCGTCACCGACAACAACGCGCCGAGCCGGTTCGGAAGGAACACCGACACCTGCTTGATGCGGTGGTCCGAGGCCTGTTGTTCTGCGACGTCCGCCATGGCGAGGAGTCTACGCAGCGCTTCCTGATCGCGTACGAGCCAAGAACGCAGCTTTCATGGCGTCGCCGCGGCGTCGCTCGACTTCGGCCGTCGTTCGGTCACGAACAGTCGCACGTTCCACATGTCTTCGGTCGGGTCCTTCGGGTTCGCCACGTCGAGCGTGACTTCGCTGACCGTCAGCAGCTTCGTGTTCGCCTCGATGTTGAACAGGAACCGCGCGACCTTCTGGCGCTCGAAGCCCTGCTTCTCTTGGCCCGGCCGCTTGTTGAACGTGATCTCATAGGACTTGTCGACGAAACCGGTCGCCTCGCGAGGAGTCTCTTCCTTGTCCTTGCCGAGGTTCGGCGCGAGATCGATGCCCGCGTTCTGCGCCTGCGTCTGGAAGTACTCGCCGACGCGCGTCCCGCCCGCGGATTTCACGCGGTACAGGTCGTTCTGCTTCTCGTCCTCCAGGATGCGGATGTCCTCGCCGATGCTCTTCGCCGCCCCGAGCTGGACGAACGCCTTGTTCTCGTTCGTGCGCGCCTGCGTCAGCATGTGATCGAGGAAGAAGTGCGACCCGACGCCGAGCACGGAGAGCCCGATCGACGCGTAGATCCAACCCTTGGCGAAATCCGTTCCGGCCACTTCAGTACTCCCCCTTCGATTGAGGCTTGGGGAACTTCACCTTCAGACCCTGGAACTGGATGCCGTTCGCCTGCGCCGTCGTCTTCGGGCGATCGATGTTCGCGGCACCCCCGACTTCCGGAATCGCAGCGAGCGCTTCGATCAGGTCTTCCACTCCCGCGAGCGCGGGCACGAAGCCCGAGATCTCGACCGTTCGCTGCGGCTGCGTGCGCACGCCGACCTTGATCTGCGTGATCACGAGTTTCTCGATCGAGCCCATCTTCGGCTTGATCGCGTCGAACGTCTGCCGAAGCATGTCGAACGCCGATGGCATGCGCGGAATCGTGCCGCCGCGGCCGAGCTCGCCCATCAGCGCCAATCGTTGGCTGTCCATCAATCGCTGCATCTGATCGATCGACCGCGCGCTGGGTTCTTGCAGCGGCTTGGACCACTTCGCCGCGGTCATCGCTTCTTGGAAGATCTTGCTGACCTGCGTGTGGATCTGCGCGACGTGCGACGACGGCTTGTTGACCAAGAATGGCTGCACGACGCTCAGCTTCTTCACGTCGTAGAGGTTCAGGATCAGCACGAAGAACAACAGGAACGAGCAGAAGTAGACCAGCGGCTCTTTGATCTGGTCGAACTTCTTCGCGTAGCGCGCCTCCTCCTGGCGGAAGTCGACGGCCGTCTCGTCGAAGCCGGCGACTTTGTAGGCCATGCCGAGCGCGGTCGCGATCTCGGCCTCGGCGATCGCCACTTCCGCGGCCGGTATTTCGTGCTGCACGCGCGACAGCACGTCGAGCTTCTTCACCGGAGCCTCGCTGAGGAACGACTTCGCCGCCTCCTCCGCGAAGCCCGGCATCAAGCTGCCCGGCCCCGTCACGTAGATCGCGTCGAGTTTCCAGTCGGTGCGCGACGTCGCGAGCGTGCGGCGCACTTCCTTCTGCATCTTGGAGTAGAAGTCGCCGATGCGGGACATCGCCATGTCCCGCTCCAACTCGGAGGGCACCTTCTCCACGTCGGCGCGATCCTGCCGCGCCGGAACGAGCAGATCGTCTTGCGTCGGATCGGGGTTCTTCAGCAGGGCTTGCGCCTTCTCCGCTCCGCCCGAATCCGCCAGGTCGTGCGCGAGTCGTGCCGCGATGTGCTCCGATCCCATGCGGATCGCGCGCGTCAGCACCAAGCGACCTTTGTGAACGACCAGCAAGTTCGTGGTGCGCCGCCCGCAATCGAGCACCGCGAACGTCTCGTGCTCTTTCGTGTACTCGAGCGCGGCCAGCGCGTTGAACATCGCGAGGCCGTCGAGGTCGATCATCATCGGATCGACACCGATCTCCTGCAGCGTCTCGATGCGGTTCAGCAGGTGGTCCTTGCGGGCCGCCATCAGCATCAAGTGGCTCTTGTCCGGCGTTTCCGACAGCTTGTAGAAGCTGACGACGACGTCCTCGATGTCGCAGTTGTGCAGGTGCGACTCGGCTTCGTACTTGATGACCTTGCGCAACTGCTCGAGGCCGGTGAAGGGCAGATCGAGGTCACGAAACGTCGTCAGCGACGCGTCCCACGACATGCCGATCGGATCGGTCGCGAAATCGTGTTCCTTGAAGACCGCGCGCAAGCGCTCGGCGAACGCTTCGTCGACGAACGCGGACGAAGGCGGTTTGCCCGGCTCGGCGACGTCGGCCGAAACGAACTTCGTCACCTTCAGTTTCTTGCCCGAACCCTCGGTCTCGACGATGCGAGCCCTTGCGGTGGTGAGGTCGAGCCCTACGTACACGCTCATTTCCGTGCCTCTTCCTTGGGTTCGACGATCGCGGCCACGTCACGGTCGAACCGAGCGCGCTGCGCGTCCGTCAACGCGGCCCGAATCGCATCCTGCGCGTGAGCACGCGCCGCCACTATCTCGTCCCGCACCTGAAGATCCAGCCGCTCGAGCACCGCATTGATCGCGCGATCCTCGGCTGCGAGGGCCGCGCGCACCTTGTCGGCTTGAGCGGGGGCGAGATCGTAGTCCTCGATCAGCCGATCGAGATAGGTCCTTTCCACCTTCGCCGCGGGCGGACCACCGACGACGATGCCGATGGCGATCCCCGCCAGCAACGTCAGTACGAAGCCCGCGAGTAGGACGACTCCGACCTTGTTCATCGCGCCGAGCGGTCCGACCCGAACAGCCACTTGTGCAGGAAGGGCACCAGGGAAGGACTCGCGGGGTCGTCGGCCGCCCGCCGCAAGTCGTCCTCGATCGTGCGCTGCGGTGCCGCCTGGACCTGTCCGCCGCGGAACGGCGATCCACCGACGCCCAGCGCGAGCGCGCCGAGCGCGACGGTGAACACCAACGCCGCGGCTGCGGCGAACCAGCGAACGGGACGCAGGACGCGCAAATGCAGACGTTCGCCTTCGCGGACCACCGCGAGCCGCTCGTGGATCCGACGATTCAGGTCGATCGGCATCCGTGGGCCCGACTGCGCACGCAGCGCACCGCGCAGCGCCAGCGCCTCGCGTTCGAATCGACGGGCTCCTGGGTCGTTCGCGATCGCCGCGTCCACCGCGGCGCATTCGGCGGGCGACAAGCGTCCGTCCAGCTTCCGTTCGATCATGCGTTCGAGTGTGTCGTCCATGGTCAGAGCTCGATCTCGCCGAGGATTTCGCGCAATCGCTTGCGCGCCCGATGCAGGCCCGATTCGACGGTCCCGACGGGGATTCCCAAGACCTTCGCGATGTCCTCGTACTGCATGTCCTCGTACTCGCGAAGGACGAGGAGCATCCGATGCCGTGGCTTCAGGCGGGTCATCGCCTTCCGCACTTTCTCGGCCAGCTCCGCGTCCGCGACGGCCTCGCCGGGATCCGTCGAGCCTTCGTGCTCGAGCTGATCGGCGCTGTCGTCGATCGAGACGTGCGGACCGCGAGCCTTCCGACTTCGATAGATGTCGAACGCCGCGTTGCGCGCGATGCTGATCAGCCAGGTCGAGAACTTCGCCCGGAAATCGAATCGCGGCAGCGCAACCAAAGCTCGCGCGAACGTCTCTTGAGTCACCTCCAGCGCAAGGTCCTCGTCGCGAAGGATGCGAGAGACGATGCGCCAGATGCGCTCCTGGTAGAGGCCCACCAGTGCAGTGAAGGCCTCCTCCGAACCAGCCTTGGCTCGGTCGACGAGTTCTTGATCCTCGTACACGTGACCTTCCATGGCTGAACCACCCCCTTCGATCGAGGACTGGGGGTTCGACTTCCCTCGGTGGTTCAACTTTTCTGCGCCGAGACGGCGCCCGAGGAGGCTCAGGTCGGGTCGTTCGGAGTCGGACCGAGCACGTCGTCGAGGTGATCGAAGATGTGCCCCATCTTGTCCTTCTTCGTCCGCAAGTACTTCACATTACTCGGGTTGGGATCGGTCTGGATCGGCTCGCGGGCGGCGATGGTCAGGCCGTACCCCTTCATCGCGTGGTACTTGCGCGGGTTGTTCGTCAGCAGGCGCATTTGACGCACGCCCAAATCGAGCAGGATCTGAGCGCCGGTGCCGTATTCGCGCACGTCGGGCGGGAATCCCAGCGCCGTATTGGCCTCGACGGTGTCGAGACCTTGGGTCTGCTGCAGGTGGTACGCCCGCAGCTTGTTCTCGAGCCCGATCCCGCGGCCTTCCTGTCGGACGTACAACAGCACGCCCGAGCCGTGCGCGACGATCTTCTCGATCGCCTGGTGCAGTTGCGAACCGCAGTCGCACAGCAGCGAGCCCAACACGTCTCCGGTCAGACACTCGGAGTGCACGCGCACGAGCACGGGCGTCGGGATCTCCGGTGTCGGTCCGTCGGCCGAGGGTTGCGGCAAACCGAGCGTCAATGCCAAGTGCGCGACGCCGTCGATCCGCGAGCGATAGACGTGCAAATCGAAGTCAGCGCCGAAGCGCGACGGCAACTTCACCGAGACGGTGCGTTCGACGAGTTTCTCGTGCCGACGGCGATACGCGATCAGATCCGCGATCGAGCCCATCTTGATGCCGTGCGCCTTGCAGAACCGGATCAAGTCCGGCACGCGCGCCATCGTGCCGTCGTCGTTCATGATCTCGCAGATCACGCCCGCCGGCTTCAACCCCGCCAAACGCGCGAGATCGACGATGCCTTCGGTCTGCCCCGCGCGCACCAGCGTGCCGCCGTCCTTCGCGCGCAACGGGAACACGTGGCCGGGTCGTGCGAGATCGGCGGGCTTCGCATCGTCCTTGATCGCGGTCTGGATCGTCCGCGCGCGATCCGCGGCGGAGATCCCCGTCGTCACGCCGCTGCGCGCCTCGATCGACACGGTGAACGCGGTGCCGAACTTCGACGTGTTCTCGTTCGACTGCAGCGGCAGCTCGAGCTGATCGACGATCTGCGAATCGAGCGCGAGGCAGATCAGGCCGCGCGCGTGCTTCGCCATGAAGTTGATGATCTCCGGCGTCACGAACTGCGCGGCGCAGCAGATGTCGCCTTCGTTCTCGCGGTCCTCGTCGTCGACGAGCACGATCATGCGGCCCGACCGCATCTCTTCGAGCAATTCCGGGATCGGCCGGAACGGCGAATCGGCGGGGCGCGCGTCGTCGACGTCGAGTTCGGAACTCACGGCATCACTCCTTGGGATCTTCGGTCTCGTCGGCGCCGTCGTCGCCTTCCGCGTCGTCGCCTTCCGGCGGCAACTCGGTGACGACGGGCTCGTCCGTCAGCGCGCGCGGCGCTTCGCCTTCCGTGTCGTCCTTGACCGTCGGCGCGATCGCGACGAGGCGGTCGCCCTCGCGCACCGCGATCAGCTTCACGCCTTGCGCGTTGCGTCCGGTCACCGAGATCCCGCCGACCGCGATGCGCACGACCATGCCGTCCTTCGTCATCATCATCAGGTCGTCGCCTTCGCGAACGGCTTTGATGGCCACGACGTCGCCCGTGCGCTCGGTGACCTTCATGTTGATGATGCCCTTGCCGCCACGGTTGGTGACGCGGTACTCACCGAACTCGGTGCGCTTGCCGAGGCCGTTCGCTCCGACCGTGAGTACGTGCGCCGTCGTGTCGACCACGACCAAGCCGATGACTTGATCGTCGCCTTCGGGGCGAATGCCCCAAACTCCGCGCGCGGTGCGGCCCATCGGGCGCAGCTTCGACGTCGGGAAGCGGATCGCGAGTCCCGATTTCGTGCCGAGCATGACTTCGTCGGTCTGGCCGACGACCGTGACGCCGACGAGCGCATCGCCTTCTTTCAGTCCGAGCGCGATGATGCCGCCCATCTTCGGTCGCGAGAACGCGACGAGCGGCGTCATCTTCACCATGCCGGAACCCGTCGCCATGAAGAGGTAGCCACGCGTGAAGTCCCGCACGGGGATCATCGACGTGACCTTTTCGCCCTCGTCGAGGCGCAGCAGGTTCGCGAAGCTGCGGCCCTTGCTCTGGCGCGACAGCTGCGGGATCTGGTGCACCTTGACCCAATGCACCTTGCCGCGATCCGTGAACGCCAAGATCGAATCGTGGTTCTGCGCGACGAACAGGTGCTCGAGGAAGTCCTCTTCCTTCGAATCACCGCCGGTGATGCCGACGCCGCCGCGGCCTTGCCGGCGATAGGTGTCGAGCGGCAGGCGCTTCACGTACCCCGCGTGACTGACCGTGACGGCCATCGTCTCGTCGGGGATCAGATCCTCGTCCTCGATCGCATCGATCGGCGCGACGATCTGCGTGCGGCGTAGGTTCTTGTGCGACGACTTCATGTCGTCCAGGTCGCCGCGGATCAAATCGTCGACCAACCGCTGATCGGCGAGGATCTTGCGATACGCGTCGATCTCGACGATCAGGTTCTTGCGCTCTTCTTCGAGCTTGTCGCGCTCCAGACCCGTCAGGCGCTGCAGCTGCATGCGCAGGATCTCGATCGCCTGGATCTCCGACAACTCGAACTTCGCCATCAGCTGGACGCGCGCGGTGTCGACGTCCTTCGCCGCGCGGATCGTCCGCACCACTTCGTCGATGTGATCGACCGCGATGCGCAAGCCTTCGACGATGTGCAGGCGGGCTTCGGCCTTCGCCAGCAAGAAGCGCGTGCGCCGCCGGATCACGTCGCGGCGGTGCTTGATGTAGCACTCGATCAGTTCCTTCAGCGTCAACGTGCGCGGCCGATTGTCGACCAGCGCGATGTTGATGATCGAGAACGTGCTCTCGAGCTGCGAGAACTTGAACAGCTGGTTCAGCGTGACGTTCTCGTCCTCGCCCTTCTTCAGTTCGATGACGATGCGCATGCCGTCGCGGTCGGACTCGTCGCGGATGTCCGAGACCGCTGGGATGTCGCCACCCTTCACGTGGTCGGCGATGGTCTCGATGAGCTGCGTCTTGTTCAGCTGGTACGGGATCTCGGTGACGATGATCGACTTGCGACCCTTCTTGTCCTCCTCGATCGCCGTCTTCGCCCGCAGCGTGATTTGGCCGCGGCCCGTCGTGTACGCGTCGTGGATGCCCTTGCGGCCGCAGATCAACGCGCCCGTCGGGAAATCCGGACCGGGCACGATCTCCATCAACTGCGGAATCGTGACACCGTGCTCGTCGAGCACGCGACGGATCGCGTCGCAGATCTCGCCGAGATTGTGCGGCGGGATCGACGTCGCCATGCCGACCGCGATGCCGTTGCTGCCGTTGCACAGCAGGTTCGGGAAGCGGCTCGGGAGGATCGTCGGCTCTTTGCGCTGACCGTCGTAGTTCGGGACGAAGTCGACGGTGTCCTTCTCGAGGTCGTCGAGCATGTCCGCGGCGGCCTGCGTCATGCGCGCTTCCGTGTAACGCATCGCGGCGGGCGGATCGCCGTCGACCGAGCCGAAGTTGCCCTGGCCCTGGATCAACGGCATGCGCATCGCGAAGTCTTGCGCCATGCGGACGAGCGTCGGATAGACCACGGCTTCGCCGTGCGGGTGATAGTTGCCCGACGTGTCGCCGGCGATCTTCGCGCACTTGCGGTACTTGGCGCGCGGGCCGAGGCCGAGGTCGTTCATCGCGACCAACACGCGCCGCTGTGACGGTTTCAACCCGTCGCGGACGTCCGGCAGCGCACGCGAAACGATCACCGACATCGCGTAGGAGAGGTACGACTCCTTCATCTCATCTTCGATGAGGAGGTTCTCCAGGCGCTCGTTCTGTTCGGTCATTCGCCTTCCGCTCCGCGGGATTCCTGATAACCCGGCCATTGTCCGGGCGAAAGCGGGTGCCGCCTACCTCTTTCTAGGCCGAATTCTGGCCTTTCTGCTCAATGTAAGTCTTTTTTGGACACGATCTTGGAGTCGTCGTGCGACCACCTCGCAAGATGCGCCGCCGCCTCTCTGGCGTCGGGTCGACGCAGCCACCGCGGTTTGGTCGAAAGGAACGCCCGGAGCGCCGCTCGATCCCCCTTCGCGAACAGCTCCGCGACCTCGCGCATATCGCGGAGATCCTGCTTCGCGTCGGGATCGAGCAGCCGCGAAGACGCGGGCGACGCCAGCGTCGGCTCGCCTTCGCGGGGCCCCTCGTGCGGCAGTGCGTTGAGCTCCTCGGCGACGTCGAGCAGCCCGATGGCGACGTCGGCTCGCTCGTTCACGATCGCGCGCGACCAGCCGGCGCGGAACTCCGCCAGGGCGGCGCGCGCCTCGGATTCGATCCACGTCGGCTCGGCGCGTTCCAGCTCTTCGGGCTGTTCGGAAGCGACCGCGTCGGACGCCGCCCGATACCGGGCGGCCTCGATCCGCAGAGCGACGGCGCGCGGCTGGTCGGCGCTCCACCACCGCGCGAAGTCGAGCAGGCGCGTCGCGCGTGCGACGTTCCCCCGCTCGAGCTCGAGCGCCGAGTATCCCGTCACCGAATCCAGTGCGGTCCACGTCAGGACGCCGAGCAGCGCCGCGAGCGCCGTCGCGACGATCCATCGCCGCGTCTTGCGCAAACGTGTCTCGAACGCTTCCAGCGCCGCGCGATCGCCGTGTTCGAACACGCTGGAGATGAACCCGGCGCGACCCTCGATGCTGAAGTGGCGCTTGCCGTGCGCTGCGCGTTCGATGTGCGCGACGCGACCGACCTTCTCGAGCGTGTCGACGAAGCGCCGCGCATCGCCACTCGCCCGCGCGCCTTCGACGTCGGCTTCGAGTTCGAACCTCCGTGACAGCGGGCCGACGCAAACGCGCCAGAACACGATGAACGCGGGCAACTGGACGAACAGCATCGCCGCGACGGCGGCGTCGTACGCTCCGCCGCTCGAGGACTCGATCACGGCACCGAGCGCCGACGAGATCGGCAGCAGCACCGCGACGAAGACCCCGGTGTAGAGGATCGAGAATGCGGCGTGATGGCGCGTCCCGTGGCCCGCTTCGTGCGCGAAGACGTGACCGATCTCTTCGAGCGTGAGGCGGCGCAGCAGCTCCTCGGTGAAGATCACGTAACGAAAGCGCGGCCACACCCCGAGCAGCGCCGCGTTCAATTGCGGGCGCCGCGTGCGCCAATACAGGTAATCGCGGCATTGGAAGCCGATCTTCGCGGCGAACGCCTCGAGCTGCGCGCGCAGCGGCGAGTCGGGCTGCATCGGCTGCATGCCGAGCGCCCATTTCGCGAACATCGGAAATCCCGCGAGCAGCGCACAGAACAGCACCAGGATCGCGAGGGTCGACAACACCGGGACGTAGTCGAACCAGGTGTCGAGCCGCGTGTCTTGCACCACGTCGAAGAGCCCGAGCAGCACGAACATCGGCGCGAGCGGCAGCGCCAGCTGGCGGAGTTGCTCGAGCACCGTCGGGCGCACGACGCGCGCCGGCGCGGGCACGAATCCGGCCGCGGTGACCCGCAGCGGACGCTTCAGCCGCTCGACTTGCACCATCGTCACGACGAGCAGCAGCAGGAACGGCACCAGCACGACGACGACGTCGAGCGCGACCACGGCTTCGAGACCCAGTGGCACGAGGATCTCGGGCCAACGGAACGCGAGCAAGGCGATCAGGTACAGCGGCAACGGGAGTTGCGAAATCCAGCGCGCATGGCGGCGTGGCTCGAACGGCCGACCGACGCGAAAGCGGTACCGCGTGTAACGGAACAAGCCTTCGACGATGCCCCACGGCACGAGGCACAGCGCCAACGCGGGCAATTGACTCAGCACGTCCCCGGCCGGCAGCGCGGACTCCGCGTACCACTCCTCGAACAGGAGCGCCGCGAGCACCGCGACGACGGTGGAGAAGATCGGTGCCATCACTCCTCGGACTCGATCGCGCTCAGCGATCGTCTGCCGGCGTTCCCACGGCCGGATCTCGTACCTCCGGCCGCTCGACGCATTGGAACGCCAGGGCTCCGCTGACCACGGCGAATAGCCCGTAGACGAACACCAGTCCCGCCGCTTCGCGCCGCAGCCGCTTCCTCGGCCGCGGGCTCGATTCGTGCGCCTCGTCCGTCCGCGCCGTCGCCGGACCGTTCATGGGCTCCGCCTCCGCAAACGCAGGCGGATCATAAGTCCGAGGGCGATGACCGCCAGCGCATAGGGAAGCGGCCGGCCGACCACGCCCATGCCGATCAGCGCGGCTGCCGTGGACAGCATCAACGCCGCGAACGCGCGATTTTGCAGCGTCGACGGGAACTTGCCGTCGTCGCTGGCGCAGAACGCGAGGCCCTCGAGCCTCTCGAAGAAGAACGAACCGAACAGGACGGCGAAGCCCGTCCCGAGCACGACGTGCTGCACGCTCGCCGCCAAACCGGGCCCGCGCGAGAACGCCGCGAGCGCCAGGAGTCCGATCAGGATCGACGCGTGCACCGGAATCACGACGTGCGCATGGAAGGCCTTCTCGGCGCCGCGCTGGAACGATGCGCCGTCTTGCATCGGCAGCGCTTCGACGAGCCGTGGTCCGCGCTGGGACTCGGAGAACAGCACGAACGTCTGTGCGACCACGAGGTACATCGATGCGCCGTAAACCGAGATCAGCAGCGGCGCGAAGCCGGCGCCGTCCTTCGCGAGCAGCACGATCGCCGCGAACGGGAACGCGAACAATGGGAACACGCGAGCCCGGAACGTGCGATCCCGAGCGAGGTTCGCGCGCGTGAACTCGTAGCCGGCTCGTTCGGTCGCTCCGACGAAGGGTCGGATCCAACGCGCGACCCATCCGTCACCGTCCGCCTGACGCCGCTCGTCGTGCGTCCGCCGCGCACGGGCCAGCGCGAATGCCAAGGCGAGAAGCGCCATCATCGAGATCGCCGTGACGACCACGACTCCCCACGCCGACGGGTCCGCCGCGAAGCGCGCCAACGACAACGGAGGAAGTTCGCGCATGACGCCGGACGCTCGCGCCGCGGCGTCGAGATCCGGCGCCGCGAACAGCGCTGCGAACAGGCCGACCGCCGCGAACAGGCGAATCGGACCTTCCCACTCTTCCAGTTTGCGTAAGCCGAGGAACCGCAGCAGCACGGCCCGCAGCAGCGTCGCCAACGCGAGCCCTGTCAGCGATGCGCACAACGCGGCGACCAGTGCGCGACTCGCGGCCAACGGGCCGGAAACGACCGCGGCGATCATGATCGGCGGCAGCGCGACGTTCAGCGTTCCGACCAACAGCTCGGCACCGAGGACGAGCGCGCGCGCCGCGGCGAACGTCCAGGCGGCGATCGGCAGCGGCTCGAGCACGACGCGATCGGCCGCGGTCGCGTCGACCTCGCGCGCTTCGAAGAAGGTCCGCACCGCGGACCACGCCAAGCACGCGGCACTCATCAGGACGTACGTCTCGAACGGTGAGCGTTCCTGCGCCAACAGCAGGAACACCAGCGTCGACACCGTCAACGTCGTCGCAGCCGCTGGCACGGGGGACGCCGCGTCGTCGCCGTCGCCCAGCAACCGCCGCTCGAGGAACCGACGCGTGACGAGCCCGAGAGCGTTCACGCGTCCATCGCCGCGAGCAGCGCATTCGCGGTCGCCGTCGGATCGGCGTCCGCCGCGACGCTGCGGAAGACCTCTTCGAGTGACGTGCCGCGCGTCGACGCACGCAGTTCGGCGATCGAGCCGTGCGCGACCGCCTTGCCCTTGCTCAAGATCATCGCGCGATCGCAGACGCGCTCGACGACGTCGAGCACGTGCGAGCAGTAGAGAATCGAGGTGCCGCGAGCGGCGAAGCCGCGCAGGACTTCCTTCAGCACCAGCGCCGCTTGCGCGTCGAGGCCGGACAACGGTTCGTCGAGGACGAGCACGGGGGGTCGATGCAGCAGCGCCAATGCGAGCCCCGCTCGTTGCCGCATCCCCTTCGAGAAGCTGCGCACGGGTTCGTCGGCCCAAGCGGTCAGGCCGAACGCCTCGAGCAACGCCAGGCCTCGTCGCCGCGCGAGCGCATCGTCCATGCGTCGCACGCGGCCGACGAACTCGAGGTGTTCGCGTGGCGTCAGCCCTTCGTACAACGCGACCAGTTCCGGCAAGTAGCCAATCGCCGCACGCGCGGCCACCGGATCGCGAAGGACGTCGATGCCGGCCACCCGCACGCTGCCGGCCGTCGGATGCAGCAGCCCGAGCAAGATGCGAACGGTGGTCGACTTGCCTGCGCCGTTCGGCCCGAGGTAGCCGAAGACCTCGCCGGCCTTCACCGCGAACGACACGCCATCGAGTGCCGCCAGATCGCCGTATCGATGCACCAGTCCGTCGACTTCGATGGTCACGATGCGTCTCCGTCCCGCTCGGCTTTCCGCATCCGCGGCTCGTACGCCATCTCGAGCAATCGCTTCACGCGATCCTGGATCGGCGGATGCGTCGCGAACAGTGCGCCGCGGTCGCCCCCCAGCCGCAGCGGATTCGCGATGTACAGATGCTGCGTCGCGCGATTCGCGACCTCCAGCGGTTCGGGGTCGCCCGCGATCTTCTGCAGCGCGCGTGCCAGCGCCGCGGGGTTGCGCGTGAATTCGGCCGCGCTGGCGTCCGCCAGGTATTCCCGCTGCCGCGAGATCGCCATGCGCAGCGCAATCGCCGCGATCGGAGCGACCAACGCGAACACCAACGCGATCACGAGCAGGATCGCTTGCGCTTGATTCCCCTTGCCGCCGCGCGAGCGGCGGCCGGAGAAGCGCATCGTGCGCAGGAACATGTCGGAGATCAGCGCGATCGCGCCGACCAGCACGCCGACCAACATCGCGTAGCGGATGTCGAAGTTGCGCACGTGTCCGATCTCGTGCGCCATGACTCCTTGCAGTTCGTCGCGATCGAGTTTCTCGAGCAACCCGGTCGTGATCGCGACCGACGCATGTTCGGGATCGCGGCCGGTCGCGAACGCGTTCGGCTGCCCGTCCTCGATCAAGTAGATGCGCGGGACGCGCGGGAGACCCGCGGCGATCGTCATCTCTTCGACGACGTTCCACAATTGCGGGTGGTCGGTGCGCTGGATCTCCTTCGCGCCGGAGACCGTCAGCAGGATCTGCGAGCCGCCGTACCACGCGACCAGGAACGCGATCACGCTGACGCCGATCGCGACGACGACGCCGACTTCCCACGACCCGTACGCGCCACCGAGCACGCCGAGGAACGCTGCGAGCAGCGCGATCAACAGGATCAACAGCGCGGTGGAACGGCGCTTGTTGCTCGCGATCTGCTGGAAGAGGTCCATCGGCGTGAACGCGTGCGGCGAGGTCGCTCGCTCAGAACTGGACCTTCACCGGTTCGCGCTCGGCGGCGTTCTCGACTTCGAAGAACTCCATGCGCTCGAAGTTGAACATGCCCGCGATGATGTTCGTCGGGATGCTCTCGACCTTCGTGTTGTAGCGCATCACGGAGTCGTTGTAGAACTGCCGCGCGAACGCGATCTTGTTCTCCGTCGACGCCAGCTCTTCTTGCAGCGACATCATGTTGGTGTTGGCCTTGAGCTCTGGATAGTTCTCGGCCACCGCCATGAATCGCGTCAGCAAACCGGACAGTGCGTTCTCCGCCTTGATCGAGTCGTGGATGCTCGTGGCCGCCACCGCGCCGGAGCGCGCCTTGGCGATGCCCTCGAGCAACTCGCGCTCGTGCTTCATGTATCCCTTCGCCGTCTCGACGAGGTTCGGGATCAGGTCGTGCCGACGCTTCAGCTGCACGTCGATCTGCGACCACGCATTCTTGCCCTGATTGCGCATCGCGACGAGGCCGTTGTAGGCACCCATCAGCATCAGCAGGATCAGGACGAGCACGCCACCGGCGATCAATAGAGCCATCATCGGACGAACCCTCACCAACGGGACGAAGGGCAGAGGGTAGGCGCGCGGGCCACGTGGGGGAAGGGGCGGGACGTCACTCCACCGTGGTCCACGGCGCGCCGCGGACGTGGCTCGCGATCGGATCCATCGCCGACGTCGGCTTGCCTTCGATCTTCACCGTGCGCCAGTAGCGACCGTCGAACTGAACGACGAGGAGTTCGAAGCGCCACGGGGTCGAGGGACCGGGTCGACGATTGAACATCCTGGCTCGTCGCGGCGGTCGGAGGCTGTGAATCAATCCCTCGCTTCGAGGGATTGATTCACGGCCGAAAGCACATGGTGCCGACGGCGGCGCCCCGGTCGCGGAGCCACCGCGCTCTTGACCGCGGTATCCACAGGTTGTTGGCGTCATTCAACGCCGTACATCCGTGCCTGTTGAACGGGGCGGCGACTGCGTTCGCCGAGCAACACCTCGTGCGGCCGAGAACGTGAATCAATCGGATTGATTCACGGCCACTTAGAGGCCGTGAAAGATTCCTCCGCGAGCGGCGGAACGAGCGAGAACGGCGAGCGCGAGGAGGATGGCCGAGGCGACTCAATGGAAAGAGTCGGTGAGGGCCTCCGGTCGCGGAGCGACCGGATTCTCCAGACACGAAGCGATCGTCG
>JBPOIU010000104.1:0-75402 GCA_052034255.1 Planctomycetota bacterium | reverse complement strand
TTCGCCATGGCTGGCCTCCTGTTTTTGAGCCTCGTGTCAATTCACGAGAGCTCGCCAAAGTCTGACCGATCTCTTCGGAGATCCCAGACGGAGGCCAGCCACTTCTCATCTCATCTGTCCCCGTCTGGCCCCGGACGAGGACGGGGACGGAGGCGCCTCCGTCCCCGATCTGTCCCCCGTCTGTCCCCTTGCCCGCGGATCGCCGCATCCGTGCTACGCGACCAGGGGCCGAGGGCCAGGGCCGGCTGTTTCGTCCGGGTAGGTGCTTACGGCGTGTCTGCTCGCAGGCCGTTCGAGAGGCCCACACCCAGCGACGCTCCTGGGTCGTCGATCGCGTACTGGAGCACGAGAGTGGTGTTCGACGGGATCGACGCCGGCCACGCTGGAATCGGGATCGGCAGGTTGCCTGCCGCGTCCGAGAACAGCGCAATCGTGCTGACGATCGGGAACGCGTGCAGCGTGCCCTCGAAGAACGGCGTCGGCGTCTCGTTCGTCGAGACGATCAACAAGCACATGGCGCTCGGCGGCGCGTCGTGAAGGTTGATGTTCGCCGGTTGGCCGATTTGCAGCGTTCCGGTTCCGCCGAGTGCTGGCGCTTTGCCGTTGCCGCCGTACTTGCCGCCGCCGAGTGCGGTCCATGCACCGTTCTTCACCTTGACGGTTCCCGTCGCGACGTTGCCCTCGTCATCGCGACCCGTCACGCGGATGGTCGTGAGCGTCTGCGGACCGAGCGGGATGACCGCGACGCCGCCGGTTCCCGAGGTCGCGCTCGCGAGGATCTCGTCGTTCGCGGTCGGCGGCCACGACGGCTTCCATGCGCTGACGAGGACGCCCGGTTGCGGGATGCCGTTGCCGTCCTTGACGACGACGGTGAGCGTGCAGCTCGGACCCGTGCAGGTCGGGACGACCGGCGGCAACGTGAGGAACAACGGCTTCGGCTTCTTGCGCCGCACCTTCATGACCGGGTCGCCGAGCAGGTGGTACATCCACGAGTTCAGGCCGGGCTTCTCCTGATTCATCTTGGTCTCGGCGTACGCAATCGCGTGCGAGTGCGTCGTGAGCCCGAGGCCGTAGATCGCCTTGAACATCTCGCGATCGAGCACGTGGTTCTGCGAGGTGCCCGACGTCGTCGTCGATCCGTAGTGCGCGACCGCGCCGTTGAATGGGTTCTCGAGCCACGCCTCGCCGATGCAGTCCACGGAACCCGTGTCGTACGCGATGTTCGAGTTGGTGCAGGAGAACGACCAGATCACGGGCTCGGTCGGCTGGTTGTTCAGCAGCAGCAGCTCGTCCTTGTGGAAGTTCTGCCCCTGCACGTTCCAGTCGTAGAAGGTGTTCGTCGAGCCGTGGCCGCGGTACGCGAGGACGCCGCAGCCGGAGCTCAGCGCCGCGCGAATGCCGATGTTGCTCGACAGGAACTGCGAGCCGTAGATCTTCGTGAACAGCGGCTGAACCGCGTACGCGGCATTCGCGACCGTTTCGTGCGCTCCCTCGTACTTGCCCGGCGCGCCTTCTTTGTGCGCGACGAGGACGGCGCGGTCGTACGGACTGTTCGGATCCTGATCGAGTTCGTACGCGCGGATCTTGTTCAGCTGATTCGCGAGGTCATTGGTGCTGTCGACCGACAGGCGGCCGACGAAGACTTCTTCGACGAGGTCCGCGACACCCGCCGGTGAGCCGTACGCGTCGTCGCCCATCTTCACGTTCACGGTCGGCGAGGGGCAGAGCGGGATCTCGCTCTCGTCGCCGACCAGCAGGCAGTAGCGGCTCGCGCTCGGGTTTCCGGCGCTCGCCCATTGCGCGATGGCCGTGCGGATCGAAATGCAGGTGCCGGCGAGCGCGTCCGTGGTGATGACGGTGACGACGTAGCCGCACGCCTTGCGGTAGTCGATGAACGACTGCAGCGTCGGCACGTACGCGCTCTTCGTGACGATGAGATAGCGGTTGCCGGCCGCCGGAGTGTCAGCCGTGATCCACGGCTCGATCTCCGGGTAATTGAAGCACGTCGCTTCGATCAACCCGTCGGACTCGGACGTCAGCGCGGGCTGCTGTGTCGCGACCCCGCCGTGATCGAAGCGCACACGCAGGTGCGTGACGGCCACGAGCTGCTGGGTCTGCGGATTCACACGGAACGGATAGAGCTCGATGTCACCGCCGCGCAGGCCGCCGAGGCCGATGTCGGTGATGACGAACGAGCTCGTGTGCGACGGTGGCCACAGCGCATTCGCGCCGTAGATCGCCAAGTCCTGCACGAAGACCTCGGGCGAGCCGTCGGGATCCCCGGGGCCGGCCCCGGGGTCAGGGTTCTCGTCCTGTTCTTCTTGGGGAGTCGGATACGGGTTCACACCCGAGAGCACGACTTGCGACACGATCTGCGTCGACGTCGGCGCGAGCGTCGACGCGTTGGTCACGACGCCGAGGCGCGAGCGGAACGCCGGCAAGCCGGGCGCGCCCTCTTGGCCGTAGACACCGAGGCCGGGCACTTCGATGCGTTGGAAGGTCCCACTTCCCGCCACCGTGACGATGGACTGCCAGTAACCGAAGACGCGGACGTCGATCCACGTGGTCTGCGGCGTCGATGCCGCGGCATCGAGCGTGACGGTCGCGGGTGTTCCGGGCGGTGAGCCCGAGACCAGCGGCACCCAGGTCTGCGCCTGCGCGAACTGCGCCGACGCGAGAACGGTTGCGAACACGAGAGCGGGGACGATGTGGGTACGCATATTGGCCTCCTGCCGCTGGACGCAGGACGCGCGTCCTTCTCCCGCCACGGAATCTCGAAGTTCGTCGGACGAGCGCTCTATGGCGCGGGTGGAGTGTCCGATGCAGGGCCAGGATCAGCAAGCGCTTGTTGCAACCAAGCGCGCGCCATCCGCCATTGTCGTTCGGCCGTACGCAATGGAACGCCAAGGCTTTGCGCCGCATCTTCCATCGTCAGCCCGGCGAAGAAACGCAGTTCGACAAGGCGGGCCTTGGTCGGATCGAGTCGTTCGAGCTTCTTCAGGGCGACATCCAACGCCTCGATGTCGGCGACCCGATCCTCGAGGGCTTCCGCGACCTCGTCGAGCGTGACCCGGGCCAGCGCGCCGCCCCGCTTGTCGGTCTTGCGCGCGACGGCGTGATTGACGAGGACCCGGCGCATCGCGGTCGCCGCCAGCGCGACGAATTGCGCGCGGTTCGCGTACGACTGCTTGTCCTGGACCACGAGCTTCAAGAAGGCCTCGTGGACGAGCGCCGTCGCTTGCAGCGTGTGGTCCTTGCGTTCGCGCGAAAGCTGCCTTTGCGCGAGACCGCGCAACTCGTCGTAGAGCAATGGCAACAGCCGCTCGATCGCGACGCCGTCGCCCGAGCGCGCAAGTTCCAGCAGTTGGGTGACCTCGGCGGCTTCCGGCATGACCACGGTTGTAGTCCGAAGCCAGGCCGCTCGGCAATCGGGACCACCGCCTTGGTGCGCGTCCCCGTTCGCCCTGACCAAGAGGGATTCGATTTCCGTTCGCTCCGTCGTGCCGAATTCGGCGAGTCTTGGCGCGTTCGGTGGCGGGCCGTGCGGGTTCGAACTGCGTTGATGCGCACCGGCTCCCGAAGCCGTGGCATTCTGCGGCTTGGAGGTCCTCGATGCTTCGCGTGGCTCTCGGAGTCCTTCTTTGCCTCGGCACCGTCGCCGAGGTCGCGTCCGCGCAGTCGTTGACCCAATCTCCGTTCGTCGTCGGGCAACCCGTGTCGCTGGCGATCACAGGCGCACAACCCGGAGACACCGTGGCGCTCTTCGCGGGCTTCAGCGGGCTCGGCGCGGGGCCGTGCGTTCCGCAATACAACGCCTGCTTCGCGCTGAACCTGCCGTGGACGGTGCTGTTCGTGCTGCCCGCCGATGCGCAAGGCTCGGTCGCCGTCAGCGGCGTCCTCCCCTCGGCGTTGCCGCTCGTCCCCGTCTTCACGCAAGCGGCCGTGTTGCACGGCGCCACCCTGACGCCGACCCAAGCGCTCGCGACCATGATCGAGCCCGTCTCCGTGTTGTCGGACGACTTCGAGTCACCGACGCTCGCCGCCTCGTGGACCGTGCACAACGGCGCCCTGATGACGCATGCACTACAAGGTGGCGCGCTCGAGCTCGAGCCGATCCAGACCGGGCCGACCTCGATTTGGTTCAACGATCACGAGGGGCCGGCGGTGTTGAAGCCCATCACTGGCGACTTCGACGTCCGCGCGACCGTGCACGTGTTCGATCCCGCGGCGCCGAATCAGCCGCCCGCGCCGTTCTATCGGCTGGCGGGGCTCGTCGCGCGCTCGCCGCTGAATGCGCCGGGTGCGCTGGATTGGGTGCACGTCGCGATCGGGGGCGGAGACGGCGTCGTGCCGTTCGCGTTCGAGGACAAGACCACGAACGACTCGGTCAGCGACTACGTCCTGCATCCGGGCGCAGCGATGGACTCCGAACTCCGCATCGTGCGGCAGGGAGCGACCTTCACGCTGTTCGCGCGGCCCGTCGGCGCGTTGCAATGGCAACTGTTGCGATCGCACGTGCGACCGGACCTTCCGGCGACTCTCGAGGTCGGACCGATGACGTACTCCCTGAACGCGCCGGCCGGGATCCGGGCGCGGTTCGAGGACTTCACGGTCGGGCCGTAGGCGACGAATCGGCCCGCGACGAAGTCGCGCGGAGTGGCGGCTTGTTGCCTTCGCGGTCTTCGCCCACAATGCGCCATTCGCCGCCCTGGCTCGAAATGGGCCCGCGGCGCATGGGAGCAGCGCGATGTCCGAACGTCTCGACGACCTGATCTTCGACTGGAACAAGGCCGACATGTACGCGCCGAAGCCGCAACGGCGTGTGATGTTCGACGACGAGACGCTGCGCGACGGCTTGCAGAGCCCCGCCGTCACGAACCCCTCCATCGCGAAGAAGATCGAGCTGCTGCACCTGATGGATCGCCTCGGCATCGACACGGCGAACCTCGGTCTGCCCGGCGCCGGTCCGTTCCACCTCAGTCACATCGAGGCGCTCGCGCGCGAGATCAAGTCGTCGAACTTGAAGATCGGCGCGAACGTCGCGTGCCGCACGGTCGTCACCGACATCGCTCCCGTCGTCGACTTGACGCAGAAGCTCGGCATGCCGCTCGAAGTCTGCGCGTTCATCGGCTCGAGCAAGATCCGCGCCTTCACCGAGGAGTGGAGCCTCGATCGCATGCTGAAGTCGACGGAGGACGCGCTGTCCTTCGCGCAGAAGAACGATCTGCCGGTCATGTACGTGACCGAGGACACGACGCGCGCGAATCCCGAGACGCTCGAGAAGCTCTACGGACTCGCGATCGATCTCGGTGCGAAGCGGCTGTGCTTCTGCGACACGTGCGGCCACGCGACGCCCGACGGCGTGCGCGCGCTGATCCGCTTCGCGAAGAAGCTCGTCCAGCGCAAAGCGCCGAACAAGGACATCGGCATCGATTGGCACGGCCATCAGGACCGCGGCCTCGGCATCGCGAACGTCATCGCCGCGATCGAAGCCGGCGCGGACCGCGTCCACGGTTCGGCGCTCGGCATCGGCGAACGGTCCGGCAACGCGCCGATGGACTTGATCCTCGTGAACCTCAAGCTGCTGGGTTGGATCGACAACGATCTCACCGCGCTCGGCGAGTACTGCGAGGCCGCGGCGAAGGCGACCGTCGTCGACATCCCGCACAACTATCCGGTGTTCGGCCGCGACGCGTTCGAGACCGCGACCGGCGTCCACGCGGCAGCGGTCGTGAAGGCCCTGAAGAAGGGCGACGTCGAACTCGCGGACGCCGTCTATTCAGGCGTTCCGGCCACCCCGTTCGGCAAGGCGCAGGTGATCCGCATCGGCCCGATGAGCGGCAAGAGCAACGCGTCGTGGTGGCTCGAGAGCCACGGCTTCCCGGTCCGCGACGACCTCGTGACGCTGCTGCTCGACGCCGGCAAGAACTCCCCGCGCCTGCTCGAAGACGAAGAGATCACGGACATGGTGAAGGCGCGGGTGTGAGCCGATTCAGGACGCTGTCTTGCGTCCTCGAGTTCGTGAACACGCTCGTCGATGCTCCGGCTCCGCTGCATCGCGCGCCACCGAACGGGGGGCACCGACGAGCTCCCGTGCGCGCGAGGTGTTCGCGCGGACGCTGCGCATCGACGTCTCGCCCCGGCGTCTACTCCAACGACACCGCGCGGATGCCGTTGATGGCGCGCTTCGTTTCGAAGTGCTGACACTTACAGCACTTGTGATATCCGCGGCCCTGCCTCGTGAAGCAGGTGTCCTCGGTGATCACTTGACGAAATAGCGGCGCCTCGACGGTGTCTTGCACCGTCGGACAGACGCGAAACGACGTCGTTTCGCGAGTCGCGTTCACATCGTCGATCAAACGGGGAGCCTCCCCGCAACGAACGGTGGCACTCGGGCAGCCGGGATCACGACGAGCACCACCGCCAACCAACTCCGAAGCCCAAACTAGCGCCGGGTCGTTCGGGTGCAACTGCCCAGACGACAACGCTTCGTCCGTCGCACGGTTCGGTGTTCCGCACGAGCCTTCTCGAAACACGTCGCCGAGCGCGGCGTTCGGACTCGTTCACGCGTGATCGTGCTTGCGCAGGAACTCGGCCGCGCGCCGAGCGGTGTTCACGGCGTCGTGCGAATGCCGCGAGAGTTCGACGGCGACGACGCCGCGATAGTCGATCGTGTTCAGCGCGTGCGCGATATCCCCGAAGTCGAGGACTCCTTCGCCGAAGAACAGATGCTCGTGCCGCCCCTTCGGTGCGTCGTCGATCTGCACGTAGAGCAGGTCCTTCGCGTGCGCTTCGATGTGGGCTCCGTACGGCTCCGTCTCGCTCGCGGCGAGATGTCCGGTGTCGATCGTCAGCGGTAACGACGGCACGCGCTGCTTCAGTCGCGCATACATCGCCAGCGTGTCGATGAGCATGCCAGGCTCGGGCTCGAACGTGAGTGCGACGTTGCGTGTCTTCGCGTGGTCGAGCACGGGGCGCAACCGCTCTGCCAACACGTCGAGTTGCGCATCGAGCGACGCGGTGACGTCTTCACTCGCGCCCGACCAAATCGACACGAGCGGGGCGCCGACGCGCTCCGCGAGATCGATGAGACGCACGTAGAAGTCCTGGCGGCGCTCGAACGCTCCGCGCGGCGACAGCAAGGTCGGCCAATGCTTGCGACCGGGATCGAGGACGAAGCGCGCACCGCCCTCGATCGTCACGCCGAGATTCAAGCGTTCGAGGCGCGCGCGAAACGCGTCGATCTCGGTGGCCGAAGCTCGATACGGATCGAGGTGATGGACGTCCGGCGTCAGTGCGATGCCGTCGTAGCCGAGATCCGCGAGCAACGACACCGCGTCGTCGAGCCGGTGGTGCGCGAAACCGTTGGTGTTGTAGTGGAGGAACACGCGCGCAGCGTAGCAGCGGCGCGCTGGCGGAGACCACGTACGAAAGCGGCGTCAATGCGATCGGACGATCGCGATCACCACGAGCGCGGCTCCGATCGCCATGCCGAGCGTCGTCCAGCGTTTCGCCGCGTAGCGCTCTTCGAGCGACAACGACAAACTGGATTTGAACGCATCCGTGCTCCACAGGTCGTCGCCGGTTCGAACGACCAGACAGCCGACGACGAGCGCCAAGCCCGCGAACATCCACAACTCTTCGTTGGCGTCGACGATCGGGATCAACATCCGAGGCCCGCTGCCGAATCGGCCCCACCTGATGCCGCGGCCCTCGATGAAAAGGAGGCTCACGCAACACCCGACGAACGCCCCGAGACAGAACAGGACGGCGAACTTCCCACGCGTCGACGTTCGTGAACCGGGGTTGTCGAAGATGCCCGTCATCGGCGCGTCGTCACCTGCCGGACGTCGACGCCTTCAACACGGCGAAGTAGCCTCCATCCGGTCCCTTGACCGATGGCAGCGTTTCTTCTTGCCGCACGAGTTCCAACGTCGGCTGTCCGACCAACGCGCGTTCGATGAGTTCCGCGTTCTCCTCGGGCTCGAGGCTGCAGGTCGAATACACGAGCCGTCCACCGGGACGCAGATGCTTCACCGCGAAGTCGAGCAACTTGCGGCCGCGCTCCGCCATCGCGCGAATCGCTTCCGCACTGACGCGCCAGCGCACTTCCGGGCGACGCGCGAGCACACCCGTGTTCGAGCACGGCGCGTCGATCAAGATCGCATCGAACAAACCGCGCAGGTCGTCCGGCAGCGGCTCTTCGACGGATTCGAGCAACGGGTTGTAGACCACCGTCACGACGTTCTTGATGCCGAGCCGCGCGACGTTCTCGGCCACGCGCTCCAGCCGCGTCGCATCACGATCCACGGCGACGACGCGCGCGCGATCCCCGGCGATCTCGGCGAGATGCGTGGTCTTGCCGCCGGGCGCCGCACACAGGTCGAGGATGCGTTCGTCGGGCTTCGGATCGAGTGCGACCGCGACTTTCATCGCCGCCTCGTCCTGCACGTAGAACAGCCCTTCTTTGAACGCAGAGGTCTTCACGGCCTCGGCCGCGGACGCGTCGAGTAACAACGACTCGGGCAGCACGCCGGGCCCCGACGCGATCTGCTCGGTCTCGAGCCGCCGCGCGAGCCCTTCGCGATCCGTGCGCAAGCGATTGACGCGGACCGACACGCGCGGCTTGCGATTGCCGGCCGCGAGCATCTCTTCGACCAGCGACGCGTCGTATTGCTTCAACCAGCGCTCGACGAGGAACACCGGATGCGAATGGATCTGCGCGAGATGCAGCGCGCGATTCTCGGTGGGATCCGCGAACACGTTCTTCGAGAAGAAGCAGACCGCGTTCTCCGACGGCATGAAGCGGCGGCGCGGGCTCGCTCCGCCGCGATCTTGGTCGAGCGGCACCTTGTTCGTTTCGCGCGACACCGTGCGCAACACCGCGTTCACGAGCGCGCGAATGCCCGGATGCCGATGACCGACCAGATCGACGGTCGCCGAGATCGCGGCGAATGGCGGCACGCCGTCCAAGAACAACAGTTGATAGATGCCGAGACGCATCGCGTTCAGACAGTCGGGTTCGACGCGGCTGATCGGTTCCGCACAGTGCGCGGCGATCACGCAGTCGATCGTCAGCCGTCGACGCAGAACGCCGTAGACGAGTTCGAGGAAGAAGCGGTGCGAACGCGCGTCGAGCTCCTGCTCCGGCAACAGGTCGTCACCGAGCTCGGTGATCATCGCGAGCCGCTCGTCTTCCAGACGCATCAGCGCCTTCAGCGCCAACGAGCGCGCATCCTCGCGCGGCGGCAGCGATTGATTCGGACCGTCGAACCGGCGCGGACCGAACGGCTTGCGCGGTCCGGACGAACCGAACGGTCGGCGCCCGCCTCCGCCGCCTCCACCACCTCGATCGTCTCCGCCCCGGCCGCCGCCACCTCCGAACTTGCCGCGACCGAAGCCGCCGCCCGATCCGGTGCCGCTCTTGCCGAATGGCTTGCCCTTGCCGCCGGGATTCTTGAATCCCTTGTGGAACGACTTGCCGCCACCCGCGCGCCCACCGTGGCCACCGCGTCCGGAACCTTGCTCGCTCATGAGAAACACGTCCCTGGTGTGAAGCGGAATCCGCGTAGGAACGCGGCCGCGTCGAGTTCGCTCTTTCCCGCGCGCAGCAGTCGATCGATGCGCACTGCGCCGTCGCCGCAGGCGACGACGAATTCGTTGGAGGTCGACAGGATCGCGCCGGGCGCTCCGTGTCCATTCGCGATGCCGACTTTGCGCAGCACGATGCGCTCGTCGGGCTTGCCCGGCACGCGCAACATCGTCGCCGCGCCCGGCCACGGCGTCATCGCGCGCACATGATCGCGCAGTTTCGCTGCCGTCGTGGACCAGTCGATACGCCCCTCGTTCTTGTCGAGAGGCGGCGCGAACGAGACGCGCGCTGGATCCTGCGGCGTGCGCGGCGCCGTGCGCGCTTCGAGTCGTTCGAGATTACGCGCCAGCAGCTCCGCGGCGATCGGCGCCATGCGATCGGTCAGCGCGCCGGTGGTTTCGTCTTCGAGGATCGCCATCGGCTCGGCGTCGATGACGTCGCCGGCGTCGAGTTCGAGTTTCAGGAACTGCAACGTGACACCGGTCGTCGTCTCGCCGCGTTGAATGGCGCGCGCGATCGGCGCCGCACCGCGCAGATGCGGCAACAGCGAGCCGTGCAGATTCACGATGCCGAGCGGCGCCAGCGACAGCAGCGGCTCGCGCAGGATCTGGCCGTACGCGACGACCACGAAGAAGTCCGCGTCCGCCGCGCGGATCACGTCGACCGATTCGGGCGCGTTCACGCGCGCCGGCTTGTGTGTCGGTAGTCCGAGCTCGCTCGCCAGGTTCGCGACCGGCGATGCCTCGACTTTGCGGCCACGGCCCTTCTCGGCGTCCGGGCGCGTGACGACGAGAGTCACGCCGTGCCGCGACCGCGCGAGTCGCGCGAGCACGGGTACGGCGAACGTCGACGTTCCAAAGAAGGCGATACGCATGGCGCGGCTTCGAGCGGCTGCGGCCCGACGGGCCCGTTCAACGCACGAAGCCCACCCCCGAAGGAGCGGGCTTCGGCGCGAACACGGGTCGGGTGCGTCAGCTCAACTTCACGTTGAGCTGTTGCTCACAGACGCGCTTCACTTCGTCGACGGTGCGACCGCCACCGATGAGACGGTGGATCTCGTTGCCGTCCTTGAAGATGATCAGCGTCGGGATCGCCGTCACGCGATACCGCACCGCGATCTCCGGGTGGTCTTGCGTGTTGTGCTTCGCGACCTTCATCTTGCCCTTCACGTCGACCGCGAAGCGCTCGATCGTCGGAGCCAATTGGCGACACGGACCGCACCACGGGGCCCAGAAGTCCACCAACACCGGCACGTCCGACTTCAGCACGTAATTGCCGAAGGTCTGATCCGTCACTTCCTGCACGTTGTCTGCCATCGTCTCGTCTCCGTCTGCCTGTGCTTTCCGTCGTTCGACGTCGCGAACGATCAAGCCGTTTCGGACGCGTCGTCGCGATCGGCCTCGATGTCGGCGTCGAGCGCAACCGCGTCGTCTGCGGCTTCTGCGTCGACGTCCGTCTGAGCGGACACCGAATGCGGTGCCGCTTCTCCGTCTGGGCTTTCCGTTCGCTCCAGCTCGTCATCGGCGGGAGTGACCGGGAGGTTGTCGTGTTCGGCCGCGAGGATCTCGTCGATCGAGTATTCGCGCTCGTCGACCAGCACGATGTCGATGGACTCGAACGACGTGCCTTGGACCGCTTGTACGCGCTGGCGCTTGATCAACTCGAGCAACGCGAGGAAGCGACCGACCAGCGTCCAGCGATCGGGCGGCGCTTCGAACAGCTCGCGGAACGCGAGCCTGCGGCGCGTGCGCAACACCGTGAACACTTCGTCGATGAACTCACGCAGCGACTTCTCGAACTTCAGCAGGCGCGGCACGTGAGGCTTCGACAGCCCGGTGGCCTCGAGCACCTGCGCGAACGCCTTGACGAGATCCCACAGATCGAGTTCTTCGATCGGGATTTCCTGCTCGGCACCCTGGCGCTCCGCGCGGAACGGGAACACGCGCGTGCGCTCGAGCGCCAGCGCTTCGAGATCACGCGACGCGACTTTGAAGCGCTTGTACTCGAGCAGTTGCTGGATCAGTTCGTCCTCGGGATCGAGCTCTTCGTCGAGGTCGACTTCTTCCTCCGCGGGCAGCAAAGCTCGCGACTTGATCACCATCAGGGTGGCGGCGACCACCAGGAACTCGGCGGCGATCTCGACGTCGAGCTCCTGCAGCGTTTTCACGTACGCGAAGTACTTGTCGCAAACCGTCGCCAGCGGAATCTCCGTGATCTCGACCTCTTCCTCGCGCACGAGGTGCAGAAGGAGGTCGAGCGGGCCGCTGAAGTTGTTGAGGCTGACGGTGTAGTCCATGACGAAGCGCGGGAGTGTATCAGTCGCGGCGAGGGATGGCATGCGCGTCGACGTCGCGAAGGCGCCCGCGCCTCGTCTTGTGTTGCGCGACCGTCGATCCGCCATCCGATTCCGGAGGATCACCGACGGCTCTAGCCCCGGGCGACCACGCGGAGGCAAGGCCGTGGCAACCGCCAGCCGGCATGTGTCGAACGTAAGGCGCTACACGATCACGATTTCGGCACGGCGTCCATGTGTTGGACGCGATCGCCGCCGCGATCATCGAAAGCTCATCCGCCCGCGGCAAGCTCCACCGTCCAGTCCTTCCACCATCGGACGAGCGGCTCGAACAGCGTTCCGTAGATGTCGACCTTCAGGCTCAGGTAGACGAGCGCGACGATGAACACGAGCGCGAATCGATCGAGCGCATACCACAACGGCTGGATCTGCCGCGGCAGCAGCCAACCGAGCACGCGCGACCCATCCAGCGGCGGGATCGGCAACAGGTTGAACAGCGCCAGGATCAAGTTGATCCGGATGCCGTACTCGATGAGTTCGAACGCCGGGCTCCGCGTGTCGAACCATTCGTTGCGCCAACCGACGATGTATGCGGTCGACCAGATCGCCGCCTGCAGGAAGTTCGACGCTGGTCCCGCGAGCGTGATCAGTGCCGCGTCGCGCGCCGGATGGCGCAAGTTGCGGAAGTCGAACGGCACGGGCTTGCCAGCGCCGAACAGGAACGGCGAGCCGCTGAAGATCGCGAGCGCCGGAAGCAGCACGGACAGGAACGGGTCGAGGTGCGGCAGGGGGTTCAGCGTCACGCGACCGAGTCGCCGCGGCGTGTCGTCGCCGAGGGCATCGGTGGCGAACGCGTGGGCGGCTTCGTGGAGCGCGACCGACAGCACCAGCACGACGAGTGTGCCGAGCCGACTTGCATTGAACTCGAACTCACCTAGCATGTTGGACCTCAAGGATTTGCGATCTGACGCGAGGCGATCGCGTCGTTCGGTGAAGAGCCCTTTGCGGAACCCTCTGCGGCTGAGGTTCAGCATCCTGCCGATGCGCACGACGAACGACCAGGATCGAGTGTTGTCCGAGGGCAAAGCCGTGCTCGACGCGGCGGCTTCCGCACTCGCACGTCTCGCGGGAGAACTCGGCGCTCCGTTCGTCGATGCGGCGGCGCGGATCCTCGCGTGCGAAGGTCAATTGATCTGCACCGGAATCGGCAAAGCGGGACACATCGCGCGGAAGATCTCCGCGACCTTCGCGAGCACCGGCACGCTGTCGTTGTTCTTGCATCCGACGGAAGCCGCTCACGGTGACCTCGGCCGCGTGCGGCGCCAGGACATCGTGCTCGCGTTCAGCAACAGCGGCACGTCGGCGGAGCTCGTGCGCCTCGTGCAACCATTGCGCTCCATCGGCGCCACGCTGCTCGTCATGACGAGCAAGGCCGACTCGCAACTCGGCGCGGTCGCGGACGTGTGCTTGTGTTACGGCGACGTCGAGGATGCGGGTCATCTCGGTCTCGCTCCGACGACGTCCACGACCGTGATGCTCGCGCTCGGCGACGCGCTCGCGATGGCGGTGTTGTGCGCGCGTGGGTTCTCGCCCGCGGAGTTCGCGCGCTATCACCCCGGCGGCGCGCTCGGCCGCAGTCTGCTGCGAGTCGGCGACATCATGCGCAAGGGCGATGCGTCACCGCGCGTGCTGGCGTCGACGTCTCTCGCGCAGGTGCTGCACACCATGACGTGCGCCCCGGGTCGTCCTGGAGCGGTGTCGATCGTCGGCGACGGCGACGTGTTGCTCGGCTTCTACACCGATGGCGATTTCCGACGGAACATGGAGTCCGCGCAGGAGCGCGACGACTTCTCGTTCCTGAAGCGCCCCATCGCCGAGTTCATGACGCGGCATCCGCAAGCGGCGCGCGTCGACGACCTCGTCGGCGACGCGATGCGTATGTTGCGCGAGAAGAAGATCGACCAACTACCCGTCGTCGACGAACGCGGTGCGTTGGTCGGGCTGATCGACGTCCAGGACCTGCTCGAAGTGAAGGTGGTCGGTTGAAACCTGAACCGCTTTCCACCGCCGTTTTCGCGCGCGTCCGCCTGTTCTTGATGGACGTGGACGGCGTGTTGACCGACGGCAAGTTGTGGTTCGGTCAAGGCGGCGCGGCGATGAAAGCCTTCTACGTGCGCGATGGCCTCGGCATCAAACTGCTGAACAAGCACGGAATCGCGACCGGCGTGGTCTCGGGACGCGGCGAGGACTACGTGCGGACGCGCGCCCAGGATCTCGGCATGAGCGAGATCCACCTCGGGGTCGAAGACAAGGGCGCCGTGCTCGATGCGCTGCTCGCGCGCCGCGGATTCGCTCCCGAAGAGGTCTGCTATCTCGGCGACGACATCAACGACGCGCCGATGTTCGCGCGCGTCGGCGTTCCGATCGCGGTCGCCAATGCGCATCCCGGAGCGATCCAGCTCGCGCGCTACATCACGCGGGCGAACGGCGGCGACGGCGCGGTGCGCGAAGTCGCCGATTTGATCCTGGCCGCGCGCGGCGCGGGGATCGGACCGCGGACATGCTGAACCGCCGCTCGGTCCGCTTCGTGCTGTTGCTGTCGGGCGTGCTCGGCGTCTTCGTCGTCGTGCTGCTCGTGCAAGAGCAGAGCATCTTCGGCAAGCGGCGGCGGTTCTCGCCACCCGCCGACGCGAGTGCATCGACCACGTCGCCGGTCTCGGCCGGCGTGGAACGCGTCGATGGCGCGTCGAGCCTTTCCGTGCGGGGCGCGCGCATCATCGCGATGGAGACGCTCGAAGAGACCGGCGAGAAGGTGAAGAAATACTCGATCGTCATCGGCGAGACGATCGGCGCAGTCGCGAAGCGGACGCGCGCACGCGCCGTCGAAGTGCAGATCTTCAACAAGAAGACGGGGCCGGAAGAGCGCGTCGTCGCGATCGTGCGCGGCGACGAAGCCGCGATCACCTTCGTCGAAGCCCCGGACGTCGCGGGTGGCTTCTCCGGCTCCGAGATCGAAGCACTGCTGCTCCAAGGCAACGTCGTCGTCGACTACCTCGACGAATCGGGCGCGCGCGCCGCGAAGCTCACGACCGACGAGATGCAGATCAACGGCATCTCGATGGACACGTACGTGCCGCGGCGCGCGTTCATCGACCAAGAAGGCATGCACATCGAAGGCGACGGTCTGCGCTACTCGAAGTCGCGCGGCGCGTTCTCGTTCGAGCGCAACGTGCTCGTCGAAGGCACCGCGTTCCGCATGCCGAGTTCGGATCCGAACGCCAATGAGCCGGAGGATCCGGATTCAGCGGCCTTGCGTCGCATCACGTGCTCCGGCGCATTCGACTACGTGCCGTCCGACGCGGCCATGACGGAAAACGCGCGCAGCGACACCGAGAAGCCGACGCTGAAGAGCGGCGTACTGACGTTCCGCGAAAACGTCGTCGGATCGCAGGAGGGCACTGAGCTGACGTGCTCCGTGCTCGAGATCACGCTCGACCATGCGGCGCCCGCGGCTGAAGCGACGGACCCGGATTCGGGCGATCACGACGGCGGCATGCGCATTTCGAAAGTCGTCGCGACGGGTGCGCGCGATCGGCTCTCGAAGTTGGTCGATGCACGCGGCACGTTCAGCGGCGAAGTGCTGTCGATGGAGAAGACGGCGCTCGGCGACGTCCTGGTGCTGAAGAACGACGCGCGGATCGAGAATGCGCGGTTCGGCTCGCCGACCGCCGAAGCCGGTGCGGATCCGAACGCCACGGCCGCGACGACCGACTTGTTGAACGCCGCCGCGAAGACGCTGATTCGCGTCGAGCCTCTCGAGCGCGCGTCCGAGGACGCGCCCGAGCGCATGAAGATCTTGCTGCGCGACGCGGCGTTCCTCGGCATCCAATCGACGCCGGAGCGCAGCTTCCGCATCGACGGCGAGGAAATCGACGTGTTCGTCGTGCGCGAGACCGACGACCAAGGCGCGGAACAGATGAAGCTCGAGCGCTTGAACTCGCGCCTGCGTGCGCGCGGCGAGTTCGCGCAGGGTTCGTTCTCGGCCGACGCGATCGAAGTGCGACCGAAGGACGGGGCGACCGATCCGTCCGATTTCGACATCGAACTGCGGCCCAATCCGCGCATCGACCTCACGCGCAACGACACCGGGGACGTCAAGCGCAACGTCGTCGTGACCGGGGTCGATTGCGTCGCGATCATCTCGCCGCCCGCCGCGGATGGCGCGCCGATCCGTGCGACCTTCACCGGCAAGAACTCGTTGACGGTCGACGAGAACGGCGCGCGCTCGTTGACGATGGACTCCTCGACTTCGTTGACGATCGATGCGCCCGGAAGTGGTTCCGGTCCCACCAAGGTCACCGCGATCGGGAGCGTCTCGTTCTCCAGCCCGCTGAAGAACGTCGACGGCAACGGCGAATCGGTCGAGCTGCAGATCTTCGAAGACGAATCGCAGAAGGTGACGATCCTCGCCGCGGACTTCGGACCTCTCGCCCGCGTCAAGCTCGTGGACGAACGGCGCACCGGCAACGAGATCCTGGCGCGCAAGATCGACTTCGACCCGAAGAAGAACGAGCTCGTGGCGGACGGCTCGGTGCACGCCGTGGTGCCGAACGATCTGCTGGTCGTCGAGGACGAAGGCGCCGAAGCGAAGGCGACTTCCGACGAGGCTCCGGGTGAACCGGGCACGCTCGATTCCGACCATCTCGTCGTCCACCTGCCGGAGAAGGACGAAGCGACCGGTGAAACGCCGAAGACGCTGAACCTCGAAGCGACCGGCCGCGTGAAGTACGTGAACCCCGCCGAAGGCCTGGTCGCCACCGGCCATCGGCTCGTGTTCGATCAGCCGACGGCGGTCGTGACCGTCTACGGCGACGACGACGAAGACGCGTTGGTGCTGCGTTCGGCGAGTGATCCGAAGGTGAAGGTGCAAGAGCAGATCGGCGTCGGCGGCAACGTCGTCCTGGTGCATCAGGACACGAAGTCGCTCGAGTGCCCCGATCGCGGCTCGGTCGTCATCAAGCAGCCGGTCGATCCGCAGGAACTCGACACAGCGTTCCGCACGATGGTCGCTCGGTCCGCCGGGCCGTTGAATTTCGCCGAGAATCGCCTCGTGCTGCGGCAGAACGTGCTCGTGACGTTCGAGCAGGCGGGCGTCGAAGATCGCGCGATGCACTGCGACAAGCTCACGGTGACGTTCGCGAAGACCGAGGACGGCGCGCCAACCACGGATCTGAACGGTCCGGCACCGAAGATCGAACGGATCCTCGCCGAGGGTCGCGTGCGGATCGAACAGTCGGGCGATCGACCGTTGCGCGCCGGCGGCGACGTCGCGGAATGGCTGCCGGGCGAGCGCGGGAGCTTCATCGAACTCCGCGCTCCGGCTCCGTTGTGTTGGGCGGAGATGGACGGTCCCGACGACTTCGTGCGCTATGACGGAACCAGCGTGCGCATCCAACTCGATTCGACGGACGTCAGCACGGGTCCGGGCGAGTACGAGAAGATCGCGAAGAAAGTGAAGCCTTGAGTTCGAGGGGCGGGTGGGTTTGAGCGGTACGACGAGTCGACGACGACGAGCGCCGTCCGCGGCAGCGCTGTTCGCGCTGGCGTGCGCGTTGCCGTGCGCTGCGCAAACCGCGGAATCGAGCATCACCGGTCTCGAGGCGCACGTGCCGGCGACTCCACCGCCGCCGCCCGAGCTGTACGTGAACAACGTGGCCGGGCAGTTGTTCAACCTGCGGGATGGCGATCCCGCGAAGGAAGACACGGTCCGCGTGCTGGCGATCGCCGGCGGCGCCGAGATCGTCTACGGCGACATGCGCCTCATCGCGCAGAACATCCTCATCTGGTTCGACGACGACCAGCAGGGCAAGTCGAACTTGCCCGAACCGAAGGATGGGTTTCCATTCGCCGCTGAGTTGCCACGCGAGAAGTCGAGCGGCGCCGCCGATGCCTCGACCGATATGTCGTCCCTGCTCGTGCCGGGTTCGGCGGGCAAGGTGCGCGAGATCTTCGCGGACGGCGACGTGTACCTTTCGATGGAGGGGCGCACGATCTTCCAGGCCGAGAAGGTCTACCTCAACGTCATCGAGAATCGCCGCGTCATCGTCGGCGGCGAGATCCGCACCGATCTGCAGTCGGCTTCCTTCGCCGACATCCAGTCGCAGAAGAAGAAGGAGAAGCCGGATCCGTTCGATCCGAAGAATCCGCCGACGCCGATCGTCATCCGCGCCGCGGAGATCCGCGGAGTCGCCGACGGGCTCTACGAAGCCGAGAACGCGCGCTTCACCACCTCGACACTCGGCAAGCCGGGTTACGAGATCCAGATGGATCGGCTCGTGTTCGAGCAGAAGGCCAACGAGTACGGCGGCCGCGCGACGGGATACGGCAACCGCTTCATGCTCGGCGACGTGCCGCTGCTGACCGCGCCGTACTTCACGATCCGCACGGGCAACCAGAGTCCGATCCCGCTGATCGGATACTCGCTCGGCTTCTCGACGAAGTACGGCGCCTTCGCGACCACGCGCTGGGGCAACACGTTCTTCGACGCTGGCGACCGCTTCAACAAAGAGCTCGGCATCGAAGGCGCGTTCGAGGGCAACTGGTTCGCGGACGTCAACCTCTACACCGCGCGCGGCCTCGGCCTCGGCGGCGGCATCGAGTACGAGACCAAGGACCAGGGCGAGCGCAAGTACTTCGGATCGACCCAGTTCTTCTGGATCTACGACTACTCGGGCGAGGACGAGACGGAGGTCGCGGATTCCGGAACCGCGGGGAATCGCGGTCGCTTCAAGAGCCAGAACCGCTTCTTCCTGCCGGACGACTATCAGTTCGACACCGAGGTCAACTTCATCAGTGACCGCGGGTTCCTGAAGGAGTTCATTCCGGACGAGGACAAGAGCGACAAAGAACCCGAGACGTACGCGTACTTGAAGAAGGTCGACGGCGATTCCGCGGCGACGGCGCTCGCGCGCTTCAAACTGAACTCGTGGCAGACGCAGACGCAGTACTTGCCGCAGTTCACGTACGACGTCATCTCGCGGCCACTCACCGAGTTCCCCGACTTCGCGGACGCGCTGGGCATGGATGAGCCAGCCCGGCTGTATTGGACGCACCGTTCGGAAGTCGCGCTCGTCAATCGCTCGGCGACCGACGACGACGATCTCGAGGACGACTTCGACGACGACGAGTTCGACGACGAAGCCGATTTCGAGGACGACGAGGACTACGTCTACTCCGAAGGCACCGCGCTGCGCTTCGACGACATCGAGCGCCTGAATTTGCCGTTCGAACTCGGCATCTTCGGCTTCGATCCGTACTTCGAGAACCGGGTCACGATGTGGCTCGGTGACGCCAAGATCGACGGCGGCGGCGCGTTCCGTGAGGCGATGACCGTTGGCTACAACGTGACGACGCAGTTCTGGCGCACGGATGCCGAGTACGAGTCGGACTTCTGGAACATCCACGGCATCCGCCACGTGGTCGAGCCGACCCTGCGTCATCGCTACACGTTCGTCTCGACGGCGGATTCGACGGAGCTCGTGCCGTACGACAGCGTGGAGTTCTTCGACACGCTGCACGCGATCGTGCCCGGCGTGCGCAACCGCTATCAGACGCGACGCATGACGCGCTTCGGACCCGAGTCGATCACGTTCCTCGAGTTCGACGTGCAACAGCCGTTCATCTTCGAGAACGGTCGCGACGAAGACGCCGACCTGATCGGCGACTTCTTCGTCGAGGGCGTCTATCGCCCCGACCTCGACGTCTACTTGCTCCGACGCTCGTCGTTGCGCTCGACGGCGCTGTGGAACTGGAACGACGGTTCGTTCGACAAGTTCAAGATCGAGTTCAAGACCGAACCAGGTCCCGACCTCTACACGCGCTTGTCGTATTCGTACGCATCACGCGGCCGGACCAGTCCGACGCTCGTCCTCGACGGGTTCACGCCGACCGAGCGTTCCAAGGACCTCAGCGCGATCACGTTCGAGATCGCCTATCAGGCGACGCGGTTGTGGGAGGTCGTGCTGCTCGAACAGTTCGACCTCGGCGAAGGAGCCGGAACGCAAACGCGCATCGTGTTGCGACGGCGCACCGCGGACTGGATGTTCGAGTTCGGGATCGGCGGGCCGACGTCCGGCATCGGTTCGGGTTTCGGTTTCACCGTCACGCCGATCGCGTTCTTCAGGCGCGCGGAACGGGACCGGTTCCAGACCGCGCTGTCCGACGGCTACGACCTGACCCCGATCTTCGATGAGCCCGCGTTCGCCGAGGGCGAAGCCCAGCGCATCGAGGACACGGAGAAGTAGCGCGCCGCGGCGTTCGTTCGCGCTACGCTTCGACCTCATGTTCGTGCCCCACCTCGCGTTCCTCGACATCGGCTTTCAGGAGATGTTCCTGATCTGCGTGGTCGCTCTGCTGCTGTTCGGCGGCAAGCTGCCCGACGTGATGCGACAGGTGGGACGAACCGTCGGCGAGCTGAAGCGCCAAGCGCAGCGCCTCACGCGCGATCTGCAGTCGGAGATCGATCGCCCGAGCTTGAAGATCGAACCGCCCAAAGCGGCGATCGCGCGGGAGCCGAAGTACCCCGCGGGTCCGGTCGCGCCGCCGCTCTTGGATGCGGCCGCCGGCGACGCGGACGCGCCGAAGAGCGACGCGTCGACGACGAGTGCGGGGTCGGAGCCGTCGAAGGCTTCGACGGCGGACGCGCCGAAGGGCGCGACGGACGGATCCGATCAGTCCTTGAAGAGCTGATCGAAGCGCTGTGAAACCTGATCCGCGACTTTCGCCAGCGGAAACTTCGTTCGCAGCGTGAGCTGGACGTCGGAGATCAGCGCCACGTAGAGGCTGATGTCGTGGTTCGTCGACAGCTCGATCTCTTCGACCATCTGTTGCGTGATGTTGCCGGTGGTCGCGAGCAACAACGTCTTGCCGAAGAGGTCCAGCGGCACGATCCGGTGTTGATGCAACACCGCGGAGGGCAGGACTTCCTGCGCCTCACGCGGGATGTCGTAGGTCTCGGTGAAGATGAACGGCAGTTGGACCTTCGAGACCAGGCATTTCGCGAGGTCCCATTCGTTCACGAAGCCGTTTTGGACCAGTAGTTCGGTCAGCGGACCCTGACCGGCGTCGTGGTCCTTCATCGTGGCGTTCAACTGCTCTTCGGTGAGCAGCCCTTCCTCGATGAGCATCTCGCCGAGGCGGCGCTCGTTGACGAGTTTGCGTTCGAGCAGCTTGCGCGCGGTACGCATGCACGATGTCCACGACCGGACGGGCAGCGGGGTTCGCAAGCCCGAGGATCTGACACCTTTTCGGCGACCGATGGGGGTCGACTTGACAGGCCGTCGAGGAAGAAGACGGAAGGCTGTGAACCACCCCTCCGCGAGCGGAAAAACGGCTCCGCGCGTCACCTTCCGGCGCTGAAGTCTCACGTCGACGAGATTCCGGGGACCCCGCCGGGTCAGTCCCCCGATGGATTCTCGTTCGTTCAGACGTCGAGGTTGCGCACTTCGAGCGCGTGCCTCTCGATGTACTCGCGCCGGGGTTCGACGACTTCTCCCATGAGGATCGAGAATAACCCGTCCGCGAGGACGTCGTCTTCGAGCCGCACGCGACGCAGCAAGCGCGTCTGTGGGTTCAACGTCGTCTCCCACAACTCGGCCGGGTTCATCTCGCCGAGACCCTTGAAGCGTTGGACGTCGATCGCGTCGGTTGCCGCCGCGCGTACGACGCGCAGCAACTGGATCAGGCCGCGCACCGATTCGTGCTTCGAACCCAAGCGCACACGGAACGGCGCTGGAGCTTTCGGGTCGGTCGGACCGATGAGGTCGAGCTTCGAGAAACCGCGCCGCTCGAGTTCGGTGATGTGTGTTTGCAGGTCCGCGTGGTCGTCGATCTGCGCGATGCCGACGTCCGCGGAGCGCGTCATACGACCGTCGCGCACGATCACGAGTTCGCGACCGCCCGCCTTCTCCCGTTGCGCGGCCAGGAAGCGCTCGAGGCCGCTCTCGTCCACGAAGAAGCGTTCGGGCTCGCCCGGGACTCGGACGTAGAACTTCGGCAGCGACCCGAGCTCGAGCGCCGCGCGCACGTACGTCGACGCTTCGAGGTCCGTGCCCTTCAGCACCGCGCTCGCCGTGAGTTCGACGCGTTCGAGCAGACGCGCGAGCTCGCGCAGCTCCTCGCCGCCGATCTTCTTGCTCGCGTTGCTGTCTTGCGCCTCGTTCGTGGTTTCGAGTTCCGCGCCGTCGATGCCTTGTTCGAGCAGCACGCGCTGCTTCTCGTCGTCGGTGTGCACGTAGCGGATCTGCTTGCCCTTGGTGAGGCGGTACAGCGGCGGCGCGGCGACGTAGACCCGACCGGCTTCGATCAACGGCTTCATGTGCCGGTAGAAGAAGGTCAGCAACAACGTCCGGATATGCGAGCCGTCGACGTCGGCGTCCGTCATCACGATGATCTTGCCGTAGCGCAGGTTCTCGAGATCGAGCCCCTTGTCGTCGGCTGTCGAGGCGCCGATCCCGGTGCCCAGCGCGGCGATGATCGTCGTGATTTCCTGGTGCGACAGCATCTTGTCGAGTCGCGCCTTCTCGACGTTCAGGATCTTGCCACGCAACGGCAGGATGGCTTGGAAGCGGCGATCGCGGCCTTGCTTCGCCGAACCACCCGCGGAGTCACCCTCGACGAGGAACAGTTCGGTCTCGTCGCGATCGCGGGATTGGCAGTCCGCGAGCTTGCCCGGCAGGTTGCCGGACGCGAGAGCTCCCTTGCGACGCACGAGGTCGCGGGATTTGCGCGCGGCTTCGCGAGCGCGCATCGCGGTCATCGCGCGGTTGACGATGGTCTTCGCGGTCGACGGATTCTCTTCGAAGAACGTCGACAGGCTGTCGTTGACGATGGTCTCGACCAGACCCTGCACGTCGCGGTTGCCGAGCTTGATCTTCGTCTGGCTCTCGAACTGCGGATCCGGATGCTGCAGCGAGATCACCGCGGCCAAGCCTTCGCGAACGTCTTCACCTTCCGGCAGCTCTTCGTCTTTCGCGAGGTTGTGGCTCTTCGCGTAGTTGTTGACGATGCGCGTCAGCGCCGCGCGGAAGCCGGAGAGGTGCGTCCCGCCCTCGATCGTGTTGATGTTGTTGACGAACGAGAAGACGTCTTCGCGATAGCCCTCGTTGTATTGCATCGCGACTTCGAGCGTGAGTTCGGCCGCGTTGTTCTCGCCGACCTTGCCGCGCGTCGCGCAGCTCTTCTTGAAGTGGATGATCTCCTTGTGGATCGGTCCCTTCGACGCGTTCAGCATCTCGACGAAGGAGCGCAAACCTTCCGGGTACCGGAACGTCTCGGACTTGTCCTTGCGCTCGTCGACGAGGATGATTTCGAGGCCGGTCGCTCCCATCAGGAACGACATCTCGCGCAGGCGCTTGTTCAGCGTTTCGAAGATGATCTCGGTCGTCTCGAAGATCTGCGCATCGGGACGGAAGCGCACGATCGTGCCGCGCTTCTCCGTCGTTCCGACTTCTCGCAGTTCGCTGGCGCGAACGCCGCGCTGGTAGCGCTGGCGGAAGATCTTGCCCTTGCGATGGATCTCGACTTCGAGCCATTCGGACAGCGCGTTCACGACCGAGGCGCCGACGCCGTGCAGACCGCCGGAGACCTTGTACGACTTGCTGTCGAACTTGCCACCCGCATGGAGCTTGGTGAACACGAGCTCGACTGCGGGCATCTTCTCGGCCTTGTGCATCTCCGTCGGGATGCCGCGACCGTTGTCCTCGACCGAGACCGAGTTGTCGTTGTGGATGACGACCTTGATGCTCGTGCAGTGGCCGGCGAGCGCTTCGTCGATGGCGTTGTCGACGATCTCGAAGACCAGGTGGTGCAGGCCCGCGACGCTGGTGTCCCCGATGTACATCGCTGGCCGGCGACGCACACCTTCGAGGCCTTCGAGGACCTGGATGGAGGACGAGTCGTAATCCGTCCCGTCGTCCGTTGCCTTCACCCGATTGTCTTCATCCGCTGCCATCCGAGACCGCTCCCGCTCTGAACTTCAGGCTGGTCACGAACTCGGCGCCCCGTTGACGCTGGATGTCGACAAGCAGCTTCTTGCCGGCGAAGGACTTGAGTTCGTATGCCAGCGCCGCGGAGTCGGCCTCGAGCGTGACTTCGCCGCCCTTCAGGGCGACGACGCGAACGCGCTTCGCGAGGCGCTCACCAGCCACCTGGCGGAACGCCTCGGTGACCGATTGGAGGGGTACGCTGCCCCCGATTCCGCGACGGATCAGAAGATCGCGGACGAGTTTAGCAATCGGGACCGGCTCTCGTCCTCGCGTCATTCGCACTCTCGGCATTAAAGGTTGCAAGAGGCCGGCGCGGCGTCCCCGCGAGGGTTCGGCAACGGCGCCCCGATGGGGATTCCGGGGCGCCTGGTGCGTCAGTTCGTCGTGATCGGCATCACGACGTACACCTCGTCCGCCGCTCCGGTCTTCAGTACGGCTGCAGAGTTCGCATCGCGGAACTCGAGCACCACCGTCTCCGACTTCAACGGCTTCAGGAAGTCGATTAGGAAGTCCGGGTTGTAATCGACCGTAAGTGACGACTCGCCCTCGACTTCCGCCTCGACGTTCGAGGTCTTCGCTTGGCCGCGACCCTCGACTCGGGCGGACAGGTTCAACGACGACTTCTCGAGTTGAAGCCGGATCGAACGCATCTCGTCGCCGGCCATGACGGACGCCTTGCGGATGGCGCCGAGCAGAGCGTCTCGCTCCAACGCGACGCGGCCCTTGTGCTCGCGCGGGACGACGGCCTGGTAGTCGGGGAACTCGCCCTCGACTGGCTTGGTCGTCACTTCGCACCGCTCGGAGCTGAACACGACGCGCTCGTCGGAGACGAAGACGCGGACGTTGGTGTCGCCGTCGGTGCCCTTCAGGCATTCCTGGAGACCCTTGACCGGCACGATGGCCTTCTTCACCGGGAAGTTGGCGTCGGGCAGCGGCCGCGTCGCCATGGCCAGCCGGCGGCCGTCCGTCGCGACGAAGCGCAACCGGCCTTCCCCGATCTCGACCAACACGCCGTTGATCGCATAGCGCCCGACGTCGCGCGCTGCTGCGTACGCGGTCCGCGCGAACATCTCCTCGAGGAAGTTCCGCGGCACCACGACACCTTCGGCGGTCGCCGGCGCGAGGTCCGGGAACTCGTCCGGATCGTCAGTCACGATCTTGTAGTCGACGTCTTCGGAGCTGATCTCGCAGTTGCGACCGCTGACCTCGAGCCGTACTTCGTCCGACTCGATCGAACGCAGGATCTCGTGCAGCGTCATCGCGGGGATCACGACCTCGCCCGGCGAGTCGACGATGACTTCCGGCAGCTTCGCGCGAACCGAGACGTCGAGGTCGGTGGCGAGTACGACGATGCCGGACTTCGATGCCACGAGCTTCACGCCAGCCAGGATCGGCTTCGTGCTTCGTGGCGGAGCGACGCTGGCTGCGATGGACACGCAGTGGAGCAACGCATCACGTTGGCAGGACACCTTCATGGTCGTCTCCGGTTCTTCCTCATGAAGAAGAATGAGAGAAGCTATCAGATCATCATCATCATCAGTGCGTTCGAGTCGTGCACAACACGGGCTCGAAACGAGCAAGTCGCGTTCGGAACGAGACCTGCGCCCAGCGATGGCTGTGGAACTTCATGCACAAGTTGTCGAGTTCTGCACGTCGGTGCGCGCGACCGTGCGTCGACACGCGCCGATCGTGGAGAACTTGGGTCGAGGACTCCTCGGTCTTGCGCGAGTCCCACCGAGGTTCTGCACGAGAAATCGAACGGGTGCCCCACCATCCGTAGCGGTGCGCAACGATCGGAACACCAGAGCGAATTCGCAGGCCGTGCAACCGCTCACGTGTCGAGACGTCCTTCGCGTCCCGATCGGAGCGGAGCAACAAGGCGAACGCGAACGGCATCGTGCGGCACTCGAAGGGAAGGTGGGTGTGTGCGGATCGGCCCGTGAAGCGAACGCGCTTCGCGGGATCGGGCTCGAGAGATCCTGCGCGATCTCCGAGTCGCGCGCCGACGATCAACGTCCGTTGATGGAGCGCGTGAGTCGACGGAGCACTTCTCCGGTCTCGTCGTTGTTCTTGGCTTCTCGGGCGATCTTGTCGATGGCGTAGAGCACGGTCGTGTGATCCCGCCCACCGAAGTAGCCACCGATGTCGTTCAGCGACATCTTCGTGATCGAGCGCGCGAGGAACATGCAGACTTGGCGCGGGAACACGATCGACTGCGACCGCCGCTTGCCCTGGAGATCGCTGACCTTGACGTCGTAGTACGCGGCGACGACTTCGATGATGTCGCTGATCGTGATGGCCGACGTCCGCGCGGACGCGGTGCCACGCAGCACCTCCTCGGCGAGGGCGACCGTGATGGGCTTGTCCACCAGCGATGCGTAGCTGACGAGGCGCACGACGGCGCCCTCGAGCTCACGGATGTTGGTCTCGATGCGATCCGCGAGCATCAGAGCGACGTCGTCCGGGAGCTCTTTTCCGCGCATGCGGGCCTTGCGCTTGAGGATCGCGACGCGCGTTTCGAAGTCCGGACGCGTGAGTTCGACGACGAGCCCCATCTGGAAGCGCGAGATCAGCCGCTCTTGCAGATCCGGGATCTCCTTCGGAGGCGCGTCGCTCGTCAAGACGATCTGGCGACCGAGGTTGTAGAGCGTGTTGAACGTGTGGAAGAACTCTTCCTGCGTGCGGTCCTTGTTCCTCAGCGTCTGGATGTCGTCGACGAGGAGCACGTCGACGTTGCGGTACTTGTGACGGAACGACGTGAGGTCGCCCTCTTCCACCGCTTGGATGAAGTGGTTCGTGAAGGCTTCGCAGGAGAGGTACGTGATCTTCGCCCGCGGATCGCGGCGCAGGATCTCGTGGCAGATGGCCTGCAGCAGGTGGGTCTTCCCCAAACCCACGGCGCCATGCAGGAAGAACGGGTTGTAGCGCTGACCGCGCGCTTCGGCGACCGCGATGGAGGCGGCGTGCGCGAAGTGGTTGCTGCCGCCGACGATGAAGTTGTCGAACGTGTAGTCCGAATGGAGGAACGTGTCCGAGATCGTCGGGGGTTCGACCGCCACGACGGCCGTCGACGTGACCGGCGCGACGTCTTCGCGCGGAAGCGGTGCGTCGATGGCAGCGACCTGCGGCAGGTCGGGGTTCACCGACACCGACACAGCGCGGTTTTCCCCGAAGCAGTTGCGCACGGCTTCGGCGAGGACGTTCGAGTAGTAGTTCGAGATCCAATCGCGAACGAATGGATTCGGAGCGAGCAGGCGCACCTCGCCGCTCGGCGGAGTCTCGACGACGACGGCGCTGAACCAAGTCTGGAACTGCTGGGGAGTGACGAGCTCCTTCACGATCAGCAAGAGCGCTTCGTGGCGCGTCGTCGCTTCGCGCTCGGAGTACTCCATGAACACACCCCCAGCGAACAACGCGCGTGAACACGTCGCTCGACTCGCCGAATCGAACTGATCGAAGAACGGTTGTCGCCGCGCCAAACCACCGACGACGACTCTCCGCCAAGAGGGCGGGTTTCTAAAGGACGAGTTCAGACGCTGTCAACGAGTCGACACGCGCGCACACTCTCCGCGTGGAGTTCGTGTCCGTGAAAGAAGCGTCCACCGCCGAGCTTGTGGAGATTTTGAGAACGTCAGAAAAAGTCGAGAGCGCCGCGCGCACGCGGAAGAGCGGAAGCGAGCGCGTTGACGAACAGATCCACATGTTCTGCAGACGTGCTCGGACCGAACGAAAGACGCAGTGCACAACGCGTGCGCGTCTCGTCGAGTCCGCACGCGATCAGCACAGGCGACGGCTCGAGCGAGCCGCTCGCGCACGCCGCTCCCGCGGATACGCGGAAGCCGGCGAGATCGAGTTGGATCAACAACGACTCGCGATGCGCGTTGGCGAACGCGAGGTTGATCGTGTTGGCCACGACATCTGCGCGTGGAGAGTTTTCGACGAACGAGATGTTGTGGGTGCGGAGTTGCGCGAGGAGTCGTCGACGCAAGCGCACGTGCTTTGCGGCGATGCGCTCGCGAATTCGAACAGTCGACTCGATCGCGGCCGCGAAGCCGACCGCGAGAGCGACGGATTCGGTGCCAGCGCGGAGCCCGTGTTCTTGTGATCCGCCGTGCATCTGGGGTTGGAGCGCCGTTCCGGCGCGAACGAAGAGCGCTCCGATGCCGACCGGACCACCGATCTTGTGCGCCGACAGCGACAGCATGTCGACACCGAGTTCACGGACGTCGAGCGGAATCTTTCCGAACGCGGCGACCGCGTCGGCGTGAACGAGTGCGCCGTGCGCGTGGACGAGTTCGACGATGGCTCGCACCGGTTGAATCGTGCCGAGCTCGTGATTCGAAACTTGGACTGAGACGAGAGCGGGTCGCGCGTCGAGATGTCGCACCACCGCATCCGGCAGGATCCGTCCGACCTCGTCCGCCTCGATGCGGCGGACGACCGCACCGTGCGCGACGAGCGACTCAGCGGTCTTCAACACACACGGATGCTCGACGGCGCCGACGACCAGCGCCGCGTCGGGATGGCAGGCGCAGAAGCCAGACAGCGCGAGCCCATTCGATTCTGTGCCGCCCGACGTGAAGACGATCTCTTGCGGCGTGGCGTGGATCGCCGCCGCGACGACCGCGCGCGACCGGTCGAGTGCCGCGCGGGCTCGGCGACCGGCCGCGTGAACGCTCGACGGATTGCCGACGAAGCCCGCGAGATAGGGTCGCATCGCTCGAGCCGCGGCAGGGAGCAACGGCGCGCTCGCGTTGTGGTCGAGGTAAATCTCGCGCTCCATCGAGCTTCAGACGACCTCTTGCCGGAGACATGCGCGGTAGATGCGCTCATGGAAGTCGACGCTGCTGCGCACAGTGAACGTCGACACCGCCGTGTCGCGCGCAGCCGCTCCGAAGCGAAGTCGACGCGGCTCGTCGGACAGGAGTTCCAGCGAGCGCTGCGCGAGAGCTTCGACGTCCCCGAACGGCACGAGGAAACCGGAGACACCGTCCTCGACGACCTCCGGGAGACCACCGACGCGATAGCCGACGACGGGAACTCCGCACGACATCGCTTCGAGAGCGGCGAGACCGAAGGCCTCGGATCCCGACGGTTGCAGCAGGACGTGGCATTCCGCGAGGATGCGTTCGACGTCGAGGCGCGCGCCGAGCGCGGAGACATCCGCGGCGAGACCGAGCTCCCGCGCCAGCGCGAGGCACGGGCCGAGTTCCGGTCCTTCTCCCGCGAGAACCAAGTGCGCGGGGAGCTGTTTGCGCAGGATCGCGAACGCGCGAATCACGTCGGTGGGTCGCTTCACAGCGCGGAAGTTCGACACGTGGACGAGCGTCGGCAGAGCCATGCTCGAGCGTTCGGCCGGCTTGAATCGTTCGGTGTCGACGAAGTTGTAGGCGACGTGGATCTCTTTCTGCGTCCCGAAGAGTCGCTTCGTCTCGTCGGCGAGGAACTTGGACACCGCAAGGACGGCGTCGCTGCGTTCGATCGCGAAGCAGGTGACGTCGCGGTACGACTCGTCGGAGCCGACGACGGTGATGTCGGTGCCGTGCAAGGTCGTGACGATGCGCGTGCGTGAGTCGGGGCACATCTGCTTCGCGAGGTATGCGCACATCGCGTGCGGGATTGCATAGTGCGCGTGGATGATGTCGAGGTCGCGCGTGCGCATGAGCTCGAGCATCTTCGACGTCAACGCGAGGTCGTACGGCGGATAGCGGAACAGCGGATACGCGGCGACCTGCACGAGATGGAACTGGACGCGAGTCACGCCTTGCAGTCGGGGCGGTTCGGCGTACGAAAACACGTGGACTTCGTGCCCACGCTCGGCGAGTGCGATGCCGAGCTCCGTCGCGAGAATCCCGGACCCGCCGTACGTCGGGTAGCACGCGATTCCGATCTTCAGTGGGCGCGTCATCGCAGCAACGCCACGGGATCGTCGACCGGAAGTGGTCCGGGTAGGACGAATGGTTCGCCGTACGGCGAAGCGACGAGCGAGCCCCACGCGCGGCAACGCGCCGCCATCCCTTCGAGGAAAGCAGGGTCCGAGATGCGCGTGGAGACTTCCGCGTCGGAACGACGCACGAACTGGGAGTCGTAGCACGCGAGCGCGGCTCGCTTGCGTTCGTAGTCGGCGGCGCTCAGCGTGACGACGAAGTTCGGTCGCGGAACGTCGTGGCATGGGAAGAACCACAATGATCGCGGTCGATGAGGCGGTGCGCCGGCGGCGATGTTGCGGATGCCGGCGAGGTACCACGCCGACTTCGCGATGGCGCCGGCCGCGGCGTGGTCGGGGTGGTCGTCGGACGGAAGTTGGGCGAGGACGAGTCGAGGCGTCCACGCGCGCAGGACCTCGATCACGGCAGCGCGCGAGTCATCGTCGTCGCGTAGCGAGCCGTCACCCAGATCGAGGATCCGCATCTCGTGCGCGCCGAGGACATCGGCCGAGGCGCGTGCCTCGAGAGCTCGTTGCTCGGGAGAACCTCGAGAAGCGGATTCACCGCGAGTGAGGTGGAGCAACCCGATGCGCGCTCCGCGACGCTGAAAATGAGCGAGTGTGCCGCCGGCGAACAACTCGATGTCGTCGGGGTGGGCGCCGATCGCGAGGACGTCAAGCATCGGAGGCTCCCGAAGGCACGAGGTCGACGAAGACATGCCGGGCATCGAACGGATCGATCTGCTCCGCGATGCGCGCGAAGAGATCGTCGCCGTAACGAGCGGCGAACGGAAGGGCGTTGACCGCACGTTCCTGGAGGACGCCGTTTGGGCGAAGGTGTGCGCGCAGCAGCGCTTCGCGTTTGGCCGCCAGGGACGCGGATTCGTCGGCTTCTCGCGCCGCCAGTTCCGCCAGCTTGTTGACCGATGCCGTGAAGGCGTGACGCAGGTCATCGACCTTCCGACGCACGTTGTTCGTGGCCGGAAGTTCGAGCGCGAAGGCTTCGAACGCGGCGAGGATGCGCGCGGACGCAGCGTCGAACTTCGAGGCGTCTGCGCTGGGAAGGCTCGGTGGAGTGGGCGCAAGCGCTCGTGCCGCGTCGGAGCCCAAGGCTTCGAAGGCCTTGCGTACTTTGGGTTCGAGCAGTGACGCGGAAAGACGCGGGAAGAACAGAGGCTGCGGCACAGCGCAGGCTTCGAAGGCGGGGCGAAGTTGCAACCAGTAGGCGAGCTCGCCTGGTCCTCCGACGAAGACGGGAGCGGGGAGAAGCGCCGACTGCATCAATGGTCGGAGTGCCGCGTCCGGCGTGATTGCGGAAGGGTCGGTGCGCGCGATCGACTCGACGAGATCGAGTGAGTGCGACGTCGGATCGAAGCGGCGGCGCCGGTCGTGTTCGACGATGAAGACGCACGAGGGCAGATCCTCACGCAGCGGTACGGGTCGACCGTGCGCGCGGAGGGCGTCCGCGCCGGAGCGAAGCGCGCCGGGGATGAGCTGCGGTTGCTCGATGTGTTGACGGAGGAAGGGCCGCGAGAGGTCGGCAAAGGAACGGGGCTCGAACAACACCAAGCCGGTACTCGGGAAGAACGCCGTCACGAGTCGCGCGAACGAATCCACGAAGCGGTCATCCGGGCGCGGAGCGAGGGCGGACCGCAATGCGGGGGAGAGCTCGGACACGTTCGCCGCGGTCAGGAACTCTTGGATGCGCTGCTCGGTTTCGAGCGGCAACGCGAGGCGCGAGACCGACGTGTGTTGGTTGCCGAGGGGCAAGCGCACGCGACGCAGCGCCCCATCGTCGGCGACGGTCGAGCACGACTCCATTTCGGCGAGGTCGTGATCGTCCGACGCAATCCAGAAGACGGGCACGACGCGGCGACCGAGTTGGAGGGTCCACCGCCGCGCGAGCGCAATCGTCGTCGCGATCTTGAACACCGTGTAGAGCGGCCCGGTCATGAAGCCAGGCTGTTGCCCGCTGACGATGCAGAGGGTGCGTTCGTCTGCGAATGCGTCACACGCAGCCAGCGCGGCATCGTCGGCGTGCCAGCGCTGTTGATCCGCACGTAGTCGGCGCGCGAGTTCGGCGCGGTCGTAGACCCTGGATTCGAAGCGCTCGATCGTGCGCGCGTGCGCTCGGGGATCGTTCCACGTACCGCCGAGCTGGTCGGCAGCCCATGGGTCGCTGAGCAGCGAAGGAGCGAACGGGGTCGAGTCCGGTGGAAGCTGGACGGAGCGGAGATTCAAGGGCGGCTCACCGCTTCCAGGCCGCGAGGAGATCGTCGCGCATCGAAGTGGCGGCGCGTCGGACGTGTTCGATCGCGTTCAGCCCGAGCTTCTCGGATTCGCGGTAGGCGGCGAGGATGCCGCGCGACGAAGACACCAGCAGTCCCGCCCCATCGGAATCGAAAGCGGGAGCGACATCGGCGGCGGTTCCTCCTTGCGCCCCGTAGCCGGGAACGAGGATCCAGAGCGACGGATGCGCGCGGCGAATCGACAGAAGCTCTGCCGGATAGGTCGCGCCGACGACGGCTCCGATGGACGAGTAGCCCGACGAGCCGCGGACAGCGGCTCCCCACTGGTCGACGAGCCGAGCCACGGATGCATAGAGAGGAGCACCGTCGACGGTGAGGTCTTGGAGATCGCGCGCCGACGGGTTCGAAGTGCGAACGAGCAGGAAGAGCCCCTTGCCGCCGCTCGAACACGCCTTCATCCACGGTTCGATCGTGTCGAAGCCGAGGTACGGGCTGAGCGTGACGGCGTCCGCGTCGTAGCCACCCTTGCTGGCAATTGGGCCGAAGTGGCCATCCAGATAGCCGGAGGAAGAGATGCCGATGTCTCCGCGCTTGATGTCTCCGATCACCGGGATCCCGCGGGCTTTGATGGCGCGAATGGTCTCGACATACGCTCGAATGCCCGGCAAGCCGAGGGCCTCGTAGCACGCAACCTGGACTTTGATCGCGAGCGCCACGTCAGCCACGGCATCCACGACATCCCGCGCGAAAGCGATGTAGCTCTTTGCCAAGGCGCGAGTTGACGCCGCTCCGGCGCGTTCCTGCTGAGTCGATAGCAGATTCGGCTTCGGGTCGAGTCCGACGACGACCGCGGAGCGCAGGTTACGGCAGCGTTGATGCAGGCGATCGGCGAACGGTTGCATCGATTTCCACAAGGTCCAAGAAGTTGCGGATCATCTGGTGTCCAGATGGAGTCAGGAAAGACTCCGGATGGAACTGGACTCCATAGGCTCGAAGAGACGGGACGGCGAACGCCATGACCTCGCCGGCGCTCGTCCGGGCGCATACGTGCGTGGTCGCCGGCAGGGTGTCCGGTCGAACGATCAACGAGTGGTACCGACCCACGTCGCAGGGAGAACGCAGGTTCTGAAAGAGATGCGTTCCGCAGTGATCGATCGAAGAGGCGAGGCCGTGGACCGGGCGTTCGGCGGTGACCACTTGGGCGCCGAGAACGGTGGCCAAACATTGATGACCGAGACAGACCCCGAGGATGGGGATCTTCCCGAGGAACCGTTGGAGAGCCGCGAGGCTGTACGCCGCGTCGCGTGGGTGGCCGGGTCCCGGCGAAATGACGAGCGCGGCGGGCTGTAGAGCGGAGATGTGTTCGAGCGGAAGTTCGTCGGCGCGTTGCACGAGGCTGTTCGCCCCGAGCGCGTCGAAGAGTTGCGCGAGGTTGAACGTGAACGAGTCGTGATTGTCGACGACGAGGATCAACGCACGCGGCATCCGAGCAAGGGGTGCGTCGGAGTCTATCGAACTCGCCGAGAGTCGAGCGACGTTCGTCAGTCGCGGCGGCCGGAGTCGTCGCGACGTCGGCCGCGCGCGCTCCGAGCCGGTGGCTGCGCTTTTCGTGCTGCGTCGAGCGCGCGTGACAGGACGAACTCGACGTGTTCGAACGGTCGATCAAGGTCGGAGGCGATGCGATACGCGTCCGCCCCATCGACGAGGTGAAGCCACAGGATGCGGCGAGCGATCGGCTCCATGCGATTGAGCTCGGGAGCGACCGCATGCACGAGCCGCTGTTCGGTCGGCGACTTGCCGAGATCGCGTGCACGTGCCAGATCCGGCTGCTCAGTCGCGTCGCTCGCGGCTTGCTCCATCGCGACGCGGACCCAGTTCGCGAACGGCGTCAGGCGGCGTTCTTCGAGCGTGTGTTGGAACAGCACGCAAAGGGTTTCTTCCGCGAGGAGTCCCGGATCGAAGAACAGCGCATGCTCTGCGCAATAGGCTCGCGCGGCGATGTCGAGCCGATCGATCTGGAGATTCGTCAGCAGATAGAGGAAGTGCGACGAGTCGAATTGCAGAACGTGATCGAACAGGAGTTCGGTGATCGCATCGGTCGATCGCGGCGCGGCGCGCGGCAGGCGACGCGTGTCCTCGAGCGAGCACAGAGCTCGCCAGGCTCTGCGAATGTCGGGATCCCGGGACGAGGTCGTGTCGCGTGAAGTCACGATGCAGCTCCGTGGGTGATGCCGCTGCGGGGAAGCGGCATCCAGAAGTTCCATCGCAACGCGAGCCCGTCTGGCGAGTCGAGCGAGCGTTCGAGTTGGCTCGGGATTGTTGGTCGAGTGGAGAACGCGGTCAAGAGACGGAATCGACTCAGCGCGAGTTCCGGTTGTCCGCGTGTCGTCACCCGTTAGATGAGTTCCGCGGCGACGCTATCGGCGATCTCCAAGCCGCGCGTTGTGAGGCGGAGACGATGACCTGTTTCCTCGACGAGGCCCAAGCGGACGAGTGCGGCGAGTCGATCGGTTCGGTTGGACCCGAGAGGTGCACGCGCACGGCGCTCGATGCGGCTTCGCAACACGCCTCGCGATGTGCGTAGGCCGAGGGCGAGAGACTCCCCGACGAATCGATCCGCCGACAAGCTCTCGGCGTCGATCACCGGCCGACGACCCGCGAGGAGATCCACCCACCAGCGCTGGAGATCGGGGTCGTTGCGCCATCGGACGTGCCCCACGCAACTCACAGCGCTCGGCCCAACTCCGATGTACTCCTGGTTCGTCCAGTACATGAGATTGTGCAAGCTCTGATGGCGCGGCCGCGCGAAGTTCGAAATCTCGTAGGCCGCGTATCCGGCGGTTTCGAGTCGCTCACGAACGAGGCGAAACGCCTCGAGTTCGAAGTCGGGATCGTGGCGTGCGATTCGGCCGAGGCTTTCGAGCGACTGGAGCGGCGTGCGCTCTTCAAAGGTCAAGTTGTAGGCCGAAACGTGGTCCGTTGATAGGTCGATGAGATTCTTCAGGTCGGCGGTGAGTTGAAGAAGGTCCTGGCCGGGAATCGCGTAGATCAGGTCGACGTTGATCGAGGCGATGCCCGATTCACGCAGAACCGTCACCGCCTCGCGGACTTGGTGGGGTGTGTGGCGCCGACCCAGCAGGGCGAGCGTCGTCGGATCCATCGATTGAACACCGAGACTGACTCGGGTGACGCCGGACTCGACGAGCGCTTCGGCGCGTTCGTGCGTGACGTCCTCCGGATTGGCTTCGACCGTGAACTCGAGGAGAGAGCGACGGTGAATCCGCTGGTCCAGGCGGGCGAAGAACTCGCGGAGATCCGACGGGGCGAGGCGGGACGGAGTCCCACCGCCCACGTAGAGCGTGCGCGGCTCGAGGAGAGCGCCGAATTGGTCGAGTTCGAGCGCAAGACCATCGAGGAATCGGTCGAGGTCCGCGCGTGAACGGAGAATTGCGATCGCGAAGTCGCAGTATGTGCAACGCCGACGACAGAAAGGGCTGTGGACGTAGAGCGCGCGGATTCGCCGTGTCGGCGACTCCGTGTGATCAGCGCTTCGACCCCTTGCAGAGGATCGCATTCAGCTTGCGAAGGGCCTCGTTCTGGATCTGGCGCACGCGTTCGCGCGTCAGTTCGAGTTCGTGGCCGATCTCCTTGAGCGTCATGGGTTCGGAACCGTCGAGGCCGAACCGCAATTTGAGGATCTGTCGCTCGCGGTCGTCGAGCGCCGCAAGGATCTCGCGGATCTTGCGCAGCTCGGATTCGTTCAACACGACGTCGTCGGGTCGTTCGGTCCGCTCGTCCGCGATCGTATCGGAGAGATTGATCGAGTCCTCGATGCTGAACGACTGACGCGATGCCGAGGCGGAGGCCTCAGCGTTCTCGACCGCGCGAACGCTGCTCAGTTTGAGGTTCAGAGCTTTCGAGAGCTCGTACTCGCTTGGCGCGCGCCCGTTCTTGTCCATGAGGTCCTGCCGCGCGCGTTTCCACTTCGCGATCAGTTCGACCATGTACGACGGGATGCGAACGGCTTTGCCCGTGTTGATCAACGAGCGACGAATCGATTGACGAATCCACCACGTGGCATACGTGGAGAAGCGACAGTTCTGCGCGGGGTCGAAGCGCTCCACCGCCTTCAGCAAGCCGACGTTTCCGTCTTCGATGAGATCCAGAAGCGCCAAACCGCGATTGGAGTAGTGCTTCGCGATACTGACGACGAGGCGGAGGTTTGCACGGATCATGTGCTCGCGGGCCGCCGCGCTTCCCTTGCGGATGTCGTACGCCAAGTCCTTCTCCTGCTGCGCGGTGAGGAGAGGAACCTGGTTGATTTCCTTCAGGTAGGTCTCGAGCACGAATGTCACCGCGGGCGGGGAGGCGAAGCGAACGCAGCGGGGTCCTGATCGAGACGGCGCCCTCGAATCCGTGTGAGCGTCAGGACACAGCCGGGCGTCGATGCATCATCGACGAAGCAACACCCTGCATCGGCTCGAACCGACCGGGTTCTTGATCGTGTCCTCCGGAGTTGGGAATCGAATTGATGTGACGTGGCCGCCGAGAAGTCGAAGCTCGCGAACCCGAGCCAATGCCCTTGATGCGGGGTATGCTCCGGGCCGATATGGCGGGCGGGCTCGATCAAACGTCTTTTGTCGAGGAACAGCCGTGGGTCCCTCACAAACCGAAGCGATCCCTGACGGGGCGCGGCAGGGGATCATCTCCGAGGATGAGTTTCGGGTCGTCCTAGCGACCAAGCTCAGCGAGGGCCTCCGGTTCCTCAATCTGCTGATGCAACGTCCGCCCACGGAATGGCTTCGACGGCATTTCGTTGAGCTCGGGCGCGTGGCACACGATCTCGAGACGATGCTCGACGATCACGGCGCGCGAAACAACAAGTCGTTCTCGTATCTGACCGAGCTGATCGCGTCCCTCCGGGGATTGTCGGCCGTGGGTTCGACCCTGCGTCATGTGCTCGCCCGTTTCCCGCGCTATGGCGTCCAGTTGGGTGCCGACGCACAGGCGCAATTCTTTTCCGAGACAGAGGTTACGAACCGCTTCGTCAGCCAGGCGATGATGGGTTTGCTGCGAGCGGTGTACGAAGAGCTGTCTCGGTTGGGAGTCCAGATACCATCCGAATGCGCGGCAGATGAGTCCGTGCACGAGGAAGGGGTTCGGCTCCACCTCCACCACAACATCGATGAGGAGGACATCGTCGAGGAAGAGCAGCGGATTGCTGAGATCGCGACGAAGTACCTAGCCGCCGCAGACGCTTTGGCTTGGGTTGGCGATGTTCGAATCGACGGTCGCAAGGAACTGAGAGACTTCGTGCTCGCGCACACGGATGAGGAGCGATCCCGCCACTACGAGGGCCTCGTTCATAGCCTGCAGTCGAAGTACGACACCTACATCAAGAACACGACGCTCGAAGGCCGGCACAACTCACTTCCGAAGCTCCGAGGCCACGTCTCGCTCGCGTTGCACCTGTTGGAAGTGGGTACGCAGCTGGTGCACTTCTACGAGCGCCACGAGAACGACATTCGGTACGAGGCCGCCAAGGCCCGAATCGCGCGCATCGTGGACAAGACCGAGCTCTTGGATCGCTTGGTGAACTACTGTCTGCGGTTCGCGCACCATTCGCTCGAATCCGGAAAGCGGTTTGCCGAGGAGGCGCTCCGGACCTTCGTTCGTGTGCAGCGACTCGAAATGTCGCTTCCTGACGGTACTGCGCTTCACGCGCGACCCATTTCGCTCATCGTCCGAATCGTTGCGCACTACGGGACCCATGTCGAAATGGAAGTCGACGGGGAATCGGCGAACGCCGGGTCCATCATGGAGTTGATCATGCTGGTCGGCGGTCATGCCGAAGCGCGGAGCTTCGTGTTTCGAGGGGATGCACGGCCACTTCAGGACATTCGCGTGCTGTTCGAACACGGGCTCGGCGAAGACGGATTGGACCTGTTGCCTTCGACTTTGGACTACCTGCGCACCTAGCAGCGCCCGTAGAAGGAAGTCCGCCCGGACTCGGCCGGCTGCGAACAAGCCTGGCTTCGTTGCGCTTCCGCGCCTTATGTCGCTTCAATGCGCCCCGCCGGAGCGCCTCACCCAGCGAGTTCTCGATCGCGCGCGCTGTTTCCGCACGACCGGCGATGCCGGCTCGGATTTTTGCGGTCACCTCGGTAGCTTGCCAACGTCCGCACGCTTGGGCGTGCCAGGGCTCGGTCGGGCTTACTAGTGGGTGGAGGCTGTCGTGGAAAAGCGTCTCGCGCGTGGTCTGGATGCACTTCTCGGAAAGACGCAGTCGGCGGAGGTACCCACCGATCGGTTGGTGCCGCACGTTGAGATGATCGAGATCGAGAAGATCGTTCCGAATCCTCACCAGCCGCGCCGAGAATTCAAGGCGGCGGAGCTCGAGGACCTTGTCTCGTCGATCGCCGAGAATGGACTCCTTCAGCCCATTGTCGTGCGGCGCTTCGGAGACGGCTTTCAGCTGATCGCCGGTGAACGCCGCTTCCGGGCGTTCAAGCAACTAGGGAAGACGCAGATCCCGGCGCTCGTGCGATCGACGGATCGGGATCAGCAGCTGGTATTCGCTCTCATCGAGAATCTTCAGCGCGCGGATCTCAACGCAATCGAAGAAGCCGCGGCGTTCCGGCAGCTGCTACGAGACTTCGGCTTGACTCACGATGACGTTGCGAAGCGGGTCGGGAAGAGCCGTACCGCTGTCACGAACACCCTGCGCTTGCTGGAGCTTCCCGAGGAAGTGCGCTCAGAGGTTTCACGTGGAACAATCAGCGCTGGGCATGCCCGGAGCTTGCTCTCCCTCCTGAACACACCAAGCCTCGGTGAAGCGCTACGTGAAGTGAAGGAACGCAGCCTCAGCGTTCGGCAGACCGAAGAGCTCGTGCGCGACATCCTCTCTCGCGAAGCGTCGGAGGGGTCGAAGCGAGCCGGCACAGTTGCGAAGTCGGGAAATGGTCCCGCGAGATCCGCGGATCCGACACTGCAGGACCTTGAGGAGCAACTTCGCGCCGTTCTCAGCGCCGAGGTTCGGATTCGTTCGACGGGAACAGGCTACGAGGTCCGAATTGCCTGCCCTGACACAGCAACGCTGAACGCTGTGACGGAGCGAATTCTCTCGACTCCGTCCTGAGGTCGAAGCGGTCGAAAATGCGCTAGCGGACGCGGATCGACGATCGCGGCTGGGCCGCGGTTATTTCAGATTCGCCAGTCCGGCAGCTTCGCGAACCGACGCGACCTTGACGGCCGACTTGAGTTCGCTCGGGTTCGATTCCGCTTTCTCAGCGGCGGCGATCTTCTCCAGTACGTCCATTCCCTTCGTGACCACACCAAAAACGACCTGCTGAGTGTCGCGTCTGGGGTCGTCCAACAGAGCAAACTGGACGTTGACGGTCTCGGTCTTGCTGTCGAAGAAGGGGTCGTACCGCATAAAGGAAACCGCACCCTTGAGGTGGGTCAGCGAGTTGCGGTCCTTGCCCCATGCCTTGGGCTTCTTTACTTCGACATCGTCCTTCTTCTCTCCCTCAACCTTCGGCACATCCGCGCTCAGCGTCACGGCATAGCCACTGTTCCCCTGCCGGAAGGTGGCCTTGTCGGCGGTGCGCACCATGTCAAGGAACGAAGCGACCGACGCCGGAGCGAGGTCAGGGTACAGACCGAGCTCGATCTCGCCGTGCTCCGTGACGAGCGTAATCTTATTGGTGTCAGATGGTTGTGGATTCTCGATTTTCGTCGGGTGCGAGGCTGCCCAAGCTTTTTCGGCCTCGATGTCGGCGCGAAGCGACTTCGTCATGCCGTCAAGGACGACAGGGTGATCCGAGAACTTCGCGTCCAAATCAGAGACCATGGCCAGAGCAGAATCTAACTCGCTAACAGCAAATGATTTACGATAATCCGCGAAGTGATTTCGAGCGGCTTGGAGCATTGCCCAGGGTTCGGCCGTCGTGCCCTGGAGGGTGTTGAGATCGATGGCATCGCGCTTTGCCTGCACCGGGAAGTCGGGGTTTACGACCGCGGACCAACCCTTGGTCTCTCCCGCGCGCGCCCGCGACTTCATGAACTGGATCCCGAGGACCAACACCGAACCGGCGACGACGATGCCGATGACCGTCACTCGGTGCTTCATCCAGAAGCTGGGCTCGAGCACGACGTCGATACGGGACGAAGGAGCCGGGGACGAACTCGTGGACATGTCGTTATCCTCTTCCGCGCGGGCTCATGACCCGTGAGACTGCGGCGCGATCTGCACTGACTGATGGACGGCACGAACGTCGAAAAGCAGCCGGATCATAAACGCTGGTTCGCGCGATGTCAGCACGTCACAACTACGACCCGCGAGGTGAGTTCCAGTCGATCGGTCGCTGCCCACGCTGCGATTCCGTCGTCCAACGGGCCGATCTGGTCCACGACGGCCTGCTTCGTCCACGGACGGCATCCCGCGGCGGTCCCTACTACCTGCTGAGCTGCGCGTCGTGCGGAACGCGCCTCGTGGTCGAAAAGTCCGGTCCAACGGCCGCCTACCGGCTGCGCACGGAACACGAGCTTCCGCGCACGTCGCCGCTGCGTCGGATCCTCGCCCAGTTCCTCGGAGGATCGAGCCGGCGTTCACGCCTGCGAACTCAGCCAGCTCGACCCACGCACTACCGTTCCAAGCCGACACCCGCGAGCGCAGCGCCCGGCGCACAGCGGCGCCGATGGACCGAAGCGCAACTCAGAGCTCTCGAGGTTCTCGGTCTCGACGAGTCCGCGACGATCCTCGCCGTAAAGCACGCGTACCGCGCGCTCGCGCGGAAGCTTCATCCGGATGCACATCCCGACGCGACGGAGAGTCAACGAACGGAGTGGTCCCATCGCTTCGCACGCGCAACCGATGCGTATCGTCTCCTCACAGCGCGGGCGACGCCTTCGTAGAGTCGATCGTGACTCGCCCACCCATCGAATCGATGTCGAGCGCGAATCGATCGTGTAGCATCCCGACTCGTTTTCACGGCCGGAACGGAGCGTTCGCGCGATGCGCATCTCGGCGCTCGAACATCCCACACTCGTCTTGAACAAGTCGTGGAGCGTCGTGAACGTCGTTCCGGTGCGTCACGCGTTGACGCTCGTCTGCCGCAACGTCGCTCGCATCATCGCCCCCGAGACGTTCGAAACGCACGACTTCTCGTCGTGGGCCCGCCAGGCATTTCGCCTGGAACACGAGCTGACGATCCGCATGGTTTGCGGATCGATCCGCATCCCCGAAGTGATCGTGCTCGTCGGCTACGACCGAGCACCGCAACGTCATGTCCCGTTCACACGGCGCAACCTTTACCGCCGCGATCAGTACACATGCCAGTACTGCGGACAGAAACCGGGCTCCGAGAATCTGTCGATCGATCACATCGTGCCGAGATCACTCGGTGGTCGAACGACGTGGACGAACTGCGTGCTGGCCTGCATTCGCTGCAACATCCGCAAGAGCAATCGAACTCCGGAGCAAGCACGTATGGGCTTGCTGCGCGCCCCGAGGAAGCCACGCTGGATACCTCAGGTCGCGTTGCCGCACGGCATCGTCAAGCGTTCATGGACACAGTTCATTTCCGATCGCTACTGGGAAGTCGAACTCGAAGACTGACGCGCCCCCGCTGTCGCGTCGTTCTTCCATTCAGCTCGAGGAAACCGTCATGAAGATCTCCATCACCGCTCTGGGCATCGTGCTGCTGTGCGCATCCGCAGCGCTCTCCGACGTCGTTCACTTGAAAGATGGTCGAACCGTCGAGGGAACGATCATCGAGCAGAACGACCAGAAGGTCATCGTGCAGACGAAGACCGGCACGGCGAGCTTCGCCCGCGCGGACGTCACGAAGATCGAGATGAAGGAAACTCCCGAACAGGAGTTCAAGCGCCGGAAGACCGAAGCCGGCAAGGACGCGCAGAAACTGTTCGACCTCTACCTTTGGTGCAAGCAGAAGGACCAAGACAAGAACGCGACGAGCATCCTGCGCGAGATCATCAAGGTCGACCCCGAACACGAGAACGCTCGGAAGCTCCTCGGTTACGTGAAGCACGATGGGAAGTGGGTCACCGAGAAGGAACTCGAGAAGCTGAAGATCGAAGAGGAGCGCAAGGAGAAGGAGCAGGCGGGCCTCGTCGAATACAAGGGCCAATGGGTCACCAAGGACGAGAAGGAAAAGCTCGAGCACGAAGCCGCGGGCGAAGTGCTGGTCGACGGCGAATGGGTCAAGAAGGAAGACGTCGATCGCAAGAAGCGCGAAGCCGAACTGCGCGCACAGGCGGAGGAACATCGCGCGAAGGGCGAGTACCTCGTCGGTGACAAGTGGCTGCCGCAGGCCGAGGCCGAGGCGTACTACAAGGACCTCAGCCACCCCTACATGGCCGAGAGTGAGCACGTCCGTTTGTTCACGAACAACGGCTCGGGTTACAAGGGTGTGATCGACTGCGGCGACTCCTTGGTCGTGACCGCCGATGCCGCATACCGCAAGGCCGTTGAATTCTTCGGCAAGGAACCGGCACTGAAGGGCGCGAAGCTCAACGTGTTCGTGGTCGCAACGCTCGACGACTACAAGAACCTCGGCAACGCCTGGGGCGCCGACAAGTCGTCGTCGATGTCGATGTTCTGCAGCGCCTGGAATCCGCCGGGTGACCTGAAGCTGGATATGGCTTCGGTCACGATGTACTACCAGTCGAAGCAGAACACCGACCTGTACACGACGCATGCAACGGTCGAGCAAGTCATCAATCGACTGGTCGGACCGAACTCGGCTGAAGCTCCCGCCCCATGGTTCGTGGACGGCGTGTCGTCGTACATCGAACGCTGGCAAAACCCGAAGCTGTTCGACTGGAGCCGTCAACGTCTGCGCGCGGTCGGTTGGGTCCCGAAGCTGAAGACCCTGTTCAAGACCTACTCACCGACCGAACAGAACGTCCTGGCCGCCGGCATCATCCTGGCCTTCCTGAAGAGCCCGGAATGCCCGGAAGCCGTCACGAAGGCCTACGCCGACTGTGTGAAAGCAGTGAATGAAGGCGGCAAGATGCAGAAGGCCTTCAAGGACCTCGAGAAGGCCCTGAGCGAAAAGGCCGCCGAAGACGCCTTCATCGAGTTCACGGAGAAGTGAATTCGAACGCCTGACGAAGGCGTGCTGAATCAGCACACCGCGCGTGTCCGATCTCTGTCGGACGCGCGCGGCGTGTTCGCTGGATCCAGCGCGAGGAAGCGAACTCGAAGTGTTTATTGTTCTTCGATTTAAGAGAGTTCGATGCGTGCTCACGAGCGCTGGCGGGTAGGACCGGCCTGGGCCACGCATGAACCTGCCGTCGTTGGCACTCTCGTTGCCTGACGCACGGGTCACCTAACCGCGCAGGTCACTCCTGCAACCGGACAAGAGTCCCTGACAGCGCATTCCCTGAACGCGAGTGGAGTACGTCATGCTCAACAGCCTCAAGGCGCCAGTTCGACGAGCCGTCGGCCTCGCCCTTCCCACGATTCTCGTCACGGCGGCGGGCTTCGGCTCGGCGATCGCCGCTGACAACACGGTCCCCGTCGATCGTCTGCTTCCGAAGAACACGCTGTTCGTGATGTCGGTCGACGACTGCGAGAAGTACGCGGCGGCGACCGAGTCCCTTCCGTTCGCCAAGATCCTGGCCGAATCGGACATGCAGGCTTTCCTCGAGAAGCCGAAGGCCGCGCTCAAGGAAGCGATCTCCAAGCTGAACGAGACCATCAAGAAGGAAGAAGGCTTCGAGAACTTCGAGCTGTCGGCCGACAAGCTCATGGCCGGCAAGTACGGCCGCATCTTCTTCGCCCTCACGCACGTGTCTCTCCCCGACTTCAAGAACGGCGTCGGTCCCGACGTGGGATTGATCGTCGGAATCGAGGGCCGCGAGGGTGCCCCGGACTGGAGCGCGATGCTCCAGGACTTGATCTCACGCTCGAACAAGCAGTCGGGCCAGAACCTCTCCTTCGCACCCGTGACCGAAGGTGGAATGACGTGGGAAGCGCTGCAAGGCCTGCCGCCGGACGCGCCGCCCATCCTGTTCGCGAAGGTCGGCGGGATGCAGCTGATGTCGCTCAGCACGACCTCGATGAAGTCCGTGCTGGCGCGCGCTCAGGGCGCAGGTGATGCGGAGAACGTGCTCGCGAACAACGCGAACTACAGCACCGCGAAGGCGAAGATCGGCTTCGACGGCGGCGATTCGGTCCACTTCTTCGCCAACCTCGAACTCGGCATCAAGACCGCGACCGAAGGCATCAAGATGGGACTGGAGATGGACGGCTCGCAACAGATGCTGCCGCTCGTCGACACGTTCGTCGAGAAGCTCGGTCTGAACGCGCTGAGGGCGATCTCGTTCGCCGATCATCCGGAAAACGGCGTCTCCCATACCCGCGTTTGGGTTGGCCACGAAGGTGAGCTCAAGGGCCTGCTCGCGTTGTCGCCGAACAAGCCGATCAATCTCGACCAGCTCTCGATGGCCGGTGACAACACCGCATCCGTGTCGCTGTTCCAATTCGACCCGGCGAAGTTGTACGACCTCGCGATGGACTTGGTGAAGACGGCGGACGAAGCGACCTTCACGGAAGTCCAGGGCATGGTGCAGGGCTTCGGCGCCCAGTTGTCCGATGACCCGGCGAAGCCCGTCGACATCCGCAACGACGTGTTCGCCAACATCGGCCCCGAGTTCGCACTCGTCCAGCCGAAGAGCGCGAACGCGATGATGCCGTCGATGCTGTTCGTCGCCGACTTGCGCAACGGCGCGACGGTCACGAACGTCCTCGGCAAGCTCATCCAGATGGGCGGCCAGATGTCCGGCTCGGGCGTCACGGTGAAGGAAGTCGACTACAAGGGCACGAAGATCACGCAGATCGACCTGGGCTCGGAGCTGCCGATCGCGGTCACGCCGTGCTACGCCGAACACGAGGGCAAGTTGCTGATCTCGCTGGCCGTCGGCGACCTCAAGCGCCAACTGAAGCGCAAGGAGAAGCCCGGCCCGTCGATCACGGAGAGCGAAGACTTCAAGCGCTTCTGGGATCGCGTGCCGAAGGACGACTCACTGCGCGGCTTCTCGTACAGCGACACCAAGTACGCGTTCGAGAGCGGCTACGGGCAGATCGCGATGGCGCTGCCGATGCTGTCGATGGCAACCGGTGGTCAGGAGTTGCCGTTCGACCCGTCGCAGCTTCCGCCGCAAGACGTCATCGCGAAGCACCTGTTCGGCTCGATGTCGTACACCACGACGAGCGAGAAGGGCTCGCTGGCCGAGAGCTTCGGCCCCTTCGGTGGCGAAGTCGTGATGGGCGCCGCACTGGGCGCGGCGGCGGTGGGCGCTGTCCTCTTGCCCGGCCGCACGCTGTCGCGCGTGGAACCCTCGGTGTCGATCGAGCCGTCCGCTCCCGAGCCGCTCGCCGCGACTCCGGCGGACCAAGCGATGACCGACATGAAGAACATGCGTCGCGCGATCACCTTCTACAAGCTCGAGAAGGGCGCGCTCCCGGAGAACCTCGCGCAGCTGCTCGAACCGACGCCGAGCTACCCGAAGGGTTGCCTCAGCGCCGACGCGCTGCCGAAGGACCCGTGGGGTGGTGACTACCACTACCGTCCGGAAGGGGCCGGCTACACGCTGTGGAGCAACGGTCCCAACGGTACGGACGACGGCGCGGCCGGCGACGACGTGTTCCTGAAGAAGTAAGTCGACTCGAGCTTCGAGTCGTCTCATTCGAAGAGCCAGGGGGCGCGGGTCATTGCCCGCGGCCCCCTGGTTTGTTGAATGGAGACTTCGCCCGTCCGCGCGCCGTGCCCCGAGGTTTTCGATGTCGTTGTTCTCCGGCTTGGATTCTCTGCGTCGCTCGCTGCGCACGGGCTTGATCGCACGCATTCTGGCCGTGCTGCTCGGCGGATCGCTGAATCAGAAGGTCATCGTCGTTCTCGGACTCACCGTCGTCATCGGCAGCGTCTTGTGGCTCGTGAGTCAACTGTGGGAACCGCTGCTACTGACGTTCGTCGGCATCGTCATCGTGTCACTCGCGGTCAAGGACTTCGAACGCACGAGCGGGCCCACACCGTGAACAAGCCGCGCGCGCGTTGGCGCGATCGCATCCTCCCCACCCTCGTGTCGTGGTTGGGTCCGGCGATTCTGCGTCTGCTCGCGGCCACATGGCGCATCGAACGCCATGGGCTCGACGGGCACGTCGAACGCAAGGCGGGCCGATCCGACGAAAACTACGTCGTGGCGTTCTGGCACGCATCTCTTCTGCCGCTGACGTGGCGCCACCGCGGCGAGGGTGCGAATGTCCTCGTGTCCCAGCACGGCGACGGTGAGTTGATCGTGCGGGTGCTGTTGCGCCTCGGCTATCGCGTCGAGCGCGGCTCGACCACACGCGGCGGAGCCAAGGCTCTCCGCGGTCTGGTGCAGTTCGCTCGATCGCGTGCCGGCGACTTCGGGATCACCCCCGATGGACCGAAGGGTCCCGCGCGCGTCGCCCAACAAGGCCTCGCCTTCCTCTCTGGAGTGAGTGGCTTCCCGATCCTTCCCCTGGGGCTCGCGTGCTCGAGCGCGTGGCGATTGCGTTCGTGGGATCGATTCATCATCCCCAAACCCGGAGCTCGCGTCGTGATCGTGGCAGGTCGCACGATCGAGGTTCCACGCGAAGCACTCGAGGGCGACCTCTCGCCCTACCTGCGCGATTTCGAAGCGTCCATCGCCCAAGCCGAGCTCGACGCGCAGCGCCGCCTCGAGTCCTCGACGTGAGCTCGAGTGCAAACGTCCTCGTGGGGACCGCCGGTTGGTCCTATCCGGATTGGAACGGCATCGTCTATCCGAGCCAACCGCGCCGCGGCTTCGATCCCCTGGCGTACCTCGCGGATTTCGTCGACGTGGTGGAGATCAACAACTCGTTCTATCGCCCACCCAGCGCGGACTCCGCGAAGGCCTGGCTCGTCTCGGTCGCGGATCGACCGCGCTTCACGTTCACCGCAAAGCTGTACCGCGGCTTCACGCATCGGCCGCCCGGCGACTGGGGCATCGAAGACGCGGTCGTCTTCCGCGAAGGCTTGTTGCCGCTGATCCGGGCGGGGAAGCTCGCGGCCGTCCTCGCGCAGTTCCCGTTCTTCTTCGACGCACGGCGCGAACACCTCGAGCACATGCGCGCGATCTTCGACGCCTTCGCGGAGTTCCCGCTCGTCGTCGAGCTACGCCATCGCTCGTTCGACCGTCCCGACATCCTCGAGCGACTACACGCGCGGGGGATCTCGTGGTGCACCATCGACCAACCACACTCCTCGACGTCCATCGCGTTCGACGCGCGGGCGACGGGCCCCATCGGTTACGTGCGCCTCCACGGACGCAACAGCGCTGCGTGGTTCTCGAAGAGCGCGACTCGCGATGCCAAGTACGACTACCTCTACGCGCCCGATGAGCTGGCGACGTTCGTGCCGGTCATCCACGATCTCGTCGCGCGCACGCGGCAGACGATCGTGATCGCGAACAACCACTTCCAAGGCAAGGCGCCGGCGAACGCGCTCGAGCTGAAGGCCGCGCTCGAAGGCTCGAAGGTGCGCGTGCCAGAGTGTCTCGTCGATGCGTATCCTCGCCTCCGGGACATCGCGTCGAGCGCCGCCGCGCCGACGACCGACGACGGAGCGCCGCTGTGACGAAGAACCATGTGCTGATGATCACGCCGGCTCAAGTCGCCGCACTGCGCGAACTGCTCACGAACCACGGGGCGACGTTCGGTCAGCCCCCGCATACGCACTTCGACGCCGCCGTCGAGAAGGCACGAGTCACGTGCTACCGCAGTGGCAAGCTGCTGATCCAAGGCGAGGCTGTGGACGCATGGATCGAGAAACTCGCGAGCGCGCTCGCGACGACCACCGCGGCACCGGTGGGTTCGGAAGCGCCGGAGCTCCTGGTCGCGACGATCGGCAGTGATGAGTCCGGGAAGGGCGACTACTTCGGATCCATGGTCGTCGCGGCGTGCATGCTTCGTCCCGAAGACGTCCGGTTCGTTCGTGATCTCGGCGTCCGTGATTCCAAGGAAGCCTCCGACGCGATGATCAAGACCGCGGCCGCCAAGATGAAGGAGCGCGTGGCCTTCGCGATCGAGGAGTACACCCCTCGGATCTACAACGAACGTCACGCCCAAGTCGGAAACGTGAACGTGTTGCTCGGCGACGCCCACGCTCACTGCATCGCCGAACTCGCGCACAAAACCGGCGCGCGCCACGTGATCATCGATCGATTCGGCGGAGAGCACTACGTCCGCGCGGGTCTGGGGGCCCTCGCCGCCGAATTGAAGATCACGATGGTCCCCCGCGCTGAGTCCAACCCCGCGGTCGCCGCTGCGTCGTTCCTGGCTCGCGCCCGCTTCGTCGAGTCACTCGAAGAGCTTTCCGCGGAAGTTGGGATGAAGCTGATTCCCGGAGCGTCCTCCGCCGTGGAACGCCGCGCACGCGAGCTCGTGCGGATGATGGGTCCCAAAGTCCTCGCAAAAGTCGCTAAGACGCACTTCAAAACCACCGAACGCGTGATCTAGGTCGTGTCTCCACTCCGACTCGCGATCGGACTGTACGGACTCCTGGGAGTCGCGGGGGCAGCGTGGATGTTGCTCCGGGGCGATCATCGAACCCAGGTCCTGCTCGGCGCGGATTGGAAGGCGTCGGTCCTCGTGGGGCTCGGATTTGCCGCGGCAGTCCTGTTGGTCTCGGATCTTCTTCTCGAGCGCTTCGCGTGGACCCGGCTTCTGCGGCGCGAAGTCCAAGTCGCGTTCTCACCCCTCACTCCAAACGTCGCGGTCGTTCTGGCCGTGCTTTCCGGTGTTGGCGAGGAGGTCTTCTTCCGAGGTGCGCTCCAGCCCTCCGTCGGATGGGTGGCGGCGTCGTTGGCGTTCGGCCTCCTGCACACCTCGTTCGATCGTCAACTCCTTGGTTGGACGATCTTTGCGACAATCGTCGGATTCGGTCTCGGTGGTCTGTTCCAAATGACCGGCGGCTTGCTCGCGCCGACACTGGCCCACGTGGTGATCAATGGTGTTCAACTTGCGCGACTTGCGACAACGCGGCGTGATCGCGTCGATTGAAAGACCGGCCACGCGTCGGATAGCCTGCCCACCCGCCGGTTCGAAGGTCCACGGACGGCAGTATCGAGTGACCCGATGAACCCTCGACAGTCCCCCGCCACCCCCGCCACGCGCGCCGAAATGGCGGCGCGGTTCGTCGGGCGTGACATCACTTCGATGCGGGACTTCTCGACCGACGAACTCCTGTTCGTGCTCGACCTCTCCGAAGAGTTCGACGCCGCCGACGAACCCCGGCTGAAGGGCAAGATCCTCGCCAATCTGTTCTTCGAACCGTCGACGCGCACGCGGCTCTCGTTCCATTCGGCCATGGCTCGACTGGGAGGCCAGGTCATCGGCTTCGCCGACGCCAACGTCTCGTCGGTGTCGAAAGGCGAATCGCTGTCCGACACGATCCGCATGGTCGAGAACTACTGCGATGCGATCGTGATCCGGCACAAGTTCGAAGGTGCCGCCCGCCTCGCCGCCGAGTCGACCCACCTGCCGGTGATCAACGCCGGTGACGGCGCCAATCAACATCCGACGCAGACGCTGCTCGACCTCTACACGATCCGCCGCATCCACGGTGCATTCGAAGGCCTGCGCGTCGCGTTCCTCGGTGATCTGCGCTACAGCCGCACCGTCCACTCGTTGATCGAATCCCTCGCGCGCTTCAACACCGAGCTGGTCTGCGTGTCACCCCCGCAACTGCGCTTGCCCGGCGACATCCTCGACGACCTGTTCGAGCGCGGGGTCCGCGTCCGCGAAGAGTTCAACCCGACGATCCTGCCGCAGGACGTCGACATCCTCTACACGACCCGCATCCAGAAGGAGCGCTTCCCGGATCCAGTCGAGTACGAGAAGGTCAAGAACGCGTACCAGCTCGATCGCAAGGCTCTGTCGATCTACCCGACGCCCGTCACCGTGATGCATCCGCTGCCGCGCGTGAACGAGATTTCGCCGGACCTCGACGACTACGAAGGCGCCGCGTACTTCCAGCAAGCGAAGAACGGCGTGACCGTGCGCAAGACACTCCTCTCCCTCGTGCTCGGAGTCGTGTGATGGCCACCGACAAACTCCAGCGCGAAGAGAAGACGATCAAGGTGTCCGCGCTGACCAACGGCACCGTCATCGATCATCTCGCCGGAGGAACGGGACTGCGCGTCTTGCGCGTCCTCGGCCTCGACAAGGGCACCGTCGGACCGGTCGCGATCGGCCTCGCGCTGGATTCGCGCAAGCTCGGCAAGAAGGACCTGATCAAGATCGAGAAGCGCGAGATCACGCAGGAAGAGGTCAACAAGATCGCGTTGATCTCTCCCGAGGCGACGCTGTCGATCATTCGCGAGACGCACGTGGTGCGGAAGTTCCGCCCGGAGATCCCGGATCTGCTCGAGAGCGTCGTGCGCTGCGTGAACCCGTCGTGCGTTTCGAACCACGAACGCATCCGATCGCGCTTCCGCGTGCTGAAACGCGATCCCTTGCGCCTGCGCTGCGAATATTGCGAGCGCGCGATCTCGGGCGAAGACGTCGAGCTCCTGTGAGTCGCGTTCCTCGCCCGAGAGTTCCCCGACCCGATCCCCGACCTGAGACCGAGATTCGAGACTGGTGCATCCGATGACGACATCCGTTCCCGTGAAACACTGCGTGATCGACGGCTACGACCTGATTGCAGAGAAGTCCCGCTACGCGTTCCCCGACGTCGAGATCGCAGGTGCGCGCTTGAACCGGGGCACCGCGCGCATCGACGTGCGCTCGGATCCCAACGACGCGGTCGCCGACGCGACCCGGGCCGACCACATGCGGGTCGCGTTCAAGACCACGCACGACGCGGACGCGCCCGTGATCGAGCTCGGCTATCCGATCGCGGGTCACTACGTCATGGGACGCAATGGCGTCCACCTCGACATGTACCTCGGTGTCGCGCAGAAGCTGCTCGACGAGAACCACCCGCGTCTCGTCGCCGCGGTCGACACGCTCGTGAAGTACCGCCTCGCGCTGCGTCGCGAAATCATGACCGACGACTACCACGCGGTTCGATCCGGCCTGACCGGCATCGTCACGACGACGATGGTCGCGGACGAGCTCACGAAGCTCGCGGCGAAGGAGTTCCCGCGCAAGGGTGGCTACCGCGTGTTCCTGTCGAACAGCGGCACGGAAGCCAACGAAGCCGCGATCAAGCTCGCCCAGCGCGTGCGATGGCGTCGGTTGGGCAAGAAGTACGGCGCAGCGATGATGGACACCCTGATGCGCCAGCTCGGCATCGGCACGGTGTCGTACTTCGGGACCTCACCCGAGCCCGTGTACGAGGACTATCCGATGTTCCTCGTCGCGTGCGAGGCGAGCTTCCACGGACGCACGCTCGGCGCGCTGCACTTGACGCGCAGCAAGCGCACGCACCAGATCGGCTACTCGAAGGCCCGCTGGACGCGGCACATCAAGTTCAACGGCGCCCCCGACGCGCTCGACGCGATCCTCGACGTGCGCCCGCTCGATCAGGTCGTCGCGCAGCCCGGCGGTATCCGCGCCGTGCTCGATACCGGAAAGGTGCCGGCAGAGCTGGTCGCGATGTTCATCGCCGAGGGATTCCAGGGTGAAGGCGGCTACGTGCTCGGCAATCGCGACTTCTTCGCGGGAGTCCGCGCGACCTGCACCCGTCACGGCATCCTGCTCGTCGCCGACGAAGTCCAGTCGTTCGCGCGAACCGGGCAACCGTTCGTGATCGCGCACACCGGAATCGCGCCGGACATCATCACGCTCGCGAAGGGCGCCTGGACCGGAGCCACGATCGCGCCGGCCGAGCTCGACGACGAACTCGAGACCGGCTGGCACTCGAATACGTGGGGCGGCGGCAAGATGTTCGACAACGCGGTGTCCTACGCAACGTTGACGACTCTCGCGGATTACGCCGATCCGCTGTTCCTCGGCCGGGGCTATTTCGAGAACGAGCGAATCAAGGGTGAGTACTTGCGCCAGCGCCTCTCGGTCCTGGCCGAATCGCACGGCGAGATCATCTCCGACTTCTCGGGCCTCGGCTGCATGTTCGGCGTGACCGTGAAGGATCGCGACGAGCTGATCCGCATCGCGTGGAAGCAGGGCATGAAACTGCTCGGCGCCGGATCGGAGAAGGACGGGGTCGGGCGTTTGCGCGTGCTCTTCCTCGCCGACGTCTTGACCAAAGAGATCGACGACTTCGTCGATGGTTTGGACCGCGTGTTGACCGCGATGGCGAAGTGAGCGCGCGCGGGCTGCTAAGCTCGCCACCCCCAGACGCCTTCCGCGAACTCGAGCGACACCTTTTCGAAAGCGAGCGTCCCTGATGTGTGGATTCATCGGAATCATTCGCCCGCAGGGCGAAGTGTTCCCCGAGCTGTGTGATGGCCTGATCGCGATCCAACATCGCGGCCAGGACGCGGCCGGCATCTCGACGTTCGACCGCCGGTTCCACTTGAAGCGCGGGTCGGGTCTGGTGCGCGACGTGTTCGTCCAGGACGACACGGCGCTACTGACCGGCTCGATCGGCATCGGGCACGTGCGCTACCCGACCGTCGGCGGCGGCGGAGTCGAGAACGCGCAGCCATTCGTCATCAACCACCCGTACGGCATCGCTCTCGCGCACAACGGCAACCTGACGAACTACCACGAACTGTGCGAGACGCTGCGGCAGCGCGACCGACGCCTGATCAACTCCACGTGCGACGCCGAGATCATCCTGAACGTTCTCGCCGACGAACTCAGCATGAAGGGCGGGGTCCCGTTCCACGTCGACGTCCTGTTCGATGCGATCAAGGGTTCGCTGCAGCGACTGAAGGGTGCCTACTCGGTCGTCGGCGTCGTCGCTGGCGAAGGCATGTTCGCGTTCCGTGATCCGTTCGGGATCAAGCCGATCCTGATGGCGGAGCGCGCCGAAAAAGGCGGCACGGCGTTCTGCTTCGCATCGGAGAGCGTGGTCCCCGACCTCCTCGACTTCCACAAGGTCACCAACATCCAGCCCGGCGAAGCGGTGTTCGTCGCGCTCGACGGAACGGTCACGAAACGCAAGGTCCTCGCGAGCGAGCACCATCCGTGCCTGTTCGAATGGGTGTACTTCGCGCGTCCGGACTCGTTCCTCGACAAGGTCAGCGTCTACAAGACCCGCCAGCGGCTCGGTGAGAAGCTCGCCGAAGTGTGGAAGGCGACCGGTCTCCACGCCGATGTCGTGATCCCGATCCCGGAGTCGGCGACGACGGCGGCCGCGGCGATGGCCCGCGCACTGAACCTGCGGTACCGCGAGGCGTTCGTGAAGAACCGCTACATCGGTCGCACGTTCATCATGCCCAACGACAAAGTGCGCAGGACGTCCATCCGAGCGAAGCTGAACCCGATCCAGATCGAGTTCGAAGGCAAGGACGTGCTGCTCGTCGACGACTCGATCGTGCGCGGCAATACGTCGAAGCAGATCATCCAACTCGCGCGCGCGTCGGGCGCGCGCAAGGTGTACTTCGCGTCGTACTCGCCTCCGCTGCGCCACCCGTGCGTGTACGGCATCGACATGTCGACGCGCAACGAGTTCATCGCGAAGGGCCGCGACGACAAGGAGATCGCCGCCGAGATCGGCGCCGACGCGGTCGTGTACCAACCCCTCGAAAACCTTGAGGACGGCACGCGCGAAGGCAACGCCGACTTGCGCAAGTTCTGCAACGCGTGCTTCACCGGCAAGTATCCGACCGGCGACGTGACGCCCGAGATGCTCGCCGCCATCGAAGGCGATCGCCTCGCGATCCGCGAAGTCACGAGTTCCAAAGCGTAGGACGAACGAACCGAAGCCGCGCCACGACGCTGACGTCGTCCAGACCTCCGAACGACACAAGGACGGGCATGAAGAGCACGCACCTCACTCTGTTGAAGTTCCGTTGCGACAAGCGGGACTGCGAGTTCGAGATCTACGTCAACAAGAACAACAACCTGCTGATGCACTACAACGCGAACATGAGTGCACTGCTCGAGTGGCCATGCCCCGAGTGCAAGAGCGGCCATCTGCGCTACGCACCGACCAACGCCAAGTACGAGTACCACCTGGTGAAGAAAGACCGCCCCGACGCTCAGGAGAGCTTGGTCGACGACGCCGACGCGCCGTGAGGGGTCAACTCCCGGTGCTCTGATATGCGCGCACACCGCGGCGCCACGCGAACGCGAGCACACCGAGGAACACCACGGCGATCAGCGGTGACGCCATGCAGAACTCGCGCAGCTCGGCTTTGCGCAGTGGCAACGCCGACGGATAGAACGCGACGAACGCGAACGGGATGATCCAGCGCAGAACGAAGCGCACGGCCGACGGAAACAGATCGACGGGATAGCGTCCCGCGTTGATCAGGTTGAAGATCGGCGGTGCGATGCCGACCCGGTCCTCGAAGTGGAACGACAGCGACGCGACCGTGCCGAACACGGCGATGAAGATCGCGCAGCCCGATGCGACGGCGACGATCATCCACAGGACGTCCGCCACACCGAGATCGAGGTCGAGGCGTCGCGCCGCGGTGGTCACGACGACGACTCCGATCGCGGCCTCGGTCAGCGTCTGGATCCGGAACGCTTCGAACACCACCTGCGCGAACGAATTCACCGGCCTCAGCAGCACGCGATCGAAGTGCCCCTCGATGATGAAGCGATCGCCGAAGTCGAACAGGTTCCACGAGATCGTCGCGAACAAGCCGTACGGGATCATCGACATCCCGTAGACGAACAGGATCTCGTCGCGCGACCACCCACCGATCGCGTCGATCGGCACGAACAACACGAACACGAACGCGAGCGATGCCGCCGACCCGAGAGCCGTGGCGAAGATCTCGGCGAAGAAGTCCGCGCGATACGCCATGCGCGCCTTCAGGAACTGCGCGAAGTACGCGCCATAGATCGCGAGCGTGCGCATGGTTCAGCCGCCCTGAACCTGGAGCGATTTCGCGACGGCCCGGTCGCACACCACGGCGAGTCCGAACAAGCCGACGGCCCAAGCCGCGGACAACGCGAGAGCCTTCCACGCTTCGGGGCCGGTGGCGAGCCCGAGATACAGCCGATTCGGGATCGACGTCAGGGTCGGAAACGGCGTGCAGTACGCGACCTTGCGCAACGCGTCGGGGAAGTAGGACAGCGGGATCAACAGGCCGGACAGTAGCTCGATCAGATACTGCTTCGCACGCATGATGCCCCACGTGCTCTGGGTCTTGAACGCGGTGAGGCCGACCAGGAAGTTCAACTCGGCCATCACCACGATCGACAGCACCAACGATGCGAGGAACGCGACGAAGCTCCCGATCGACGCCGGCGGCTGGAACCCGAAGAACACCACGAGCACGACCAACAGGATCGGCGAGAAGAACGCCGCGCGGAACGTGGCCTCACCGATCGCCTCGCACAGCATTTGCACGTGCAGCGACACCGGGCGCGCCACGCGGGCGGCGATATGGCCGCTCTCGACCAACTCGGTCAGCGTGCGATCGATGTTGTTGAAGCAGAACGATCGCGCGAGCCAGCCGACGGCGAAGTACGTGAACAGAGCCTCGAACGTCGCGAACTCTGCCAGCGGACCGCCGGCCGCGCCGGTCGCGTACACGGCTCTCCAAATCGACGTGTACACCAGGACGTAGATGAGATACGAGACGACGCCCGTGTAGAACCTCAGCCGATAGGCGAGGTTCGCCACGAACGAGATGCGGATCAGCGCGAGGGGCACGGCGAGCGCGGACATCGAGCCCGAGACTCTATCGACGGCAGTGCAGCGGACGACACGCATGAAACGCCGAGTTCGATCGACGCGATGGCACGCGGCATGGATGGCCCTGCTCTTTTGCATCCCCACCGGATGTCGAGGTCTCGGGGCAGAACCACCGCAAGCCGACCTCGAGTCGCGATTGCGCGCGGCGGCCGGTGAGGTGCGCGGCGACGTCGGGATCTACGTGCGCCACCTGGGAACCGGTGAGACCGTCGCGATCGCGGCCGACGAGCTCTTTCCCACGGCGAGCATGATCAAGGTGCCGATCCTGTGCGGGATCATGGCGGCGATCGCGCGAGGAGAACTCCGCTACGACGCGAAACTCGAGTACGACCCGAAGTGGTCGCGCGGCGGCGAGGACCTGCTCGCGCATTGCCAGCCCGGATCGATCCTGCCGCTGTCGAAGCTGGTCCTGCTGATGATCACGACGAGCGACAACTCGGCGAGCGTCTGGTGCCAAGAGCTGGCCGGCGGCGGCGCCGCAATCAACGCATGGCTCGACGCATCGGGCTTCGCGAGCACGCGCGTCAACTCACGGACGCCGGGCCGAGACGCGGAGTACCAGCGCTTCGGCTGGGGGCAGACCACGCCGCGCGAGATGGCGGAACTCCTGGTGCTCATCCGCGAGGGCAAGGCCGTCGACGCCGCCTCGAGCGAAGAGATGTACCGCTGCCTCACCCGCATCTACTGGAACGGCGAAGCGTTGTCCGAGCTCCCTCCTACGGTGTCCGCCGCATCGAAGCAGGGTGCGGTCCAGAAGTCGCGGTCGGAAGTCGTGCTCGTGAACGCGCCACACGGGGACTACGTGTTCTGCGTCATCACGAAGAACCAGGCCGATGAGAGTTGGGAATCCGACAACGAGGGCTTCGTCCTACTGCGTGCGGTGTCGCGCATTCTGTGGAACCACTTCGAGCCCGAGTTCGGATGGCAGCCCGCACCGGGGACGCATCGTTTCGAGAAGACCTGAAGGAGAGCGTCGCCGCAGTCGCGATCGCCGAGGAGGGACCTCATCGTGCTCCGTATGACCCGTCGAGTGGCACTCGTTTGCGCAGCCGTGGCGGTATGCGCGACTCCGTGGTGGTCGTCGACGCTCGCGGCCCCGAAATCGACCGCCCGCGTTCGCATCGTCACCACGATGCGCACCGAACGCGTGCTCACCGAAGCTCAACGTATCGCCGACCTCGCGTGCGACGTCGCCGATGAGCTCGTCTTCGAGCGCAAGTCACGCGGACCGTACGCGGTCACGCTCTTCGAGACTCTCAGCGAGTACCAGGGGAAGGACAACGAGCTGACCGGCGGCAAGTTCGCATCGAACTGGGCGTTCTCGTCCCACTCGACCAAGGAGAGCTACATCGCGCTGATGCCGCCGATGTCCGAGGCGCTTCGCGCGGAAATCGGTTTGACGTTCTTGATGCAGAGTCAGATCGCGCACGAGGTCGGGCATCAGGTTTCGTATCACGCGATTCCCGCGTACGTCGAGTTACCGCTGTGGCTGTCCGAAGGACTCGCGTGTTGGGTGGAACTCGAGACGATGCGGCGCGCGAAACTGCTGACCGCGATCGAGCACGCGCCGTTCTACTCGCGGCGCCTCGTGCTGGTCCGCGAGATGCTCCGTGACAAGACCTGGCCCGGCGCGCAACGGATCTTCCAGGACGACTACGGGACGCTCGACACGGCGCGTCGCTACGCGATCTGGTCGATCTTCGGCAGCTGGCTGTTCGACGACGTGTTGAAAGACCGCCGACGGGCGCTGTTCGCGCAAACGCGCAAACTCGCGGCGACGAGCCCCGACGTGAAGTCGAAGCTCACCGCGGTGTTCACCAAGGCGCTCGGGTCGCGCATGGACGACCTCGACGCGGAGTTCACTGCATACGTCGCCGCCCATGAACCCCAATGGGACGAGACACTCCGGGCCGTCGAACGTCGCGGCGACGACTGGTTTTCCGTCTCGTTCGCGACCGCGGATGCGACCAGCATCGCCGTCGCTCCCGTCGGCTCCCGCGAGTACACGGTGCGTGGCTCGATCGAGTTCCTGCCCACCGAGATCGGAGATCTCCGTCTGCACGTTGCCCGCTCGAACTCGCACGAACTCGAAGTCCACTTCGTGCGCGATGAAGGCGTCATCCTGCACTGGCACGACTTCGGCGGCGGAGGTGCCCCGGGCCCAATGGGCACGCTCGAAGGCAACGGACCGTTCGCGTTCGAGATCCGGGTGACTTCCGATCGAGCGACGGCCTGGATCGATGGCAAAGAGGTCTCGTCGTTGGAGATCGAAACTCCCGCCGACGGCGGACGCGTCGGCCTAGGCGCGGCCGCGAGCAGCGCCGGAATTTGGCGCGAGTTCCGCGTCGATCGCTGACGCACGCCCCGTCACTCGGCGTCGGGCAGGCGCACGATCTTCGCGACGGGCCACGGAGCCAAGCGGATGCCTTTGTCTCCCGCCGCGGTCGGTGGCAAGTCGTTCAGCGAGTACTTGCCCTCTTTGACGACCTGCCATGGCTGCACGACGAACTCGAGATGCACGCGTCCCGGACGCTCCTCGAGCGTCCAGAACTCGAAGCGCTCGACTCCGTCGGGCAGAGCTCGGCCCTGGGCGGAACGCGCCGACTTCGCGATCCGAATGCGCTTCGCATACGCCACGCCGACCAAGTCGCGATAGACGACCGTGAAGGAATACTCCTTGCCCGGTGGTAGCACGCACAGGTGCAGAATGGGTCGGCGCAACAGTACGCGCTCGACGGGGCCGGTCACGACGAACGAGGTGTCGTCCCCGATCACCAGCACGCGGTCGTAGGGGCTCACGCGCGTCTTGTGATGCTCGGTGCGGATCTTCGTGCCGAAGAAGCCCGACTCCGGATCGAACGCCATCGTCAGACCCTTGTGGGTGGCTTCGCCCTTGTCGACGTCGACGATCGTCGTGAGGCGCGTACGCCGCGGCCATTGCGCTTCGAACTCGTCGAGGACACCACGCAGATAGCGGATCGCCGTCGCACGCAGCTGCTCGAGCTTGCGCTTCGTCGCGGCGATCGCCTTCACGATGCGCTCTTCGTCGCGGTGGCTCTTCTCGAGATCGAACAACGAGATGCGCCGGATGTGCAGGCTCAGCAAGTGGTCGACGTCGCGTTCGTCGAGCGGCCGGACGAAGAACGGCTCGAACGGGCGCAGACCCGCGCGCACCTCGTGCCGTACCGCGTCGTTCGTCTCCGCGTCCTCGAGCCGGCGATAAACGCGATGTTCGATGAACAACCGCTCCAACGTCAGCCAATGGTGCTCATCGGTCAACGTCCCGATCTGATGCTCGAGGTCGCGACGCAGCAGGTCGAGCAGCTGGTCGGTCAGGAACGCCAACGCCATCGTCACGGTGAGGTCGAGCGGCTTGCCGTCGACGATCGCGAGGATCGACGAGGCGATCGCCTGCTGACACTGCGTGTGCGCGTAGAGCTGCTGCATGACGCTGTTCGCGTCGGCCCCGTCGTGCAGCCTCACGACGATCTCGCACTGCTCGGTCGTGAAGTCGTCGATGCCGCGGATCTTCAACTTGCCGTCGCTCGCGGCCTGAACGATCGAATCGACGACGCTCTCGGTCGTCGTGCCGTGAGGGATTTCGCGGATCACCAGCGCGTGATCCCCCTGTCGCTCGATCCACGCACGGACCACAACCGAGCCGCGACCATCGTCGTATCCGCTGGCGTCCATCCATCCGCCGGACGGGAAGTCCGGCACGACGCGCGGCGGCTTGCCTTGCAGCAGTCCGATCTGGGCTTCGATGAGCTCGCACGGATTGTGCGGCAGGATCCGTGTGTTCATGCCGACCGCGATGCCGTCGGCGCCGAGCATCAACAACAACGGCAGGCGCACCGGCAGCACGACGGGTTCCTCGCCACGCCCGTCGTAGGACGGTTGGAAACGCGTCAGGTGCTTCGCGAACAGATGCTCGCGCGCGAACGGCGTCAGGCGACACTCGATGTAGCGCGGCGCTGCGGCGCCATGACCCGTCAGTGGATTGCCGAAGTTGCCCTGCCGCTCGATCAGGAATCCGCGGTTCGCGAGCACGACCAGGGCGTCGCCGATGGCCGCGTCCCCATGAGGATGCAGCTTCATCGTCTCGCCGATGACGTTCGCGACCTTGTGGAAGCGACCATCGTCCATGGACCAGAGCGTGTGCAGGATGCGGCGCTGTACGGGCTTCAGGCCGTCGCGCAAATCGGGAATCGCACGCTCCAGCACGACGTAGCTGGCGTACCGGATGAAGTGGCGTCTAAGGAGCGGGTCGAGGAGTGCCATCGCGGTGGGGGCGCGGACTCTAAACGACGGTTCGATCTTCTGTCATGCCGAGCACGGCCGCGAATCGCGGGGGATTCACTCACGGCCTCCGCCGCCGTACGACGAGTCCGAATCGCACCACCTGCGTTCTAGACCGACCGGTCTATAACCTGCGCGTGCCACGACGAGCCGCGCGATGGGAATCACAGTTCGCTCGACGCGCCGTCCTCCGAGCCGAGGTGCCGATGGGTCGTCCCCGCGAATTCGACATCGACGAGGCATTGCGCCGCGCGATGGATGCCTTCTGGGCGAAGGGCTACGAAGCGACGTCGTTGTCCGACCTGACGAACGCGATGGGCGTGCAACGGGCGAGCCTGTACGGCACATTCGGCGACAAGCACAAACTCTTCATCGCGGCGCTGACGCGCTACGCCGACGACGGCATCGATCGGCTGCGCACGGCACTCGATCGCCCCGCTGCGCCGCTCGACGCCATTCGTGACCTATTCCATGCGATGGTCGACAACACGACCGCGCAGAAAGGCAAACGCGGCTGCTTCTGCGTCAATGCCGCGGTCGAACTCGCACCCCACGACCCCGCGGTGAGCGACATCGTCCGCGAGCACGTCCGCCGCATGGAGCAAGTCCTCGCCGTGCCGCTCGAGCACGCACGGGCGCAAGGAGCGCTGAGAAAGGGAGTCGACGTCGCGCAGGCTGCGTCGTACTTGGTCTCGCTGATCTTCGGCCTGCATGTGATGTCGAAATCGGGACCGACGCGCCAGAAGCTGCGGCAGGTCGCCGAAACGGGACTCGAATTCTTGCACGCCTGATCCAAGGCGCTGGTTTCACACGCTGGACCAAGGAAACCCATGACGACGTCGACGACGCTGACTCCCCAAGCGATGCTGGACTCCTTGCGCTGGCGGTATGCCGTGAAGAAGTTCGACGCGACACGCCGTATCCCGGCCGACGCCTGGGAGACCCTCGAGCAATCGCTCGTGCTCGCACCGTCGTCGTTCGGCCTGCAGTTGTGGAAGTTCTTCGTCGTCGAGTCGAGACCATTGCGCGAGGAACTGCTCGGCGCGTCGTGGAAGCAGCGCCAAGTCGTCGACGCCTCGCACTACGTCGTGTTCGCGCGACCTCAGTCGCTGACGGTCGCCGACGTCGACCGCTTCATCGATCGCACGGCCGAAGTCCGCGCGACGCCGCGTTCCGCGTTCGAGGGCTATCGCAACGTGATCGCGCAGTTCATCCAGCAACCAGGCTTCGACGCGGCCGGCTGGATGGCGCGCCAGGTCTACCTCGCGCTCGGTCAGTTCATGACGACCGCAGCGGCGATCGGTGTCGACACTTGCCCGATGGAGGGCATCGACCCGAGGCGCTACGACGCTGTCCTCGGACTCGAGGCAAAAGGCTACGTCACGCTCTGCGCCTGCGCGGCCGGCTATCGCGCGGTGGACGACAAGTACGCCCTGGCGCCGAAGGTCCGCTATCCGACCGAGGCGGTCGTCGAGCGGCTGTGACGTCGCTCGGAAGCTCGGGGCGTGATCGCGCCGGGGATCCACGCTCGATCAATGCGCGTCGTCGAGCAGCGTGATCGTCAGTCCCCGCGTGTCCGCCACGACGGCGGAGCGTGTCGTACTGCCGATTTCCGGTGCGAAGACCGCGAGGTCCACCACGGCCGCCGGCAGTTCCCGCAGCGCGAACTTCCCGTCGGCGTCGGTCGTGGTCCCCCAAGTCGTCGCGCGATCCGGGAACCAGTGCGCGAGCCGTCGGTCGTCCGCGGCCGCCGTCGCAGCGGTCGACGCAACGACGGACACACCCGCACGACCACGACCGTTCGCGTCGACGACCATCCCTTCGAGAGTGGATCCCCGCACGAGCCTTACGTCGACGCGGCCGCTCGCGAGTGCTCGCGGGTCGACGAATGCCGGACGAAACCCGACGGCACTGACGGCGATGGGCGTGTCGTCGGCCGACGCGAGCTCGAGCAGGAACGTGCCGGTCGAATCGGGCTGGGAAGTCCACGCACGCAGTGCCGATGAACCGATGACGACTCCGGACGTCACGAGCGCGTCGTTCTCGTCGAGCACGCGGAACTCGACCCGACGAGCCATGAGCAGCGGGATCCACAGGTCGCGACACGCGTCTCCGGGTCGCAACGCGAATGGGCCGACCAGGCGTGGGGGCGATGCGCCGCTGGGATCCTGGACGACCACACGTGCCCACGTCCCCGCGGCCACGCGCTCGAGCGCGAATCGACCGTCCGCTGTAGTCCGAGTGCTCGCGTCGAACGGATGAATCTTGGAGTCCGGGAATCGCAGCGCGCGCGCGCGACCGATCGGGGAACTGAGATCGATCTGCGCTGGATCAGCGACATCGGTCACGACGTCCACACGGACGCCAGGAGCTCCCACTCCAGAGGAGTCCACGACGACTCCCGTGATCGACGCGGCGCGTGGAAGCGCGAGTTCGACGCGATGCGACTCACCGGCGCGGATCTCGACGCGGGCTGCGGCAAAGGCATGCCTCGGAGAACTCGCGATGACATCGATGCTCGAACCGAACACGTCGGCGACGAGCACCTCTCCGGTGTTGTCGGTCGTCTCGATGGCCCCGACAGGAAGGTCATCGACGTCGAAGACCATCGGCATCCCGTCGGCGGATCCGAGCGCGGCGACCGTTGCTTGCGCGACCGGTGTGCGGTCGATCGCGTCGACCACCGCCACGGTGAGCAACGATCCGGAGCGCACGATGATGTCGTGCAAGAGAACGGGCCGGTCCACGAGCAGTTCGTCGACCGCGAGTCGTCGACCGACCGCGTCGACCACGCGCAGCGTCTGCGGCCGCGGCGCAACTGGCCGAAAGCCGGACAAGCGGAACGCGCCGCGTGAATCCGTGACACAGGTTGGGCGATCGAGCCAAGGTGCTAGATCGTCGAAGACCTCGACTCGGGCACCGACGTACGGCGAGCCGGATTCCGAGCGCACGACGCCTTCGATCGAGCAGGCGGGCGCGAGTCGGATCTCGACCGACGTCGGATCGTCGTCGTTCGCACCGTCGGCGTAGCTTGCGTTGCGGCCGCGCGCGAAACCGGATGCCTGTGCCACGACGAAACCGGTGAGGCCGCTCTCGTCGACGAACGCGTCCGGAATGACGAAGGAGCCATTCGGTGCACTCGTGGTCTCGAAGATCACGTTCGAGTTCCAGTCGAGGCCTCGGACCACCGCCCCGGCGATGGGTTCGCATTCGGGCGCCGAGCGCACCCACCCAAGATGAGCGGACGCCGTCGAGGCAGCCTGTCGCGACGCCAGCGATGCGACGTCGACTTCGGTACCGGTCAGAACGTCCCGCCGCTGAGCGGGGATCGCGGTCGATGTGGGATCCTTGCCTTCGATCCGAAAATCAGCGACGAGCGCCGAATCGCGTTCGGGTTCGACGACGATCCAACTCACGGCCATCAAGAGTGCGACTGCCGCCGCCACGAACCCGCTTGCCTTCCACATCGAGAGTCCTCCGACCCATGCGCCCGCACCGACACCCGTGGCGCCAGTCCCTGCTGCCGCGATCGACCGACGCACGGCCCCGAGGCCACGCGGCGAGACGGCGACGAACCATGCTCCCGCGAGGAACCCCGGCGGCAACGCGCGACGGAGGCGCTGCAGTCCGCGGTGGATGCGCGCGCGTACGGCCCCCTCGCTCAGACCAAGGTGTCGGCCGATCGCCCCGCTCGTGTGCCCGGCGAGGTGAGGAGTCAAGACGTCGCGATCACGTGCAGGGAGTCGAGCGATCGCGACCGTCAGCTCCGCGAAGAACTCGCGCGTCGCGGACTCCTCGGCGGCATCGCGTGCCTTGTCCGGCGGGATGCGCGCCACGTCGATGCACCGTTGTGCCCTACGTCGAGCGTCCGCTGCCTGGTGTTGCAGGATCCCGACCAGCCATGGCATCAGCGGACGACGCTGGTCGTACTGAGCCGCGCGCTCCATCGCCGCCAGGAACGTGGCCTGGACCAGGTCTTCGGCTTCGCTTCGATCGCGAGCGAGGTGGCGTGCGACGCGCAAGAGTGAGGTCGCGGTGACATCGAAGACATCGGCCAACGCCCGAGGGTCTCGGGAACGCGCGAAATCCGCGAAGCGCCGATCGACGGAACGGTCGAGCATGACAACCACTACGTGGAAGCACGGCGCAGCGTTACGGGCTCGTTGAATTTCTTCAGAGGCGACTCGCGACCCGTTGCGTCACGTCGCGGTCGGCGCGTCGCGGACTACCCCTTCGGCGGCGCAGCGCTCGCGTGCGCGCGGACGCTCGCCGCTTCCTCGTGCCGGCCGAGCGCCTCGAGATTTCGCGCGAGACCTTCGCGCAATTCCACCGTGCTCGCGTCCATCCCGCCCTTCGCGCCTTCGTAGGCCTCGTACGCGGCACTGAGTTCGATCAAGGCTTCCTCGTGGCGCGCCTGTCCGAACAGCGCGAGGCCAAGCGTCGCGCGGTCGCGTCGTAGCGATCGCGGATCGGCGTCGGGCTTCGTGGTGCGCTGTTCGAGATTCGCCCGCGCGGCGGCCTCGGCATCCTCGTACCGCTGGTCCATCAGGTACGCGCGTGCGAGTCCGGAACGGCTGGTCAACACGTTCGTGTAGCCCTCACCGTAGAGCTTCAGGTCGGCGTCGAGTGCACGCTGCAGCATGGAAGCCGCGGCGGCGAACTCGCGGTGATCGCGCAGTGTGATGCCGAGGTTGAACAAGGTCACGGCCATCGGCGGGATGGGAGTGGAGTACAGGCGCTCGTACACCGTGAGTGCTTCCCTGAACGCCGCGATCGCGCCGTCGACGTCGTCGACTCCGCGGCATGCGCGCCCGTACGTGTTCAACGCGTCCGCGAAGTCGGGATCGTCCCCGCGCCCCGTCGCGCGCCACGCCGCCACCAACTCTTCACCGCGTCGCTTCGCACTTTCCGGAACGCCGAAGTCCAGCTCGAAGCGCACGACACCGCGGAGCGCCCGCAGGGTCTCGAGGTTCGTCGGTCCGTACAGGCGCTGCCGAATCGCCAATACGGCTTCGAACTCTCGCCGTGCGTCCTCGATCCCGCCGCGCGCCGCGGTCGCCGTCGCCAATCCGAGGCGCGGATCGAGCGTCGTCGGATGATCCTTGCCGAACGTGCGCTCGGCACGGGTGACCAGGTCGCGCCAGACGTTCTCCGCGTCCACGAGTCGTCGCCGATCCTCGAGCAATTGGGCGAGGTTGCGTGCCGCGAACAACGTCTCCGGATGATCGGGGCCGGACATCGCCGTACGCGCATCGAGCACCTGTTGCGCGAGCGTCTCTGCCTCGTCGAACTCACCACGACGCAGCAACATCACGGACAGGTTGTTGCGGATCCCGATCACGGCGTCGGAGTTTTCGCCATGGCGGGCGATCGTCTGCGCCAGCACGTCGCGCTGGAGCGCCAACGCGTCATCCAGACGGTCGGAGAGGAAGAGCAGTTGGGCGCGATAGTGTTCGGCGGTCCAGAACGCGTCGGAGTCGCGACCGCGCAGGCGCTCGCAGATCGACCGCGCGCGCGTGAGCAACGGCTCGGCATCCGCGAGCCGGTCGAGCCCGAGCAACAGCTCGATGCGCGCGAACATCGACGTGATCGTCCGCTCGTGTTCGGCACCGAAGACTTGCTCGAACAACTCGAGTGCGCGTGCCGAGAGCAGGTCCGCGCGATCGGGAATGCCGAGCGCGCGGAACGATGCTGCCAGTGAAGCGCACAGGCTGGCCTCGAGCTCGGGCCGGCCCTTGAATCGCGACGCTGCATCCTTTGCTGCGCGGTCGAGCACGTCGACGACGCGGACGAATCGTCCGTCGCGACTCGGGTCGGGCGATCGAAGCACGTCTTGCAACAAGAAGTCGGACACAGCTTGTTCCGCGTCCCGCGCCACCTTCTCGTCCCTGCGTGCCGCCTCCGCTTCTTCGCGTCGGTGTTCCGATTCGCGCCATTGGAGCCAAGTGCCGATCAGGCCGGCGGCCAGCGTCACGAACACCGCTGTCGTCAACGCGACCGGCAAGCGATGTCTGCGGACGAACTTGCGTACGCGTTCGTAGTTCGACGTCGGCCGCGCGAGGATCGGCTCGTCCTCCAGGAAGCGGCGCAGGTCTTCCGCCAGCGCGGCGACGGTCGGGTAGCGCGCCTCCGGATCCCGCTCGAGAGCGCGCGAAACGACGACGTCGAGGTCGATCGGTGCGTCGGGCCAAACGGAGCGCAGGCGCGGGGCATCGTCGTTCTGGATCGACCGCAACGCGTCCGCGAGGGACAGACCCTGCAGCGAACGCGGGGGCCGATCGGTGCTCGCTTCGAACAGGATCACGCCGAGCGCGTACACGTCACTACGCGTATCGGCGGCAGCGCCGGCGGCCTGCTCCGGACTCATCGATTCGAGTGTGCCGATGATCGACCCCGTTCGCGTGCGCAACGATTCAGCGTCGTCGCCGACGACGCGCGCGATGCCGAAGTCGAGTACTCGCGGTCGCCCATCGGGACAGAGCAGCACGTTCGCGGACTTCAGATCGCGGTGGATCACGCCCTTGCGGTGGGCGTGGTCGATCGCGGTCGCGAGCTCGATGATCGTTCGCAGGCGTTCGCGCAAGGGCACCTTGCCCTGTTCGAACGCTTGGCGCAGATGCATGCCCTCGACGTATTCCATCGCGAGGAACGGCACGCGCGCACCGTCCGCGGTGGTCGTGACGCCCGCCTCGTACACCTGCGCGATGCACGGGTGCTGCAGACGGCCGAGAACCTCGGCTTCTTGCGCGAAGCGACGCAGGGCTTCGTCGGACGCGAACGCCGTGCGTAGGACCTTGATCGCGACGACGCGCTTCGGCGCATCCTGCTCCGCGGCGAAGACGACACCCATGCCGCCCTCACCGAGTTTGCGCAGCACGCGATAGCGACCGATCTGAGTCGGCAGGACGTTGGCGGATTCGGTGCCGAATGCGGACAGCGCACCAGCCGCGGCAACGGCGGGAGACGCGAGGAAGTCGGGACGTTCGGCGTCGAACGCGAGCATCGCGTCGAGCTCCTCGCGCAGGGCGGCGTCACCCGCGCAGGCATCGTCGAGGAACGCGGAGCGCTCGGAACCGTGCATCTCGCGTGCGCGCGTGAACAAATCCGACAGGCGTTCGTGGCGCGCGTCGCTCATGAGGGTCGGGATCCCCGCAGGCGAACGCCGAGCCACGCGCGTGCCGCTGCCCAATCGCGTTCGACGGTCGCGACGGACACGCCGAGCACCGTCGCGATGGCCTCGTGCTCGAGGACTCCGAAGAAGCGCAGTTCGACGACTTTGGCTTGGCGTTCGTCGCGGCGGGCGAGATCGGCGAGCGCTCCGTCGAGATCGACCAGATCGAGAGCGGCGGCGACGTCGCCGGTCGCGACCAGGGTTGGGTCCGCGGCGGCTTCGGATTCGATGTTCGCGCGGCGGCGCGCGTGGTCCACGAGCAAGTGCCGCATCACGCGCGCGGCCAGCGCCAGAAAATGCGACCGGCTCTCGACGATCGGGGCGTTGGTGCGCGCGAGCTTCAGCCACGCCTCGTGGACGAGGGCGGTGGGTTGCAACGTCACCGGCCGTCCACCCGCGCCTCGGAAGCAGCGTTCCGCGATGGCGTGGAGTTCGGGGTAGACGAGGGGCATGAGGCGATCGAGCGCTTCGCGATCGCCGCCCTGCCAGTCCGCAAGCAGCTGTGTGACGTCGACGTTCATGCCGAGCTCTGCGTTTCCCGGTCGTGTGCGGGGATTGTGGCAGACCACATCGCGAATCCGAGCGAGTGGAGGCGGGCCGCGTCCAAAAAGGCCTGGGGAACTTCGACCTCGGCTACCTCACAGGAATACGGCGGAATTGCTGAGGGACGATAGGGCCGCAGCACGGACTAGGGGTGTTTTCGAACCCCGATCGAGAAACTCGAGATGCGCACCCTCTCCGCGCTGTTCACGCTCCTCCTGTCCACGACCGCCTTTGCGGAGCAACCCTGGCAGCACGTGGAGTTCGGCGCGTTGGCCCCGACTGGCAAGACCACGATGAAGTTGGAGGACTTCCTCCTGGATGGCGAGCACGATCAGGTCGCCCGGCCGCTGTCCGTCGTCCAGGGCGTGGGGATCGGTGTGTTCACGCAAGGTGGTCCCGGTCAGACGCTCGATCCCGGCGAGAGCATCACGCTGACGTTCGCGCCGATTCCGGCCCATTCGCTGAGCTTGGAACTCCTGCCGTACATGGCGGGTAACGTGGCCATTCAGTACTTGGATCGTCGTGGCCGAGTCCTCGTCAACCAGACACAGGAGCTCTCCGGATCCCTTGCCGCGATTTCGGTCAGCCCCAACCTGGAGGCGGACATCCCGGTGCACGCAGTCCGCGTCATCTCCCAATCGACGAACTTGCTGGTCGGTTCCATCACCTACCGCCGCATCACGTTTCGCCCCGGCGACACCCTGCTGTTCCAAGCGAATGCCCAGGAGCCGAACGACGAGGACGGCGCGTACTTCTACGGCGTCGCAGGCTTGACGCTCGAGATGACGCTGACGAGCACGACTCATAGCGTGAACGGCATGGTCGAGGTCAGCGACCTCGACGGCACCGTGATCGCAACGGCACACTTTCCCAAGTCCACGAAGCGCTCGATCCGCATACCGAAGAACGGCTGGTTCTCACTGACGTACGGCGGCAGTGACGGGATCACGCAGAACCTGTCGCTGAAGACGAAGGCGGTCCTGAAGAAGTCGGACGCGAAGCAATCGTTCACTTTGCGTGCGATCGAGGGGGCCGGCGAACACGACTTCGAGGTCGGGTTCATCGAAGGGATGTCCGCGGACGTCGTCCTCACGTCGACGGCACCGGGCATCTTCGCGTTGGGTTACGGCATGTTCGATCCGTACGAAGATCCCGTGACGCTGCTCTCGGCGCATCCGGTGAAGAAGAACGGATTCAAGCTGGTGACGCCACCCGCTGCGATCGCGGGGCCGTCGCGCATCTCGCTGGACGACTTGGCGGCACCCGCCGTGATCCAAGTCTCGATCAAGCGAACCCTCACGCCGATCCAGGGCGGCGACGTCCACATCGACGACGGATGAACGGATCCGCCGCGCCGGGGTATTTTCACGATTTCGCGACGGATGACATGCGTCCCGCCGGACTGATCATGAGCCATACAGCGATCCCCTCCAAGGAACACACGATGCGCCTGATCTCCCTCCTGCTCCCCATCCTGATGCTCTCGCTCGGATCGAAGGCGCGTGCGCGCGAGTACATCTCGTTCCAGGAGGACAGCTGGGCCACGTTTCCATCGCTTCAGGTCGGAGGCGTGCTCATCGAGGGGATGGACAGATTTGAGCCATGCGATGTCAGCTTCTACGCCCACCAAGGGATTGGCGTATCGAAAGGCAATCCTTGGGTAGAAGAGACCGAGATCCTCAAGCTGACGTTCAGTCCCGTTCCGGCGCTCCACTCGATCACGGCTCACGTCACAAACTTGCAATCGATTCCCGCACATTTCGTTGGTACGGTGATCGATACTGCAGGGAACCAGATCGCAACGATCTCCCAGATTCTTGGTATGGGCCTATCCAGCGTGACGTTTGCGCTGAACGGCAGGCCGGCCAAAACGCTCATGTTGGCGCTCTACAACAGCAGCAGCCCGAGTATGAGATTCGTCCTCGCGGGCATCAGTTATGAAATGTCGAAGTTCGCTCCGGGCGACACCCTGCATTTCACGACCGACGGCGCGTCGCCGAGCGACGAGACACGAGCTTTCTTCTTCGGTGTCGCAGGCATGACGCTAGAGCTGGCGCTGAGCGGTCAGTCCAAAGGCGCGGTAGGAATCGCGGAGCTGCGCGACGCCACCGACGCGCTGATCGCGACCACGACATTCACGAAGTACGGAAAGCGCTCGCTCCGAGTACCGATCGATGGCTGGTACGCACTGCGCTACGTGAACGCGGACGGCGTGACCCAAGACCTGCAGTTGAAGACGAAAGCGGTGCTGAAGAAGTCCGACGCCAAACGGACCATCACGTTGCGAACGTTGGCGGGAGGTGAGGACGATCACTCCGTGGTGTTCGGCGTTCTCGCGGGAATGGCCGTCGAGGTGCAGGCGATCCATCACGTACCGTTGGCGTCGCAGCCCACGTACGCCGTGCTCGCGCCCGACGGGACGCAGGTCGTGCTGCCCTCTGCCACGAACGTGAAGAAGGGCGGACTGAAGTGGACGACGCCGCCATTCCTGATGGGCGGCGCGGCGACCTTGGATCTCGACGGCCTGCCGACGCCATGCCTGCTGGACGTCACGATCACGCGCAAGCTCACGCCCATCCAGGGCAGCGACGTGGTCGTCGGGGACTGATCACACCCAGCGCTGTCCGAACGTCCACTCGATCGGGTTGCCATCGGGGTCGCAGACTTCGGCGATGAAGCCAGTCTTCTCGTCGATGAACGCCGGCGGGTTCATGGGTCGAGCCCCGGCAGCGATCGCGGTGACGTAGCGCTGCTCGACCTCTTCGCGCGACGCGCACGCGAGTCCGAAATGTTCGAAGCTCCGCGCCATGCGCGGGACGATCGCGTGCAGGATCCGCAGCACCCAGCGCACCCGGGTGGGCTGGATCAACACGACGGCGAAGCCGCTCTGTCCTTCAGGAGCGAGCCACGCCAGACGACTGCGCCAGCGATCCTTGCCCTCCTTGCGTGCGATGACGCGGGCGGGCAGCACGCGCTCGTAGAACGCGACCGAGCGCTCGAGATCGGCGACGCGGAAGACGACGTGATCGAGAGTGGGCATTGGTCACGTTCGCGAACGGGGAGAGTCGGGCCGCGCAGGCTACTGAAGCGTCAGTACCACGGCATTCGTCAAAGCGCCGCCGATGACGGCTTGGACCGCGACCTCGACGCCGACGAATGTCGCGCTGGTGGCGAACGGGACATCCAGGCTACCGGCGCCATCGAGCGCGCCGAGCACGATGGGACCGGCGAAGGGCGCCGAGAGCGCGAACGACCCGAACGTCGTCTGCGTCGGCGTCTGCGCCAGCGAGCCCGCGACGAACACGGAGACGAGGTCTCCGGGGTTTCCGACCGCGCGCACGGCCACATCCGCCGTCAGCGGTGAGCCTCCGGAGTCCGGAGTGCCGCCGTAGAGATGCGGGTGGAACTCGTCCGCTCCGAGGTCGCGCTTCGTGCCGGCTGCGCGCGCGTCGCGCTCGACGTCGAACGTAGGCGAGCTCACGAGCTTGCCCAGGTCGCGACAGATCGACCCAGCGGCGAGGTGGTAGTCGCCATGGAGCCGATCGACGAAGCCGGGATCCGCGGCGAACACGCCGGGGCCCATCACACCGCCCTGGATCAGACTGTCGAACGCGGTACCGACGAACACGATGTGGTCGTTCGGAACGTTGCCGTCGATGATCGAGTGGTCGATGCGGATGCGTGCTCCGTTCGAGCAATTGATTCCCGCGCCGCCACCCGAGCCGGGACCGTACGCGACGTTGTCGGCGATCGTCACGTGCAGGACGTGCGCCAGCTCCGCGACGGTGGGGTTACCGGAGAACACCTGCAACCCGCCCCCGGTGTCGGCGACGTTGCGGACGATCCAGGAGTCCTCGACGAAGAGTCGTGGAGTCGAGACGACACCGATGGTGCCCATCGCGATGCCACCACCACCGGCTCCGGCGTGATTGCCGGTCAGCGTCGAGCGCACCACGCGCAACGTGTCCTGCGCCGAGAGGATCACCGAGATCCCACCACCCGCGAGGAACTTGGCGTCGTTCGCGGAGAACACGCAATCCTCCACGCGCGAATCGTGCGGCAAGCCGAAGTGCGCGCCGCCGCCGGCCAACGCGGAGTTGCCGGTGAAGATGCAGCCGGAAAGCACGGTTCGCCCGCCGAGCTCGGCGAAGCCACCGCCGTCGTTCGATCGATTCGCGATGAACGCGCAATCCTCGAAGCGCGTCGACGCGGGGCCGGCCACCGTCGTGCCGTAGACGTAGGCTCCGCCGCCCCGATCATTGGAGCGGTTGTTCAGGAACACGCAGTCTCGCACCGTGATGCCGGCATCGATGACGAACATCCCGCCACCGGACGAACTGGTGACGAACGGGTAGCTCCCGCCTTCACCGCCGCGGAACGTGAATCCCTCGATCAGCGTGCCGCTGCTCGCGATTCCTTCGATGCGCACGACGCTGGTCATCCAGCCGCTCGCATCGAGGATCGTGTTCGCTGGACCTGCCACGCTGCGCAGGGTGATCCGCTTGTCGAGGATCGTGATCGCTTCGGCGTAAAGGCCCGGACCGACGAGGATGACGTCGTCGTTCGCCGCGACGCTGATCGCACCTTGGATGCTCTGGCCGAGTGAAACCGTGATCACGGCGGCTTCGCCGCGGGACCCAATTCCGATCGATAGCAGGACCGACGCCGCGACCGACGGCAGAGCTCGCCGCATGAGGAGTCTCCGTGGGCCCGGTGATCCGCGCGCAGAGCGACACGAAGCCCGCGCAGATCCTGCCTCGTTTCGCGTGAAGACGCTCGCGGGAACTCGCGCGACGTCGGCGAAACCGCGCCAGCGATCCGTGCGACGTCAATCGGGCAGCGCGTCGCGAGCGCCGTCGAAGCGCTTCGCGAGGCTCGCGCAAACCAGCTCGCAGAGCTTCTCGACGCACGGATCCGCGATCGAGTAATGGACGAACAGGCCGTCCTTGCGCCGGGCGAGCAGGCCTTCCGCCGTGAGCAGCGTCAGATGGCGGCTGACGTTCGCGTGCGTCATCGCCACGGCTGCGGCGAGTTCGCCGACCGACGATTCGCCGGCCATCAGGCGCTGGAGCAGCGCCAACCGCGACGGGTCGGACAGCGCTTTGAACCGGCGCGCGACCAGCGCCAGTGCGGCGTCGGATAGCGGGGCCTTGGGGGGCTTGGACGGCTTCGGCGAGGGCTTCTTGATGGAACTCACGCCCAGAGACTAGCCCGGATCCTTCCATGAACAACCAGTTGTGTATTCAAGTATGCGCGCATATAGTGCCGATGGATCGAGAGCGCGGCACGACCCCCGCCGCGTCCGGTCCGCTCCGCGGAGGAACCCATGAGCCACGACCAAGCCGTCCTCGTCACCAAGTTCGAGATCGAGACCTTCGCGCACGCCGAGGGTTGCCGGGCCTACTTGTTGGTCGACGTCGCCAGCCGCCGCGCCATGGCGATCGATCCGCGGACCGACCAGGTCGCCGCGATCCGCGACGCCCTGGCGCGCCACGGGGCCACGCTCGCCTTCGTGGTCGACACCCACACGCACGCCGATCACTTCTCGGGAGCACACGAGCTCGCGACGCATACCGGCGCCGTCCATCTCGCGCACGCCCGCGGGAAGACGCAGTTCACGGTGCGGCCCTGCACACCGCCGATGGACGTGGCGCTCGGCGCGACTCCGATCCGATTGATCGAGGCCTCCGGACACACGCCCGACTCGGTCGCCCTGTACGCGCCGGGTCATCTGTTCACGGGAGACGCGCTGTTCGTCGGTGGCGCCGGGAGAACCGACTTCCCCGGCGGTAGTCCCGCGGAGCTGTTCGACTCGTTCCGGCGCTTCGACGCGTTGCCACCGGACACCGTCATCCACCCCGGCCACGTCTACGGCACGGCCGAGTCGTCGACTCTCGCCGCCGAGCGCCGCCAGAACCCGCTGTTCTCCGAAACGTCACGGGACGCGCTCGTCGAGAAACTCCGCGGCGAAGCCCCCCTGCCGCCGCACATGGCATCGATCCTGAAGTTCAATCTCGGGCAGCTCGGTGAGTCGGAGAGCATCTCGGTGGACACGTTCGAAGCTCTGCGCAATGCCGACGCGATCACCGTGCTCGACGTCCGCACGCCAGCCGAGTACGAGAGTGAGCATGTTCCAGGCTCACTGCACATCGACGCGAGCGAACTCGAGGCGCGCATGAACACCGTGCCCGCCGGCCGCCTGGTCGCCGTCGTCTGCCGCAGCGGCGCGCGGGCGCGAGATGCCGCGAATCGTCTGTTGCGGCACGGTCACGAGGCAACGGTGCTCGACGGTGGTTTGAACGCGTGGCGCCGCGAAGGCGGTGCGGTCCGCGAGGGCGCGAAGACGTTGCCCATCGATCGCCAGGTCCAGCTGACCGTGGGGAGCGGGATCCTGCTCGGATCCGCGCTTGGGTGGTTCGTCCATCCGGCATGGTTCGGGCTGCCCGCGTTCTTCGGGGCCGGCTTGTTGTTCGCGGGACTCAGTGGCACGTGCGGGTTGGCGTTGATGCTCGCGCGCATGCCGTGGAACCGCCGGCCGGTTCGCGCCACGGTCGCGGGAGCCGGAGTCTGCGCGGCGCAGCCCGCGGTTTGCGCCGCACCGCCGCTGGCGTCCGCTCATCCGACGTGCGCGGCACCGCGTGCCGGCCGTGAGCCCGCGCATCCATGATCCTCGCGGCGTTCCTCGGAGGGTTCGTCGGCCTCGTGCTCGGTGTGCTCGGAGGCGGTGGCAGCACGCTGACCGTGCCGTTGCTCGTGCTCGGACTCGGATTCGACGAGAAGCACGCGATCGCGGCGGGGCTGTTCGTCGTCGCCGTGACCGCCATGTCCGGCGCGATCCCGCGTTGGCTCGCCGGCGCCGTCGATTGGCGCGCCGCCGCGATCTTCGGCGCATGCGGAGCCGCTGCCAGTTGGACGGCGAGCTTCGCCGCGCACGATGTGGACCCGGCGTTCCAGATGCACTTGTTGGCCGCGACGATGGCGATCGCCGGCGTGCTGCTGCTCGTGCGCAAGAGCACCGGGACGCCGCATCGCGCGCCGTGGCCTCGCGTGCTCGCGACGGCGACGGCCGCCGGTGCGCTGACCGGGGTCACTGGAGTCGGCGGAGGGTTCATCCTCGTGCCGTCGCTCGTGCTCGGCGCCGGGCTCGTGTTCGATCGCGCGGTCGCGACGTCGTTGGTCGTGATCACGTGCAACGCCGTGTTCGGTTGGCTCGGCGCCGCGGATCGCATGTCGGCCTTCACGCCGCAGGTCTTCGTGTTCGCAGCGGGAGCGATCGTCGTCGCCGTGGTCTCCGGGCGCCATTCGCCGAAGATCGCGCCGCTCGTTCGGCAACGCGTGTTGGCCGTGTTGCTGTGCTCGGTCGGGATCGTGCTCGCGTTGCGGTAAAGGCGCGGGCTCGGGCCGCATGGCCCGACGCCCGTTCGGGCGTCGAGGCGAAGTGGGGGGCGGAGGCCCCCCCCCCCCAGCACACCCGGGCCCACAGA
>JBPOIU010000138.1:0-35648 GCA_052034255.1 Planctomycetota bacterium | reverse complement strand
ATCTTGTGGTTGTCGCCTGCGGGTGGGGGCGCCAGCGTTTACCCCACACACTCAGCTTTGGTGGTGCCCCGCCGTCCCCACGCCGCGGGGGCCCAATTCATGAGATTCACGGCCTCTCAGCGCTCGGGCTTGCAGAAGCGATCGAGCCAATCGAAGAAGATGCGCTGCCACAGCACGCTGTCTTGCGGCTTGTTGACCCAGTGACCCGCGTCCGGGAAGCACAGGAAGCGCGACGGGATGCCCTTCATCTGCGCCGCTTGGAACGCCTGCATGCCTTCGCTGATCGGCACGCGGAAGTCCTTCTCGCCGTGGATCACGAGCAACGGGGTGTCCCACGCACCGACGAAGCGGTGGGGCGAGCACGCGTCGAACTCGCGCTGCGCTTCCGGACCGGTCCAGTACGGCGCCCCGACGTCCCACTCCGCGAACCAGAGCTCCTCGGTCGTGCCGTACCAGCTCTCGGTGTTGAACATGCCGCAGTGCGCGATCATCGTGCAGAAGCGGTCCTGTTGGTCGTGGCCCATCAGCCAATACACCGAGTAACCGCCGAACGACGCGCCGACCGCCGCGGTGCGCTTGCGGTCGACGTACGCCTCGGTGAACATCGAATCGGTCGCGTCGAGGTAGTCCTGCATCGCGGCGCCACCCCATTCGCCGGAGATCGCGTCGGTCCACTCCTGGCCAAAGCTCGGGCAACCGGGGCGATTCGGCGCGACGACCACGTAACCCATCGCGGCCATCAGGTGCAGGTTCCAGCGCGTGGAGAAGAACTGGCTGACCGGGCTCTGCGGACCGCCTTGGCAATACGTGATCAGCGGGTACTTCTTCGTCGCGTCGAAGCGCGGCGGCTTCACGACCCAGCAGAACAACTCCTTCGCGTCCTTGGTCCGCACGATGCGCTCCTCGACCGTCGGCAAGTCGAGGTTCGCGTAGATCGCATCGTTGACGTGCGTCAGCGCGCGCATCGCCGCCGCGTCCGCGTCGGCGGCCGGGAACGCGACGATCTCGTACGGGCGTTCGGTCGTGCTGCGCTGCGCGTACAGCGTCTGGCCGTCCGGACTGATCGCCACGCCGACGAGATCGTGACGTCCCGTCGTGCGCTGTTCACCCTTGCCCGCGAGGTCGAAGAAGAACACCTGTCCGGTCGCGCGGGTGACCCCTTCGGCGTAGACACCCGACGAATCCGGCGCCCACGTCAACGCGTTGAACGACACGTCGACGCCGCCCGAGAGTTCGCGGATCGTGCCGGTCGCGCGCTCGAACAGCATGACCGCCTGGCGATCCGCTTCGAACTTCGGCCGCGGCATGCTGAGGAACGCGATCCACTTACCGTCCGGCGAGTACGTCGGATTGCGGTCGAAGCCATCGCGGCCCTCGGTGACGTTGCGCGTGACGCCGTCGGCGACCGTGACGACGTAGAGGTCGGTGTCGGTGCTCCGCGCCGGGTCCTTCACCTTCTTCGCCGTGTAGCAGATCTCTTTGCCGTCGGGCGACCACGCGATCTCGCCGCGGTCACCGTTGGGCGGATCCGGTGTGTGGAAGCGCTCGCCCGGCATCAGGTCCCGTGCGTTCGCACCGTCGGCGCCGACGACGAACAGGTGGCTGTACTTGCCTTCCGACCACACGTCCCAATGGCGGTAGAGCAGTTCGTCGATGACCCGGGCATTCGCGAGCGGCAGGTCGGGATAGAGGTCCTTCACTTCGGGGTCGACGCGGACTTCCTTCGTGTACGACAGCTGCTTGCCATCGGGCGACCACCAGAAGTTCGCGACACCATCGGCGTCGGACGTCAGCTTGACGGCCTCACCGCCGTTCACCGGGATGGCCCACACTTGGGCCGCTCCATCGCGATTCGAAACGAAGCCCACGCGGGAGCCATCGGGAGACCACGCGGCCTCGTTGTCCCCCTTCTCGAACGTCGTCAGTCGACGCGACGTGCCGGTCGCGAGCTCGAGCACGTACACGTCCGCGTTCCCGGAGTTCTTCGCGAGGTCGTATTGCGTGACCTCGAACAGCAGGTGCTTGCCGTCGGGGGACGGGCGCGGCGCGGACACGCGGCCGAGCTTCCACAGCAATTCCGCCGTCATCGTCTCGCCCGCGTCGGCCGTCAGGGCTCCCAGGGCGAGGACACTCACGAACAAGGACGTACGCATCATCACGGACTCTCCTGAGGGTTCGATCGTTCGAGGCTCGGAAGCGTTGGGATCATCAACGCGCGAGCGCGCCGCGCGTTGGAGTTCGTCGTCAATCGATGCGCCCGCACGCGTGTTCCACGGCGCTGATCAGTTGGCCACCGCGCACGAATTCGCGGACGCGCGAGATGTCGGGAGCGACTTCGCGGTCCTTCGTCATCTTGGCGCAAGCGACGCGCACGGCCCGATACGCCGCATGCGCGCCCTTTCCGGGGTTCAGCCACGCCGACCACAGGTCGAGCGCCTGCGCCGCCGCGATCAGCTCGATGGCGAACACGTGCTCGGTGTTCTCGACGACGCGCAATAGCTTGCGCGCCGCCCACGTCGCCATCGACACGTGGTCTTCCTTGCCGGCCGAGGTCGGAATCGAATCGACCGAAGCGGGGTGCGCGAGCGTCTTGTTCTCGGAGACCAGCGCGGCCGCGGTGACCTGCGCGATCATCAAACCCGAGTTCAATCCGGGCGCGGCCGCGAGGAACGCCGGCAAGCCACCCGAGAGGTCCGGATTCACCATGTTCTCGATGCGGCGCTCGGCGATGTTCGCCAGTTCCGCGGTCGCGATCGCGAGCATGTCCGCGGCGAAGGCGACCGGCTCGGCGTGGAAGTTGCCCCCCGTCAGCACGTCACCGTCGTCGGGGAAAAGCAGCGGGTTGTCGGTGACGCTGTTCATCTCGCGCACCAGCACGGCCTCGGCGTAGCGGATCGCGTCGCGCACGGCGCCGTGGACCTGCGGTGCGCAACGCAGGCAGTAAGGGTCCTGGACCTTTTCGCAGTGCGCGTGCGACGGCAGGACCTTGCTGCCGCGAAGGAGCTGGCGCACGTTCTTCGCCGTCTCGATCTGACCGGGATGCGGGCGCAGGGCGTGGATGCGCGCGTCGAACGGCTTCGAGCTCCCGCGCAGAGCTTCGAGCGACAGCGCGACGGCGATGTCCGCCGTCTTCGCCAGGCGCTTGGCGCCGATCAAGCCCGCGACGGCGATCGCCGTCGAGATCTGCGTACCGTTGATCAGCGCGAGGCCTTCCTTCGGTCCGAGCACGAGCGGCTTCAAGCGCAGTTTCGTCGCGAGTTCGGCACCGGACAACAACTGGCCGTCGAGCCAAGCTCGTCCGCGGCCGATCAGCAGCAGAGCGAGATGCGCGAGCGGCGCGAGGTCGCCGGACGCGCCGACCGAGCCTTGCGCGGGGATCCACGGCGCGACGCCGCGTTGAAACAGCGTGGCCAGACGATCGATGACGTCGCGTCGAACGCCCGAGTGACCCGTCGCGAGCGTGTTGGCGCGCAACAGCAACGCCAGCCGCGCGACGTCGGGATCGAGCGGCTCGCCGACACCCGCCGCGTGCGACACGATGAGGTTGTGCTGCAAGAGCTCCAAGTTCGCGTCGTCGATGCGAACTCGCGCGAGCTTGCCGAAGCCCGTGTTGATGCCGTAGAGCGCGTCGCCGGAACGTACCGCTCGAGCGACCAGCGCATTCGACGCCGCGACGCGCCGCGCCGCCGCGGAGGACAAGCGCACGGCGAAGCGTTCGCCGGCCAGGACGCGACCTGCGTCCGCGAGCGTCAACGAGCGGCCATCGAGGAGCAGGGCGGTTTTCGCCACGGCGTGTTCTCCGGATGCGCAAAACGGGAGATCGTAGCGAGCGGCGCGCGCTCGTTCGACGTCAGGGCGAACGGCGGGGGACGACGCGTTCGAGCGCGACGACCGGGTCGACGTGCACGGCGACGAGTTCGGCGCGCCGCAGCAACGCGGCTCGCGCGATCGTCGTCTCGCCTTCGCCGATCGCCGTCAGCAGAACCACTGGTCGCGTCGCGGCGCGTTCGATCAGCGCGTCGAGTGACGCGTCGACGGCCGCGCCGTCGATGACCAAGGAACGCACGGTCGGCGTCGTGCCGTCGAGGCCGATCTGCCCTTGGCGCGCGGCGCGCTCGACGTGCTGCGGGTCGGCGCTGGCTCGCTCTTGCAACCAGACCTCCGTCGCCGGCAGCCACGCGCGGGCGAGGCTCGCGGGGAAGTTGACGATCACGACGGCATCGGGCGCGAGCGCCGCCTTCGCATCCCGCAGCGCGTCGTGCAACGACGGGGGCATCGTGGCCGCGGCGGGGGGCTCCTGGCGCTCGAACAGGTCCACGCCGAGGAACAGCGGCAAGCCGAACGCCAACCATGCGAAACGCTTCGAGCCGCGCGCGATCCCGTTGCGCACGAACTCCGCGCCAGCGCCCGCGAGCGCCGCGACCAGTGGGATCAGCGGCACCAGGAACCGACGGTCCTGCCAAGCGTAGAGCAGGTGGAATACGAGCAACGCCGGCACGAACACCAAGACCGCCCACGTCAGCGTGCGCGCGACCGGGCAGTTGCGTTCCGCGGTGAAGCCACGCACCAGGCCGAGCACCGCGAGCACCACGGCGCCGGTCGTCCACAGCGATGCGTCGCGCCCGCTGAGAGCGCGCAGATAGACGTCGAGATGCGAATGCTCCCAGTACCCCGGCACGGGCGCGAACGCGTATCGCGGCGAGAACAGGAGTTCGCGGTTGCCGTAGAGCTCCGGCACCCAGAAGCGATATCCGTCGGCCAACGGTGAGCCGAAGCGCATCGCGTTCGCGATCGCGATCGCGGCGCCGACGACGACCAGCGGTGTCAGCATCCACAGCACGCGCCGCACGCGGTCGCGGAGAGCGACGTCGCGCGCGATCGAAAGTACGGCGGCGACCAACGCCGGCACGAGAAGCCCGGCCGTGACGCGAATCGCCACCGCGGTCGCGAGCGCGCAGCCAGCGACCACGAGCCAACTCCGCGTGAAACCGCGACCCAGTCGGTGATGCGCGAGGATCGTCGCGATCGATGCGCCCGTGATCGCGCACGCGCTCGCGGTTTCCGACATGCCGAGCGTGGAGCCGCGCACGAGGACGGGGGACAACGCGCCGAGCGTCGCCGCGACGACCGCGCCGAGCGGACCGGCGGCGAGGTAGCCGAGCGCCGCCAGCAACCCGATCAGCGCGAGACCGAAGGCGTAGGCCGCGTCGACGACTGCGGCGGGATCGCCACCCCGAGCCAGGACGAACGGCGCGGCGAGCAGTGGGAATCCGATGGGGTAGCGCGGCGGGTAGTCGACGCCGCCGACGTCGATCGCGAAGCGACCCTGCGTCGCGAGCGAGCGCGCGGCGAGCCCGTATTCGAGCGCGTCGGGACGCGGCTTCAGGTCTTCGCCTTCGCGCAGCGCCGCCCGATCGCGCACGATGACGCCGACGACGAACGCGGCGACCAGCAAGACGGCGCCGACGATCGTCGCGGCACGCATGCGAGGGAGCGGGCGACCTTACTTCTCGCCCTTCTCCTTCTTCTCCTTGTCGACCTGCAAGCGCATGCGACGCAGGTCGGTCGAGATGAACTCGACGTACTCCTCGTTGAACTCGTCCCAGTCCTCGTCGGTTTCGAGCAGGAAGATCTCGCCGAAGGACTTCTCGTTGCCCTTGCCTTGCAGCTCGGCCTTGAAGAACTCGCGGAACATCGGCTCGTACTTGCCGCCCTGGTAGTTGTTCAGGAACTGCACGAGAGCCCAGCCCTGCGCGTACACGAGTCCCGTGATGCGCTGGTTGTTCGAGTTGCCTTCTTGGTTGTTCTGCGCGGCCTTGAACTTCATGAAGTCCATGCCGACCAGGTCGCGCACGGAAAACGCGTACTCGCCGAGGATCGCGCTCTGCGCGGTCTGGAAACGGTCCGCGATGAACTGGCCGAGTTGGAACTCGCGCACGAAGCCCTTCTTCTCTTCGCTGTACGTGAGCTTCGACTTGTGGCCACCCATGAAGTCCGCGATGCCCTCTTGGAACCAGGGCGACTCGTTGAATTGCATGACCTTGCGGCCGGTCGCGTAGTCGACGAGCTGGTGAGTTCCTTCATGGAACATCACGTGCCACAGGTCGGCTTGGCGCCACTGGTAGAGGATGCCCGTGGACGGCACGTAGTAGCCGGCGATGAACTCCTCGTTCGCGAGCCGCAACTCGGGCTTGTCCTCGCGCACTTTCTTGTAGTCGTCGCGGCTGTCGAACACGAGCACGAGGACCGGCTCGTGGACGTCCTTCAGGTCCGCGATGCTGCGGTACTGGCGGTAGAACTCCTGATAGAGGTACCCGAGGATCTCGGCGTACTCCTTCTTCAGCGTGTCGGGATCGAAGCTCGCCTTCGTCTGCGCGGCGACCAGGTACGGCCGCGGCATCACGCCGTCGTCGAAGAAGTAGGTCCAAAAGCCTTTGCCGTAGGCTTCGTCCAGCCGGTCCATGGCTTCTTGACCGCGCAGCTTGAAGCCGTCGCGCTTCATGAAGTCTTCTTGGTCGTCGCTCGCGGCAGGCTTCGGCTCGTCCGCGACGTCCGGCTTCGGCGGGTCGTCGAGCGCGAACAACGAGACCGAGGTCGCCGTCGCTGCGAAACACAACGTCACCAGGACGGCAAAGGGCCAGCGAGCGCGCATCACGGGAACTCCGAGCGGACGAAGGCGGCGAGGAAGGAAGGGGAGTATAGCCGCGAGTCCGCGAGCGGCCTTACCGGCTTGGTCACTCCCCATCGGGGCGGTAGACGTTGACCGCACCGGGCAGTTCTCGTTCCAGGATTCGCTGCAACACCTTGATGGCGTCGGCGTCGTGTTCCGACGTAAGCACGTAGAATTTCCACAGGTTGCGATAGCTCTCCTCGAGGTCTTTCAGGCGCGGGATGCGATCGGAGAACGCGCTGAGCGGGCGCACCGCGGCCTCGCCGGGGAAGCGGACGTGGATGTGCGCTTCCTTCAACTGCATCTTGCGGGCCGGGCAATAGAGCATGACGTCGACGTCGCGGCCGAGCTCCGCCGCCGCGGCGCGTTCGATCCGGCGCTCGGTCTCGGCGCGCTCGGCGTGGCGACCCGGGGTGAAGAAGCGATCGACGAGCGACTCCTGCACCGCGCGATTCGCGTAGCGCGGATAGACGCCGCAGCGTTTCAACAAGCGGCGCGAGCGGAAGCGCTCGAGCATCCGGCGCGTGCGCTTGGCGCCGGTTTCGTTCGTGTACGGCAGGTTCTCGAGGAACGCGATCAACCCGTCGTCGGTGAGTCCGTAGAACTCGTGCTCCTTCGCGGCCCCGGTGACGATCGCGGTCTCCACCGACTTCGCGATCAGCGCGCCCGCGGCGATCTTCGCGTGGTGGTAGTAGACGCGCTCCGAGAAGTAGTAGCGGGCCTCGAGCATGCGCACGATCTCGGACAGAACGTCCTCGCGCACGAGGCCGCGTTTCGCGACGTCGATGAAGAGATTGCCGCTGGCGCGATCGATCTTGAAGCCATGCACGAGACGCGGGTCGTACGCGAGAGCAAGGCCCGTGAAGTACGCGTCGCGCTTCAGGTAGTCGAAGATGTCCGAGCAGATCGTGTCGCTGACCAGCTGTTGCCAGTACTTCGGCACCTTCGTCGCGAGCGGTCCCGCGCCGAGGATGCCGAGGATCTCGTCCGTGATGCGCGCGTGCGCGAGCCGTTCCCCGAGTTCGCCCGAGGTCAACGCTCGTTCGATGCGCGCGGGCGCATCGTGGCGTTGGAACAGACCGGTTTGGTCTTCGATGTTGTGCCCGAACGGGATGTGCGTGACGTCGTGCAGCAGCGCGGCGATGCGGACGAGGCGTTCCTCCTCGGCCGTCACGCCGAGGCATTCGGTCGGCGCGTACGCGCGATTGCGTTCGATCGCCTCGATCATCACCGAGGCCATGTGGCACGAACCGATCGAGTGCTCGAAGCGCGAGTGCATCGCGCCGGGGTAGACGAGGTAGGCCGTGCCGAGTTGGCGGACGCCGCGCAGCCGCTGCACTTCGCGCGTGTCGAGGATCGACAATTCCTCGGGCGTCAGCGCGATGTCCCCATGGACCGGATCGCGAAGCAGGCTCGAACGTCGGCGCGTCATGGCGGTCTCGCAGGGATGCTCGGCGCGGGAACGACACCGGCGCGCGAAGTCGCCTTCGCGCGCCGGTGTCGCGACGAATGGTGTCCGTTCAGCCGATCGTGATCTGCAGACCGTTGGACGCCGAAGCTCCGATCGGGCTGGCCGCATCGGCGACGAACAATTGGGTCGTGAAGGTCAGTCCGCTGGTGCCAGCCGGCATCACGCCCGGCAGGCTCATCACGCCATTGCCTGCTCCGGCGCCGAACAGCGGGAACGAGATCGTCGGCGCGAGCAACGGGAACGTGTTCAGCGTGCAGCCGCCGCCCATCGGGATCGCCGATGCGCCGAGGCCGAAGAACAGCACGGACGGTGCGCCGCCGAGCCCGTTCGCGATGTCGATCGACACCGCTTCGCCGGGCGCCGGACAGCCGGTGAACGTCAGGGACGGCGTGAAGCCGCCGCTGCCCGCGCAGCCTTGGCCGTAGACCGTGGCTTCACCGGGGCAGGTGCTCAGCACGACGGTGATGCCCGACGCGAGGAAGAACTGGCCGGAGATCTGGCCGAGCGGCGTCGGCGTCCCGCCGGTGCGCGGCACGCGATCGACCGTGTTCAGCAAGTTCGCGCCGCCGCACACCACGAGGTCACCGTTCTGATCGAACGCGAGACCGTTCGGCTGCTTCACGCTGTGCGGTGGTGCGAGGTTCGTCAGCGAGCCGTTCGGCTCGACGCGCGCGACGAGTTCGGCGGTGAGGACCGTGATGTAGACCTCCCCGGTCACGCCATCGACGGCGACGCCGGAGCAGTACGCGGAACCGCCCGTGCTCCAGCCGGAGCTGTAGAGCACCGGAGTACCGACGCCACCGACGATGCGATAGAGCTGCTTGTTCGTGCCGACCCAGATGTCACCGGTCGTCGGATCCAGCACGCCGCAGTTCGCTTCGGATCCCCACGGCTGCGGTCCGCTGGTGATCGGCGTGATCGCGCCGTTGCTCGGATCGACGCGAATGACTTGGTCCGAAGTCGAATCGACGCAGACCAGCGAGCCATCGTCGTCGATCGAGACCTCCGACACGATGCCGACCTGATTCGTGATGAGCTGGTAGTTCGACGTCCCGATTCCGGTGATCGTGATGCGACCGATGAAGCCGTTGCCGCCGACGTAGAAGTCGTTCGGATTCTCGGCGTCCCAGCGGATGCACTGCGTCCAATCCGAAATGCCGGGTCCGATCAGGTTCGACAACGGATACGGGATCGAGTTGCCCGACACCGGATCGAGGATCGAGAACTGCTGATCGGACAGGCCGGTCACCGCGATGTCGCCGACGGCGACCTGCGCGGACGCGAGACCGGGAATCAACGCGAGCGCGATCGAAAGTGCGCCAAGACGTCCCATGAATCCTCCAGGGTGCGGCAGGGGAGAGAGGCCCGCACGCTAACCCGAAGTCGCTCGATTGCGCCAGCGCTCGGCGGCAGATCCGTCCGTCGGCCCGCGTCGGGCCCGCCCGGCCCCGCCCGGCCGACGGAGACCGCCGGGGGTCACGGACCCCAATCGAACGAGCGGCGCAGGGCTTCCAGGGTGGCCGTGTCGCGCTCGATCAGGCGTTCGATCGGGATCTCGGCCGGGATCCGGTTTTCCGTGTACAGCACGTCGATCGCGGTCTTGCGGACCCGGTATTCGTCGTGTTGCAGCAAATGCCAGAGCGTCAGCGATGTGCGTGGGTCGTTCGCGGCGTACAGCGCCGACAACGCGTCCTGTGGCGCGGGGTGCTCGACGTCGATCCGGCGAACGGCCGACTTGTAGTCCGCCGGCGCGTCCTGCCACGTGGGGGTCAGCGGCCCGACACCGGGCAAGGCCTCGCATTCCGCGCCGGCGGGCACGAGAACGCGTCGCTGCTCGGTCTCGAACGAGACGAATCCGCTGACGACCGAAAGCCAGGTTCGTCCATCGTCGGAAACGGTGGTCTTGTAGATGCAGCCGAGGTCCACCGCGATGCCCGCCGGCGTCCCGACCTGGAACACCCGAGGCGCGGCGAAGATCGACGCCGCGACCGAGCCGCGCTCGAGGTAGAGACCGAACGTCGGCTCATGCGTGGGCGACGCGGGCTCGCGCTCCTCGACGCGGATCGTGGAATTCGCTTCGAGCACGACGGAACCGATCGAGCCGATCGACAGGCGCGCGCGTGCGGACGCGTCGACTTCGATGCGGTCGCCGATGTTCACGCCTTCGGCGACGGCGCGCTCGCGGCCGTCCTTCGCGAACACGCGCGCTCCCGCGGATGCCGTGTCGAGGCGATACGGACTGTCGTTCTGCGTCGAGCCGTGGTCGAGCCACAGCGCCGCCGCGACCACCACCGCGGCGGCGGCGATCGACAAGACGAACGCGCGTCGGATGCGTGGGCCGCGGGGAGGCAGTGCGGACGGGGTGCTCGATTCCCGGTAACGGTGTGCATCGAGCGCGCGCTCGAGGCGCGCGATCTCGGGATCCGGCGGGGCGGCGGGGTCGAACAGGTAGTCGTCGTTCATGGCCATCCTCGTGCGCGGAGGCGCTCGCGCAGCAGCTCCATCCCCCGCGACAGATTCACTCGGACCGACCCATGAGTGAGCCCGGTCGCTTCCGCGATCTGCGGTCCACTCATGCGCTCGACGAGGCGCAGCGTCAACGGTTCTCGATACGCCTCGGGCAGCGTGCGCAGCAACGCGAGGATCTCTTCCCCCTCGATCGGGCGAGGCTCCGATGCCTCCGCTTCGGCGGCGACCAGATCCGGCGGGAGCGGCTGGTGCACGCGGCGACGCGCCAAGAACCGGCGCGCGCGATTGCGTGCGATCGCCAGCAGCCACGCGCAGAACGCGGCGCCGTCGTGGAGTTCGGGCAGCGCTCGCCAGGCGGCGACGAAGACGTCTTGCAGCAGGTCGTCGGCATCGGCCGCCGACACGAACGTCAGCAGAACGCCGCGGACGCTCGGTGCAACACGCCGGAGCAGCGCGTCGAAGGCGGTGGCATCACCGCTTCGCGCGCGCTCCAGCAGGACCGGATCATGGCTCGCGGACGACGTCACTGGGTCCGAGCCGACTCCTTCTTCGCGCGCGCGCAAGCCTGCTCGAGGTTGCGCGTCACGTCTTCCGCCACGGGCGAAAGCAGCTCCGGATCGAAGCGCCGCAGCGCATCCTCGACGTTGCGGCGAGCGAGCGAGTCGGAGCTGGTCCAGGCGGCTTGCATGTGCTGGAAATACAGGACGTCGCGCGCCGCGTCGTGCTTCGCGTGCGCGAATGCCGCGCCCACGTGCATTTGGGCGTCGGTCGGCGTCAGCGCGAGGGCCTTGTCGAGGTAGCGCGTCATGCGCTCGACGAGCGTCGCGTAGTCGACGCGTTCCGCATCGGGAACCGCGCCGAAGTCGGTCAGCATGGCTTGCGCGTAACCGAGGTCGAACCAGGCCCGCGCCCGGTGCGCCGGTGCCGCGTCCTCGGCTTCGGTATCGAGGACGCGCTGCATCAACGTGGTGTGCAGCGAGCGCATGAGTTCGCCACGCTCGTCGGCGTGCTCGAGGCGCAAGCACCCGCGTCGCAACGTCTCCATGCGCGCGAGGGGGCTTTGCTCCTTCGTCAGCGTGGCGAGCGTGACGGCGAGCACGTCCGGCGGCGTCATGCCATCGGCATCGCTCGCCGCCGCGTCGACGGCGAATCGAAACGCTTCGTCGACGTGGACCGGGAAGCAAATGGTGGGTGCACCACGTCGCGCCACCGCGAACGGGACGAGCACGGAGCCGACGAGGACCAAGGTCGACAACAGGACGAGTGGTTTGGAAACCATGTGGGGTTTCCTCCTTTCGTCACCCAAGAGGCCACGAACGGCTCAGGTGTTAACAGCCCGTTCGCGACGACGCGAGAACGACCGAGTTCGAGGCTCTGCCGCGTGCAAATGCGCCGGCGCCGCGCGGTCGTTTCCGACCGATACGGCGCCGGCGCACCTTTGGAGGACACTTCGAGGACTCGATCTCGAATCAGGGTTCGTTCACGTCGGCGCGGACATCCGTTCGATGACCTTCACGACGCGGCCGGCGTGGAACGTGAGCTGCGTGACGTACAGCGCCGGCGCACCCAGGGCATCGAAGCCCGACGTGCCGAACTGCCAATCGACGTTCTCATCGGTTCCGAACAGGATGCAGTCGGGACTGCCGGCGCATTTCTTCACTTCGGCCGCGGTCATGCCGAGCCGGACTTTGGGCGCCGCGAAGCGGCCGAACACCGGCTCGTTCACGTCGCGCTTCTGCGGGGTTCGCTTCACTTCGCGGACGGCCTGAACGGCCGTCTTCGCGCCGACACGGGCTGCCCCCGCACGCACTTGCCGACGCAACGTCTTCGTGACCATGGACCATCTCCGGGAGGATGCCGGACCTTCGTTTGGCAGCCCTCTGATCGGGCCGCCCCCCCGGCGAACTTGAGGCGAATCCAGCGCTTTCGGGTCGCACCACGCGTGGCTCCGGAAAAAACCGGTTTGGTTCCACGGACCCGGCGCGCGCCTCCTCTCGCTCGATCAGTCCGAACGAACGGGTCCGAAAGAACCCGCAACCGCACCCGAAGGAGCTCGCGATGAAACTCACGTATACCCTCGCCGCCACGTTGTTTCCGTTCACGCTGCTGGGGGCCGGCACGATCCGCGTGCCGCAGGATCACCCGTCGATCGCCGCCGCCGTGAATGCTGCCGCGGCCGGCGACACCATCCAAATCGCCGCCGGGGTGTACCGCGAGGCGGTGGTCGTCGACGCCGCGCTGAACGGCTTGGTGCTCCAGGGCAAGGGCAAGGTGATCATCGAGCCGCGCGATCCGCAACTCGGTGCGCTCGGTCCCGGCATCGAGATCAACGCCGACGACGTGAAGGTCCGCAACGTGACGATCCGCCACGCCAAGGGTGGCAGCAACGCCGGAGTGCACATCGTCAACGCCAACTCGGTCGTGCTGGAGAAGGTCACCGTGCTGCACGCCGAGGGCGTCGGCATCCTCGGCGCCGGCAAGCTGCTGCGCGTGGAGAACTGCGTCGTCCAAGGTTGCGCGGGCGGCATCGCGTTGACCAGCGATGGCGCCACGGTCCGCAAGACGACGCTCGAACAGGATGGCGCGGACGGCATCCGCATCGTCGGGGACTCAGCGGTCGTCGAGAAGTGCAAGGTCCGCTTGATCGAGGATGGGTCGGGCATCACGGTCGTCGGCTCGCTCGGGCGAGTCGAAGGCAACGACATCGCGTTGATCGACACCTTCGGCGTCTGGATCGATGGTGCCGTCAACACCGTCCGCGGCAACAAGATCCGCTCCATGCCCGATGACGGCTACGGCGTGCTCGTCCAGCACGGTCAGAGTGGCACGCTGATCGAGAAGAACAGCGTGACCGACGTGACCGGGTCCGCGTTCGTGATCGATGTGGGTTCCTCGAGCATCGTGCTGCGCAAGAACGTCGCGAAGAACTGCGGCGCCGAGGACGAGGCTTGCTACGTGATCGACGGGTTCTTCACGACGCTCGAGAACAACGTCGCCCAGCGCACGCAGTCCGACGGCTTTCGGGTCACGTCGAACTTCAACGAGTTGACCGGCAACGTCGCGAAGTCCTGCCTCGAAGACGGCTTCGACCTCGACGGTGGTGCGAATCAGCTGATGAAGAACGTCGCGATCGGCAATGCCGGCGAGGGCATCGAGAGCAGCAGCGCGCAGAACTCGTGCGTCGGCAACAAGGCCAGCAAGAACCGCATCGACGTCGCCGCGAGCGCGGCGTTCGCGAACTTCGAGAACAACGTGTTCAAGACCGGTGGTGAGAACACGATGCCCGAGATCGACGACTGATCGACTCGAGTTGCCGAATCACGCGTTCAAGAGCCCTCCGTGCGCTGGTGCGCGCGGAGGGCTCATTTGGTTCGTCGCTCGATTCCGACGGCGAAGTGCGGTCAGGGGCAGATCGTCAGCGCGAGGCCGGACGAGAACGCGTAACCCTCGACGTCGCTCGGGTCGGGTGCGACCGCTTGCAAGTAGACCGCGGTGCCCGCCAGCGCGGAGTCGCTCGGGATCGTGAACGGCACGTCGATGCGACCGTCGACGACCGGCAAGCCGACGACCGTGAGCAGTGAGCTCGGGTTCACGAGCAGCGCGCCGCCGACGACCGGCAACGTGCTCGGTTGCGCGGCGAGGAACAGCACGACGGTCGGCGCGACGACGCCGCTCGCTCCGAGCGTGACCATGCCGCCGACGCTCGGTTGGCCCGACCCGAGCAAGCCGAGATGGTGCGCGGGACTGAAGCCGACGCCGTAGCTCGCGAAGCCGCAGGCCTGACCGCAGCCGACGCTGGTCTGCGTCGCATACGTGACATGCAGCGTCGGGGCTTGGCCCGACTGGAAGTTGCGAATGCAGCGCCAGCCGTCACCGACCGTCGACTGACCGTCGAGCACGAAGCCGACGAAGTTGCCTGCGTTCCAATCGGGTCGATCGACCAGCTCTTGGACGAGTGCCGCAAGGTCCGGCGACGAGACCGAAGCTCCCGGCGCGAATGCGCTCGGCGACCAGCCCACGCTCGCGCTGGTCAATGGATGCAGCGACGTCAACGGCGTCGGGCCGCTCGCGAATTGCGGCGCCGACGCGAGGTCGAACGCGCGCAATACGGCTTGCGGTTGGCCGAACTGGTCGTTCGTCGCGATTGCGTCGATGCGTGCGCTGACGATCGTCGCTCCCACCGGCACCGCGAGCGGGAACTCGAGACCGACTTGCGAGAAACCGCTGGTGTCGCGGCCGAAGCACAGACCGAACAGGTCGAAGTTGTTCGAGAACAGTGTCCCGACCGACGCGATGTAGTTCGCGTTGCGCACGACGGCGGGCACGGACACGGCGACCGTGCCCTGGGGTGCGACGCCGTAGAACGCGGTGACGTTTTGGCCGCCCGCGGGCGTCACCACCGTGTGTTCGCGTGCGCCACCGTCGGACCAGCAGACGAACGACGACGCTTGCGCACCGATCGAGACCGCAGCGGGCATCGCGAGGACGTGTTGGAACGCCTCGATGCTCTCCAAGACGTGCGGTGTCGTCGCCGGCTCGCCGTCGATCGTGAAGCTGATGCCCTGCGGCACGGAGTCGATCACGAGCGTCGCGAGGCGTGGTTCGAGGTCCACGCTCGCGCTGTCGACGAGGCCGTTCGAGTCCACGACGTCGAGGCGAATGCGGTAGTGCGAATCCTCTGGCGTGTGTCCCGTCGACGGCACCGAGAACTGCCCGCCGGCGACCCCCGTGATGGGCCCGAAGAACGGGTGCACGTGATCGTCGTGGATCAGCTGGACTTGCCACGTGAACGCGGACGCGGGCAGCGTGCCGTCCTCGACGTCGGTCGCCGTTCCCGCGAACGCGATGACGTCGCCCGCGCGATACAGCGCGTGCTCGGCCGGCGTCGTGATCGTCGCGACGGGCGCGTTGCCGACCAGGATCGACAGAGGTGCGGCGACGGTGTTCGCGAGTCCGTCCGACACCGTCAGCGTCGCGGTGTACGGTCCGGCGACGAGGTACGTATGCGCCGGGTTCGCCTGTGTCGATGTCTGACCGTCGCCGAAATCCCACGCGTACGTCAGCGCGCTCGGCCCATTGTCCGCGTCGAAGCTGCCCGCGCTCGAGAACTGAACGCCGAGCGGTGCCGCACCGCCGCTCAAGTCGACCGTCGCGATCGCCGTGGGCGCTACGTTGGCCGTACCCGTCCACTCGATGCGATGCACCGCGCCGATGTCTTGCGCCGTCGGGAACGACAGGCCGTAGGTGAGGACCCACAACGCGCCATCGGGCCCGACCTCGAGGTCGACCACCGGGCCGGCATCCGGCGCGAACTGGAACTCGGGAGCCGCGATCACCGCGCCCGTGTTGTCCAACACCAAACGCCGGATCCATCGATTCGAGTATTCGGCGACGAAGACGTTGCCCTGGTACTCGGGCGGGAACGCCGTCGCGCGATAGACGGGGCCGCCGATGATGCAGCCCTGCGTCTGGCCGCTCGAGTACGACGCGTTCGAGTGCGCATACGCGAACAGCGGCGCGCTCATCCCCGAGCACGTCCCGACGTGGCAGGTCGAACCCTCCTGGTCCGGCCAGCCGTAGTTCGCGCCGCTCACGCCGACGTTCAGTTCCTCGATCGCGTTCGGTCCGTTCGCGCCGACGTCGCCGATGTACACGCGCCCGCTGGCCGGATCGACGTGGATGCGGAACGGGTTGCGCAAGCCGTAGGCCCAGATCTCGGGCAGCACGCCCGGCGTGCCGACGAACGGGTTGTCGTTCGGGATCGTGCCGTCCTTGGCGATGCGCAGGATCTTCCCGTTGGCGCTTCCGAGGTTCTGCGAGCTGGCGGCCTGCGTCTGATCACCGGTCGACAGCAACAGCGTGCCGTCGGCGGCGAACGCCAGGTCGCCGCCGTGGTGGAACGTGCCGGCGAGTTGAGGATGCTGCCACAGCACGACGCCCGTCTGCGGGTCCGCGGAGTTGCCGATCACGTCGAGACGCACGACGCGCGCGCGCGGCTCGGTCGACGTCGTGAACACGAAGATGTGGCCGGTGTTGACGAAGTCCGGATCGACGGCGATGCCGGACAGACCGCGTTCGCCGAACGTCGTGTCGACTTGGAGTTGGCACAGCGGGTTTTGCAGCAACTGCCCGTTTTGCACCACGAGGATTCGACCGCCGCGCTCGCCGATCAACAGTCGCCCGTCGGGAAGGAAGGCGAGCGTCGTCGGTTCACCGAGTCCGCTCGCGACCGTCGTCTTCGTGAATCCGGGCGGTACGACGCCCTGGCCGATCGGCGCGGTGTTCGTGGTGTTTTGGGCCCACGCAGTCCACTCGCCGTTCCCCGGTTGCCCCGCGATCAACTGTCCCGCGGGATTCTGCGCCGCGCTGGAGTCGGCGATCGACGTGCCACTGCCTTCTTCGAAGCGGAACATGCCGACCAGGCCCGGCGAGTTCGAGGCGACCACGCGCTGGAAGCTCCCGAGCAGATCGTCGGCGCTGCGCGCGACGCTCCAGACGCGCAGTTCGTCGACGCGGCCGGAGAACGACGGGTAGCCGGGCCCGGCGTCGTGCTTCTCGGCGCCGACCACGAGGTAGGGTCCCCACGGAGTCTGCGCGCCGGGGACGCCGCCGTTCGGATAGCTGATGTCGTCGCGCGAGGCGTTCGGCGTCGACGCGACGTCGAGCGCCGTGTCGACGTAGATGCGCTTGATGCCGCTGCTCGCGTCGCGCACGCAGGCGACGTGATGCCAATTGCCGTCGAGGACGCTGGTCGAACCCTCGAGCGTGTGATCGCCGTCCTGTGCTGCGACGTCGGCGTGCCCAGTCCCGAAGCGCACGAAGCCACCGGCGATCGAGATGCCGAAGTCGCGCGAACTCGGCCCCCAGATGTCGCGATCGACGACGATGTTGCCGAGGATCCAATCGACGTTCGCTTGTTCGACGTCGCCACCCCAGTTCGTCGTCGGGTTGTCGGCGAGCTGGCCGCGGACCCAGAACTCGATCGTGAACGAGCCCGCGCCGACGTCGCACGGGGACGAGGCATCGGGACCGGCGAGGTCGTCGTCGATCGGGATGCGAACTCGATCCTGCTGGTTGTTTCCTGTGCCGAAGAACCGCAGGGCGTGGGACGAGCCTTGCGCGTGGAGGGAGGGCGCGAACGCGGCGATCGCCGCGATCGTGAGCGAGGTGCGAAGCATGGGTGTTCCGTGCCGAATCGGACGAGGTCGGGGCCGGCATTGGGGCTCGCGCGGCTGCCGAAGTCAATGGTGTCGGTGGGAACCGCGCAGAGAGGTTGGAGCGGTCTCGCGCGCGGTGCCTCGGGCGCGGGTCCACCGCCGCGCCGCGGCGGGGCACTGCCTTGGGTTCAACTCGTTTTGCGATGGAGACTTCGCGACGTGTTGACGATGTCGGACCGCGGCCGGAACCGCGTCAGCAGTTCATGTACTTCCAGTTGCGCGGCTTGCCGTCGGCGAGCCACTCGAGCGCCTGTGCGAGACGTCGTGCCCGCGTCTCGTCCTTCTTGGCTTGCGCGATCCACTCGACGTACTCACGCTGCTGGCCGGGGGGCAGACCCTCGAAGCCCGCCTTGGCCTTCGGCGACTTCGCCAACCCGCGTTTGAAGTCCGGGTGCATCGCGACGGGAGTCTTCGGCCGCGTCTTCTTGCGCTCGACCTTCACCCCGTTCTCGTTCAACGTCATCGCGACCTTCACGTACTTGGCGAACTGCGCCTTCGTCGGCAGTTGATCGAGCGCCGTCAGGCAGCCGAAACTCCCCATCGCTTCCCTGGCCTTGCCGTCGTCCTTCACGATGAGGTCGTGCTTCCAGAAGCCGAACACGGCGTGCTTCTTGAACGCGGCCATGCCGGCGAACGGGCCCAGATACTCGAACGCAGGCATTCCCCATTTGATGTTCTCGACGACATCGGGGCAGTGCGCGTGCACCCGGGCACGCAGCTCGTTCAGGATCGGCTGCGCGAAATCGGCGGCCTTCGCGATGTAGGCGTCGACGCGCGGGTCCTTCTTCGCCATCGGTCATTCCTCGGTTGCGAGCATCCGCGCACTGCCGTCACGCCGGTCGCGCGGGCCAATGCGCCTCGTCGCCGCGCACGATGGCGGCCACTCGCGGATCCGTCAACGCCGCGCGCGCGTGCGACCGACGCCGCCAAGGGCTCGCAATCGGCGCGGCGTGTCTCTCCAATGCCGGGCTTCCGACCGGAGGTTTCGTTCGATGTCCGCTCCCCTGATCCGTTCGCCCCGCGGAACCGAGCTCTCGTGCGCCAATTGGCAGATCGAGGCGCCGTTCCGCATGCTGCAGAACAACTTGGATCCCGACGTGGCGGAGGATCCCGCGCATCTCGTGGTCTACGGCGGCTCGGGAAAGGCCGCGCGCAACTGGCCCGCGTTCGACGCGATCATCGCGACGCTGAAGCGGTTGCAGGCCGACGAAACGCTGTTGATCCAATCCGGCAAGCCAGTGGGTGTGCTGCGGACGCATGCGCACGCGCCGCGCGTGTTGCTCGCGAACTCTCTGCTGGTGCCGCACTGGGCGCATTGGGACCACTTCCGGGAGCTCGAGCGCCGCGGCCTGATGATGTTCGGCCAGATGACGGCGGGCTCGTGGATCTACATCGGAAGTCAGGGCATCGTCCAAGGCACGTACGAGACGTTCGCCGAAGCCGGGCGCAAGCACTTCAACGGTTCGCTCGCGGGCAAGCTCGTCGTCAGCGGTGGACTCGGCGGCATGGGTGGCGCGCAGCCACTCGCCGCGGTGATGGCCGGCGCGACGTTCCTCGCCGCCGAAGTCGATCCGGCGCGCAGCGCGAAGCGCCTGAAGACGCGCTACCTCGATCACCTGACGAGCGACGTCGACGAAGCGATCCGCATGGCCCTCGCGTTCCGCGACAAGAAGGAAGCGAAGTCGGTCGGATGGACCGGCAACATCGTCGACTTGTTGCGCGAATTGACCCGACGGAACCTCGTACCGGACGTGCTGACCGATCAAACCAGTGCGCACGACCCGTTGCACGGCTACGTACCGACGGGACTCACGCTCGAGCAAGCCGCGAGCTTGCGCGCCGGCGATCCGGCGGAGTACGTGCGGCGGTCGAAGGCGACGATGGCGGAGCACGTGCTCTGCATGCTCGAGCTGCAGCGACGCGGCTCGGTCGCGTTCGACTACGGCAACAACCTGCGTGGCCACGCGCTCGAAGCCGGCGTCAAGGAAGCGTTCCAGATCCCGGGTTTCGTGCCCGAGTACATCCGGCCGCTGTTCTGCGAAGGCAAGGGACCGTTCCGCTGGGCGGCGCTGTCCGGCGATCCCGCGGACATCGCGGCGACCGACGAAGCGATTCTGGAACTGTTCCCGCACGATCGCGCGCTGGCGCGATGGATCGGCATGGCGCGCGAGCGCATCGCCTTCCAAGGGCTGCCCGCGCGCATCTGCTGGCTCGGTTACGGCGATCGCGCGAAGGCGGGGCTGAAGTTCCACGAGATGGTCAAGCAAGGCCGGCTGAAAGCGCCGGTCGTCATCGGGCGCGACCATCTCGACTGCGGCTCGGTCGCGTCGCCGAACCGCGAGACCGAAGGGATGAAGGATGGGACCGACGCCGTCGCCGACTGGCCGGTGCTGAACGCGATGGTGAACGTCGCGTCCGGCGCGACGTGGGTCTCGCTGCATCACGGCGGTGGAGTCGGCATCGGCTACTCGATCCACTCGGGCCAGGTCATTTGCGCCGACGGCACCGACGCGATGACGAGCCGCATCGAGCGCGTGCTGACGAACGACCCGGGCATGGGCGTGTTGCGTCACGTCGACGCCGGGTACGACCTCGCGCGAGACGTCGCGCGCGAGCGCGGTGTCGACGTGCCGATGCGTTCGTGAACGAGCGGGCGGCGCGGCATCGGCGACCGACGCGATCGGAGCGGGAATGGCTCTGCTGACGCTGAACGGGGTGACCAAGCGCTACGCAGGAGCGCCGGCGCCCGCGCTCGACGCGGTCGCGTTGGAGTTGAACGCGGGCGAGATCCACGCGTTGCTCGGCGAGAACGGCGCGGGCAAGTCCACGCTGGTGTCGATCGTCGCCGGCTCGATCGATGCCGATGCGGGGCAAATGACGCTGGACGGTGCGCCGTACCGTCCGCGCTCGCCGCGGGACGCGCGTGCTCACGGCATCGGACTCGTCCATCAGCACGACACGCTGATCCGCGCGTTGACCGTCGCCGAGAACCTGGAACTCGCGCGCACCGCGGGCCGGCGTTGGCTCGCACGGAGCGACGTGCTCGCGCGCGCGCGCGACGACGCGCGGCGAGCCGGGCTCGAACTCCCCGATCCCGAGCGGTTGGCCGGCACGCTGTCCGTCGGCGAACGGCAGCGCGTCGAGTGGATCCGCGCGTTGGCGGCGACGCCGCGCGTCGTGTTGTTCGACGAACCGACCGCGGTGCTGACGCCGGCGGAGACCGAGTCGTTGCTCGCCGCATTGCGACGACTCGCGGCGGCAGGTGCCGCGGTCGTGCTGATCACGCATCGGCTGGCGGAGGTCGAGGCGTGCGCGGATCGCGTCACGGTGCTGCGGCGCGGTCGAGTGGTCGCGGCCGTCGCCGGGCCGGACATCGATGCCGAGAGCTTGGCGCGGGCCATGGTCGGCGAGCTGCCGCGCGGCGATGCGGTGCCGGCGCGAACTCCTGGCGCCGTCGTGCTCGCGCTCGATGGCGTCGACGTCGATACCGGAGCCAGCGCGCTGCGCGCCGCGACGCTCTCGGTCGCGACGGGCGAGATCGTCGGGATCGCAGGCGTCGACGGCAACGGGCAGCGCGCACTGTTCGAAGTGGTCGCTGGCTGCGTGCCCCCGCGAGCCGGACGCGTGACGTGGGACGGTGTCGATGTCGGACGCGACGACGTCGAAGCGCGTCGCGGTCGCGGCATGGGCATCGTTCCCGAGGACCGTCGGCGCGAAGGCGTGATCGGCTCGTTCGCGATCGAGGACGCGCTGCTGCTGTCGACGTCGGCGCTCGACGCCGTGCTCGCGCGCTCCGCGTGGTCGCCCGCGCGCGTGCGGGAGCGCGCGACGCTCGCGATCGAGCGCTTCGCGATCGCGGCGCGCGATGGTGCGACGCTGTGTTCCGCATTGTCCGGAGGACACCAGCAGCGCGTCGTGCTCGCGCGCGAGCTGGGCGGGTCACCGCGCTTGCTGCTCGTCCACAATCCGACACGCGGTCTCGACGTACGCGCCGCGCGCTTCGTGCGCGAGACGGTGTCGGCGTTCGCCGCGGCCGGTGGCGCGGTGCTGTGGATCGGTTCCGATCTGGACGAGCTGCGCGTCTGCGCGTCGCGCTTGCACGTGCTGCATCGCGGAACGCTGTCCGCGAGCCTTCCCATCGACACCGACGCCGCCACGATCGGGCGGCAGCTCGCCGGCGGTGACGCGTGAGCGGCCGCAAGGCACTGGGGTTCCGCGGCGCGCGGACCACCGTGATCGCGCTGATCGCGCTCTGCGCGCTGTTCGCAGGACTGGCACCGATCGCCGGCGGCGAGCCTCTCTCGAGCTGGGCGTCGTTCGTGCTCGAGACCACGCGCACCGCGGCGCCGTTGCTGTTCTCGGCGCTGTCCGTGACGGTCGCGTTCCGCGCCGGCATGTTCTGCATCGGCGCCGAAGGTCAGATGTGGGTCGGTGCGCTCGCGGCCACCGCTGTGGCGACGCACGCGCTGCCCGGCGTGTTGCCGTTCGCGCTGATCGCCGGGGTGGGCGCCGGTGCGGTGCTGTCGCTCCTCGCGTGCGAGTTGCGCGAGCGGCGCGGCGTCCCGGAGCTTCTGTCGACGCTGCTGCTCAACTTCATCGTCGTCCAATGGGTGGCCTACATGGTCGAGCGCGGACCGTTGCGCGAGCGCGCGGGACAGCTCACGCAGTCGGACCCGATCGTCGCCGCGGCGCATTTGGACGCGGCGTTCGGCGCCGTGAGCGTCAGTTTCCTGCTCGCGCTGATCGCGGCGTTCGCCGTCCAGCATCTGCTGCACCGCAGCGCGTTCGGCCTGCGCCTGCGCGCGGCGGGCGAGGGTGAGCCCGCCGCGCGGCTCGCGGGCTTCTCGATCGCTCGTGATCGCCGCTTCGTGTTCCTGATCGCCGGGGCTCTCGCCGGACTCGGAGGAGCGGTCGAGTTGCTGGCGCGCACGCAACGTCTGTTGCCGGAACCGTTCGACGGTGAGGGGTATCTGGGAGTCGCGGTCGCGCTCGTCGCGCGCTTGCGTCCGCGCCGCGTCGTGTTCGCCGCGCTCGGCTTCGCGGCGCTCGAGACCGCGATCGCGCTCGCGCGCACCGATCCGGATCTTGCGCTCGCCGATGGCTTCGAGCGCGTCGTCGAGGCGGCGCTGGTGCTCGGCTTCCTGGTGTTCGACGCGCCGCGCCTGCGGGAGTGGTGGGAGAAGCGCCGGAACGGACGTTTCGCGGAGCGCGCCGCATGAACGTCGACTTCGTGGTCGCGCTGCTCGGCGCGGCGCTGCTCGCGGGACTGCCAATCCTGCTCGCCGCGCTCGGCGAGTACGTGGTCGAGAAGGCGGGCGGACTCAACGTCGGCGTCGAAGGCATGATGCTGTGCGGAGCGTTCGCGGCGTTCGCGCTCGAGCGACTGGGTTTGCCGCCGCTCGTGGCCGTCGGCGTGGTCGCCGTCGTCGGTGCGGTGTCCGGACTCGTGTTCAGTGGGCTCACGGTGGCGCTGCGCGCCGAGCCCGTGGTCACGGGGTTGATGTGGAACACGCTGGCGCTCGGCGCGACGGCAGTGGCGTTCGACGCACTGCTCGAGTTCGTGATCGCGCGCGACGGGGCCCTGGCCGCGAGCGGCGCGGTGACGGGCCTGCATCCGAGTGTGCTCGTCGCGGTCACGTGCATCCTGTTGGTGGCGACCGCGATCGCGTTGCCGCGCACACGATTCGGACTCGAGCTGCGCGCGTGCGGCCACGATGCAAACGCCGCGCGCGCGTCCGGAGTGCGCGTCGATCGAACGCAGACCATCGCGCTGCTGTGGGGCGGTGGGCTCGCCGCGTTGGCGGGAGCACAGTTGCTTTATTCGGGGCCGGGGACCTTCGTCGAAGGCATGACCGAAGGCCGAGGCTTTCTGGCGTTGGCTGCCGTCGTGTGCGCACGGGGCAGGCTGGGACGCGTCGTGGCGTTCGCGCTCGCATTCGGCGCGTTGACCGTCTTCCAATTCCACGCGCAATCGTTCGGCGCATGGCCGCATCACCTGTTGTTGGCGCTGCCGTACGCCGTGACTTTGGCCGCTCTCGCGTTGGCGCCGGTGCATCGTTCCCAGACGCAGGCGTGACGTGGCACGCGGGCTCGCGGACGTCGATCGGGCGAGCGGGCGAGCACCAAAGCGAGCGGATGCGCACGCAGCGCTGGTCGCGCGCGGACGGCGCGGTTGAACCGCGAGCATCGAGCGACGACGCGCCAACACGCGATCGGTGGCCCAAGGTTGGCTGTGGATCAGGAGCTATGTCGATTCGTCCGACGCGGAGGAGAACCGATGCATGCAACGATGGCGTCGCGGGGAGGCTTGGACCGGCCGTTGCTGAAGCTGCGCCCCCTGGATGGATCGGGCGGTCCCGATTCGCGCTGCGCTTCGAGGAGGCGGCCGACCGTGCGAGTGCTTCTCCGCATGACCTTCGTGACTGCCGCGCTGGCAATGCTGCCCGCGTCGGCGTTCGGTCACGGGGGTCAGCTCCGCGGTCCCTCCACCACGCTTCCGCCGGGAATGGGTCCTCCCCCCAAGACCGGCGGTGGCCCAGGTCCCACGACACCGGGCGGTGGCATCGGCCCCGTCACGATGGGTGGCGGCCCGCGTAAAGCCGCGGGTCCGGACTACACCGAGTGGGACACGTGGTGGGAGGTCAACAAGGACGCGTTCCTCGACTTGCGTGCGCGGCTCGGGTCCCGCCGGAGCGTGACGGGTGTAGAGACGCAGGACGACAGCAGCGTTCGACCCGCCTTCATCGAGGTGAAGGACGTCGTCGTGCCTCTCCTGCGCGAGCAGCTCTCCGATCCTGATACCGACGTGGTCGACTCCGCGGTTCTCGCGCTGGCCCGAATCACCCCGGCCGCGGAGCAGGCCCTCGTTCTCCCCGACGTGATGAAGACGCTCGGCCACGATGACGCCACGGTGCGGCGCGCGGCCCTCGTCGCTCTCGGCGTGCTCGGGGCGAAGGAGTCGCTTCCGATCCTGCGCGGCGTGCTCGACGACGACGCGCAAGGCCGCAAGGCGATGAAGGTGACCGGCCACATCCAAGAGGCCGAGCGCGCCACCGCGGCGATCGCTCTCGGCCTGATCGGCGACGCGGGAGCGATCGACGCCCTGAAGCGCGTCGCGCTCGACGAACGCGACATCGATCTGCGTGCGTCGGCGATCCTCGCGCTCGGCCTGTTCGAAACCGACCGCACGACCTGCGTCGCGGTACTCGACGAGATCCTGAAGGATACGCGTGCCGACGATCGCGTGCGTGCTCAGGTCCCGATTGCACTGTCGCGCCTCGGCGACGATGCGATGACGCTGGTGCCGGCGTTGCTGCAGACCGCGAAGTCGAAGAAGTCGAAGAACTACCTGCGCCAATCGTGCGTCATCGCGCTCGGCAAGCTCGCGAGCGCCGAGGACGCGGAAGTCGTCGACGCGCTCTGCGACATCGCGACTCGGGACACCGACAACGGCGCGTCGCACTTCGCGTTCATCGCGCTCGGCGAGATCGGCGGCCGCGCGGCGCCGGAGGCCGAGCGCACCGCGAAGGCGCTGGCGCCCCTCGCGCGGTTCTTCGCGCAGAACGTCACGCGCCCACCGAAGAAGGACGTGCTGCCGTTCGCCGCGACCGGCGCGGCCTTGTTCGCACGCCATCTCCCGGCGGCGCACGACAGCCGCATGCTGCTCGGCAAGAAGCTGCGCGAGGCGTTCGCGGATACGCGTCAGCCGCTGCATCGTTCGGCGCTGGCGGTGTCGCTCGGTCTGATGGAAGAGACCGCCGCCGCGCCGATGCTGTTGACCGAGTTCGAAAGCTCCGGCGACCGATTGGTGAAGGGCTATCTCGGCCTCGCGCTGGGGCTACTCCGCAGCGACGCGGCGACCACCGTGTTGAAGCGCGAGCTGGACGACGACAACGACCCGGGATTCCGCGTGCAGTTGGCGACCGCCCTCGGCCTGATGGGCGACCCCGAAGTTTCCGATCGACTCGTGGCGGACTTCCGCGACGCGAAGACCTTGTACGCGACGTCGTCGATCGCGAAGGCGCTCGGGCACGTCGGCGATCGCGGGGCCGTGAAACCGCTGACCCAATTCGTCGGCGAAAAGAAACGTGTCGCGTTGGCCCGCGGATTCGCGTGCGTGGCACTCGGGTTGCTTTGTGAAAAGTCCAAGCTGCCGTGGAACGAACGCTTGGCGGCCGGCTCCAACTACCTCACGGGGTTGGGAAGCCAGGCCGAGCTACTCGACATTCTCTGAACACTGGAAAGGTCACGGAGGCTGGAAACAGGTCCTGCAAGTTCGGAACGCGGATTGGTTTGTTCCGGGCAAGATCGCGACGGGCTTGCGGGGCCTGCTTCCTCCTTCGTGACCCTTTTCTTCGCCTGAAGCCAAGGTTTCGCCCGCAGCCCGGTTGTCGGGCGTCCTGGCGGAGAACGACGCGTCGAACGCGTCAGGCCTCTTTCTTCGCGACCGCTTCGAACGTTGCGTTCAATTCGACGGTCGCGCCGTTGCGCTGCACCTCGATCACGAACGACGTTCCTTCCGCCGGTTCCTCGAGTGCTCGTCGCAAGTCGTCGCGAGTCTGCAATTCGCGCCCTGCGAGTTTCAGGACGACGTCACCGTCCTTCATGCCGGCCTTCTGCGCGACCGTGTCCGGATTGACCGTCTGCACCCGCAACCCCGGTCCCTTGAACTCTTCGTCGATCAGCACGCCGAGTCGGCGCCCGTTGGTGCGCGAAGTCGCACGGTTGCTGCGCGCTGGCGCACTATAGGCCGGGCGAGCGTCCGCATTCGCGACCTCGAGGAGCATGTCGCACGCCAAGCGCGCGACGCGGCTCGCCTTGTCGGCGTCGATGAGCTCCACCTGATCGGCGGGAGTGTGGTACTCGTCGTGCATGCCCGAGAAGAAGAAGATCGTCGGGACTTCGGCTTCGACGAAGGCCAGTGTGTCGCTGGCGGACAGGTAGACCGGATCGGCCGAGCCGATGTGGAGACCGTGCGTCGCGCCGAGCTCGACACAACGGTCGAACAGCTGCTGCGACGCCTGGCCGACGTCGATCGACTTGTTGTCGTTGCGTCCGACCATGTCGAGGTTCACGTACGCGGCGATCTTGTCGAACGGGATCGGCTCCTTGGCCGCGAACGCATTGGAACCGAGCAGACCGCGCTCCTCGCCGCTCCACGTGATCACGACCAACGAACGTCGCGGCGCTTCGGGCATTGTCGTCAACGCATCCGCGATCTCCAGCACGGCCGCGGTCCCGGACGCGTTGTCGTCGGCGCCGTTCCAGATCCGGCCTTTGCCGTCCATGCCGACGTGGTCGTAATGCGCGCCGATGACGACGTACTCGGATTTCAACGCCGGGTCGGAGCCCTCGCGCCACCCGATGATGTTGAAGCCGGTTGCGGAACCGGAGCGTTCGACGCTGACGTCGATCATGCTGCCCGCGACGACGGCGTCCGACAGCGCTTCGCCGTGTTCCTTGGTGACGCGCACGATCGGGATCTCGATCGCGGCGGCCGCCGCGCGCTCGACGACGTCGAACAGCGCTCCGCCGCCGCCTTCTTGTTGGTCGTCGGGTCGCGGATCGGGCCGGCGACGGAAGTCCCCGTCTCCGCGCAAGCGGTCCCGTTCCGAAACGAACACGACGGCGAGCGCGCCCTTCCCGGCGAGTTCCGTCGCGATTTCGCGGGCCTTCGTCGGCTGGTCACCGCCCGGCACCACGACGACGCAACCCGCGACGTCGGTCGCCGCGGCCGCCGCGGCCCGTCCGCGGGCGGAGCCGGTGGCCGAGATCGACGGCGCCGCGAGGCTCGAGCCCGATTCGATCGTCGTATCCCCGAACGTGAGCTTCGCCTTCGTGACCATCGCGCCCGCGCCGAGATCGAACGGCATCCGATAGGACTCGAGCAGCGGCTTCAACCCCGCCGTCTTGAATCGGGCCTCGATGTACCGCGCGGCGATCTCGCCCCCGCGGAAGCCGGAGTCGCGGCCCTCGAGTTCGTCGGACGCCAGGAACTCGATATGGCCTTTGATCTCGCCGGTCGTGATCGAGGACGCGGGGCTGACGGATGTTCCGCCGACACCCGTCACCAGCACGAGGATGGACGCTGCGATGAATTGCATGGATGGTCTCGCGAAGCGGAGTGGCGTCCGACTCTATCCAACGGGACGGCGGCGAACGACACAGGAGTAGGGCTACACGGATGGGCACCGGCCGGCGTTGGGGGTGGATCCACGACGGCGTTCAGTTCTTCGCGCGTCCCGACGATGAAAGAACACTCGAACGGAGTTCAGCGGAGCCCACGGTGATGGATGGTCAAGCCGCACACCAAGTCGTCGTCTACGTCTACCGCCAGACGCAGGAGGGGCCGCGCTACCTCGTCTTGCGCCAGGATCGCGTGCACGAGGGCATGTGGCGTCCGGTGCTCGGCACGGTACGCCCCGAGGAGGCGCTGGATCGCGCCGCCATCCGCGAGGTCAAGGCCGAGACTGGGATCATCCACCCTCGATCGCTGCTCGACTTCGGTTTCTTGCACCGCGAGCGTTTCGGCGACTTCGACCTGATCGGCTGGGGTCTCGGCTACGACGTCGGGCTCGACGAACCGAAGATCAAGCTGGGCTCGGACTACTGCGAATTCCGCTGGTTGCCGTTCGACGTGGCGTACCAGACGATCGAGTTCGACGCCTTCCGCGATGCCGTGCTGAAGCTGCACATGCGCCTCGTGGGGTGAGAGGCCGTGGATCAATCCGATTGATTCACGTTCTCGGCCGCACCAGGTGTTGCTCGGAGGCCCCCGGTCGTCGCCGGATGCGGCGGAGCGGCGGTGTTCGTGAAGCCCGAACCGCAATCGCGGCGCGCATGGAATAATGCGGCCCGGCCGCCGTTCCACCGGCAGCTCGTCCGGTTCGATTCAGCGCGACGTCGTCTTCCCCGGTGCGTCGCGGGAGTTCCTCATGCATCGCTTGCACCGCTCGCGCGAACGCGGCGTCGCCCTGATCCTCGTGTTCCTGACCGTGTTGATCCTGGTCGTCGTCGTCATGCAGATCCAGGTGACGGCGACGGTCGACGCGTCGGTGGCGCACAACAACCAGAAGTTGATGCAGTTCGAATACGCCGCGGCCGGCGCGCTGGAAGAGGCGAAGGGCCATCTGCTGCGCGACCTGAAGGAAGAGGCCGAGCAGTCCCAAGCGGGCGACTCGGGCGGCGATCCGCTCGCGGGCGGCGGCGCCGGTGGCGGCGATCCATTCGGTGACGTGACCGGCGAGGGCGGTGGCGGCGAGGATTCCAGTTCCGCGCCGGCCGACTCGGTCGGGCCCGAAGAGGATTGGGCGAACTTCGACAAGCTGACCTACGCCGGCGAAATCGAAGTGTCGGTGCGCCTGATCGACGAAGACCGCAAGTTCAACGTGCTGCAGCTCGCCACCGAGGACGAGGACGCGCGCAAGGCGGCGAAGGAGCGCTTCATTCGCCTGCTGGACACGTTCCGCGAGGATTCGAAGAACGACCTCTCCGTCAGCGAAGCGACCGAGATCGCCGAAGGCATGGAGGCGTGGCTGAAGGGCGATCGGCCCGACGATTTCCCGAAGCCGAAGCAGCCGGTGAAGCTCGACGCCGACGGCAAGGAGGTCGAGGACGAAGAGGGAACCGCGAAGACGTACTTCCCGCTGGGCCTCGACGAGTTCATCGGCATCCCGGTGCTCACCGAGTTCATGCTGCACGGCTACCTCGACGACGACGGTCGGCGCTACGTGCCCGGCATCGAAGACGTGGCGACCGTGTTCTCGAGTCAGAGCTACGACGAATCGGCGGCGCCGGAGGAGGAAGAGGACGAGGAGTTCCAGAATCCGTTCGACGCCAGCAGCAAGGACGACCCGAAGAGCGACAAGACAGCCGATGACTCGGCCAACGACGACGCTGCCGATGCGGCTGGCGACGGCGAAGACGAGGGCGGTGAGGACGGCGGGTCCGATGCCGCCGGAGGTGGTGAAGAAACCACGGCGACCAACGAGGGTCGCATCAACGTGAACACCGCGCCGGTCGTCGTCTTGCGCAGCCTGCTACCGAACGACGAAATGCCGTGGTCGGTGCTCGAAAAGATCGACGAGTTCCGGCGCAAGGCGTTCGAGGAGCAGTCCGGCTCCGCGCAGGACCTGTTCGACAAGAACAAGAAGAAGGACAAAGACGAGAAGGACGGGGAGTCGGGCGGTGAGGAAGAGGACGAGGAGGAGGAAGAGGACTTCGTGTTCCACTCGGCGGACGAGGTCATCGACAAGGTCGAGAAGCACTTCGAGACCAACTTCGACCTGACCGACGAGACCAAGGCCAAGTTCACCGAGCTGCTCGCGACCAAGAGCCACGTGTTCACCGTGATCATTGGGCTGCGCGACACCAAGGACGTGGCGAACCAGAGTTCGCTGTTCCGCAAGAACGAGAACCAAGTCTACAACTACTTGTACAGAGCGGTGTTGTGGCGACGTCAGGACGGCGACGGCAAGTTCAAGGCGATCACCCTGTCGCCGCTGACGCGCTACAACGGCGTGCTGCCGCCCGACAGCGAGGAGTACAAGGAAGACTTCCCGTTCGGGTTCTGAGAGAACATGAATCAATCCGATTGATTCATGTTCTCGGCCCCACCAGGTGTTGCTCGGCGACGGCAGTCGCCGAATTCATTGATGTACGGCTGAATGACGCGAACGACCTGTGGATACGGCGGCTACCGCCGCCGTCGGCACCTTGTGCGTTCGGCTGTGAATCAATCCCTCGAAGCGAGGGATTGATTCACAGCCTCTGACCGCGCCCGAGTGCCTAGTGGAAGGCCTGAGCCGCGGGTTTGCGCGTCCTCGCGGTCGCCCCAGGCCGACCCCGACCCGCGCTTCGCCGCTCGCGTCCCGGTCGATTGACGGATTCGCCGCAAGTCCGTAGCCTGCCGCGTTTCCTCGCCGGGCCCGACCTGCACTCGATGCGTACCCCGTTCGTCGCCGGAAACTGGAAGATGAACCTCGACGGCGCCCGCTCCGCGGCGCTGGTCGACGCCATCCGCAGTGCAGCGGCCGATACGCGCGCGGTCGAGGTCGGAGTGTTCCCGCCGTTTCCCTACCTCGCCGACGTCGTCCGGCGTTGCGCGGGCTCTTCGCTCCGCGTCGGCGCGCAGAATTGCCACGCGCAGAGTTCGGGCGCGTTCACGGGTGAGGTCGCGCCGCCGATGTTGAAGGACGTCGGCGCGACGCACGTGATCCTCGGGCATTCCGAACGTCGCCAGTTCTGCGGCGAGGACGATGCCCAAATCCGCGCGAAGCTCGCCGCGGCGCTGGCGCACGGACTGGTGCCGATCGTCTGCATCGGCGAGACCCTGGCGGAGCGCCAGGCGCAACGCACGCTCGACGTGATTCGACGGCAGCTCGACGGCGCGCTGGCTGGATTCGACGCGAAGCAACTCGCTCCGTTGGTGCTCGCCTACGAACCCGTTTGGGCGATCGGAACCGGGTTGAACGCCACTCCCGCGCAAGCGGTCGAAGTGCATCGATTCATTCGCGGCGTGTGCGTGGAGCGTTTCGGCGCCGCGTTCGGCGCTGCCTTGCGCATCCAGTACGGCGGTTCGGTGAAGCCCGAGAACGCGGCCGAGTTGTTGCGTGAAGACGAAATCGACGGGGCCCTGGTCGGCGGTGCGTCGCTCGATCCGCGCTCGTTCTTGTCCATCGTGCAGGCCGCGACGGTCTGAAGTTCCGGAGACGACTCCATGTTGGTTGGATTCCTGTGGGTGTTGTTCGTGGTGTCGGCGCTGGCGCTTTCGCTGCTGATCCTGATCCAGGAGGGGCGCGGCGGCGGCATCGCGGAAGCGTTCGGCGGCATGGGTCAGGAGACGTTCGGCTCGGGCGCGCGCGGCGTGAACAAAGTCACGGCCGGACTCGCCGCGGTGTTCCTGCTCAGCGCGATCCTGATCAACAAGGCGTCGCAGTCGACGCCGGCGCTCGACGTTTCGAACGAACCCGGCGTCACGTCCCCCGATTCGGGGTCCGGCGAGAACAAGGGCGGCTGAGATGGACTCGAACGCCGTTCTGTCCCTGCTGAAGGAATGCGACGCGCTGCTCGAGGGGCATTTCCTGCTCTCGTCGGGCCTGCGCTCGGATCGCTACGTCCAATGCGCGCTCGCGCTGATGCATCCGGCCAAGGCCGGCGTGCTCGGCGTCGCGCTCGGTGAGAAGTTCCGTGACGACCGCGTCGACGTCGTCGTCGGTCCGGCGATGGGTGGCCTGATCATCGGGCACGAAGTCGCGCGCTTCCTCGGCGCCCGCTTCGTCTTCACGGAGCGCGTCGACGGCAAGATGCAGTTGCGCCGCGGCTTCACCGTGCAGCCCGGCGAGCGCTGCATCGTGGTCGAAGACGTCGTCACGACCGGCGGCTCGGCGCGGGAAGTCGTCGAGTGGCTGCGCGCCGCGAACGCGAACGTCGTCGGCGTCGGCAGCATCATCGATCGCAGCGGCGGCAAGAGCGCGTTCGACGTGCCGTTCAAGCCGCTCGCGACGATCACCGCGAACACGTGGTCGGCGGAAGACGATCCGCTGGCGAAGCAGGGCTCGGTGCCGGTGAAGCCCGGCAGCCGCAATCTCAGTTCCGCGCCGACGGGCGCCTGATCCGAGACGACGAACGGATCCGCGCATGGTGCGTTCGATGACCGGCTTCGGCCGAGCGGAAGGATCGCAGGGCGAACTCCACGTGACGGTGGAAGCGCGCTCCGTGAACAACCGTTTCCTCGCGGTGAAGACGCGGTTGCCGCCGCGGTTCTTCGGCGCCGAGGCCGTCGTCGAGGACGCGGTCCGCAAAGCGGTCGAGCGCGGCTCGGTCGACGTCGCCGTGCGCGTCGCCGGCAAGGCGCGCAATCCGCGGTTGTCGATCGACGCGCAGCTCGCGCGGACGTACCTGCGCGAGATCGAGCGCTTGGTGGCGGAGACACACGTCGAAGGTGCGCTCGACCTCCACGCGCTGCTGCAGCTCCCCGGCGTCGTGAGCCTCGAAGAGACGAACGAGCCCGGAGACGACGAACTCTCGGTGCTGCGCGAAACCGTGCGCCAGGCCGTGGTCGCAATGGTCCAGCTGCGCAGCGCCGAAGGGCAGCGGCTCGCGACCGAATTGCGCGGCATCCTCGAGCGCGTGCGCAAGCTGGTCGAGTCGATCGGAGCGCGCGCGGCGCAAGTTCCGCTCGAGGCGAAGGCGCGATTGGCGAAGCGGCTCGAGAAGCTGCTCGCCGGCAGCGCGGTCGCTCTCGACGCGTCGCTGCTCGAGCGCGAGACCGCCTTGATCGCCGATCGCTCGGACGTCACCGAAGAGCTGGCGCGCCTCGCGAGCCACATCGACGCGTTCGAGACCGCGTTGGCGACCGAGGGTTCGGTCGGCCGCACGCTCGACTTCGTCGTGCAGGAGATGGGGCGCGAGACCAACACGATCGGCTCGAAGACCCAGGACATCACGCTGGGTCGCGACGTGATCGCGTTGAAGGCGGAACTCGAACGCGTGCGCGAACAGGTGCAAAACATCGAATGAGCGCTGCCGGAGACTCCTCAGCGAAGACGCCGCCATGGAGCGGTCTGGTCGTGGTTTCGGGCCCGTCGGGGTCCGGCAAGACCACGATCGTCAATCGGCTCGAGCAGGATCCGCGCGTTCACGTCGTCATCACCGCGACGACGCGCGAGAAGCGCGCGGGCGAGCAGGACGGCGTCGACTACTGGTTCCTGACGCGAGCGGAGTTCGAGCGCCGCCGCGACGCCGGCGAGTTCCTCGAATGGCAGGAGGTGTTCAGCAACGGCCACCTCTACGGAACCTTGAAGTCGGCGCTGGACGACGGCTTGCGGCAACGGGAGCGCTGCTGTGTGCTGGAGATCGACGTGTTCGGCGGACTGACGCTGAAGGACCAGCGACTGCCGGGCAAGTACGTGTTCATCGCGCCGCCGTCGCTCGAGACGCTGAGGGCGCGGATCTCGGGTCGCGGCACGGAATCCCCCGAAGCGATCAAGGTGCGCATGGCGAAGGCGGACGTCGAGATGGAACACCGCCACGAATACGACCATGTGGTCGTGAACGACGATTTGGAGACCGCATTGTCGACCGTGCGTCGGTTGATCGGGCTCGACGAGGCGAACTGAACATTTCAGCGAGGGCGCGCGCAGGCGCGGCCTCCATGACGACGGAGGATCCGGATGGATCGCCAACTGGTGTGGGAGCTCAGCAGCCGCTGCGGCGGCATCTTCAAGTTCACCGTGCTGCTGCAAAAGCGAGTGCAGGAGCTGGTCCGCGGTCAGCCGAAGCTGATCAAGGACCCTTCGACCAATCCGGTCGACATCGCGATGAAGGAAATCAAGGCCGGGCTCGTCAACCTCGAGTTCATGACGCCGGTCGAGATCGACGAGATGAAGCGCAGCATGGAAGAGCAGGCGGCGCAGCAGACCTTGCTCCAGAAGGAGCAGGAGATCGCGAAGCCAGGCGATCCGAGCACGCGCGCGATCTCGGAGTTCCTCAAGTCCTGAACAAAGTGCATCCGATCGGCGTGTCGGCCGAACGGAGCTCGTTCGTTTCCCGGGAGGGTTGTCTCGATGCGTTGGATCCAGGGTCTGGCGACGGTGTGCGTCGCGTTTTCGGCGTTCGGCTGCGCGGCGAGTCTCGAGCCGCGTGAGACGGCCGTCTACAACATGAACGAAGACCAGCTACAGCAGGTGACCGAGTCGATCATCGACAACGGTCGCTGGATCAAGCTGCGCGCCGAAGCTCCGCGGGAGACACGCGCGACGATCCAGCAGGACTCGGGTCAGAAGACCGAACTCGTGATCACCTACCAATCCGCCGGCGAAGGCAAGTCGAAGGCCCTGTTCGAGGGCAAGTCGTCGGCCACGCTGAACTGGCTGATGCTCGGCATCCCCGGTCTCGCGGGAAAGCCGGAGGCGGTGCGCTCGATCGACATCCTGATGGACGAGATCAACGTCAAGGCGACCGGCAAGTAAGCAGCGCGACGGCGCACGAGAACGGGGCGCGTGGACTTCGGTCCACGCGCCCCGTTCGGCGTTTGGGGGGTTGACGTGAACGGACAGGATCTTCGGACGGATCGTCCTGTCCAAGTCGCGCGATCGCGGCGTCGAGCATGCGGTCGACGGGGATCGGTGTTCGACCCCGCGCACTGGTGTCCGGGGATGGCAGTGCGGCGGTGCGCAACCAATCCATCGCCGGGATGTTCGGAACATGGGTCTGCCGATACCGCATGCGTCCTCGTTCGTCCGGGAACCTCACGATGTCCTGGAAGCCCATCCTCGCCACGATCACCGGCAGCGTCGACGTCGAGCTCCGACGCCGGAACGAGTACTTGGTCCCCGAGAATCGCGTGCCGCGGTCGCGACTCGGAGCGCGCGTCGCGCTGAAGGACGAGGAGCGCAGCGAGCTCGCCAGACTCGGCAAGGCGCTCGGTCTCCGCACGCTGGCGGAGATCGCGTCGAGCGCGAAGCCCGAGACGATCCTCGGCTGGCATTCGGCGACTCATCGAGCGGCGCGATGCCAAGACGACGAAGTCCCGCGATGTGGGGCGACCGCGGGTCGACGCGAAGATTGCAAAACTCGTCGTGCGTATGGCGCGCGAGAACCGTTCGTGGGCGTGAAGTCGGAAGGCCGGAGCCTTCTCCGCTCGGGCCGCGATCCGCGCGATTCCTCCGCGCTCAGAGGCCGTGAAAGAATCCCCCGCGAGCGGCGGAACGAGCGAGAACGGCGAGCGCGAGGAGGATGGCCGAGGCGACTCAATGGAAAGAGTCGGTGAGGGCCTCCGGTCGCGGAGCGACCGGATTCTCCAGACACGAAGCGATCGTCG
>JBPOIU010000109.1:0-32114 GCA_052034255.1 Planctomycetota bacterium | reverse complement strand
CTTCGCCATGGCTGGCCTCCTGTTTTTGAGCCTCGTGTCAATTCACGAGAGCTCGCCAAAGTCTGACCGATCTCTTCGGAGATCCCAGACGGAGGCCAGCCACTTCTCATCTCATCTGTCCCCGTCTTGGGAGCACGGTCCCCTCGCTCCGTCGCAGTCGGAGCTCACGAAGCGGATTTGCCTGCGTCGGATTTCGGGCCCGTGGGACTTCACGCTCACCGGAGCGGAGTCCATCCGATGTCCACTCTCGCCTCCGAGCCGCTCGCGTCGCTGCAGCGGGGCTCGAACTTCGTGTTGCTCGCACTCGTGCTGGTCTGCGGCATCGCCGTGACGTTGCTCGAGTTCGCGGCCGTGCGCCTGCTCGCACCGTTCTTCGGCCAGTCGCCGACGGTGTGGACCAACGTCATCGCGGTAGCGCTGTTCGCGCTGGCCGCCGGCGCGTGGCTCGGCGGGCGCGTCGCCGCGACTCGGTCTTGCGCGCGGGTTCTCGCGTCGCTTCCCGCCGCGGCCGGCGCGTGGGTCGCCGCGACGGCGACGTTCGGCGCGACCTTCGCGCGCCTGCTGTTGCCAGACGGCTTTCGCGACGGACCCGATCCAAGCCTCGCCCTCGTCGCGTCGCTCGAGGCAGCGCTCGTGCTGTTCGCGCCGCCGCTCGTGGCGCTCGGCGCGATCGCTCCGCTCGTGCTCGAACGCCGCGCCCCCGCGGGAACGCGCGGCCTCGCGTCCGGAACGATCCTCGCGTGGTCGACGCTCGGTTCCGTCGTCGGCGCGTACGCATCGAACCTCGCACTCGTGCCATGCCTCGGAACCCGGCGCACGCTGTTCGTCTGCGCCGCACTGCTGTTCGCGGCGGCGCTGCTCGCTGCGCGCACCGCGTCGCGGCCGCGCTCACGCGCCCGCGGCGCGGTCACGGTCGGCGTCCTCCTCGCCTGCGCGTCCGGCGCCACGATCGACGCCGGTCCGCTGAAGGGCCCGGGCCTCGCCGGCGACCGCGTGCTGTTCGAGCGCGATTCGGCGATCCAGACCGTGCGCGTGCTCGAGCGCGAGATCGAGGATCGAACGACCGGCAGCGAGGTCACGACGCGCATCCTCGCGCTCGACGAAGGTGACGCCGAGTTCCACTCGGCGCGCATCGAGGGCCGCATCGACTCGGGCGGGCGTTACTTCGACACGCTCGCGCTGTTGCCGTTGCTCCAACAGCCTCCGACGGACGGGACGTACGACGTCCTCGTGGTCGGTTTCGCCGCGGGCACGCTGTTCACCGAGCTCGCCGCTCTGCTCGGCGACTCACTGCGGTGCACCGGAGTCGAGATCGATCCGCTCGTCGTCGACGTCGCGTCGACGCACTTCGGCATCGATCGAGAAGATCCGCGGCTGACGCTGATCGTCGACGACGGTCGGACCGTCGTGAACACGCTGCCGGCGGACCGACGCTTCGACCTCGTCGTCGTCGACGCGTACGCGCATCAGACGTACATCCCGTTCCAAGTCGCGACCCAGGAGTGCTTCGCGCAGCTGCATGAGCACCTCGAACCAAACGGCCTGTTGGCGCTGAACGTCGATTGCCGGCGTCCCGCCGCGCTCTTGCCGCGCGCGCTGACCGCGACGCTGCGCGCGGCCGGATTCGGGCCGGTGTGGCTCGCCCCGGTCCGCGACTACCCGTCCGCGATCCTGTTCTGCGGCACGACGCCGACGACGCCGACGCGTTTGCTTCGTGAACCGCCGCCGTTCCTCGCCGTCGCCGCCGACGCGTTCCGTGCGCTGCTGCTGCAACCTCGACCGGGGCCCACCGATCCCGTGTTCGTCGACGATCACGCGCCGGTCGAGCGCGTGATGCAGCAACAGCTCGATCGCGCATCCGCCGACGAGCTCGCGCCAGCGCCGCCGTACCCGATCGCGTTCGACGACACGGCGCGCGCGAACGCGACGGCCGCGGCCGCCACGTGGCGCCGCGCCCAGCAATTGCGCTTCGAGGGCCGGCCGCACGACGCGATCGAGGCGCTGCTCGCGCACCAGCGGGCGAACCCGCTCGGCGCGACGACTTGGGTCACGACGCTGGCCGCCGAAGTCGACGCCTACGACCTGCACGATGCGAACGCCGCGGTCACGCGCACGACGACGGCCGCCGCAGAGCTCGAGCTCGCGGCGCGGAGCGACGCCGCGCTGTCGCTCGCCGCCGCGCGCGCGCGCCGCAGCGCGGACTGGTACGTCGAGCACGCTGCGGAGCGTGAGCGCGCCGCTGCGCGTCGCGAACGGTTGGAGCGAGGGCTGCTCGGAACGCTGGTCGGCGTCGCGGCGATCGCGTGGGCGCTCGTGCGGACCACGGCAAGAACGGCGACCGTCTGATCAGTCGCGGAGCGCCTCGAGGATCGCGACGGTCGCGCTCAAGCCAAGCCGATCCGCGCCGGCCTCGATCATCGCCAGCGCGGTCGCGAGATCGCGAATGCCACCGGACGCCTTGACCTTGCATCGGGTGCCGACCGTTTTGCGCATCAGCCGCACGTCGTCCAACGTCGCGCCGCCCGTCGAGAAGCCGGTCGACGTCTTCACGAATGCCGCGCCGGCCGCGACCGCGGCCTCGCACGCACGCACCTTCTCATCGTGCGACAGCAGACACGTCTCGAGGATCACCTTCACCGGCGCTCCGGCTGCGGCGGCGACGACGGCCGCGATGTCCTCGCGCACGCGCGCGTCCTCGCCGTCCTTCAACGCACCGACGTCGAGGACCATGTCGACCTCGCGCGCGCCCGCGGCGACGACGCTCGCGGTCTCCTGCGCCTTCGCGCGCGAGTCCATCGCGCCGAGCGGGAAGCCCACCACCGCGCACGTCAACACCGGCGAGCCCGCGAGGCGCTGCGCCACGTACGCGACGTGCTTGCCGTTCACGCACACCGACGCGCAGCGGTACGCCAACGCTTCGTCGACGACCTTCGCCACTGCGGCGCGTGTGGCGTCCGCCTTCAGGATCGTGTGGTCGATGCGCGACGCGAGCTCGGCGCGGTTCACTTCGTCGAGCCCTTCAGCATCTTGCCGACGGAGCACTTCTCGCGCAGCGACAGCACGATCTTCGCGTGCTTGTCGCCGTGGCGTTCGGGCGCGCTCGCGGCCTTCGCGACCAACGGAATGGCCTCCGCGAGCAGCTTGCAGAAGCGTTTGGCGGCCTTCTGCGTCGTGTCCATGACCTCTTCGTGTGACAGACGCGTCGGCGAGATTCCGGCCGCCTTGTTCGCGACGCACGAAATGCCGCCGACCTTCATGCCCATCTGGTTCGCGACGATCACTTCGGGCACGGTCGACATGCCGACCGCATCGGCGCCGAGCGTCGCCAGCATCTTGATCTCGGCCGGCGTCTCGTACGACGGGCCGCCGAGCGCGGCGTAGACGCCGCACTTCACGCTCACGCGCGCAGCGTCGGCCGCTTCGTAAAGCGCGGCACGCACCAGCGGGTGATACGCGTTCGTCATGTCCGGAAACCGCGGCCCGAGGCGCGGATCCTTCGGACCACGCAGCGGATTCGTGCCCAGAAGGTTGATGTGGTCGGTGATGACCATCAGGTCGCCCGGGTCGAGCGACGGCGCGATCCCGCCGGACGCATTCGTGACCAGCAGCGACTTCACGCCGAGCAGTCCGAGCACGCGCGTCGGCAGGGTGACCTCTTCCAGCGCATGCCCCTCGTAGTAGTGCACGCGTCCCGCGAGCACGGCGATCTCGACGCCACGGAACGTGCAGAAGATGAGCTGTCCCGCATGACCTTCCACACGTGCCGGCGGGAAGTTCGGGATGCGCGCGTAGGGCACGACGCGTGTGTTCTTCAACAGCTTCGCGAACCCGCCCAACCCGGACCCGAGGATCAATCCGACCTGCGGCGCACCGGCGATCTTCTTGACCGCGGCGTAGGCCTCTTGCGCCTCTTCGTACACGTAGCTGCTCATGCTCTCTCCAGGGTCGAAACGTTGCGGGGCGCGGTCAGATCAGGATCCCGGCGACCGTCGCGGTGATGCAGGTCGTCAAGAACCCGGCGAACATCGCCTTGACGCCGAGACGCGCCAAGTCGGAGCGACGGCTCGGCGCCATCGCGCCGATGCCGCCGATCTGGATCGCGATGCTGGCGAAGTTGGCGAAGCCGCACAACGCGTAGCTCGCCATCGTGAACGAGCGTGGCGACAGTAGATCGCCCGACGTGCCGAGATTGCGATATGCGGTGAACTCGGTCAGCACGAGCTTCTCGCCGAGCAGGCGGCCGACGTCTTGCACGTCGCCGGGCTCGATGCCCATCAGCCACGCAAGCGGCGCGAAGATCCAGCCGAACACCTTCGGCAGGCTGAGGTCCTCGAACACCGCGGCGCCGGTCCACGCATACAAGTGGTCGCCGCTCCACGCGAGCAACACGTCGAACATGTTCACGAGCGCCACGAATGCGAGCAGCATCGCCGCGACGTTCAGCACCAGCGTCATCCCCTCGGACGCGCCGGTCGCCGCGGCGTCGACGACGTTCGACGCGTTCTTCTCGACGTGGATCGTCATCGTGTTCGCGGTCTTCGCGACCTCGGTCTCGGGCACGAGCAGCTTCGCGACGACGAGGCCGGTCGGCGCGGCCATCGTCGAGCCGGCCAGCAAGTGCCCCGCGATGTTCGGATTGACGTCGTGCAGCATGCCGACGTACGCGGCCATCACGCCGCCGGCGACGGTGGCGAAGCCGCCGGTCATCACGGCCATCATCTCGGACTTCGTCATGTCCTGGATGAACGGCTTCACGAGCAGCGGCGCTTCGGTCTGTCCGACGAAGATGTTCGCGGCAGCCGACAACGTCTCGGCGCCCGACGTCTTCATCGTCTTCTGCATGACCCACGCCACGCCCTTCACCACCCACTGCAGGATGCCGAGGTGGTAGAGCAAGCTCATGAGCGCGGCGAAGAAGATGATCGTCGGCAGGATGTGGAACAGGAAGATCACGCCCATCGACTTGCCTTCGCCGCTCTTGTCCGCGAGCACGGGACCGAGCAGGAAGCCGATGCCCGCGTCGGCGAAGCCGAGCAAGCTCGTGATGGCCGAGTTCGCGGCGGCGAAGAACGCGCGTCCGGGTTCGGTCTTCAGGATCAGCAGCGCGAACGTGATCTGCAGCGCGAGGCCGTAACCGACGATGCGCCACGCGACAGCGCGGCGATTCGTCGACAACGCCCAGCACAGGCCGAGCAGCACGAACAGACCGAACACGCCGCGCGCCTTCAGCGTCCAGTCCACTCAGATCCTCCAGCGCTGCCCGGGAATGCGCTCGAGTACCAGCGGCCCGGGGAACGTCCGTCGCTTCGAAATCGAGATCGCCTGCGCCAAGGTGTCGGCTACCGCGGCGAGCTTCGCCGGCTCGTCGTAGTGGACTTCGACCCAGGGTTCGCCCTTCGCGATCGCATCGCCGGCCTTCTTTGCGAGCACCAAGCCGACTCCGGGCGCGACGCGATCCGTCTGCGATTCACGACCGGCGCCGAGCTTCGTCGCCACCGCGCCGAGCGCGCGGCAATCGAAGCCGCGCACGAACCCGGCGTCATCGGCGCCGATCGACCGCGTGTGCGCCGCGCGCGGCAGTCGCCGCGGGTCTTCGAGGACGCGCACGTCACCGCCTTGCGCCTCGACGATCTTCGCGAATGCCACCAGCGCGCTGCCGTCCGACAACGCGGCGGCGATCTTGCGCCGGCCCGCATCGACGTCTTGCGCGACACCGGCGAGCACGAGCATCTCGCCACCCTGCTCGAGCACCAGGCCGACGACGTCGTCGGGGCCCTGCCCCTTCAACACGTCGATCGACTCGGCGACTTCGAGCGCATTGCCGATCGCGCGGCCGAGCGGCTGCGCCATGTCCGTCAACAGCGCGACGCTCTTCAACCCGAGACGTTCCGCGGTGTTGATCAACGACAGCGCCAGGTTGCGCGCGTCGTCGCGACCCGACAGGAACGCGCCGCCGCCGCATTTGACGTCGAGGACCAGGCCGTCCAGTCCTTCGGCGGCCTTCTTCGACAGGATGCTCGCGGTGATCAACGGGATCGACGCGACGGTCGCGGTCGCGTCGCGCAAGCGGTACAGCCGCCGATCGGCCGGTGCGAGATCGGCGGTCGCGGCGCCGAAGGCCCCACCGAGGCGCTTCGTCTGCTCGATCAGCGCGTCGAGCGCCAGATCGGTGCGGAAGCCGGGAATCGATTCGAGCTTGTCGAGCGTGCCGCCCGTGTGGCCGAGCGCGCGCCCCGAGATCATCGGGACTTGACCGCCGCACGCGGCGACCGCGGGCAACAGCGGCAGCGAGATCTTGTCGCCCACGCCGCCGGTCGAGTGCTTGTCGACGCGCAACCCGGGAATGCCGGTCCAGTCCAACGTGCGCCCCGACGCGATCATCGCCTGCGTCAGCGTCGTGGTCTCTTCCGTGGTCATGCCGCGCCAGCACACGGCCATCAACAGCGCGGCGACTTGCGCATCCTCGATGGAGCCGTCGGTGACTCCGGCGACGAACGCGCGAATGTCCTCGTCGGACAACGCCTTCCCGGCCTTCTTCGCTTCGATCCAATCGCGCATCGCCATGAGGGGCGGGAGTCTAGCCGGTCGATTCGCGCCGCGAGCGCGCCGAACCCGAGGATCCGACGCGCTCGCAGTACCGCGATCGGCGTGCGTTCAGGCGAACGCCGCCGCCATCACGGCACGTTCACGTAGATCAAGTGATCCGTCGGTCGGATGCTGCCGAGGATCGGGAACGGGTACGGACCGTTGATCGGCGCGGTGTAGTTGTCCGCGATGTCGACGAACCCGTCGGCCACGACCGGGATCGGCAGCAGTGGCGTCATGCCGCCATCCGTCGAGCCGCCGTAGTAGATGCCGACGAAATCGCCCTGGCACGGTACCTGCCGCAGGAACAGGCCTTCCTCGACCCAGGCCGATTCAGTGCCCGGATAGATGTTCGGATTGGTCCAGAAGCCGATGCTGGTCGAGGTCATGTGGAACCACGGCAACGTCGGGAACGACAACGCGAGCGATTGGAAGTTGCCGTTCTGACCGACCGCGTTCACGCAGGCCGTCTTGCCGGCGATCTGACGGAAGTTGTGCTGCTGCGGCGTGGTCGTGAAGCTGCAGAGGCACGCCGCACCGAAGTTGTTCACGAAGCCGCTGACGACGCGGTCCTCGACGACGCAAGCGAGCGTCGACGGGGGAACGTCGCGCGTCGCCTCGGCGAACATCGCACCCGCCGGCGCGAACTGGTTCGCCGGGATGAAGAACTGCGCCGTGTTGTGCGGAGCGACGATCGCGTACGCGCGCGACGCGTGGAACGCGCCCGGCTTGTCGGACAGCGCCGGGTTGTGGATGAAGAAATCGTTCGCGTGATAGAGCACGAGGGCATTGCGCGGCGGCGTTCCGGTGCAGCCCCCGGACCAATCCATGTAGCCGTAGAAGAACGCGGTCTGGTGCGGACCGAACGGCGCGATGCAGTTCGGGATCGGGGTCAGCGGCGGCACGCCCAGCGTGGCGACCTTGAGGTCTGCCTTCGCGGCGAAGCGCCAGACTCGATCGACGACACCGCTCGGATGGACCTCTTGCCAGGTACGGGTGTAGTCGAGCGTCATCGTGCCGGTGAGCAGCATGATGTTCGTGTTGACGTCGCGCACGAACACGTTGGCCTGGTACTGGCCGCAACGCACGAGCGTCGGCGTGGACACGTCGACGACCAGATTCGCCTGCTGGACCGGCACGCAGTTGTTCCAGGTGATCCCGAGGCCTGGGAGCTGTTGGCCGATAAAGCCGGGCAGGTTCGCGTTGATCAGTTGACAGCAGGCGCCGAGGTCGAGGCCATCGGGGCCGCATTGTGCGGACGCGGGCCGAGCGACGACGAGGGACAGAAGGAGGGCGCAGAGCGAGCCGAAGCGGCTCGCCTTGAACGGCGAAGACATGGCGTGACTCCTCGTGAAGTGACGATGCGGGAGCACCGAACGGACGGCGACAGGGGGGCACCTGTCCGCGTCCCTGAACGGGCGCAGGCTAACTTCGCGCCGGGGGATCCGCGACACCGCAGAGCCGACTGCCCCCGCGCTCGAGCCCCCCCGGCATCCGCCCCGTACTCGCGACCCCATCCCGTCACCACCACCGTAGAGCTCTTCCGGCCGCGCTTGCGCGATGGCACGATCGCGGCCGCTATGAACACTCGCATCGCGATCGCGTGGCCCTTTTTGGTGGCGTTGGCGCTCTCGACTCCCGCGTGCGGCATCCTCCCGCGGCCGCTCGGTTGCGCGGATGACGCCGGCTGCGTCGTCTACCAGACCGACTTCGACACGATGGACGGCGCGGTCGCGTCGATGAAGGGCGTCGCGCGTGCCGTCGATGCGCGCCTCACCCTGCACGATCTCACGCACCGGATTCCGCCGTTCGACGTGTGGACGGCTTCGCTGCGTCTGCGGCAGACCGTGCCGTATTGGCCCGCGGACACCGTGTTCGTGTCGGTCGTCGATCCAGGAGTCGGCACCGATCGCCTCCCCATCGTCGCGGTGGACCACGCCGGGCATCGCATCGTCACGCCGGACAACGGAACGCTGACGTTCCTCGCGCGCGAGGTCGGACTGAGCGCCGCGTACGCGATCGACATCGAGCGCTTCCATCGGCCGGGAGCCGACGTCACGGCGACGTTCCATGGCCGCGATGTGTTCTCGTACGTCGGCGCGTTGCTCGCGGCGGGCGACATCCGCGTGCAGGAGGTCGGGGAGTCACTCGCGCTCGAACGCCTCGTGACGCTCGACGTGCCCGAGCCCGCGTTCGACGAAACCGGCGCACACCCGGCGTTGCGCGGCATCGTCGAAGTGATCGACGAACCGTACGGCAACGTCTGGACGAACCTGCCGGCGGCGTTCGTGCGGGGTGCGGGCATCGGCGTCGGCAGTGCGCTGCGCGTCGCGATCGTCACCGGCGAAGCGCCGAACACGAAGACCGTGTTCGAGGGCGACGTGCCGTTCTGCGCGACGTTCGGCGACGTGCCGCAAGGCGCGCCGCTCGCGTACCTGAACAGTCTCGATCGCGTGGCACTCGCCCTCAACATGGGCGACTTCGCGCGAGCGCACGGCATCGCGGCGGGCTCGACGTGGCGCGTGCGCATCGAGCGCACGCCGCCGCGGTGAGAGGAGCAACCGGACCGAAGGGGTCTGCCCCTTTTCGCCCGTTTCCCGTTTCGGTCAGCCGTCGTAGATGACCGTGACGATCGTCTCGCCGCGCTGCGGGAACTCGAGCCGAGCGGAGCGCACCAGCGTGAACGCGTTGTCCTGCTTCGCGAAGCGCGCCTCGCCCCATGTCCAGGTCGCGTTCGTCCGCGTGAGCACGCGGGTCGCCGCGAGCCCGACGTTCTCGCGTGACTGCGCGAGCACGACGCCGTGCGGCAACTCGCCGATGCGGAAGCGACGCCAGCACGCCGGTCGGCTCTTGTCGTCGTGGATGTACTCGTCGATCGCCTCGGCGACTTCGACCTCGGCGACGCCCTCGAGCGCGAGCACGTAGCGGATCTCCGGTTTGCCGTCGCGCGTCACGACTTCGGTGAAGCGGGTGGTGACCGGGATCGACTTCTCGAAGCGCGTCGCGATCCAGCGCATGCCGACGAGCGGGTCCGCGCGCTCCGCGCCGTCCAACGTCGTCACCCGTCCGAGCGTGCACGTCGCGGGATCCCAGATCACGCGCAGACGATCGTTCAGCTTGAAGTCGACCTGCGCCGACGCGGCGGGAACACGTCGTACTTCCTCGGATACGACGCCGAGCGCGCTCGCCGCCGCGAGCCCGAGGATCGCGAGGCGCGCGATCATTCCGCTTGCTCCTTCGTGTCGTCGCGGAACGCCAACACCATCAACGCGGCGACGCCGAATCCGATCCACGCCAGCGTGCTGAAGAACGGCCCGAACTCGAGCTTCGTCACTTCGACGCCGGCCTCCACGACCTTCACGGAGTTCCGATCGGCGAGCCAGCCGTTCAGGATCGCTCCGCCGAGGATCGGACCGCCGCCGAGCATCACGATGCCGAACATCGTCTGCGCCGAATGCCGCACGTCGGCTGGCGCGAGTCGATCGACGTACACGTACGACGCGGCGAAGAAGAAGGCGTAGCAGATGCCGTGAAGCGCCTGGCTGGTCACGGCCATCGTCGGCGTCACCCCCTCGGTCGACCACAGCAAGTAACGTCCGCCGTAGGCCAGCGCGCCGAGCATCAACGTCCAGCGAAAGCCGAACCGCTTCAATGCGAAGCCCAGCAGCGCGATCACCAGGATCTCGGAGAACTGCCCCACCGTCATCGCGGGGCCGATGTCGCTCTTCTGTAGGCCGATCGACGACAGGAACGGGCCGGCCTGGATGAAGTAGATCTGGTGGATCATGCTGATCCCGAGACCACCGAGCATCAGCACGACCATCGACGGCTTGGCCAACAAGGTGAACGCGCGCGCGAACGCGAGCTTCTCGACGGCGTCTTTCTTCGGCGGCGTCGCCGGCAGGCACGTCAACGCATAGACGCCGTAGATCGCCGACGCGATCGCCGAGAACAGGAACGCGTCACCCAGACGCGCGGTGACGTGATCGCGCTCCGGTCCGACCAGGAACGGCGGCATCGACTGCAGCGAGAGGTCCTGCTGCAGCCAAATCATCGGGAAGATCCAACTGGCCGCGATCCAGCCGATCGTGCCCCAGACGCGGACCTTGCCGAATTCCCGCGTGCGGTCGCGCAGGTGCGCGAACGCGAGCGAGTTCGACAGCGCGAGCGTCGGGATGTACAGCACCGAGTACACGGATCCGAGCACCAGCCACTCGTTCACCGTCGTCGTCGAACGCAACTTCCACTGCAGCGCCGCACCGAGCAGCAGCGTGACGCCGAGGAATCGTTCGGTGCGAAAGAAGCGATCGGCGATTTGGCCGGCGATGAACGGCGCGGCGATCGCGCCGATCGACGCCGCGACCCCGAGGATCAACCCGATGTCGGCGTCGCTGAAACCGAGCCCGCCGGACTCGACCCTCGCCTTGAAGTAGGTACTCGCGATCGGCAGCCACGCGCCCCACACGGCGTACTGCAGGAACATCATCACGGACAGACGGCCGATCGGACTCTTGCTCTCCATGCGGCTCCTTCACGCGCGGTGTGGCGCGGGGCTCTGACGAATCGAATCGAGCGTCGTGACGCCGGCGTGGCGGGACGACGTCACGACGTGCATCACTTCACTTGCGCAAGCTTGATCGCGGTGCGTTCTTTCGCCGACAGCAGGGCGGCCTCGAGCACGCGTTGCGTCTGGTAGGCGTCGTCGAAATCGGGCAGCGGCGCTTCGGGCTCCTGGCCCGAGAGCACGCGCAGGATGTCGGCGGCCATGTTCACGAACCCGTGTTCGTACCCGAGCACGTGCGCCGACGGCCACCATGCCTTCACGTACGGATGGTGCGCGCCCTCGGTCGCCATGACGCGCGTCCAACCGCTGGTCGCGCGCGGCGCGGTCGCGTCGGCGAACCACAGCACGTTCATGTCCTCGAACGAGAAGCGCAGCGAGCCCTTCTCGCCGTTCACTTCGATCGAGTTGTCGTTCTGGTGACCGAACGCGACGCGCGACGCTTCGAAGCTCGCGGCTGCACCGTTCTTGAACGAGGCCAGGAACAGCACGGCGTCGTCGACGTCGCTCTTGCCGGTCTTCGTCGAGCCCGGGATCACGCGCTCGGCGATGAACGTGCGGGAGATCGCGCCGTGCACCTCGACGACCTCGTCGCCGAGCAGGAAGCGCGCCATGTCGACGATGTGCGCGTTCAGATCGCCGTGCGCACCGGAACCAGCGATCTTCTTCTGGAACCGCCACAAGAGTGGCGTGTCGGGGCCGCCCCATTCCTGCAGGTAATGCGCGCGCACGTGATAGATGCGCCCGAGCTTGCCCGACGCGATCAGCCGCTGCGCGAGCGCGACCGCGGGACAACGGCGGTAGTTGAACCAGACGAACGTGCGCGCCTTCTTCGCGTACTTCTTCGCCGCATCGCGCATCGCGCGCGCATCGGCGAGCGTGCCGGCGAGCGGCTTCTCGCAGGCGACGTGCTTGCCGGCCTCGAGCGCGGCGAGCGCGGGCTCGGCGTGCAGGTCGTTCGGCGTCACGATGTCGACGAGTCCGATGGCGTCGTCCCGGACCACGCCACGCCAATCGGCCGCGAAGCGTTGCCAACCCCACCGCTTCGCGAACGCGGACAACTCGTTCACGTCCCGGCCGACGACGACGTCCATGACGGCGGTCAGCGGCAGGTCGAAGAACCGATTCACCTGGCCCCAGGCATTGCTGTGGGCCCGCCCCATGAACTTCTGGCCGAGGAGTGCGATCGCGAGGTTCGTCATAGTGGCGCCGGACGATAGCGACCACGGGCGCGAACGAGGAGCGTGGGGTCCATTCGATCGAAGGTGGACTAGTCCCTGTTTGAGCCGCGCTCGCGGCTCCCCCCGTCCCTCACTTCTTGTTCAGAACGCCCTCCAACCCGATCGCGTAGAGGTTCACCCCCATCGCGACCTCTCCGACCTCGCTCCGCACCAGACCCACTCTCTCCGCGACGAACAACGGCACGACGACCTGCGCCGCATCGATCCGCTCCTGTGCCTTCGCGTAGATCGCTCCGTGTTTCGCGGGATCGCTCTCGGCGCGTAGTTCCTCCGCGATCCGCGCGAGTTCGGCGTCCATCCCCGCGATCGGCCGCGTCGCGGCGGTGGCGGACGGGGGCGGCGCCGCGAATCGATTCACGAAGGACAGGTACGGGTCGTACGGCACGCCCCACGTGCGTTCGATGCGGACGTCGTAGGCGCCGTCTTCGATGGCCTTCGCGAGTTCGGCTCCGCGAAGAGCTCGCGCCTGCGCAGCGATGCCGTTGCGCGCGAGTTGCGCGGCGATCGCCTGCGCGATCGCACCATCACGCGTCGCGGCGTCGCCGATCACGATCACCGCGCGGATGGGCATGGTGCGTGCGATCGTGGAGCGCGACGCGCTGCGCGGCCAATCGGCGACGGCGGGCGCGGCCCACGTGGTGCATGGCTGCGCATAGCCGAGCTCGATCGTGTCGACGATTTCCGCCCGATCCACGGCGGCTGCGATCGCGGCGCGCACGCCGAGTTCCGCGGTCGGCCCCTCGGTCATGCGGAACGACAAGTACGCGACCGACGAACCGGGAGAGCGCAGCACGCGCACGCGCGGATCCTCGCGCAGCGCCGCGACGCGCGTGCGATCGACGAGCTCGCTCCAACCGTCGGCGACGACGTCGAGGTCACCGGCGAGCACGGAGTCGACCAGCTCGGGCTCGGCCGCGGTCGCGAACACCAGGTCGATCGGTGGCTTCGCGTCCCCGCGCGCCCACGCCAAGCGCATGCCGTCCAGCCCCGCGCTCTCGACCTTGAACGGCCCGCTGCCGATCGCGCGCACGAACTCGCCCTCGCGGTCGAGCGCCGAAGGCGCACGGATCGAGCATGGATTCACCGCGCACAGATCCGGCAACAGCGAACACGGCGCATCGAGCCGGAAGCGCAACACACGCGGCCCCTCGACGTCGATCGACCGCACGCGCGCGAGCCCGCGCAACCACGCATGCTCGGGCAAGCCGACCACGCGCCGAAAATGCGTCGCGACCGCCTGCGCGTCGACCGGCGTCCCGTCGTGGAACGTCGCGCCCTCGCGCAGCGTAAACTTCACGGTCGCGCCACCGTCCTCGAACTCCCATGCCGACGCGAGCTCCGGCACGATGCGGCCGGCCTCGTCGCGCGTGACGAGCGTTTCGTAGACGAGCGTCTTGGTCTCGAAGCCGCCGTGGTACTTCAGCGGATCGACGCGACCGGGCTCGCGCAGGCGTGCGCGCACCGCGACGCGCAACGCGTCATCGCCCACCGGCGCAGCTGGCACACCGGCCTTTGCCGACGGAGTCGCTTGCGCGCCGGCCTTTCCCGGATCGACGGTCGGCGGCGGCGGCGGATCGGGATCCGTCGGCACGTTCGTGAGTCCGTATCCCGGAGGCCGCGACAACAACACGATGCGCGTGCCGTAGCCCGACGCGATCAGTTCGTCGGTCGCGTTGCGGCCGTCGAGCTCGGCCGCCGCCAACCAGTGGCCCTTGTCGCGTTCGACGAAGATCGTCTCCGCGCGCCACGGCTCACCGCGTTTGCGCGACAGCAACTGGACCTTGGCCGAATACCCGAACACCGCGATCGTCTCTTCGGCCGGATCCGCGGAGAACCGACCGCACGCAATGCCGCGCAAGCCTTGCGGGCCGGCGTATACGACCTCACGCGCCCACGGCTCGCGATCCGGACTGCCCTCGAACCGCAGCACGACGCCGTCATCGCGCGTCGCGTAGAACACGACGGGTTCACCGGCGGCGGACTTGCGCAACGCGAGTCGACCGAAGCCCATCGGCTCCTTCGTGATCACCTTGCGCTCGAGGCCCTTGTCCGAGAGGCGCTGCAGCTGCACTTCGCCGCTGCGCAACACGCAGACGATCCACGGCGTTTCGCCTTGCCGCGCGGGCAGCAGCTTCGCCTCGCGCACGCGGCCGCCGACGTCGCCGAGCGGTTCGACGCCGAGCATCCCCCGCGGCTCACGCGGCGGCTTCAAGCGATAGACCGCGCCGTGCAGCGTGTACAGCAACATCTCGTTGCCGGGTTGCGACGGCAACAGATCGCCGCCGACCATCGTGTGCAGCTCTTCGCCCGGGAAGCGCGCGACGACGTCGGTTTGGAACGGCGGCGTCTTCAGCGCCGGATCGCGCGGCGCGTTCGGCTGGATGCAGAACAGATTGCCGCGCTTGCCGCCGGTGTAGATCTCACGCCCCGGACGTTGCGGATCGAAGTCGAGGTACTCGAACGCGCCGAGCCACTCGCCGTCCTCGACGGTTTGCAGCGGCGTCCACTTGCCGCTGTACGAGAACAGCACGATGCAGCGACCCTTGTCGTCGAGCCCCACGATCTGCGGACAGCCGTGGCCGGGCAGGATGTCCGCAGCGAGCGTCATCCAGATGCCGACGTCGTTGTCGATGACCAGCGTGCCGTTCCATCCGCCAAGCGCGGGCAGCGGCACTTCTTCCTGCGTCGGGTCGGGCTTCTTCACCGGAGCCGGTGTTTGCGCAAGCGCCCCCGCCGCGAGCGAACCCGCGGCGAGGGCGATCAGGCACGCACCGGCGAACGAGCTTCGCACGGTCGGGCGGATCATTGCAGGTTCAACCTCGTCGAGACGACTCCGGACAGCAGCACGCCTTCGGGGCTCGCGGTCGCGGCTTGCGCGAACACCTCGATCCCGAACAGCGGCCCGAGGATGGGCGATGCCGGAACCGTCGCGATCAGCGCGTTGCCGCCGATCAACAGCATCGGCGCCGGGGAGAGCGGCAGGAACACCGGAGCGCTCGGCGTCGGGCAATCCACGCCGAATCCGATCAGGAGCACCGTCGAGCCGGCCGCCGACGCGGTCTGGAAGCCGAGGGTCTCGCCGCTGTTCACCGTGAACGGCCCGGAGACCGGATCGCGATCCGGCGTGACGGCGATCGACGGATCGACGGGCAGCGGGGTCGGAACGGACGTCGCGAACGCGGAGCCATTCGGCCCGCCCGCGCCGCCGACGACGTCGATGCCGAGGCCTGTGCGCACCACACCGGCGAAGTCGACGGCGGCCCCACCTGCGGCCGTGAGCGGAGCACTGCCGCCGTGCACCGACGTCGACCCGAGCAATTCGAGCGAGCCCGCACCGCCGACCAGCGCGGTCGCGCCGGCGATGCCGGCACCAAGGCCGGAGCCACCGGCGACGGTCGAATCGGTGAGACGCGCGCTCGTTCCCGCCGCGAGTCGAAGGCCGACACCCGCACCGAGCGCGGGAGTCGATTCCGGGCAGTTCCACCCGACGATGCGCGAGTCGTGGGCGTCGAGTCGATTGCCCGCGCCTCCGAACCACATCGCTTCGCCGGCGAACCCTTCACCCGGCTGCGGGACCACCGAGCAGTTCGACATCTGCAGGTAGAAGCCGGTGCTTCCGCCGCGCAGGAACACCGCTCCGTCGACGACGACCGAATCGAGCGTCAACGTGCCGAGCGCGAGCTCGTTGCCCGTCAACGCGATCGAGTCCTCGTCGGCGGGACTGCCGAGTGTCAGGTTCGCGAGCGACGAGTCGTAGCCGACGAGCGGCTGCAACGGGTGATAGTCGCAGCGCGCGATCTTCACGGCCGCCGGATTCGTGCCGAGTCCGAGGACGTGGACGCCCTTGAACATCTGGACCGGCGGATAGCTGCCCGGATGCACCAAGATGCGATCACCGGGCGAAGCGGCGTTCATCGCCTGATTCAGCGTGGTGAACGTCGAATGGGTCGCGGTCGCATCGACCACCCAATCACCTGCCAGCGCAGTCGCGCCGCAGAACGACGACAGGAACACGAAGACCGAGCGCAGCATCGTGGAACTCCTTCTTCCGATGGGGAGAGAGATCGATCGAGTCGAACGAAGCACGCGAGGCCCGGCGCACGACGCGTCGGGCCTCGCGCGGCCGCTTCACAGCGACGTGATTTCCGAGGTCACTTGGCTACCGGCCGGCAACGCGAAGCGCAGCGGCGGCGCGGCCGGGAACAGGCCGAGCGCGGCGAGCGTGTCGTAGCCGGTGAGCTGCAGCACGATCTCGTCGTCGATCGCGGCCGCCATCACCATGCCGCTCAGACCGAAGCCCGGGATCAAGTTGAAGCTCGTGCGTCGAGCGCCGAACGTCAGCGGCACCGTGGTCAGCGATCCATTCGGGTCGTCGAACGCGGGCGGGAAGATCGCGGGGAAGTTCGGCACCTGCGGCGACTGCACGAAGTTCGGTGTTTCGATCTGGTACTGCCCGACCGCGCCGAACGTCGTCAACGCGACCGATCGCAGCCCGTCGTCGAACACGTTGCCGACGAACGACAGACCGTTCACGACCAGGGCGCCATTGCGATCGCGCGGCCAGAACGCGCCCGGCTGCAAGATCGCCTGCACCGGGAACGTCGGGCTCGGCACGATCGTCGATGGCGAGTTGAACTCGGTCAGCACGACGTCCGCGGGGACCTCGAGCACTTCGACGCCAGGCACGCCGGGATTGGGCGCACCCGGGAAATGGCTCGTGGTCGCGACGAGTCGCGTGCCGTCACGGCTCCACAGCGGACGCTCGTAGCCCTTCGTGCTGATGCGACCGCCGAGCGGGCCAGGCACCGCGACCAGACCGAACGTCGTCGTCGCGCCCAGCGGATCGAGCGGCGTGTACAGCAGGTTGTTGATCTCGCCACCGCCCGGCGGATTCGGCGTGAACGGCAGCCCGAAGCTCGACTCGAATGCGACGCGCGCTCCATACGTCGTCGGGATCGCGAACGGTTCGCCGCAGAGATTCGGGACCGACACGATCCCGGTGTTCGGCGGATTCGCACCGACGAGCGCCATCGCGCCGATCGCCGACGGCTTGACGAAGAACGTGCCAGGACCCGGCTCGCGCAGCAGGAAGTACACGTACGCATCGGTCCCGTCGCCCACCACGGCCAGCTCGTGCGCGCCGGCGGCCGGCACCCAGAACTTGCTCGGCACCAACGGAACGATGCCGAAGCTCGCCTGATGGACGATCGCCGTGGTGTCGAACAACGCGATGCCCGCCTCACGCGGCGCGCTGTTGATGTTGTCGAAACGGCACAGCCCGATCGACCATTGCGTGACACCGGAGCGCGTCAGCGGCGAAGCGTTGGTCGCGGGAGCGAACGCGCCCGTCGTATGGAATGCGATCTGCGCGATCTCGGGCGCCGACGCCGACTGGGCGATCACGCCGATGCCCGTCGCCGTGGGCACGATCAGCGCCGACGTCGCCGGATCGAGCGTGATGCGATTCACGTACGCCGACGGATTGCCGGGTAGCGCCACGCTCGGCGGGTTCAGCGCCGTCAGCGTCCCCGCCGTCGCATAGCTGAAGCCATGCACCACCGTGCCGCCGAAGCCGTCGTCCGACACGGCGAAGACGCGCCGCAGATTCGAATCGACGAGCAGGTCGTACGCGATCGGGTTGCCACCGGTCTGAATGAGCGTCGACGTCAGCGGGTTCGTGCGCGCATCGACGAGGTGGATGCCGCCGGTGCCGACGACATCACCCATCGGCGCCATCACCACGAATGGCGGAGCGAACGCGAGCTCGGTCTCGAGCGCGCCGAGCGTCCGACGGCGGTGCGCCCAACGGGACGGCACGCCGCTGACCGGCGAACCGAGCGGGATCGCCGAAAACGCGTTCAGCGCCGGAGCGAGCACGTGCATCTGCGTGAGCCCGCCGGGCTGCGTCGCTTCGAACACGAAGATGCCGTTGGTCCCGGACAAGGGGAGTTCTTGGGTTGCCGCCGTCGGCGCGATGCCGATCGCGATGGCGAGCGCGAGGAGTCGCGCGCGTTCGATGATCATGGGTGCCTTCCTTGGGTGAGTCCAGATTGCGGAGCGCGCGACACCCATTGGACGAGGTGAAGCGCAATCGCGGGGGCGAGCGCTAATGCAATGTTCGTGCCACGGTGGCCATTGCCCGCTCGGCGCTCGAAGCGGACCGAATGCCGACCACGCCCCTCGCGAGCGATCCCCCGCTCCGCACGTCCGAACGCGGAGCATCCACCGATCCACGCAAACGCGCCCATGTGCCACAGGCGCGCGCTCGCGACACCAGCGACCCCGAGTTCCGCGGACCGTGACCGCCGTCGTTACTGGATCGCCACGCTGCGTCACCGGGTCGACGCAGAAATCGCCATGCAGTTCGTGTCGAGAATTCGCAATCTGCGCGTCGCCCTCGTCGTCTCCAGCGGATGAACGATGAACGAAGCCGCCTTGCTCGCGCTGTTCCAGGACCATCGGGCCGGCCTCGCCGGCGCCGTGCGTTCGGTGCTCGGCAATGCGGCGGATCATGCCGAGGTCTTGCAGGAGGCCTTCACCCGCGCGCTCGTGGCGGCGCGCGCCGGACGGATCCGCGCGGACCCGGTCGGGTTCGTGTTCGTCGTCGCGATGAACTGCGCGCGCGATGTCCGGCGGCGCGCGGATCGGCGCTCCCGTGACCGCAGTGACGAGGATCCCATGGAACTGCCTTCACCCGATGCTCCTCCCGACGCGCGCATGCAACGCGACGAACTCGTCGCCCGCGCCCGCCTCGCGATCGCGCGACTCGACGATCCCGAGAAAGAGGTGTTCGTGCTGCGCGTGTCCGGTGGTCTGTCGTTCGAAGCCGTCGCGGATTCGTTGTCGATCCCGCTCGGCACCGCGAAGACGCGCATGCGCGCAGCGTTATCCCGCCTGCGTCGCGAGCTCGGCGCGGCTCCCTTCGGTCCCGATCTCGGAGACGCGTCATGAACCCCGACGATCGTGAACGCCTGCTCGACGAGCTGCTGCAACTGCGCTTCGGTTGTCACCCGGATCCCGATGCGCTGGTCGAGCGTCTGAACGCGGATCCGCAGCTCGCGGAACTCCAAGTCGAGGTCGCGCACATCGCGAACGGACTGACGCGAGCCGCGCGTGAGGACGTGCCCGCGCTGGCCGTCGAGGTTCCGCCGCAACGGGCCGGACGCATCGCGCGTCGCTTGAAGATGGCCGCGATCGCCGCGGTCGTGCTCGCGTTGTTCGGCCCGGTCACGCTGTACGCCTTGCTGTCGTGGCGCGTCGCGGACCTCGGTAAGACGTCGCTCGGCATTCGCCTGACCGGTCCGGCCACGATCAACGCGTTCGCCCCCGCCGAGTACGTCATCGCGGTCCCGACGCGCGACGAGCCGATCGAAGTGGTCGCCCGCGTCCTCGACGCCGCCGGAGCCGAACTGCATCGCTCGGCGATCCCGGGCTCGGGCAATCTGCGCACTCTGTCGGTTCCTCCGCTCGCAGTGACGCCGGCCCGCCTCGAAGTGACCGCGAGATCGGGATCGGCCTACGGCGAGGTCGTCTGGGATCTTCGACGCGCGGCCGCCCCACCGCTCGTCGCTCTGATGACGAGCCAGCCCGCGTATCGACCCGGCGACACGATCCGGGTGCGCGCGATCGTCCTCGATCGCCTGACGCTCGCCGTGAGCTCCACTCCGATCCGCATCGGGTTCATCGATCCGGCGGACGCGAGTCGCGCGAACCGTGCCGCGACCTTGGAATCCGGAATCGCGGTCGATCAGTACGCACTCGACGCGCACGCTCCGGCCGGCACATGGCGCGTCGTCGCGTACGACGCCGATGGCATCGAGCTCGCGAGCACCGCGTTCCCGGTCGTCACCACCCAATCCCCACGCTTGTTCACGACGATCGCGCTCGACCGTGCGACGTACGCGCCCGGCGCGAACGGACGCGCGACGATCGAGGTCGCGCGGGCGAGCGGCGGCGCCGCCGCGAACGCCACCGTCGACGTCGCGGTGTTCGTCGATGGAGAGACGTCGTCGACGCACAAGGTGACCCTCGACGACGAGGGCAAGGCCGCGCTGTCGTTCACGCTCCCGAGTCGCGTCGAGCGTGGAGAAGCCTCGTTCGTCGTGCGTGTCCGCGACGGGGGCGACATCGAGACCAAGGCGCAGCCGTTCGCGTTCGCACTGCGGCGGCTCGACGTCCGCTTCCATCCGGAGAGCGGCGCGTTGGTCGCCGGCTTGCCGACGCGGGTCTACGCCGAGCTCACCCTGCCGAGCGGGCGGCAAAGCGCCGCGAGTGGCCGCATCGTCGACGACCGCGGTGACGCCGTCGCGACGTTCGACGCCGACGACGGTGGCCGCACGCGCTTTGCGTTGACGCCCCTGCTCGGGCGCTCGTACCGCATGGAGTTCGATTCCCCGCAGGTCGCCGCGGTCGATCTGCCCGCGATGAGCGTCGACGGTGTGGTGCTCGAATCGACGCAGGACTCGTTCGAGCCCGGCGAGCCGATCCGCGTCCGCGTGCGTTCCACCGCCGAGCGGTCGTTCACCGTGGCGCTGTTTTGTCGCGGCGTGTTGGTCGCCCATCAAGACGTCGAGCGCACGACGGCTGCGGACGTCGCGTTGACACCGCCGGCGGAGATCGCCGGCGTGCTGCGCGTCGGAGTGTTCGATTCGCTGCGGGCACCGCTGGCGCAACGCTTGGTGCATCGCAAGCCCGCGCAGGCCGTGCGGATCGCGCTGACGCCGGAGCGTGCGTTGCTCGGCCCGGGAGAACGACAGACGCTGCGCGTGCGCACGACGGACGAGTCGGGCGCGCCACGGTCCGCCGTGTTGGGGTTGTCCGTGTACGACCACGCGTTGGCCGACATCGCCGGACGTCCGCGACAGGACTTGTTCCATCAGGCCTGGCTGTTCTGCGACGTCGACGACCCCGAGCACGTCGCCGCGTTGACCTGGGCCGCGCCCGCCGATGGCGGTTCTGCGGCGGCGATCGATCGATTGCTCGGAGTGCGCGGCGCGCGGCGTTTCGCGGCGAACGGCGCATCGGCCGTCAGCGATGATCCCCGAGCGATCGCACTCGCGCGCACGGAAGCGCTGAAGGACGGGCGCGGTGGTGCCACGAAGGTCGAGGACACGTCGTACGCGATTCGAGATGCCGAAACCGCGGCGCGGATGCGCGCGCAGACCGCTGCGCGAGGGATCATCTTGTCCCTGGCCGTGTTGGCGCTGCTCGGACTGGTCATCGTCGGGAGATGGATCGCGGTCCCCCTGACCGCATGGCTGCCGCCCACGAAGGTCCGCTTCGCGTTGCGGCTGGTGATCGGCGCGACCGGACCACTCGCCGCCGTGGCCGCAGTGGTCCTCCTCCTGACTCCCGCCTACCAGTCGTCGACGGACTCCGCTGCTCGGAGCCCATTCTCGATCGTCGCATCGATCGCCGACGAGATCATCGATCCGATCCAGAGTGAGGGCACTCTGCTCGAATCGAAGGCACCTGGCGCAACGCCGGGATCGGCCATCGGCGACGCGCGTCGAGAGGCGCTGCTCCCTCCGGTGCCGGCGAAGCACATGGAGCGCGGAGACGAAGCCATCGACGACGCGACGGCGGAACACTTGCGTGCGTTCGCGCACGCGCACCGCGAGAGCGCGACGCGCAGCGACTTCGCCTCGTTGCTCGTGTGGCAGACGGCACTGGTCACCGATGCAGATGGCAACGCGACGCTGGAGTTCGACACCAGCGATCGCCTGACGCGCTGGGATGTCGTGGCCGATGGCCTGACCGATGGGCGCGTCGGCTTCGGCGCGGCGTCGTTCCACACCGGTCGCCCTCTCGCCGTCGAGCCGGTGCTGCCGGTCGAGTTGTCCGATGGCGATTCGATTCAATTGCCGATCGCGCTGCGGAGTGACGACGACGCGGTGCGGAGTGCGCTCGTGCGCGTGACACTCGGCGACGGACTGAGCGGCTCGTCCACCGTCGAACGGCTCGACGTCGCGTTGACCGAAGGCGGCGGGCGCGCGTATCTGCCGCTGGTCGCGACGGCGAGCGCGGCGCGGTCGAGCCTGCTCGAACTCGACGCGTCGGGCGGGGCCTACGCGGATCGCGTCCAGCACCGCATCGCGATCGCTCCGCGCGGCTTTCCGTTCCAACGCGCCGTGGCGGGACGCGCCGGGTTCACGCGTGAACTCGCGCTGGTGTTGCCGAGTGACTTCGACGTCGAGCGCTGCGACGCGAAGCTGACCCTGTTCGCGTCCCCGCTCGCGGAGCTCGGCGGCGCGCTGCGCGGCATCCTGCGCGAGCCGCACGGCTGTTTCGAGCAGACGTCGAGCGCGAACTACCCGAACGTCCTCGCGCTGCATCTCTTGCGCGACCTCGAGCCGACGGCGGGCGATGCGCGAGCCGCACACTCGGCCACGACGAAGCTCGTGGCCATGGGGTACGAGCGTCTGAAGTCGTTCGAAGTTGCCGGCGGCGGCTTCGAGTGGTTCGGTCACGCGCCCGCGCACGAAGGACTGACCGCATACGGCTTGATGCAGTTCCACGACATGCGAGATGTGTTCGCGGTGGAGCCGGCGCTGATCGAACGCACGCGCACTTGGCTTGCGTCGCGCCGCGATGGCAAGGGCGGTTACCGCCGTGAACCGGGCTCGATGTCCACGTTCGGCGGCGCGTCCGAGTCGACGACGAACGCCTACGTCACGTATGCGCTGGCCACGACCGGCGATGCCCAGGACCTGATGCTCGAGCTCGGCGTGTTGGCGCAACGTGCGCAGGAGACGAACGATCCCTACGAGCTCGCGCTGTGTGCCGGCGCATTGGCCGCGTCCGGCCGGGACGCGCCGGCGCAGGCGGCGCGCAAACGCCTCGCCGAGATGCAGCGCGATGACGGGCTGTGGACCGGCAGCGCGCCGAGCATGACCGGATCCCGCGGCGAGAATCTCGCGGTCGAGACCACCGCGTTCGCGCTGCTCGCGCTGGCGGACGACGCGACGTATCGCGACGCCTGTGCCCGCGCGCTCGATGCGCTGCTGGCGTTCCGCAAGGCCGACGGCTCGTTCGGTGCGACGCAGGCCACGGTCATGGCGTTGAAGGCGATCCTGAAGGCGCGCAAGCAAGGTCTCGATGCGCGCGGACAAGGGCGCTTCGAGTTGCGGATCGACGGCGCGTACGCCGGATCGATCGACGTCGCCGCGCCGCGCTCGGAGCCCATCGTGCTCGACGGATTCGCGCCGATGCTGCGTTCCGGGACGCAGTCGATCGAGGTGCGCGCGCAGGGCGATGCGAGCTTGCCGTTCACGCTGTCCGTCGAAGGGCGCGTCGATCGACCCGACGACGCGCAGGACGCGGCGTTGACGTTGTCGACCGCGCTGTCGCGGACGAAGCTCGAAGAGGGTGGAGTCACTCGCCTGACCGCACGCGTGACGAAGCTCGACCCGAGCGACGTCGGCATGTGCTTGGCGGTGATCGGCTTGCCGGCGGGGTTGGAGCTCCAAGCGCGTGAGCTCGAGCGCCTCGCACGATCGGACGCCGTCGACTTCGCGGAACTCCGGGGTCGGGATCTCGTCGTCTATTGGCGCTCGTTCGGCGCGAAGGCCGAGCGCACGTTCCACGTCGACCTGATCGCGCGGATTCCGGGAACGACCACCGGCCCGGCGTCCCGCGTCGCCCCCTACTATCAACCGGAGCGCCGCAGCTTCGCCCCGGCACTGACCGTCGACATCGCCCCCCTGCGCTAGGAGGCCGTGAAAAAATCCCCCGCGGCGTCGGAGCGCGCAAAGGGGGACAGTCCCCTCATCTGCTCTGACCCCTTTTGCGGCTGGGGCGTGCGTTTCGGCCTCGCGGCTCCTTGAATGACGCGCCGCTACGCCCCGGCCGTTCAGGCCGGTCCGGGGCTCGAGCCACGGAGGCGCGCGCGCATGGGCTGGAATCTGTTCCGCACGAAGAGCGTCGGCGAACTCAGCGAAGCCGCCGAACGGGGCGAGCATCGGCTGCAGCGCGTGCTCGGGCCGAAGGAGCTGATCTTCCTCGGCATCGGCGCGATCATCGGCGCCGGCATCTTCTCGACGCTGGGCACCGCCGCCGTCGGTGAACCTGGAGTGCGCGACGGCGCCGGCCCCGCGGTCGTGCTGTCGTTCGCGTTGCTCGGGTTCGTCTGCATGCTCGCTGGCATGTGCTACGCCGAGCTCACCGCGATGATCCCCGTGTCCGGCTCCGCATACACCTACGCGTTCGCGACTCTCGGCGAGTTCGTCGCGTGGATCATCGGTTGGGACCTCGTGCTCGAGTACGCGATCGGCAACATCGGCGTCGCGATCGCGTGGTCGGGCTACTTCGACACGCTGCTGCGCGGATTCGACATCGAGTTCCCGCGCTGGTTGATGCTCAGCTACGGCGACGTCTACCAGCAATTGGGCAAGGCGCTGAAGGACGCGAACACGGAGCGCGTGGCGGAACTCCAAGCGATCATCGACGGCGCGCCGCATCTATGGGGCAAGGCGATCATCGTCAACCTGCCCGCAGTCGTGATCACGCTTGCGATCACGTGGCTGCTCGTGCGCGGCGTACGGGAGAGCACCAAGGCCAACAACGTGATGGTCTGGATCAAGCTCGCCGTCCTCGCGCTGTTCCTCGGCGTCGGTCTGTTCAACCTGAACCCCGACAACTGGACACCCTTCGCACCGAAAGGCTGGTCCGGCATCCACCACGGCGCCGCGATCGTGTTCTTCGCATTCATCGGGTTCGACGCCGTGTCCACGGCGGCGGAAGAAGCGAAGAACCCGCAGCGCACGATGCCGATCGGGATCCTCGGCTCGCTCGGCATCTGCACCGTGCTGTACATGGTCGTCGGCTTGGTCGCGACCGGACTCGTGCCCTATCAAGAGCTGGGCGACGGCGCCGATCCGCTCGCGATCGCATTGAAGAACTTCCCCGCGGCGCAGTTCATCGTCGCGCTCGGCGCCGTCATCTCGATGGCAGCGGTGTTGCTCGTGTTCCAGTACGGACAGCCGCGCATCTTCTTCGCGATGTCGCGCGACGGCCTGTTGCCGAAGGTGTTCGCGAAGCTCCATCCCAAGTACCACACGCCGCACGTCACGACGATCGTGACGGGTCTGATCGTCGCGATCGGCGCCGCCGTGTGGGACGACGACGCCGCCTACGACCTCACGAACATCGGCACGCTGTCGGCGTTCGCGATCGTGTCGCTCGGCGTGCTCGTGCTGCGCGTGAAGCACCCCGAGATCCATCGCCCGTTCAAAGTGCCGTTCCTCTGGGTCGTCGCGCCGCTGTCGATCGGCGCATGCATCTACGTGATGCTCGGCCTGCCGATCCATGCCTGGGAGCGGTTCGGCATCTGGCTGTTGATCGGTCTCGCGATCTACTTCGTGCGCAAGCTCACGATGAAGCCGGACCCGACTCCCGCGCGCTGATCAACTTCGTCCAGACGTCGATCGTCGCGGCCGCGTTCCGATCCCACGTGAACGCGCGCGCGAGTTCGCGCCGTCGCAGCCGCGTCGCGGGCGAGTTCGTCGTGATGGCCGCGGCGATCGCGTCGGCGAGGTCCGCGTCGTCGTCGACATAGCTGGCCTCGTCGCGAAGCGCTTCGACGAACGCGGGGATCCGCGACACCACGACCGGCACGCCGACGGCGAACGCTTCGAGCGGCGTGACCGCCGTCCATTCGACGTCGTTCAGGTGGACGAGCACGGCCGCTCCGGCCACGAGGTCTGGCATCTCCGCTTCGACTCCGGGCTCGATCGTCGCGCGCCGCGCCAAGGTCGATCGCTCGAGGCGCGCGCGCAACGCGTCGCCGAGCTCGCCCTTCGGTCCGACGAAACGCAATCGCAGCTCGAGCCCGCCGGCGACGACGCGCTCGCACGCGGCGACGATCGCATCCGGTCGTCGCGACGGCGAGGCTTGGCCGAGCACGAGGACCTCGGGAGGCGATCGTCGCTCGAGCCTCGCCGTCGTCGCGCGCGCCCAATGATCGGCGCCGACGGGTACGACGTCGATCCACGACGCGTCGACGTCGAAGTGTCGCGTCAGTTCATCGCGCGCGGAATTCGAGAACACGAGGACGCGCTCGGTGCGAGACAACGTCGTGCGCAACGCGTTCGCGCTCTCGGAGCGCGGATCCGGAAGTTCGGCGAGCGTCAGCGTGTTCAACGCTGTGCGCGTCGGCAGCGGCTCGTACGGCAACACCTGATGCACGACGTCGGCTCCGCCGACCCAGCGCTCGGTCGTCCAACCGATGCGTCCGAGTGCGAGGACCGCGCGCCGCGGCAGCGGAACTCGCGTCGAGCGCACGTCGACGCCGTTCGCGCGAGCGGCGTCGAGGCCGAGCGCGGTGACGGGAAGTACGGGCGACGCGCGTCCGACCTCGATCAACCGCAACGCGGGCGCATCCGCGCGTCGCACCAGGGCTCGGACGAGCTCACGGGCGTACCGCCCCACGCCGGGCGCGTGCGTGAGCGCGGGCGAAGCGTCGACGGCGACGATCACGCGACGCTGACACCGAACAGGCGCCCGAGCGCGTACGTCGCCGCGCCCGCTCCACCGCCGACCAGCAACATGCGAAGGCCACCCTTCAGCGCGCTCGTGCCGGTGAACAGGCTGATCACGGCGCCGATCGACAGCAGCGCGACCGCGGTCACGACGATCGACGCGGTCAACGCGGTCGAACCCGTCGTGATCAGGAACGGCGCGAGCGGCGCCAGCGCTCCGATCGCGAACGCGAGGAACGACGCGATCGCCGCGCCCCACGGCGACCCGAGATCGTCCGGATTCAGTCCGAGCTCTTCGCGCGCCAACGCATCGAGCCCCACCACCGGATCCGCGACCATCGCCTTGCCGATGCGCACGGACTCGTCGCGCGACAGACCGCGCGCTTCGTAGATCAGCGCGAGTTCCTCGGCCTCGGAATCGGGATAGAGCGCGAGCTCTTCTTTCTCCTGGCCGATCTGGTGTTCGAACATCTCGCGCTGGCTCTTCACCGAGATCCACTCGCCGGCCGCCATCGAACTCGCGCCCGCGAGCAAGCCCGCGACGCCCGTCAACAGCACGACCTTCGGGTCCGCGGTCGCGCCGGCCATGCCGAGGATCAAGCTCGCGTTCGAGACCAGCCCGTCGTTCGCGCCGAAGACCGCCGCGCGCAGCGAGCCCGCGCCGCCCTTCGACTTGTGCCAACTCTCGGGAGCGGCGCCGTCCGCGACCGGATGCCCGGCCAGCGGGATCAACGGCCCGCGATAGACCGAGACGCCGCGCACCTTCATCGCGGCGAGCACGGACACCATCGCGCGCGGACCGAACTTCTTCACGAGCCACGCGACGAGCCGCACGCGCGACGACGCCCGGAACGGCGGGATCGGCGTTCCGGGCGCGATCGATTGGATCTCGGCTTCGATCAGCTTCGCCTGCGCTGCGGTCTCCTTGCCGAGCCCGCGGAACAACGCGGCGCGGCGCGGATCGCGTTCGCAAGCGGCGACGCGGGCGTAGAGGAAGACCGCTTCGCGCTCTTCGTCCAGGCGATGCAGATGTTCCTGGACGTCGGTCACGCGCGCTTCCTCACCCTCGCCGGGACTCGATCACATCTTCGCGATGATCGCGTCGCCGAACTCCGAGCACTTCAAGAGCTTCGCACCGCTCATGAGTCGCTCGAAGTCGTACGTCACGGTCTTCGCGCCGATCGCGCCTTCGACGCCCTTGATGATCAAGTCCGCGGCTTCGTTCCAGCCGAGGAAGCGGAACATCATCTCGCCCGACAGGATCACCGAGCCCGGATTGACCTTGTCCTGCCCCGCGTACTTCGGCGCGGTGCCGTGCGTCGCTTCGAAGATCGCGTGCCCGGTGTCGTAGTTGATGTTCGCGCCGGGCGCGATGCCGATGCCGCCGACCTGCGCGGCCAGCGCGTCGGAGACGTAGTCGCCGTTCAAGTTCATCGTGGCGATCACGTCGTACTCGGCGGGGCGCGTCAGGATCTGCTGCAAGAACGCGTCGGCGATGACGTCCTTGACCACGATCTCGCGGCCGTCCTTCGTCTTGATCTTCTGCCACGGTCCGCCGTCGATCTCCTGGCCGCCGTAGTTCTCCTTCGCGAGCGCGTAGCCCCAATCACGGAAGCCGCCTTCCGTGAACTTCATGATGTTGCCCTTGTGCACGAGCGTGACGCTCTTGCGGCCGTTCGCGATCGCGTAATCGATCGCGGCCTTCACGAGGCGCTCGGTGCCTTGGCGCGACGCGGGCTTGATGCCGATGCTCGACGTCTCGGGGAAGCGGATCTTCGCGAACGACTTCGGGAAGTTGTCCTTCAGCAGGGCGAGCATCTTCTTGGCGTCGTCGGTGCCGGCCTGGAACTCGATGCCGGCGTAGATGTCCTCCGTGTTCTCGCGGAAGATCACCATGTCGACGAGTTCGGGTTGCTTGACCGGCGACGGCACGCCGTCGAAGTAGCGCACGGGGCGCAGGCAGACGTAGAGGTCGAGGATCTGGCGCAGCGCGACGTTCAGCGAGCGGATGCCGCCGCCGACCGGCGTCGTCAGCGGGCCCTTGATGCCGACGAGGTACTTGCGGAACGCGTCGAGCGTCGCGTCGGGCAGCCAACTGTCGAACTTCTTGAACGACTTCTCGCCGGCGTAGACCTCGAGCCACTCGACCTTGCGCTTGCCGCCGTACGCCTTCGCGACCGCCGCGTCGAACACGCGGACCGATGCGGCCCAGATGTCGGGGCCGGTGCCATCGCCTTCGATGAACGGGAGGATCGGGTGATCGGGGACTTGCAGTCCCTTCGAGGACATCGTGATCGCGTCGGCCATCGGGAGGCTCCGGCTGTGTGCTACGGCGGGTTCTGGGTGGGGTGCAAACGAAGGGTCACATTAGAGCCTGAGGCCTTCCGATAAGGAAGCCGATGGAATCCTCGCGAACCTTCCGCGTGATCGGTGCGACTCGCGTGCCGAAACACGACGCCGGACCGGGCCGTCCCTGGCTGCCCGACCTGAAAGTCCTCGCCGCCGGCTTCGTGCTGGCGCAGGTCTTCGTGGTCAAGGGCTGCTCGTGGGTCGCGTGGTTCTTGTCCTCCTTGGTCCACGAACTCGGGCACACGATCGCGGGACTCTTGGTCGGACTGCCGTCGTTCCCGGCGATCCGCCTCGACGGCCATGCCGCGACGATCCACGGCGAGTTCTCGGCGACCTACGCCCTGTTGGCGGCCGCGGCGCTACTCGGCTGCGCGTTCCATCTGTTCCAGAACACGTCGTGGCGCAGGGCGGCGATCGCGCTCGCGGCCGTCGTGCCGTTCCAGCTCGCGTTGGCGTTTTGCGGCCGCGAGACGTTCTGCCTGCTCGCGGGACATCTCGGCGAACTCGCGTTCGCCGTGGTCTTCCTCGTGCGCGCGCTCGAGCACGGCGAGGAGGACGGCACGGCGATCGGTCGCCTGCTCGAGGCCACCTTCGCGATGTACCTCGTCTGCCACAACGCGACGTTGTTCTTCGGACTCGCGACCAGCGCGCAGGCCGTCCACGCCTACGCCGGCAACGGCTCGTTCGGACTCGAGAACGACTTGTTGCGGGTCGCTGGAGGATCGGTCGGAGCACCGCTCACCCGCGTCGCCGTCCTGATGCTGCTGCCGACACTCGCGACGCCCTTCGTCGCCGTCGCGATCGCGCGCTTGCGCCGCTGACGGGCGCAGCGGCGCGTCTCCAGGACTTTGATCGAGCGCGGGAACCTACGCACAAGACCTCCCGTTGCCGGCGCGCGGCTCCCCCGCCGACCGTACCGGTCTCGGACGCCGCTAACATCCCGTACCCATGAACCCATGCACTCGCTTGGCGGCCTTGGCCCTGCTTCCCATGTTCGCGTCCTGCAACGTGTTGCCGCGGGACGTCCCGCCCGGCGACACGCTCGAGGATCGCGCGGCAGCGGTCGAAACGGTGCTCGCGCGCGTGCGCGACCTGCCGTTCAAACATCCGGTCCCCGTCGAGGAGCAGGACAAGGCCTCGCTGAAGGCCTACCTCGACCAGTCCATGGAGAAGACGTGGGACACGACGGGGGCGCTCTCCGAGCGGGCGTACAAGGTGCTCGGGCTGTTGCCACGTGATCTCGAGATGAAGTCGTGGTCGTCGGAGTTCATGACCGACCAGATCGCCGGCTACTACGACACCGACACGAAGCGCTACTACACGATCGCGCAAGGCACGTCGGACAACGACAAGGACTTGCCGGAGCCTTTCCTGCTCGCGCACGAGCTCACGCATGCGCTCGAGGACCAGCACTTCGATCTCGGCGCGACGGACGCGAAACTCGTGAACGACGACGATCGCAACCTCGCGTTCCACGCCGTGTGCGAAGGCAGCGCGATGGACACGGGCGTCGACGCGGCGATGGATGCGGGTGGCTTCCCGGGCACGTGCGTCAGCCCGCTCCTCAGCACCATGATCTCGTGGCTCCGCTTCGTCGATCTGGCGAACCTGGGCGACATCGAGTTCGACGACGAGAACTACGGCACGAAGAAGCTCGACGAAGCGCCCGCCATCGTGCGCTCGGAGCTGTACTTCCCGTACGTCCGCGGCTGGACGTTCGTCAATCGCCTGCGCTCCGAGTACGGCTTCGGCGCGATCGACGAGGCGTTGACCACCCCGCCGGAATCGAGCGAGCAGATCCTCTATCCCGATCGCTACGTCGACCGCCTCGATCGCCCGCAACTCGTCACTCTTCCGGCAGCGCCGAGCGGCTTCCGCGAAGTCCAGCAGCAGACCCTCGGCCTCGTTCGCATGCGCGTGCTGCTGCAATCGGACGGAGACCTCTCGGACATCGATGGTTGGGACGGTGACCGTTACGTCCTGTGGGAGACTCCCACCGGAGACGCGGTCGGCCTGTTCACGGTCTGGGACAGCGAGCGCGAGGCCGCGCGCTTCGCCGATGAGCTCGAGGAGTACGTCCTACCGCGCACGGGAGCCGTGGGCGCGAGCGCGATCGCGATCGAAGGGACACGCGTCGCCGTGACCATCAACGTGCGTGATGGTCGCGCCCAAACGTTGGCCGACGAACTCGTGCGCGAGACCAGAGTGACGGTCCAGGACGGCGACGAGGGACCCGACCGCTGGTATTGGCGAGCCCTGCGCTGGCCGCTCGCGATCCGTCCGCTGCACAAGTCGTTCGAGTTCAAGGTCGCGGGCAACTGGGGTATCGACTGGCGCTCGTTCGGCGAGGGCTACAAGTTCCGTCTGCTGAACAGCCTCGCGCTGCACACCGAGAACAACCCCGATCGCTTCGGCTTCTGGATGCTGCTCGGTCTGGTCGGCGGAGCGTCGGACCGCACGGTCGACTACTCGTACGCGCGCGTGCCGTTGCTGTTCACGTGGCACGGCCGCAACGAGGGCCTAGAGCGCCGCGCGCGCTTCGGGCTGGTCGCGAATGCGATTCGCTACGAGAACGACCGCGAGCGCAAGAGCTTCGACCTGCTGTGGGGCATCCTGTTCCATTCGAAATGGGGAGAGCGCGAGCGTGAGGGAGCGCGAGCGTGGATGCTCGGGATTCCGATTTGGTGGTGATGGTCGCTGGTGAAGAGGACGCGAGGGGCGGAGACCCGGTGACCGGTGACCGGTGACCGATCATTGAGACCCGAGAACCGAAAGGGTGCGACCGAGGATGAGACGCGGTGATCTGGGGTCGACGGCGAGAGCGGCGATCGGTGACCGGTGACCGATCACCGAGACCCGGTGACCGACGGCGCGCTGCGCGCCGACCGGCCGCGCGGCGCG